>JAHIRF010000011.1 GCA_018818785.1 Thermoplasmatota archaeon | reverse complement strand
TATTCATGGTATAGTAGCGTACTTCCCACTGAAGGCCCTTGGTGGGAGACATAGGGAATCAGAACGAGATGCTGCGGTGCTTGATTGAAACCAGAAAAAGGATGTCTGGCTCGCACAGGGTTCGCGGCCCGGCGGCCGCACGCCTATTTCTCTGAGAGAAGCCATTAAGTCATTGAGGGCGATTCGGTGATGGAAATGGTCGGATCTTGCAGAGGGTGCAAAAGAGAGATTCCCGAATTGGCGAGCTACTGCCCGATTTGTGGAGTTCCTGTGAAAGCAAGTAAGCTTGATGAAGTTGAGACAGATTATCGCCGCAAGCTCGTTCATGTTTCCTGGTGGGAGGTCTGGTCTCAACTTGACAAAGGCATAATTAAGACAATGCCTACAATACTGATAGCTAACGGCGTATTGATAGCTGTAGCATGGATGAATGGCGAATCGTTGTATGATGAACCTAAAGTGACAGAAATTGCCATGATAACCCTGTCAATCTTTCTATATCTATTCGCTTCTTCAATTATCTTAAGCGAAATTATTGAAAATCAGCTGACGAAATACACAAGGCAGGCAAGTATTCAGAAGTCAGAGGTAGTGGCATACAGCACAATGGCCAACGAATATTTCAAGGAATTCAACCAAGACGGCATGGCAAGAATAGGCTATGAGGATCTTAGGAACATTAGTCTGACTGCAGATGGAAAAATTTATGATTTCACTCTTCGCCCCATATGGCAGAAATCCAAATCAACACCTATGGAAAGACAAAAAGATATGAGACACGCCGATGAGAACCTTGTCAAACGGATGGACAAGCTCAATGAACTTGCATCATCATTCATTCAAGCGTTCAACGAGTTTTCAGGATTGGTGGCACCATATGTGGGCAAAATTCTTCGAACCTATGACTCTCACTATGCACCAGAGGCCGCCAAGAAAGGCGGTTTCCTTGGCATGTATATGTGGCTGTCCGGCATCATCAAGGACGATGTCAACTTCCGAGAGGCGCATTCAAAAGGCTTGATTGGCGAGGACACGAGAGAATTCATTGAATATCTTTTTAAGCATATTCATTCAGGAAATATTGACATTGGCAATGACGACCTAAAGAACGCCCTTGCTGCGGCGAATGTTACCAAGACAGCACAGGACACAGCGATTGCCCATCGTGACGAATTGAAAATATCACTGGAAGCAAAGGAATACATGTTCTTTTCTTGACATCCAACATTACCCCTCACTCAATTCATCCAACCATCATGAGGCAACATGACAGAGCGAAGGGATTCTTGCAAGATGCCCGCGTATCGAGTTTTATAGACTTTAGAGGAAGTGGAAATGTGTTTGAGCCGGGTTTCCGGGCCTTACAAAGACGCGAGAAAATAGTACTCATCAATGAAAAAATCATGGTGAATGACAGAAGCCCTTAAGCCATCGAGAGTGATTCGGATATTGGAGGATGTGGCATGATCGAGATGGCGCAATCATGGGTGAGGGCCAAGAGATGGGCGTCTGTAGTATTGCTGGTAGTGATAGCACTCTTTCTGTTCTGCTTTTTCTACTTCGGGTCCCGTGTCTAGAGCCTCCGGATTATAAGAAATAGAAAAGGGGTTTAGCTCCTGCCAATTCCTCGCTGATTGAATCCGAATCCTGACATACTGGCACCTCAGGGGTTCAAATCCCCTTCAGTCCTGACCTATCATGCTAAGTGCTGAAAAGTAAATGGTTTGTGGGACAACGAGGCAGAAATTCAATTCCCGCTGATTGACAAAAGAGCCAGATGGGCCCGTCGCGATTTGAACACGAGTCACCAGCACCCCAAGCTGGAAGGATACCAAGCTACCCCACGGGCCCGAGAAGGAAAAAATTTGAAAGAGGGCTCCCTATCCTCAATAGGGAGCCACTTCGTCTATCAGGTCCGCATGCGTGAGGATCATCCTTCGGCAGCAGTATCGATCGAGGTGTAGAGCGTCGAGGACGTCCTTCGGGGGCTCCCCCATATCGACTCTCTTCACGAATTCCTCGTATGCACTGCCGATGACCTTTCCGCAAGTGAAACATCTGACGGGTATTATCAAGGTAGATCACCTGTACGATTTCTGGCGATTCTTCCTTGCACCTCTGCCCAGAGGCGTTTTTGGAAGCTTTCTCCTCGGATCAGACACAAGTAGCGAACGATCGTATTTCATGAACATCGATTCGAGGTCCTTGTCCTCGAGGAACTGCACCATACCCTTGGCAATAGCGGTCCTTGAAGCTGAGGCCTGTCCCATTATGCCCCCGCCCTGAACATTCACATCGATGTTGACCTTCGATGACAGTTCGCCCGCAAGTGTCAATGGCTCCATGATCTTGGTTCTCGCAAGTGCCGGTTCGAATATCTCGATCGGAACGTTGTTCACCCGAACCAGACCCTTGCCCTTCCTGACGCTTGCGCGTGCGACAGCGCTCTTCCTCTTGCCGCTAGCAACAACAACCTTCATTTGTTCAACTCCCTGCTAGAGCCCAGTTCAAGTGTTATGTCCTTGAGATGTACATACTTGACGAGGTGTGGCTTCTTCGCACTCTCAAGGGTCTCTGGTTTCTGATCCTTGAGTGATTCAGGGACGCCGACATACACCCTGAGTCGCTTATAGGCAGCTCGTCCAGAGGGTTTCTTGTATTCGAGCATACCCCTGACTGAGCGCTTGAGAATCGTGTCCGCATTGCGCGGATAGTAAGGACCGTGCGTGCCCTGGCCTCGGGACCGCCTTTGCTTGTAGAATGCGAGCAGTTGGACCCTGTTTCCAGAGACAATGGCATTCTCGGCGTTCACTATGGCGATCTCCTCACCGTTGAGAAGACGCTTCGCGACATGTGTGCACAATCTCCCCAGAACGAGTCCATCAGCATCTATAACCGCCATCAGATCACCCCATAATCCTGACTTTGGAGCCCTTCGGGTTCTTAGCGATGAGCTCCTCAATGGACAGGTTCTGTCCACCAGCATTCTTCACTTTATCCTTGGCCTGTCCCGAAAACCTGTACGCGGCGACGGTTAGCTGCTTCGCAAGATCGCCGGACCCGAGCAACTTTCCAGGGATGACGACAACATCGTTCTCTTCCGCGTAGCGGTTGAGTCTGCTGATATTGACCTCAGCCCAGTTACTTGCTGGTCCCTCCAGACGAATTGCGATGTCTCGCCAGACAGGTGCCTCGTTAGTCCTGCTCGCGTCCTTCAGACGCTGTATCAGGCTCACGAGGTTGGGGTTCGTTTTGTTATTCTTCTTTCCCATATCTGACTCCTCCGACAACCAGAGAGCAGGCGTCTTAATGTGGGAACTGTTTATAAAGCTTTGCATAGCGACAATAGGCCAGTCCATCTTATCTGGACAGGGTCAGATGACGCTCTGGAATCGGTCGCGGATGGACCTTCGACACAGACCGTATCCCAAGAGCAACAATTATATGTCGGTCCAACAGAGAATATATACGAAGTAAGTAATACACGGGAAACCCAGCTGGGTTCAGGGATTTCAGATGATACGTTTTGGTCCTGCAGGAATACCACTATCCTGCAAAGGACGTACTTTAAAGGATGGCATCGAGGATGTTCACCGTCTCGGGCTTACCGCGCTGGAGGCACAGCTAGTCAGAGCGCATGTGCAAGAGAGGACGGCAGAACCCGAAGAGATCGGATTGAAACCGATCGAACTCCCCAATGACATGGTCATTGAGATCGTGAGGAAGAAGGGGTCGAAGGAGGAGGTCATCTATGACCTCGGAGAACCAATAAAGGTAGAAGACAGGCTCGTGACATTGTCGAGCGGCCTGGCCAATAACTATACCGACCTGAGGAAACTGAAGGTCATGGCAGAGGAATTGGATGTCGCGCTATCGATTCACACACCATACTACATGGACCTCGTGAGCGATGGCGAGCTGTCGTTCAAGAGCATGGACTCCATCCGATGGGGAGGTGTGATCGCCAAGGAGCTAGGAGGCACCATGGTCGTCACGCACCTTGGACTGTATGGCGAGACCAACCCCAAGGTGGCACAAAAACGGATAAAGGAGAAAGTCACGGAACTTGCAGGTTGGTACAAGAAACAGAAGATACCTGCACCGATAGGCCTGGAATTGAGCGGCAGACAGGAGATCTATGGCTCACTTTCGGAGATCACCAAGCTGTGCAAGGGTATAGACGGTGTAGTGCCGGTGATCAATTTCGCGCACTATCACGCAAGGGAAGACGGCCAACTCAAGGACCAGAAGAATTTCGAGACAC
Source organism: Thermoplasmatota archaeon (assembly GCA_018818785.1). Classification (GTDB taxonomy): domain Archaea; phylum Thermoplasmatota; class Thermoplasmata; order UBA10834; family UBA10834; genus UBA9653. Next base: position 82,722 of record JAHIRF010000011.1, on the reverse strand, counting down.
TACTGGAGTCCACCAATGATCTGGTCAAGGGAGAGTACTACACCCATTTCTCAGGCGTTGAGCACGATAGCGGCAACGAGAAGAGATATACTTCGATCAAGAAAGGCGATCTCAGGTTCGAACCACTGGCCGAAGCAATCGTTGACAGGAACGATTCGATTACAATCATATCAGGATCACCTCTGCTTGAGCATGATGCCATGTACATGAAAGTCATCCTTGAGAGAGTTCTTGCGAAGAAGGTCTCCAAAGAAGTGAAGACAGTCTCGAAGAAGGAAAAGGCCGGATCCAAATGAAGGAGAGCGTCGACTATATCCTGAAGAGCATTCAGCAAACGCTCGAGAACGAGGTCGAGGAGACAGACAAGTTTGTAGATGCCATTATGGAATCACGCAGGATATTCATCTATGGTGTCGGCCGTTCCGGCCTGATAGCCAAGGCATTCGCGATAAGACTGGTTCAGATGGGGTTGGAAGTCTATTTTGTAGGAGAGACCATCACACCCATTGTCGAGGAAGGGAACCTGGTGATAATCGTGTCGCACACAGGTGAGACGATGTCCGCCATCCAGACCGCGAATATCGTACGAAGGGTCGGGGCGAGGGTGATCACGATCACTGCCAATGCCCACTCGAAGCTCGCGAGCGCATCCAATCTAGTCATGTTAATACATCCTCCGAAGGACGATGACAGGAAGACTCTCGCACCGCTTGGAACCCTTTTCGAGAATGCCACCCTGATCTATCTCGATAGCATAGTCGCCAGGCTGATGGAGAAGCTCGGGCAGAGTGAGGGGTCTCTCAGGAAGCGGCATGCGATCTGGGTCTAGACACGATCCATAATCTCGTCCGTTTCGAGATTATCCGCAGATTCCGTTTTTGATTTGATCCTCTGCTTCTTTCGTATGAGATAGAACGCCAGCGCAGATACCGTTGCGATCGCAATGAGTCCGACGAACGCTAGCAGATATTCCATTATCCAATCGCTGACCCCACCAACAAATCCCGATTCATCGATTCCGATGATAGTCTCGTCTTCAATTGAATATGTATCATTGGAGATAAGGAGGGCGGAATGCAGCATCAGACCAGCGCCTGTCGTGTAACACGATGAGCCAAGGATATGATCATATGACGATGAACCGTTGCTCATCCGTGCGGCCGTGCCCCACAGAAAATGTGCCTGGGAGGCATTATCCTCCTTGGTGTACATAATGCGCTGGACCACGTCATCTGTCTGCCTGAGAGGTCTCGTATAGTCTGCACCGAGAAGAGTCTCATCGTCCCAGCCAGACAAGAGCGTCAGAACCTCATCGGATTGGAAATCATCCTCGGTCACCACAAACGAATTCGTAGTTCCTCCACCTTGCAGGAATCGCTCAAGTGCGATGTAATCCGCAGATGTGGAATTGGTGATCCGAATCGTCATGTTTACGCGCATTTCAGTCTTGCCAGACACTATATAGCTGCCTGTCGGGGTGGTATAGGTGACAGGTTTCTCAGTCAAGCAGAACCAGAAAGTGACATTCGCCCAGTCCTCGATGATGGCTGGACCCTCCCCAGATATGTTGTACACCGATGTCTCCGCAGACATGCTGAACATGGCGTATTCGCCCATATCGGGTGTGTGACCCTCGATTATCGAGGAGAGGTGCCATGTAGCATGATTGGAATCGAAGAACACTGTGCCGACGGCCTCTGATCGGCAAAAGACTCCATTGTCATCAGAGTCATTGAACATATGGATTCGAGGGAAACTGGCCTCGAACGTCGGCGAGAATGGATCATTCGTATGCCAGAATATGATCCGTGGCCAGTCATTGGTCACAGCAACAGAAAAAATGCCAGATATAATGCTCACCTTGATCTTGTCGGGTGAGACGACGAGAGTATAGTCATCGGCTCCAGACACGTTCACAGGGAGGGACGATGATACCATGGCGATCACCGCGATCATGCAGACAAGTCGATACACATTCGTCACTCTACATCTCCGGCTCCTCATTCCTTAACACAAATGGACCCGAAAAACCTTTCCAGAGATATTCGCACATACCATATGTATTCATCTTGTTCTGAGCCGGCGAGTGCGTTGACGATTCTCGACAGCCTCACTTTCACGAGCGGCGCAAGTCAGGGCAAATGGAACCTCGCAATACCCCTCGTTCGAGAGCTTGAATACCTTGATATCGGCATTTATCGGATCAACTACAAGCGCAGAATGGAAAGGCTGGTTGAACATGGTCTTTTGCGTATAGAGGTCCGTCTTTGAAAGGAAACACGTGTGTCCAGGATGGGAGTGGTACCAGCCGACTATGACATAATCGAATCCAGATCGATCGAGTTCGCCGAAGAGTCGCGGAAGCGCCCTATGGTCAAACCTGACCTTCGCGGTTGTGTTCTTCAGAGAGGTTGTGCCGATATCCCAGACGATTGTGTACGTCTCACCTCTCCAAGAACACACTTCGCCCAACATGAACCCCATCACCTCGAGTCTCTTTGGAGCCGATTCCTCCGCTTGAGACACGATCTTGCAGTTTGCAGCTTCGGACAAGTACACCTCAAAAGTCGACCCAGATTCAAGGACTCGATGGAATACAGAAAGGGATTCCTCAGATAGCCAATCATGAGGACCAATGCTGTCAACTGACGGCGGCGCCGTCTCTGATATCTTGAGCTGGATCTCGCTAACGATCCTGGGTCTAGGCATCGGAACCCCCCACGATCCTGATCCTGCGGTCCGTCTGATCCATCACCGTAGGAGGCTGATATCTCATACGATTGAAGTATGCAGCGGCCCGAGTACATGTGTCGCACCCGAACGGGTTTCTAGGATTCGGATTAACCAGAAGCGACTCGATGCCCCTTATGAATGTGGCCAAGGTCGAGCTGAAATCCCATTTCTCCAGCAATCTCGTACATACATAACCGCCGTCCTCGGGAGGCATTATGTTCGGATGGAAGATGGGAGTCTGCCACTTGACGATCGGTTTCTCGACGGGATATTCTTCACTTATCAGAATCGCGATCTTGTGGACGAACCTGTGCACGATCTTGTTCTCCTCCCATGTAGGACCTGGCACGCGGAGCATATGCACGTTGATCAGGATGGGGAAGGAGATAAGGGTCGGATCAGAGACGGTGATATGATGTCTGAGCTCACGCTGACATATCTCTATCTCGTTTTTCAAACGCTTTCTAAGCACATCCACCGGAAGAGACATCCCGACTATCCGCCTTCAGGATCTGGAATGAGTTCCAGCACATCTTCGGCAATTATCCCGGAATCCTTTATCGGGGAACCACCGCGAAGAACCTTCTTGCCTTTTCTCAGGACATATGCGCCCATGTCCTTGTTCCAAAAAGTGGCAGCACTCTCGATGATCTCATCGACGGTATTGTCACCCTCTAGCTCCATTTCGACTGCAGCACCGGTCTCTGCATTCTTAACTTTGAGTCTGAAAGTCAGAAAGATCGCCTATACGACTGACGGCTGTTGACATTATATCGTTTTCGGATACCTGTAGCAACATCGGAGGCCTCAGTGATTCGGACAAAGCGGATCGATATCGAATTCCAGCTCTTCTGAGACATTCCTCTGACCGTCGTAGAAGAAGGCATTTGACAGCATCATATCAGTCCTACCGGATACGAACTTCAGGCACTCCCTGACCATGATAGCCGATATGACACTCGTGGTCGTGATCTCGGCTGGAAGTCGAGGTTCATGGAATACCACATCCTTCCCAGTACAGCTGAAGCGAAGGTTCGCAACCTTCGCATGTGATTTGTTCATGCCACATTGGATGCATGCGCCATTCGGGGGATTGGCAACGAAGACTCGGCCAACGAACCCCTCCATCCCGCCATCGATCAGAGTCTTCCCGAATCGATAGGATCGTGAATTCACATGGAGCCGAGTAGGGATATTGTCAAGACAACCAAGTATGATGTCGTGGACCCTATACAGCCCTTCATCCAATTCCTCGATCGTGGATGAGATCGATTCGACATTGGCATGCTCAGAGAGGGCATTCATTCCACGGGCGACCACTTCGGCTTTGGGACTCCGTCTGGAAACATCCACTCGTGAGAAGAAGAGACATCTGTTCAGGTTCGAGCCCATGACGTGGTCCATATCGACAACTGTCACATGACGAAAGCCTGAGAGGACCAGGTTCTTCCCGACCTCGTTTCCCAAAGCACCTGCGCCAACCATCAGAACCTTGGTTCTAAACACCGCGTCGAGGTCAAGCCATCCTATCCGACGAGCTCTGTCGAAGGGCTCGTCATCTACCGCGCCTATCCTAAGCTGTTCCTCCATCGGTCAGTGATAAGGCCCGAAATGGAATTAAAGGTTGCCTCAATCCCAGGTCAGCTTCCCCTTGCGCATCAGTTCGGTCTCTCGTCCCGAAGCGGTCACTGCAGTTATCGTTGGGGCCTTGACCAAGCCGTCCAAATGGATCAGGGAATCCGCGTCGCCATCATAGTTGCTCCCAACTGCGAAGTGGCATGTGCCATAGACCTTCTCGTCCTCGAGCATGTTTGCGACAATTCTAGCTTTCCTGTTGAGACCGATGCCCAGTTCACCGATGCTCTCCGTGTTCTTGATGTAACTCTCGACCTCTGAAGATTTCAACAGACCGTCATTGCCCATCGAGCGGGCCTTTCTCTTGGCGATCCTAATTGAGTTCCTCAGAGCATTGGCCTCCTTTGTGCCAGTTATCTTCGTTATGTATCCGTCCTTGATGTGAGCAACGATGGGATCGCGTATCACGATCTCTCCATCGTTGAGGACGATGGACCCATCGAATGCGATTACGCCATTGGTGGTGCCCAATGCGGGAGAGACATAGACTTCGCCCGAGGGGATATTCCCACCACGGCCCTTCTTCCTGAAATCCCCGTCATCCATCTTGGCGATGCGGCCCTTCGACCCGATCACAAGATCGGTTCCCCCTGGAGCGGTAACCCTGACTGTTTCGGAACCTTTGAGGATCGCGCATATCCTTTTGCAGTCCTTCCTCAGACGGGTGTAATCGATCGGGACTGTCCGTCTGAACATGTCGCGGGTGATACCAGGAGACCAGAAGGCTCTGGCCTTCTCCTCCTCGTAGAGCATTTCGAAAATGTCATTGTACTTCCTCTTCCCAGTATATCCTTCGAGAAGGCCGTGCTTATCCTTCCCGAACCGGTCCTTGCTTATCGACAGGATCACATCAGGCTCCGAAGACATCGCCGTGATGACATCCTTCTCCGCGAAGTCGAACTGACCCTTCTCCCTCTGGAACATCAGGACGGGCTTTGCCTTGACATTCATCGCTGCATCGAAGATCGCCATCGATATCTCGCGAACGTCCTTGTTCGGGTTCGATATTATCAGAATCCGCTCGTCCTTCTTCAGAGCTAGAACATCCTTGACAGCAGCTTTCGCGCCCACTGCCAGAGAACGATCGTATCCTCTGCCTTCTGAGAATTGCATGCCCTCACACCTTCGGGGGTGATTCTGCTACATCCCACTTAAGTCTTCAGTCGAGGTAGTTCACCTTAACGGGACGAACGCCTGCCATTTCATCGTATTTCGACAGGAGTGCGATTATCTGCCCCTTGACTGATCGCTCGATCCCCATCGGCTCGTGCTCTTTAAGGATTCTCCGCGCTTCGTTTCTCGCAGCGACTCTGAGAGGTTCCGTGTCCGAACCTATTATCGGCGGAAGCATGGCGATCTCAGGTAGGAGCATCTCCTTCCGGAAATTGCGCAGGGTGTGCGGATCCTTCATGAAATAGCCGCCAGGACCGACTCTCGATATGACATCGAAACCCAATGTGCTATCGGATACCTCTACCCCTCTCCAAGCGCGCAGGACGTTCCGCCACAACTCGCAATCCATCACGATCTGCTCGACCGACTCGACCCCAGAGCGTTCGAAACCGCCGATTCCGACGATCTGATCGGCCCCGGCCATCGCGGGAAGGAGACTGCTGATCGCCTTCTGGTATCCGATCTCGTAGCCAGGCACACAGCCCGACGCCGCGGTCCCGCCCACTTGCGAAGGCAGGCCGTATCTGCGGGCCATCTGGCAGCCAGTAGCATTGATCAAAGCACCTTCGGTCGAGCCGGACAGGAAGACGCCGGTCTTCATGTCCATCGGTCCAGACTCTGAGCTGTAGAGGATCGGTGCACCTGGTTTTGCCAGCTCAGATATGACTGCGCCCGCGAGGTTCTCGGCGTTGACGAGCGAGATCGTACCTGCAAGCGTCACTGGTGCCACGGACCCTGATATGGCCATGGACAGGTGGACGACTGGAAGGCCCGCCTTTGCGAACTCGACGACAGCATCGATATCGCCCTCCTCGTATCTGAGCGGGGTTATGGGCGTGTGCGTGATCGAGATTATCGGCCTCTTGGCGAGTCCCTCCTCGGAACCAACTATCGCAGCGGCGGTCTCTATCTGGAACCTGGCGTCCTCGATGGAGCCCGCACCGTGCTGAATGTGTTTCCCAGTGTTGAATATCGATGCGATGAATTCGTGATTGTTGGAAACATCAGGTGGCAAATCTGTGGCGACGACTTCTGGCCAATATAGATCCACTTCGGGCATGGCGTCGCACACACGCGTGAGGTCGATCAGATCCTTCATGGTAGCTTTGCGCTTCTTCTGAGTATCCATGTCCCAGACATCGGTCGGCTGTCCGTCATTGACGCCGTATATCCTATCCACTGCCGGAAGTCTCAGATCCCATCTCTTGTCTCTACCACACATCGTGAATTCCTTAGGGGCCTTGGACAACGCCTCCTTGACCATCGCCTCCGATATCTTCACAATCTGGGTATTCTCATCCACAATCCCCCCGGCGTCCTTCAGCATCTTGAGAACCTTGGGGCTCGTCACCTTGATCCCCACATTCTCCAGGATCTTGATCGATTCCAGGTGCACTGCATCTTCCTGTTCAGAATTCAATGGGTCGTAGACAGCCTTGGCCAACCTATCATCCGGATGGTGAAACCTATTACTGCCATAAAAACCCCGAAGTCGTTGAAAAGACAAGATAGATTATATCAATCAGGCCGGCAGACAGATCATTCCTTCGAACGGAACCTCTCGATTGCCTTCTCCTCGAGACGCCTGGACCGTCTAGCGAACGATTCCTTATTCCTGCGGACATCCTCGTCGGTCTCCAGCACCAGTTGAGGTACGGAGACAGGCCTGCCATCGGAATCGAGGGCAACCACGGTCAGATAGGAAGAACCCGTGTGCCTTGTCTCCCCTGTCCTCGGATCCATGGCTTCCACACGGACTCCAACCTCCATCGACGAGTGCCAGACAGCGTTCACGTTCGCCTTCAGTGTGAGAAGGTCACCGACATGGACCGGAGACAGGAAGGACATCCGGTCCACGGATGCCGTGACGACGTTGGTGCGAGTATGCCTCGTGGCTGCCACATAGGCTATCTCATCGACCATCTTCAGGATGGTGCCACCGAAGACATTCCCGGCGACGTTGGCATCCTGTGGCATCATCACCCTGGCGACCATCGTCTTTGATTCAGAGACCGTCCGTTCATCCATTTTTGACACCTGAGTTCTTGTTTCTTCCGACCCAGTCACACGACCGGAGGGGTAGGTGGCTCCGTAGACTTTGGCTCCTGCGGCTGCTGTGGAATCCGATTCTTCCGCGTGAGCAGGATTATTGTAGTGACCACGGCGGCCAATGCCACCGCACCCACAACAACGAGCATAGTAATCAACACTTTCGAGGATGCGTCATACTTGCATTCCTTCAATTCCAAAACGACAGATGGCACGCTGCCACCTGACTCATAGTCAGCAACCTTGACATAGTAACCCATCTCGTAGCAGTACCACCGAATTTCGTAGCTTTCATCTGACTCATCCGTGACGGTTATCTTCAAACAGTGAAATGTTCCCGCATCGGTTGCCAGCGATTCTTCGGTAGATGCAATCGAGAATGAATAGGTAATCTCATCCGCATCGGTGGATGTGTCCGTCAGCATTCCCTCCACCCACTCTGTGGAAGTGGTGGTTTCGAAGACGATTTCGCTCCATGAATCGCCAGGACTCATCACGCCTGGCACCAATCTGGACCCGATCGGAGGAGATGACGTCGTGACATAATGCGTTTCAGTCCTATGAGCAAGCTCAGATTGGCTCGTAGTTATCCATGAATATATATCGTCCTTTACGGTCGCCAAGCCATCCTTGAGCTCATATGTGAAGCCCGAGTACACCACCGACATTGAGGTGTTCATTCCATCGATCACTCCACTCCCGGAGATGCCTCCAGAATACTGAATCACATCCACGGCATAGGTGTCGCTTCCGATCGTAAGCGTGTCCTCGTCAACGACCGTCAGAGTCAGTGACCCAATGACTTCGATGCCATCCATGATCATGGACATGTCATATGTCCAGTAATCGCTGTTCGACCGATCCAGATCAAGAGCAGTGACAGGAATAGAGACCACGCAGAATGCGAGCGCTAATGCCACTGCGAACGCACGCATAATATGTCGTTCAGAAGAACGCCTCATCCGTATCCCATTCGACCAGATTCTGAATGATGACAGGGAGAGGCATCGAGTGGGAAAAGCCTTTTGATTTGATTCTGAGCAGATGCCAAAGCGACGGGAAAGCATATATTGCCGGATACTGTAACCATCGCCAGTGGCCGCATGAACGGGGAATTCGTCGTCACGCCCTATGGAGTGACCGGAGATGTCGATTACGACCAGCTGATTGAGAAATTCGGCACTAAGAGAATCGACAGGACGCTCCTTGACAGGATAGGTACATACGGGCCAGTGCACCACATGCTCAGGAGAGATGTGTTCTATTCTCACAGGGATCTTGAATGGATTCTCAACGAGTACGACAAAGGGAACAGATTCACGCTCTATACCGGTCGCGGTCCATCGGGCCCGATCCATCTGGGACACCTCATGCCATGGTCGTTCGCCAAGTATCTTCAGGACATCTTCAAGGTGAAATTGTGGTTCCAGCTAACGGATGATGAGAAGTTCCTGTACTACGACAATCTCACGCTCGAAGAGACGAAGAAATGGGGGATGGAGAATGCACTGGACATCATCGCCCTGGGGTTCGATCCGAAACTGACGAACCTGTTCCTGGACACGGAATACATCAAGACCATGTATCCGACGGCCGTCAGGGCGGCCAAGAAAATCAATTTCTCCACCATCAAGGCGGTCTTCGGCTTCGACAATTCCAATAATATCGGGAGCATATTCTTCACAAGCATACAGACGGTCCCTTGCTTCCTCGAATCGATCGAGCAGGGCAGGAAGGTGCCGTGCCTTATCCCGTGCGGGATAGACCAGGATCCTCATTTCAGGATAACCAGGGACATCGCAGAGGGATTGGGATACTACAAACCAGCACTGATACATGCCAAACTGATGCCTTCTCTCGCTGGTTCTGAAAAGATGTCGACCTCCTCGAAGACGGATACGACGATCTTCACCGTCGATGACAAGAAGACCGTGAAGAGGAAGATAATGAGCGCGTTCACCGGAGGCAGAGTATCGGTGGACGAGCAGAGGAAACTCGGTGGGTCTCCAGAGATCTGTTCGGTCTACCAATACCAATCATACTTTTTCGAGCCGGATGACGATAAGCTGAAGCAGTTGTTCGAACAGTGCAAGTCTGGGAAGATCCTCTGCGGAGAGTGCAAGGGAATCCTGTTCGAGAAGGTTTGGAAATTCCTCGAGAATCATCAGGCCAAGAGGGAAGCGGCCAAGGAGATAGTCGATCAGTTCTTTGTGCGCGACTGATGGGACAATGATGATTACCGATGGAGTCGATTCGCTATCAGGGTATTCGCTTTGAGGCTGAAACCTATCGCCACCGTAGTCAACACGGTGTCTGAAGACATTCGGGACTGGGATGAGGTGGAGTCAAGGCTCGTTTTCGAGAAGGAATATGTGCCTGGATTGTACAAGTTGGAGAGATTCAAGCACATATGGGTGATTTTCGGATTCCATAAGAAACGTGGATGGTCTGCCCGGGTGCATCCGATGCACGATCCAAATAGGCCGTTGGTCGGTGTGTTCGCGACCAGATCGCCGAAGAGACCGAACAGACTTGGCTTGACCCTCGTCGAGCTTGTCAGTATCCGTGGCAACGTAGTCAGGGTCAGAGGACTGGATGCATACAATGGAAGCCCGGTCTGGGACATAAAGCCATACGAAAAGGAGATAGTCTATGACAGCCAGGACCGCCGGAAAAGTAGATAAGCCGTATGCTCGATGAACCTCTGACATGGCAGACGAAGACGTCTTGGAACAGCTAAGCTACTCCGAGAAGAAGGTCTTGAAGGCCTTGCATACGCTCAAGACGTCCACTCCCGAGAACATACAGAAAGAGGGCGGGCTCGACCAGGTGGTCGAGGTCATGAACGCAGCGTCATGGCTTCAGGCGAAGGGATTGGTCGAAATAAGAGAAGTAATACGCAAGAACTACTCGTTGAAACGAAAGGATGTCGCTGCCAAGAAGCTGCCCGAAAGAGTCGTACTCGAAGTCGTCATGCAGGATTTCGGAGGCAGGGTGTCCCTCGCCGATCTAAAGGCGTCGGGCAAATTGAAGATCGAAGATATCCAGATAGCGCTTGGATGGATCAAGAGGAAAGGTTGGGGAGACCTCACCAAAGAGGGCCCCGACACCATCGTCATAATGACTGACAAGGGCAGGGCTGCCCTATCAGAGAAGGGCGACGATGAACTCACAATCGAGAGGCTTGCGACGAGCGAGCTATCGGAAGAGGATGCTCCAGAAGGAGTGCTCGAAGCGCTCAAACAACGCAAGGATTTCTTGAATGAGAAGCATATCGTCATCAGGACGATAGCGCTAACAGAAAAGGGAAGCGAACTTGCCGCTCGTCCTTTTGAGATGCGGGAAGAGGTCGCGCAGATCACGCCTGAGCTCATCCAATCAGGGAAATGGAGAGAGGTCAACCTTCGCAAGTACGATGTCAAGGCGTTCGCGCCCACCGCAATCGGCGGGAGAAAGCATCCGATGACGCTTCTCATCGATCGCGTAAGAGAAGCATTCCTCACGATGGGATTCACCGAGATACGAGGACAGTATGTCGAAAGCGCATTCTGGAACATGGACGTCCTCTTCACGGCTCAGGATCATCCCGCGAGAGAGATGCAGGATACATTCTATCTGAAGAACCCTGACAAGATAGATCTCACCAAGGACCGGGAGCTCGTGGACATTGTCAAGCAGGTCCATGAGAACGGCTGGAAGACAGGCTCCCTCGGATGGAGATACGACTGGAAGATAGAGGAAGCGGAGAGGGCTCTGCTGAGGACACATTCGACGGTCAATACAGCGAGATACATCGCTGAGAATCCGGAGCTCCCGTTCAAGGTATTCTCCATTGGCAGGATATTCAGGAGCGAGGCGATGGACTCGACCCACCTTCCAGAATTCACGCAGATAGAGGGCATCGTCTGCGAGGAGGGGGCCAACTTCAACATGCTGTGCGGTCTGCTCAAGGAATTCTATAGACGCATGGGTATACCTGAAATGAGAATCAGACCGGCTTACTTCCCGTATACTGAACCATCCCTTGAAGTCGAGATACTATGGAAGGGACAATGGATGGAACTTGGAGGAGCGGGCATCTTCAGGCCTGAGGTAACCGAACCTTTGGGTGTGAAAGAGCCAGTACTGGCCTGGGGGCTTGGACTGGAGCGGCTCGGAATGCTCCTATGGGGATTGGATGACATAAGGGACATCTATGTATCAGACATCGACTGGCTGAAGAAAGCACCTCAAGTGTGAATTTTCTTATTCCGATCAGAGCTCTTTGATCTCGATCTTCCATAACGACGCATCTTCAATGTGAAGCAACGAGGACACGAAGAATCCATAGGCCATCACCACAGTCAACGTGATTCCAGCAGCAAGACACCAAATCGAGACCCCGACAGCGTCAGCATACGGGTTGGTCACTACAAGGCCAATCAGCGCCATGGCAGTTGTTGAATTCATGAGGAGGGAGAACACACGCCCTGCATCTCAAATGAAGGCTCCTGCCCGTCAGGTGACAACATTCCAATTAATTAGCACTGAGATTGTGCGGACACCCATTGAGAAGTTTAAATAGTTCTAGTTCAAGTCATGAGTAAGGAAATGGTTGCCATGTCAGATGATATTCCTATTCCCACCAAACCGTTGAAGAGACAAGTATCCATCGTGAATTTGATACTTGTAACTGTATCAGTTGGAGTTGCCGCGATTCTTCTCACCGCAGTCATCATGAGTCCATCACTATCGCCGCTAGCTTCAGTGCATGATTCAGATGGAGATGGCCATGCAGATAGTGCGGACGATTTTCCAGATGACCCATCGGAATGGTCCGATTCGGACGGGGACGGCATAGGAGATTTTTCTGACTATTTCCCGAATGACGTTTCTGAATGGAATGACACCGATGATGATGGATACGGAGATAACTCAGACGAATTTCCAGAGGACAAGAATGAATGGGCAGATTCAGATGGCGATGGCGTGGGAGACAATTCTGATGACTTCCCCGACGACCCAGATGAATCTATAGATACAGACGGAGATGGCGTCGGAGATGGCGAGGACGAATTTCCTGAAGACTCGTCGGAGACCTCCGACTCAGACGGCGATGGTGTTGGGGATAACGGGGACCTCTTCCCGGATGACCCGCACCAATCTGCCCCGACTGGAGAGTTCGAAGGATACGTCGAACCCTATTACTTCAATGAGATCTTCCTGATGGTGATCAATATGAGCATTGACACCTCATGGGATGATATCACAATCTCGATCTCAGATGGATATCACGACTGCGCATGGGAGCCGTCATCGGATGATCTGAGCCACGAACCGGATGATGTATGGCAGTATAGCAGCGCGATCTTGGGCGACCGTATCATCTCCTTGGCAATCATGGATTCCGGTGCTGACGGCAACATGTCCGATGGGGACATACTATGGTTCACCGCCAATAATGAAGGATTCCGCTATGGAACGGACTATGTAATCTCGGCCACATATGAACCGACCGAAGGGATCATCGCTGAATATACATGCAATAAAGAACCACTATATTGTCCGCACCTGTCAGTCGATGGAGAGATGCTCGCGGACGGCGTGATGTTCACCATCGTGGAAATAAGCACAGAGATAATCTGGTCAGACTTCGAAGTAGCGCTTTCCGATGAAGAGGATACCGTTACCTGGAACATGTTGTCTGAAGATGATTTGAATGACGAACCTGAGGATTCGCAAGATTACGGATCGAGGGTGCTCGGAGATATCGTAGTAAGACTCACCGTTGTGGATGTCGATGGGAACGGGTATGCGAGCGTTTCCGACTACTTCATCCTCAACACAGATTCCTTTGAAGACTACACTGTGTACACCATCGCTTTCATCTATGAACCGCTCGACGAGATCATGTCAGAGGACATCTTCACAACCGACGGAACGACAGTATCGCCGACAACACAGTTGGTGAAGTCGACCATCATTAATGGCGTGAAATTGACTTTCGGTGCGGTTAGCGAGGCCACACCATGGTCCAATGTCACGATACTCATCTCGGATGGCGCCAATACCGCTGCCTGGACCAACATCACATCGGAAGATCTGACGGGTGGAGCCGGCACCAGGCACAACTACGCATCCGTGATGCTCGGGTCACTCATCGTATGGCTGAACATCACAGATCTCTCAGGGAATGGATATCTCAACAATGGAGATTACATGTCGTTGACGGCGAATTCGTTCGCATCGACGACAACATACACGGTGACGGTGATCTTCGAACCGACAGCATGCGAGATGACCCATATCAATTTCAGCGGTTGATCCAGACCGGGGCGAATGAACACGTCAGAGCTTGCCCAAGGCAGTCTCTATCATAGCCGTCAGGTCGGCTGATCCGGAGCGCTCAGACAGCTCTTTCGCATCTTCGAGACAGCGTCTTGCCCGATCACCTTCACCCTTGTCCATCAACATGAGACCGAGTTCCATCTTCCTCTTGCCAAGAAGCCTCGGTGCTTCGACATCCTTGAGGGCCGCGAGGCTCTCCAGGTAGTACTCCTCGCTGGTCAAGAAATCACCCATCAGTTGAGACGACTTGCCCAGGTTCGCGTATGCTAACGACATTCCCAATCTGTCGTTCAATTCGGTGAAGACTTCTAGCGCGTTGAAACAATGTTCCTTGGCTGACGCCGGGTCGCCGATCTTGGCCAAGAGCTCTGACAGAGATGATTGCGCATATGCTCTCGTGCGAGGCTGCCCGGTCTCTGTCGCCAACTTCACTGCGTTCTCCAGATGTAGCCTCGCCTCTGCATGCTTGCCCAGATGAGCGCATGCGGCACCCATGTTCACATACACGTTGGCAAGGTCTACTGGGCCGAACCCGGCCGCACACTTCGAGAAATGCGAGATCGCCTCCTCGTACAGACCACGACCGATGAAGACATTCCCGAGCTCGAGATGGGCCATGAGCATACCTTTTGAATCCATGACCGACATCGAGTCGCGAGCGCTCGATTCGAGCAGCTCCTGTGCCCGTTCATAGTTGCCCAACTTACTCTCGACCACACCCTCACCACGGAGAGCCTTCGCCCTTTGGGCTGGCAGGTCCTGAGAGCAGTCGAGTGCTTCGGAGAACAACCGCGATGCCTGTTCAAGATCCCCTTGTTTGCTCCGGATCTTCCCTAGCTCGATCAGCGACTCGGCTCGCACGGAACCATTATCGCATCTAGAAAGCTCTTCGAGGAGACGAGTCGATGCGGAATACTCGCCGACCTTGTTCGCGGCCTTTGCCTTGAGCAGCGTGACCGACTGGACATACTTCGGTTTCTGCGGAATGAAATCCCTTAGAACCAACCACAACTGCTGGACGTTTCCATTCTCCATGAGAGACTCACCGAGCCTCGACATCATGATCTCCGATTCCAGATGCCTGTTCGCACGGATCAGATGATGTAGCCTCTCAGGGTCGTCTCCCACCTTGATGTAATAATCGGCGGCCAAGCTGTGCCAGGATGTGCGGATATCAGACGGCATCGAATCGTAGACGAAGCTCTGCAACGAGGAATGTATCTCGAAACGGCCTGGAGCCACCTCGCGGAGCATGGAACCCTTCCGAACCTGTCTGAGGTCCTTCGGTATCGCCTCTGCAGGGAAAGGCCTGTTGAATACCGAGGCAAATTGCAGCAGGGATTTCTCCTGGTCAGAGAGATCAGCGTAAAACTCCTCCTCGAGGAACTTGGATATCTGTGATTTGGCTTCGCTGAGACCCGAGACAGTTATCATCTCAAGAGAGAGAGGATGACCCTTGGTCAGGGAGGCGAGCTGCTTCGCCACATCGCCTTTGATGCCGCGGTCTTCTAATAGCCTGAGTGATGCCTTCTGGTCGAGCCCGTCGAGATCGATCTCACATACCTCGTTCCTGGCCACGACATCAGACTTGTCGTAGAATCGTGTGACACCCTCAGAGGTCATGATGATCTTCGCAGACCCGCTGCTGTGCCTGAACATCATGAAGAAATCAAAGAGGTCATTGGAAGCGTCGGCATCATCGAATATGAATGTGAATCCGTTCTCAGCAAGTTCCTCGTTGAGGAGAACGCTGAGTTCGCCGAGCTCAGCCTTCCCCGAGGTCAGATAAGCGGACAATTTCCGACATCCATTGTCCGAGAAGAATCTGGCCAATGAATCGATCAGACTCTTCGCAACATCCCAGGGTTTCACAGAGTGCCAAAATACTCTCTGTCCTGTGAGTTCCGATGCGACCTTCGCAACGAGCGTCGTCTTGCCGATCCCGGCGATACCTTTCACGCAGACGATCTTGCTGGTAGAATCAGACATTGCAGCGTGCATGGATGTGATTTCCCTCTCCCGCCCATAGAATGACTTGATCGATGGTAGCGGAGAGGATTTCCTGGTAGCCCGGGTCTTCGTACCATTCGTCATCGGGACTACCTTCGACGGGTCGACCATCGGATCGATCCCGTTATCCTTCACATACTGAACGATCGTCGCGCCATTTGATTTGCCCCCATGAGTGAGGAAATACGCCTTCCGCCTCGTCTTGCCTCTCTTGACATGCGAAAGACGCTCGTCGATCAATCCCGTGGACTTGAGCTTCTTGAGTTCGATCGCCGCGTGCGCACGGGATATGGAGCATGCCTGGGATATTCCGTCCTGTGTCACGTCGAACGGAACCTCGAACTTGTCCTCGTGCTTGACATATTGGTTCAGATGGAATATGATCCTCTCAGAAACTGTCAGTGTTCCACCCATGCAGCTGAATAATCTAAAAACCCGTTATATAAAGGCGATTATCACATGCAATCCGTGTTTCTCAATTCTGCCATGATACGAAGGAGTCTTCATTGCCTTCTTGAAGTGAATAGATCAATCGTTCGATGACGGGGGCGGCTCCTCATGGACGAGGAAGTGCACCATCGATATCGTGAATATGCCCACGAGCCCCGAGAGCAGGAATGGGATCATCGTCCCATCGAAAGGCGCTGGAAGCCCGAAATCCCGTCCTTGGAAAGCATCCCACAAGAATCCGCCGAGAGGAGCACCTATCACCGAGCCCATGTTGGTCATCGATTCGAGCAATCCGATCAATCTCCCGCGGACGTTCTCGGGGACAATGTCTGCCTGCAACGCCCTCAAGGCGGGCGATGATACCTGAAAGGCCATGCTCCTGCAGGCCAGCATGACAACGACAACCGCGAGGATTGGACTGAGCGGCAGGAGCATCGTTGCGATGAATGCGACATATCCCCCCAGGACAAACATCCGTTTCTTCCCGACGCGATCCGCCAACCTGCCAGATGGAAGCGCGACCAACGCCCCCAACCCCATGGCCACCCCCATCAGTATCGATATGACACCTGCGCCCATAGAAAAGCGGAACGCGAGGAACAGGACCACCAGAGGCCCGATGCTCGCAAACGAGAAGCCTTCCATCATCGCGTTCGCATACAGTATCTTCAGATGACGGAGCCTTTTGGGTTCTAGCCCTTCGGGGCGGATCAACTCCCGCAATCTGAGTTTCTTCTTGGTCCGATCGGCGACCTTCGCATCGGTCACCTTGCGCCACACGAGTACGGCGGCTATGACGGAGAGTGCCGCCGTGAAGTAGAACGGGAGTCTGAAAGCTTCCTGGTCTGTGTAACCCATATATTCACTGGCGAGTATGAATAGAGAACCGCCGACGAACGGCCCCACGACGAACCCCAGGTTGGATGCCATCACGATCTTGCCCATGGAAGCGCCCCGCTTGTTGGCAGGTGTGGAGTCGATGACCAATGCTTCCGTGACCGGCCAGACCATGGCGCTGGCCACGCCCTGGAACCCTCTCACGAAAATCAGGCCTACCCAGGAGTTCGGGACGACGAACAGGATCGCCAGCACCGCGTACAGGATGGTTCCGAAGAGGATCATCGGTTTCCTGCCCAAGCGGTCGGATAGGTTGCCGAACGTGGTCGCGAAGAGCGCTCTGGTAAGGACGAACGATGAGAAGAGGATGCCGACCTCCAGTCCGCCTCCACCGAGGAGTTCCACATAAGTGGGGAAGAGTGGCAGGATCAAGCCAAAGCCCAGGCTGATGATGAAATCGAGGCCGGCGAGGTAATTGACATTTCGCCTCGCTGCATCCGCATCTAGCAATGGCGGGCTCAAGTCAATCAGACCATGTTCCAGAGGGTCAGTGGGAAAGCTCCGCTCCGACCCTCATGTTCCTCAGGATGATTGGGACAAGGTCCTTTTTTGTTGCCCTCAAACCACAGTCCGGGTGGATGTACTCGATGTTCTCCCACCCGATGCGATCGGCAATCTGGCCGAGCTTCGTCTTGACCATGTCCGTTGAATCGATTTCCTTCTCGGACAAAGGGGTGACCGAGATGCATCCTGCACCTAGAGTCATCGTGTGGTCCTCGAACGACTTCTGGTCTATGTGCTCGATGTTCCTCTTCTCTGTTTGACCGGAGAACGCGAAGCTCAGTGTGGACACGTTCTCCAATCCCAGGAGATGGTTCACGATATCGAATCGTCCGATGTAGCCGCAGACATGCAAGCTGACATGGTTCCGTGGCAACCCTTCTGCGATCCTATCTATCAGAGCCACCCTGGCAGGCAAGTCCTTGAAACCCTGCGAGAGGAAGGGCTCGTCTATCTGCACATGGGCCCCTCTATCGATCAATGACTCCGCTATGGGTATGAGGGCTGAGGCGATGTCCTCGTAGAGCGTGAAATCGAGGAGTCCGCGGTAATGCGACTCGATCTTCCTCGAGGCGCACGTCATACCCAAAGTAGTCGGACCGGTCAGGGCGATCTTGACGGTGGTATCGGGGAACCTTCTGAGGATGGTGTCCAGGTCCTTGACCTTCGAGAACTCTTCGGGTCTTCCCCGAAGGCGGATCTTGCCCGATACGACAGGGAGACCGTCCTTCACATCGAGGCCTTGGAACGATTCGGCGAAATAGGATACCATATCTGACCGCTGCTCGCCGTCGGTGAGCAGATCCAGGCCCATGCTCTGCTGGAACTCTATCGCATTCACGAGAGCGTCTTCGATGTCTTCCGCAAATCTTGGAAGACTTCCGATTGTAGTGGTCCTAAGTGGCGCTGGCATCAAACGGGTCTAGCAGGATAAGGATATAAGGCATTTTCCTGACTAGATAAGTCCGGAGTGGACGGATATCGCGGATCGTATCCTTCGCTTGAAGAGTGGCTCATTCTTTTCGATGGTTATGGCAGGTGAAAGTGTTATTGCGGATATCGTCGGTGAGGTATGCGTGAAGATCATAGTCACTTCCTCCGAGGACAACGCTTCGATGAACATCAGATCCAGACTCCTTGAAAGGTCTGGATGGTTAGAGGGCGGCATGTTCGAGGAGCACCCGATCCTCCGCAGGGACGATTTCGCGATGGTCCAGGTAGACCGCATACACCTGGACGAGGATAACATCGATGAACGTGTTTCGAAAGTCCTAGGATGTGAGACGGATGTCGTCATATTCGCTTCCAGGCACAAGGCCGCGTCCAAGATACCAACACTGACGGTCCATCCGATCGGCAATTATTCTTCTGCGGATTTCGGAGGGAAGAGCGGCACTCTGTGCAGGTCGCATCCAGGCTTCATGACATCCGCTTTGAGATGCCTCTCGAGGGAGGCGCAGGGCATGGGGTTCGACGTTTCGTTCGAGACCACACACCATGGTCCGCTGCTCCTCACCGCACCTGCGTTTTACATCGAGATAGGAAGCTATGAGGAACTCTGGGGAAGAGAGGATGCAGCGGAAGCCATAGCGACATCGATACTCTCAGTGTCGGATGATGGATACCCATCCGTCATTGGAGTCGGCGGGGGGCATTACGCACCAAGATACACGGACATCGCCTTGTCCAGAAAGGTCTCGATAGGCCATATGGCAGCCAACTACGCACTCGATTCGTTGAGCGATGAGATGATATTGCAGATGGCTCAGAAGAGCGACGATGCGAAGATCGTCTACTTCCACAAGAAGAGCATGTCGAAACCGATCTACAGGGGTCTGAGCGAGAGGTTCGCTGCGCTAGGGATCAGGGAAGTGAGGAGTGAGGAATTCGAGCCGCTCTGAATCACTCGACCAACGTACCAGAGAAGTCCGAGCCGCATAGCGCGTTCTTCAGGTTGCCGATATCAGTGCCGTCCACTATGGCCAACTGGATCTTGTTCTTGGCGATTACCTGCGATCCTGCAGGATCGAACACCACATTCGGCCCCGCCCCAAGGGGATCAGTGCCGACCAGCTTGATGAGCGCTTCGTGGGTCATCCTTGGTATCTTCTTTGCGCTGCTGTCCTTCTTCGGGTCCGCAGTGTAAGCACCGTCCACCGATGTGGCATTGACGAGACGTTTCGCCCCGATACGTTCCGCGAGATATGCCGACACGGCGTCAGTTGTTATCCCGGGGCTCACACCACCCATGACGACGATGCGGTGTTCCATGCCCGCGACTGCAGCCTCGTCGTATGTCCGAGGTGGTTCGGGAGATGCGTGTGCACCGAGCGCGGTTATCAAAAGTCGCGCGTTCAGTCTCGTCGTCTCGATGCCCATGATGTCGAGGGCCCGCTCGTCCGCTCCGAGAGCACGGCCGTTATTGATGTAGAACCGTGCGATCCTTCCTCCGCCGGTCACGACATACACCTTGTGTTTAGACGAGATTTCGATGAGCATCTTGGACATTTTTCTTATGAAATCCGAGGAGTCTGGATCCCTCACCAGTATCGATCCGCCGAGGGACAAAACGACTGCATCCATCATGGTCAACCTTTATAATGACGAACGCTCTAACCTGTACAAAAAGCTTCGGACTGGATTCTCGTATGACTGAGCTAACGGAACTGCAGAAATACGAGTTCAGGAGAAGCCTCGAGGAGGTCGAGAAGATCTCCGGCAGAGGCACGGAACTCATATCGCTGTACATACCGCCTACGAGGCAGATCTCGGATGTTGCTGCCTACCTGAGGAATGAGTACTCTCAATCCTCGAACATAAAGAGCGCGAGCACGAGAAAGAACGTCCAAGCGGCCATATCATCAATCCTCTCGAGGTTGAAAGGGCAGCGACAGCCGCCAGGGAACGGCCTCGTCTTCTTCGTGGGGCACAAGTCGACCTCGGCAGACCAGACATCGATGGTTCAATACTCTATTGAGCCTCCGGACGTAGTCCAGACTTTCATATACAGATGCGATTCCGGTTTCTTCACCGAACCACTCATTCAGATGCTGGAGCAGAAGGACTCCTATGGGCTGATAGTCATCGACAGGGGCGAAGCGACGATAGGGCTCCTGCATGGAAAACGGATCATACCGATCAAGAACATACCGTCACTGGTCCCCAGCAAGCATGGCAGGGGCGGTCAATCCGCCCGAAGGTTCGAACGGTTGATCGAGATAGCGGCTCACGAATTCTACAAGAAGGTGGCGGATGTCGTAAACGAATCGCTTCTGACGAACAAGAATCTGAAGGGAGTGCTCATAGGAGGACCCGGACCAACGAAGGAATATTTCGTCAAGAGCGAGTACCTTCATTATGAGCTCCAGAACAAGGTCATAGACACATTCGACGTCGGGTACACGGACGAGTACGGCCTCAGGGAACTGGTCGAGAAGGCGAGGGATGCCCTCAAGGGCATTGACCTCATGAGGGAGAAGAACCTGATGCAGCGACTGTTCGAAGAGATCAGGAAGGCGGATGGTGGTCTCTCGATATACGGCGAGGAACAGGTCAGGAACGCCCTGATGATCGGTGCCGTGGACGCTCTCCTGCTATCAGAGGACATGAGGAGGGTGCGGCTCAGACTCACATGCCCCAGCTGCGGGTTCGAGAAGGAAACGATGACCCAGAACTCGTCAGACAATATCAAGTGCGATAAATGCCAGACAGTCATGAGGGCAGATGACGTCGAGGACCTCGTCGAAGAGCTCCACAAGATGGCGGATGCCAACAATACTAAGGTCGAATTCATATCTGGAGAGTCGGAGGAGGGCGAGCTGTTGAAGAAGGCGTTCGGCGGCATTGCAGGCATACTTAGATTCCGGGTGAACTGAGTATGGTTTCAGACACTTTCAGCAGATTCAAATCAGAGGTTTCGACGGTTTTAGCAGATGCGTTGGCAAAGCTTGGCGTCGATTCACCGGTAGTGCTCGACATTGCGCCTGATGGCATGGGAGACCTCGCGTTCCCATGCTTCCCACTGGCGAAGCAGATGAGGAAAGCGCCCAACGTGATCGCCCAGGAGCTGGCATCATCGATCATGGCGGGCGACCTTATAGAGAAGGTCGAGGCCAAGGGCGGATATGTCAATTTCCATGTCGGATACGACGGGCTGGCCCAATCAGTCATCGAGGACGCACTTGCCAGGAAGGACAGGTATGGCGCAGGTGAGCCGAAGAAAGATAAGATATTGTTGGAACACACGAGCGCAAATCCTACGGGCCCGCTGCATGTAGGCCGGGCCAGGAACCCGATCATAGGCGATACTCTGGCGCGAGTGATGCGCATGGCGGGGTACGACGTCTCGACCGAATTCTACGTGAACGATGTCGGTCGACAGGTCGTCGTGATGACCTGGGGCGTGAAGCATCTCAAGCTGGATGATGAGCCCGACAGGGATGCGGACCACTACCGTTATGTCCTATACTATCAGAAGGCGAACAAGTGCGCAGAGGAGGATCCAGCCATCCTGAAACAGATGGACGAGATGCTCTACAAGCTCGAGCACGGGGACGAGGAGACCGTCGCCATAGCGAGGGAGAACTGCGAGCGCGTGCTCCAAGAGATAAAGAAGAGCATGAAGAGATTGAACATCGAATACGATGGGATCACCTGGGAGTCCAAGTTCGTCCAGGACGGCAGCGTCGATCGAGTCATCGAGGCGCTGAAGAGATCAGAGTTCAGCGTCGAGGTGGACGGCGCGTATCACCTCGAATTAGAGAGTTTCGGAATAAGCGGAAGAGAGACAAAATGGGTGTTCACGCGATCCGATGGCACCTCACTCTATACCACGAGAGACCTCGCATATCACTTGGACAAATTCAGCAGGACGGACATTCCGATCAACGTGCTTGGCGAAGACCAGAAGCTTGGGATGCAAGAGCTGGCGGCCGCGCTGAAGATCATGGGCGTCGATAGGAAACCGGATGTTGTGTTCTATTCGTTCGTCTCCCTGCCCGAAGGCAGGATGTCGACTCGCAAGGGACGGGTCGTCTACATAGACGACCTGATCGAAGAAGCGACCGAGCGCGCGTATGAGGAAGTCAAGAGGAGAAGGCCCGACATCTCAGAGGAGAAGATGAGGGGGATCGCGCGCGTCGTGGGCGTCGGCTCGCTCAGATACAACATAATCAGGATACAGGCGGAGAAACAGATAGTCTTCAAGTGGGAAGACGCGCTCAATTTCGAGGGTGCGAGCGCACCGTTCGTTCAATACGCGCATGCGCGCGCGTGCTCGATAATGAACAAGGCTGTTGAGCTGAGCGGCAAGTTCGATGCTAGGCACCTGATCACCGACCATGAGAAGGCTCTGGTCAAGATCATATCGCGCTTCCCGTCGATCATCGAGGATTGCGCGGACAACAGAAGGGCGCATCCTCTCGCCGCGTACGCTCAGGAACTGGCGGCACAGTTCAATCAATTCTATAGATACATTCCAGTCCTGAAGGCAGAGGGAGAAGTCAGGGAAGCGCGGCTCGCATTGGTCGAAGCCAGCAGATGGACGATCAGAAATACCCTGATGTGTCTAGGCATAGACGCGCCCGAGGAGATGTAGTTCAGAACTTCAGATTCCACTCATCCTTGGAATAGTGGGTTCCGACCAATTCGTTCACAAGATCCGCTTCGAACCGGGTCAATTCATCTCGAACGAGTTCGGATCTCAAATGGTCGGAGAATGCTCGGGACAACCTCGATTTCACTTCGGTCATATCTGGGATCACACCAAGTACGTGAGATAGTGTCGTCACACGATCAGACGGTTTGGATGGTCCAAGGTTCCTTTCCCGGTCCAATCTCAGCACCGAGTCCATGACCTCGATATCCGTGTCGACAAGAACGGTCCCATGCTGCAGGACCGAGCCTTTCCGCCTCAGCTGAGCGCTTCCTGAGACCTTCTTCCCGGCAATCTCGACATCGTTCACAGGTCGATACCTTGCGTCGACTCCGAAGGATGATATGGCCCTGGAGACGATCGTGCATAGGACCTCGAATGACTTCTCTGGGGAAGCCGGTATGTCCGAGCGGGAGAGCACGATGGCATAGATCAACTGTCCTGAATCCGTGTATATCGAGCGACCGCCCGAACGACGCCTGATGATGCTGACCCCACGAGTCCGACACTCATCCAGGTCAAGCGTCTCGCACACCTTCTGGAAATGGCCCACCGAGACTGTCGGCGAGGAACGAATGTAGAAGTGGAGGGTGTTCGGGACCATTCCTCTTGAATGTGCCTCCAAGATGGCTTCGTCCAAAGCGCCCGAGACCGGAGGGGATACGATGCCACTGTCGACCAGACGCCACGATGCTTCACGCATGCTGATACATGACAAGAAATGAAAAGGTGAGTTAAGAGGTTTCGCAGGTTTTGAGACTCAGACAGATAAGGATTATACTTCTTCCTTGTCTTTCTCCTTCTTCTGCTGCTTCTCCTTCTCCTTCTTCTGCTTCTCGCGCCTCGGGCCTCTCTTGTCCCTCTTCATCCACCTGCCACGCAGGAAGAGTAGGAGCGGGACCAGGATGATCACAGCGAGGACACCGCCCCACAGGGCGATCTTCTTCCATCCGGCTTCCTTGACCGTGATGTCCGCGGTGTTCTCATCGACCACTAGCTGGTTATCGGAGGTCACATTGACCTTCACCGTGTATGTCCCTGGGCTGCTGAAGGTGTACGGGAACTTCACGAAAGCCGTGCCACCGACCTCGATGGTGGTGATGGTCGCGCCTGTCGTACGGTTCAGTATGGTGGACCATGTCCCCAGCTCGTCCTCAGTGCCATCGGCGTTCTCGATGTAGAACTTCAACACGATATCGGTAGCTACTGCGCTGCCACGGTTCGTGATGTTCACGACGATGTACCCCTGAGAGTCCTCGGTGAACTCGACCGGGTCGAACGTTATCTCATTGTCGATGATGACATTGGGCCTCGGACCAGCGCTTATGGTCACGGTCTTTGTGTATCCGTCCCAGTTGTCTGAGCTATCGGTCACATTCAACCTGACTGCGTAGCTGCCGCTTACCTCGAAGGTGTGCGTGACATTCCAGAGTCCGGTGCCGTTGAGCCACGAATCATCGCCCATATTGTCGTTGAAGTACCACGAGAAGTACAGAGCGCTATTGTTGTCGATGTTGTCCTTGGTCGCGTTCGCATTGAATACGATGACTTCGCCCTCGATCAGGCTCGTGCCCCACGATTCGTTCTTCACTACGAAGGACGGGTCGGGACTAGATGTATCGTTGACGATGACGGTCATCGTGGTGTTCTTCCAGTGTCCTACGACATCCGTGACATTCAGGACAAGGGTGTATGTGCCAGAGTCTTCCCAGGAGTACGAGACGTTCTTCTCATCCTCGGTCATGTAGACACGGTCGGACACATTGCCCTCGCCATATTCGATTTGGAACGATTCGATCATTCCGAGCGCATCGTCTGCGGAGACAACATCATCAGTCGAAGATGTAGCGTTGAACCATACCAGTTCGTACTGGTCGACCTTGAGCGTGTTGGTCGTCTCGTTGACGGTGAGTTCCTTCACGCTCAACACCGGGGTCGGGTCGCGCGCGTCACAGACGACCTCGAACTCAGTCTGGTTGACCATTCCAGATACATCCGTCACTGTCAGAAGCACGGTCCTGCTCGCGGATGCGGTCGTGTATGTATGGTTGAAGGCCAGCTCGCTGGTGGTCTCAGATGCACCATCATCGAAGGTCCATGTGAATTCCAGAGGGTTGCCGTTCGGATCGTAGGAACTCGTCGCGTTGAATGTCGCTTCGGAACCTACACGCACGACATATCCGGTCACATTACCGTCTTCGTCGGTCATCACATACGTGACGTTGGTGTCATCGACTCCTCCGAGTGCGTCAGGCATCATCCATTCCTCGAAGACCATGTCAACGGCCTGCGTCGTACCCACGTACTCTTCTGGATCAAGGACCACAGTCAGGTATCCGTATGATGCGACGTGCTCCCCGGTCTCCTCAGTGTTGTTGTAGACGAGTTCGTACCCGGATGGCAGCTCGATCGAATAGACTTGGTTCACGGACGCGGTGTCGTACCTCGTGTATGCGGTCGCAGTGTACTCCTCGGCACCGACATCCAATGCCTTGACGGATGTGTAAGCGCAATCATACGAGTATGCGACTCCATCGGTCGAAGTCACCAATCCTGTCGACAATCCGACGACAAGGCCAGTGACCGAGGTGGCGGATTTGTACACGGTATCGTTCACCTCTATGAGTGCATCGGTCGATACATGGACCGCGGCTTGAGTCGAGACCATTGCCGTGAATGCGCCGACCTCGCCTGCATCGATCGTTCCATCAGGAGCTCCTGCGCTCAGATCGACCTGCATCCTGAGGCTGCCGATATCGGCGTACTTCAGGCCAGGGTACGCGTCGTCATATGACCACACGGTATCCAGACTCAACGAGAATGTGTTGTAGTCAGCGCCGTATTCTATCGCGATCTGCTCGGTCCTCTGCGTCTGAGCATCGAGGGGGAGAGTCAGCGATATCGCGGTTGCACCTACCGTCAGGTACTGCATATATGCGGATACTCCACCTGCATCGACGCAGAGTGTATAGTCACCCGGGACCGCATCGAATTCGAAGAAGCTCCCGCCGGTCGCGCTCTTCATCAGGCGCTCGATCCATGGCAAGGATGTGTCGTTGCTGAGAAGGTACGCCACAACATTTGGTGCTGGGCCGTCTTCATCAGTCACGAAGCCGGTCACTCGGACGGATTTCGTAACGGTCAAGTTAGGGAAACTGTCGGAGGTCACAGCGACCGTGTTATCATAATACATCCTGTAGTTCTTCGCCTTCACGAACAGTGCATAATCCCCAGGCGTTGCGGAGTTGAACATGTTCACAGAGGCAAGACCGAGCGAGTTGGTGGTAGCCTGAGCGACGATCTCGTCAAGAACCGGGTCGTAGAACCCGACTGTCGCGCCAGATATCTTGGCGCTGGTCGATGCGTCCCTGACTGTCACATTCCACTGATGGACCTTGTCCGGGAATGCATCCAACGTGATGACGGGAGTGACTGTATAGTTGGTGAGACCATCGTACCTGAACTCCTTGGCACCCCAGAGGTCCCAATGGTTGTCAGAGGTCACATCAATCCTGTAATATCCCGAAGGAGCGTTCGTGGCTACGAACATGCCTGGCGATGCGTAGGGGACCAGAATGACCGCCCCAGTGTGCACATTCGTCAGGGTGACCGTAACACCCGATGATACTCCAGACCCGTCGGATACGGGCACATATATTTTCACCCCGCTTGGCAGTGCACCCTCGTTCGATCCGGGAAGGATGACCAAGGCGGACATCGCCATTACCAGCACGATGATGCTGGCTGATAGCTTACTCATTGCACCTGTCTTCATTCAATTGTCCCCCCCTCTCCACGGGTTTCAAACCAACATACCCCCTTGTGAGAAAGGTATTCCGGCGAATAGAGTGCCCCTTTATAAGCTTTAGGGGGCCCGCGCGCGCATCGAGGATATCGCCAGCGCGCAAGACGAGTCAGGACGAGAGAACTCAGGTCACGATCTTGTCCAACTGGTCCGTTTCGATGGCCCTTCTTATCTCGAGGGCCAGACGCCGTCCGGTGCTCATATTTGTCCGCCAGGTGGTGTTCCCATATGGATGTCCAACAGACATGTGCACGTTCGTCCCGCCGCCGACACGGGGTGCGACATCGTATATGAAGAACTTCAGGTCCTTGTCCACGCAGGTCTGGAGACAGAACGGACCGATTATCCCTGGGGGATAATGCTCCTTCGTGGCGTTCACATACTTCTCGGCCAGATCGAATGCGCCCTCGATCAGCGACTCTCGCATGGTAGCCGAATTGTGCCCGCAGACGGTGTACTCTGGCGTGGCCTGCTCGCCCATCAGCGTCATCTGCTGAGGTGCAGGCAGCCGGACATGGCCGTCCAACGATGTCTCGAACCTCCAGTCGACCCCAATGAGTTCGATCCTTTCCATCTTGCTCTCCAGTGGAGAGTAGAAGAAATCGAGGTTGAACACGGGACCGATGACATACTCCTCGATCCTCGCACCCTTAAGATCCTCTGCGGTAATGACATTGTTATATATGAGCTCTCGAGACTTCTCCCTGTACTCCTTGTAGGAGGCCGCTGTGAAGAACCCGCGTTCGAGCTTCTTCACCTTGTGATGCAGCTTGACAATGACCAATCGATCGATGTCATTTGGGTCCTGTATCCTCTTAGGGAAAGGCAGCCCCGCCTTCTCGAGCAACCAATAATAATCCCTCTCCTCGCCCCGTTCCTCGCTCCTCAGCAGGCTCCTGGTACCCATGAGCGGCACCTCGAACTCGTTCTCGATACGGTCGAGGGGGACATAGGATGTGAATGATCTGTTCGGGACGAAGATGACGTTCTCCTTCCTCAGCTTGTCCTGGAATTCGGGTTCCATCATCTCATTGAACTTCTTCAGGACCCAGCACTCGTCCACGACGCCTCGGACCGCCTTGCCGTCGGAATCGCGTTGACACTTGAAATATCGGCTGTACGTCTTCTCTCTGCCGGCCTGGCATATGCCCAGGGTCCTGAAACCTTCTTCAACGGCCCCGTCACATACATCCAGCGCAGAGTGGGATGCCACCATCCCGATCTTGGCCTTCTCCAGATCATAGCCCTCTAGGACGCCGAGAATCTTGTCCTTGTTTATCAACCGGACCTCCCCCTTTGGGTCGGCAATACTGCCACGGACCGAGTGATTGGGGTTTTGATATTTCTAGGTTGAGGGTGGCTCAAGGGCCATCTCGTCCAGCCTGACCGCCAACTGCGAATAAACGGCTTTGAACCCGAACTTCTCGTAGAGCGCCTTCGCCCGCGGGTAACTGGTGTGAAGGTAGACGGATGTAGTACGTCCAGCTAGTGAAGACATGGCACAACGCATGAGCTCTCCACCTATACCTTCGCCCTGTCTGGAAGGCGTCACGTAGATGTCATAGATGAGACCGATCTCGCCCTCCTTTCGGACGATGACGAATCCGCCGTCGGTCACGAATTGAGAGTAGTTCGGATCCGAGGACATCCGCCTGAGGCGCAACGACGCCGCAAACATGCCCTCGTCATAATATTCGGAGTACAACCTGATTATTCCCTTACGGTTGTCTCTCGAGAGTTGCCTCACCGAATGATTATGACCTTTCGGATCTTCGAGTATCATCCGCCACATGAC
The DNA here is from genome assembly GCA_018818785.1 of Thermoplasmatota archaeon. GTDB lineage: Archaea > Thermoplasmatota > Thermoplasmata > UBA10834 > UBA10834 > UBA9653. Next base: position 53,694 of record JAHIRF010000011.1, on the reverse strand, counting down.
CATCGGGTCGTACTCGCGTATGAACCTCCCCATGTTGTTGGAGAACACCGCCCACTTCTTCCTGGAAGCGGCCAGGAACCGGATCAGGCAGTCTGCCGCGAGCACGAGGTCCTCCTCGGACGAAGCCACCATCATTCCCTGCTTTCGCGACCCTTCCGAGACTATCCTGGCGGTCTCACCATCGTCCGTATAGAACCCCCAAGCCGTCCTCGGACCCAGGTTGATCCCCACCCCGATCATGTGATTCGTGTCCGTGAGTTGGGGGATTGCGCCACTGTCATCGCGAAGACCCTCGTCCAGAGGGAGGTCGTAGGTCGTGCAGACGGCACACTTATGGTCCACTATCGGAACGACAGCCCTCCTCGCAGACCATCCGTGGACTGACAACGCATTCTGAACGACCTTCTTCTTGTTATCCGCCAGCAATATGCGGGCGGGTCCTGTCCTGAGCAGGGAATCGTTGAGCTGCCTGGAACTGGCGGAATTCAACTTGAGCCCCCTCGGAGAATTCTTGATGAAGGCACGGCCCACGCCTGGCCGGATCGGCATCATCTCAAGTGAGAGCGTGCCCTCTGGGGCATCGATACGCAAGATAGACGACCTCGTCGTCTCGCCTGGGACGTCCTCGTGGCCCAAGAAGTCACTTCCTACGCTCAGAAGAAGTAGAACCCTACATCATATTCCTTGACACAATTCGCCAAGGCTTCGAGCCTGTTCAATGTGCCTTCGATCCGGCGGACCATCATCTTGCCCTCCGCAGGGGTCTTCTCCCTCAGCACCTTGATCTCGGACAGGAGTTTCTCTGCGTCCTTCGAAGTGAGCACTTTCTTCCCTTCGGCGTGCTCATTGACTTTTGACAGGAGAGTAAGTCCGTTCTTCTTTGCGAGCTCGGGGACTGGCGATCCGCTCGGGCCGAAATTACCGACACAGCCCTTCTTGTTGTCCCATGACAGCCCACACTTCGCACAGGTCGCGTACATGTCATCGAACTCGACGAGGTCCCATTCCGTCACCGAATTGTTCATCTTCGCGGCTGCGATTACTTCCTTCTTCTTCGAATCCGGCACTTTCTCCATGAGGATCCAGTTCGTCTTCACATCGCTCGTGAACGGCTCCAGCGTCTTCTGGTCGTTGGCATCCTTGACCTTCTCCGCGTGGATCACGTCGCCTTCCGGCTTGAGCCTGCTCTTCTTCAGGATCTCATCCAACTTGTCCTGGCCTAGCTTGGCGGCAGCCTTCTTCAGATCGACGATCCGGTCCAATTCGACCAATGGACCCCATTTCGCTGGATCGTCCACATACACTTTGGCCAGTGTCATCTTCTTCTTCTTGCACAGCGCCTTTTCTGAATTCAATTCAGTGATTGCCATGTTCAAACCCATATGGTCACCCTCTGAGGTTGGTGTGAGCCATGTCGAGGGAGTAATAGTTTTCGGGTGATTCCTAAGTGCTTTGCATTAGAATGGATGACTATGGACCCTAGAGTGTCCAGAGATAAGGATATCGGAAAGGCTAAATCAGCGGTTATGAAGGGGCCCCGGAGCGTTAATCTAGTAATCATGCATCTTGGATTGAGGGCCGCAGAGCAGCTTCTGAGGGGATCCTGCGGAACTCGATAGGCGAAGGAGGAATCATTGATGAAGACGAGCATGACTGTGCTCTCAAGAGACGACAAGGAGACCATCCATCAAGCGGCCTTGAGCATACTGGAAAAGACTGGGGTGAGGATTGAGAGTCCAGCGGCACTTCAATTGCTTCAGAGAGCCGGGGCCAAGGTGGATTCTGACAAGCAACTGGCGTGCCTTGGAGAATCGATCATAGGAGATGCGTTGCGGTCGGCACCCAAGAAAGTCAGTATCTGTTCTAGGAGGGGTGTGGATCACGATATCCCTGGTGATGGGGTCCAGCTGATATCCACCGATGGTCAGCCGCCAGCCATCTTTGATATTGAGACAGGCGCGAAGCGCCCATCGAAACTCAAGGACCTGATCGACCTGTGCATAATGGCCGACGCGCTCCCGGAGGTCGACTTCGTTTGGCCGCCGGTCGTCGCGACCGACATGCCGGCGGATAGGTCTTCGTTCTACGAATTTCTAGCTGCAATCACCCACTGCTCCAAACACATACAACACGGCGCGGCGACTGCTGAGGAGGCGAGATTCCAGATCGAGATCGCATCCGCGATCCTCGGAGGGGAAGAGGAACTCAGGAAACGGCCTATCTTCTCCGATGTGTGCACACCAATATCGCCGCTCAGATATGATCGCGGCGAAGCGGATGCCTTGGTGACACTCGCCAAGGCGGGCGTGCCGGTTGTCCATCTATCGATGGCGATCGCCGGGTCCGTGACCCCGGTCTCTCTTGCTGGGTCGATAGCCATCATCGCCGCCGAGAACCTATGTGGCATAACGATGTCGCAGCTCGCGAATCGAGGAGCGCCCTGCATATATTCGTCGTTCTCGGGGGTCACCGACCTCCGATCCGGCGTGTTCCTCTGCGGTACTCCCGAAGGAGTGCTCATGGATGTTGCAGCCATCGAGATGGCAAAGCATTACGGGCTGCCATCGTGCGCGGGTGGCCCGTCCAACTCCTCGCGTTTCACAATGTTCGAATCAGGGTTTCAGACAGGCATGACCTCGATGGCGTCGATCCTCGCGGGTTCGGACCTCATGGTGGGCCTTGGCGGCATGGACCGCGCATCCATGGTCTCCAAGGAGAAGCTCGTGATGGACTGCGAGGCTTGGAGATGGCTCGAAAGACTGAGAAAAGGGGTCGAGGTCGACGACGACAGGGTCGGATTCGACGCGATCCAGAGGCAGGGTCCGGGAGGTACATTCCTATCGGATCCGCATACTCTCAGACACATGAGAAAGGAACTGCTCATCCCACAGGTGACTGGGCATCACGATCCATGCCTGGCGGGCGCGTCCACGGACGACATGATCGAGCATGCGAAGAGGAAGGTGAGAGAGATACTCGCAACCCATACGCCACCGCGCCTGGAGAAAGATGTTGCTGCGAGAGTAGGTGGCGTGACCACCAAGTATGGAATAGTGAATGGCGATGGGAGCCAGATATTCAATCATGTGTGAGAACTCAGACCCGTCTCTTGAACAGCCGCTCAAGGTCTGCTGGCGATAACACTATCATAGTCGGCCGGCCGTGCTCGCACGTATACGGGCTCTCAGTATTCATCAGGTCGGAGATGAGCTGCCGCATCTGTCCATCTTTGAGGGTTTCCCCCGCCCTGATGGCGGTGTGGCAAGCGACCCTCCAAATGACATCCAGACCGAGCTGCTTAGGTGAAGGCATCTGTGAGAGGTCATCCAGTATCTTCCTCAGAGCGACCTCGCCCTGGGACACACCGAGGACCGTCGGTATCGAACGGAGCATGTATTCCTCATCTCCGAAAGATTCCAGGTCGAACCCCGCTTTCTCGACCAATTCACGGTTCTCATGAAGGACTTTGACCTCGGATACGGTAAGACGGATGACAAGTGGCGTCAACAGCCTCTGAGACACTTCGGTCCCAGTCCTGATCGATTCGAGGACTCTCTCGTAAACCACACGCTCCGACGCGGCGTGCTGATCGATCAGCAGTAGGTTGCCTCCGGATTCCGCGAGTATGTAAGTGTTCATGATCTGGGCGAGAGGGACGATATGTGGCGTACCCTTGCACTCATGACTGCCGTCCTCATCGATCTTGAGGATCGATTGCACCTGCTCGATCCGCTCGGAGGAGGTCAACACCGTTGAAGGTTCGAAAGATCCTGAAAACTTCGTGAGGTCGTATCTGAAGGACAGGTCAGGCTCACTCAGAGCTGATTCGATGCACCTCTCCAAAAGAGTTATGATCGCATGCTCGTCGCCGAACCTCACTTCCCGCTTGGTCGGATGTACGTTCACATCGACCTTGTCACCATCAACGAATATCCTGATCGCACCCACGGGATATCGATCCTTCATCAAACGTGAACCGAATGCGCGCACGACAGATGAGACCAGCCTGGAGCTACGCACAGGTCTATCGTTCACGAACAATCTAAGGTCCAGTGGAGAGGAACGCGTCTGCTCGAGACGCGCCACGTATGATTGGATTCGTATGCCATCGCCGTCTGCATCAGCCACCATTATCGTCTCTGCGACTCGTGGTCCGTACGCGGTAGCCAGAGAGCCGTTCATCCCCTCGCCGGGGGAGTGGACGAGTTCCGTCCTCCCATCAGAGTGGAATGTGAACGAAAGACCCGGTCTGCAAAGCATGTAATCGATCACGACGTCCTTGCAATGGGCCAATTCCGTCGCCCTCGACCTGAGTGATTTCCGACGTACAGGGACATTGAAGAACAGGTCGGTGACCGTGATCTCGGTGCCAGGCGGGCATCCCGCTGCAGAAATGGATTCGACTACCCCGCCGACGAGTCTGGCCTCAGTCCCTTCCTCCGACCCATGCTCCCTCGTCCTCAGGACGATTCTTGATACGGATGCGATGGATGACAACGCTTCGCCTCTGAACCCGTAGGAGGACAACGAGTTCAGGTCATCTATATCGGATATCTTGCTGGTCGCATGTCTGGTGAACGCCTTCTCCACGTCATCTCTGGACAATCCGAAACCATCGTCTCGGACCACTATCGACCGGCGGCCGCCATCCTCGACGTACACATTGACTGAGCTCGCGCCAGAGTCCATCGAATTCTCCATCAGTTCCTTTACAACTGATGCGGGTCGCTCGACCACCTCGCCGGCAGCGATCTTGTTTATGGTGGACTCGTCAAGCACCCTTATTCTTCCCATTCGACCCTCCGATCCCCTTCTTCAATTCGTTGAGTTTGAGATATGCCTCCATCGGGCTCATGGATGCGAGGTCGAGCGAACGCAGCTCGTCGACTATCGCGTGATGATCCCCATGGTCCCTGGCCCCGGATACGAGAAGGACTTGCTTGTGCGACTTCTTCCCTGCCTTGACCTCGAGAACGTTCTCCTCCTCGATCCGATCCAGAACCTGTCTTGCCCGACCAATGACCTCGACCGGCACCCCCGCGAGCTTAGCTACCTGGATACCATAGCTCTTATTGGCCCGTCCAGGGGCGATCTTGCGCAGGAACACTATCTCCGAACCCTGCTCCCGTACGGCCATCGAGTAGTTCTTGACGCCCTCCAATGTATCAGAGAGCTCGGTGAGATGATGGTAATGTGTAGCGAATAGAGTCTTGGCTCCGACCTTGTCGCGATCGTATAGGTGTTCGGAGACGGCCCATGCTATCGCGAGTCCGTCGAAAGTGCTGGTCCCGCGGCCGACTTCATCGAGGAGTATCAGGCTCTTCTTGGTCGCGCTGTTCAATATGTTCGCGAGCTCGGTCATCTCTACCATGAAGGTCGACTGGCCCCTCGCGAGATCGTCGAATGCCCCGACACGAGTGAATATCCTATCTACGAGACCGATCTTCGCTTCGGATGCGGGTACGAACGAGCCCGCCTGAGCCATGATGACGATGTGGGCGATCTGCCGTAGATATGTCGACTTACCTGCCATGTTCGGGCCTGTCAGGATTATCAATCTATTCAGGTTGGTGTCCACATGGACATCGTTCGGGACGAACGAACCGCTCAGGGTCTTCTCGACGACTGGGTGCCTTGAATCCTTCAGGATGATCGAATCAGAATCGTTCACTTCGGGGCGGACATACCGGTTCGCCACAGCCGCATCCGCGAACGAGCGGAGGGCGTCAGTGATGGCGAGCGCGTGCGCGACCTCTCGCACCCCGGGACCTGCGCGAGCGACCTCTTCCCTCACCTTGATGAACAGATCATACTCGAGGGAGTGGGAGCGTTCCTGTGCTGTCAGGATTATCCGCTCCTTCTCCTTGAGCTCAGGCGTGACATATCGCTCTCCCGTGGCGAGGGTCTGCCGCCTCTCGTAATCCGCAGGCACGTGCTTCACATTGGACTTGGAGACCTCGATGTAGTATCCGAACACGTTATTGAAACCCAATCTCAGAGTCCTGATCCCAGTCCGAGCGCGTTCCGTCTCTTCCAGACTGGCGATCCATTTTTTCCCACCCCTGGCGGATGCGCGTAGTTCATCGAGCGTCTCATCGTAACCATCCTTTATCAGACCGCCATCCTTGAGCATCAGCGGTGGATCATCTGCGATCGCTCGCTCGATCAACGACGGGATATCATTCGAGAATTCGAGGGCTCTGCCTAGCTCAGCTAGCAATGATGCGTCGCATCCCGATAGCGCATCCCTCAGCTCCGGCAGGGTCCCGAGGCAGTCTTTGATCGCGATAAGATCCCTCGCATTCGCGCTGCCATGCATAGTCTTGGAGATCAGGCGTTCGAGATCACGGACATGCTTCAGGGATGATGCGAGGTCGGTCCTGACAATCGTGTCAGTAGCCAATTCCTGCACCGCATCCAACCGCAGGTTGACCGCTTCGACATTCAGGAGGGGTTCCATTATCCAGTTCCTCAGCAGCCTGGAACCCATCGGGGTCAAGGTGCGATCGAGAACTGAGAACAGTGTACCCGCCTGCTTTCCATCCCTCACATTCCTGGCGACTTCCAGGTTGCGGAGAGTTGTCTGGTCAAGGATGAGTTTCTCTGAGGTCTCGATATATTTCGGTCGGCTCAGGAAATCGAGGGAACGCTTCTGAGTATTCTCCAGATACCTCAATATCGCGCCCGCGCTTGAGATCGCAGCGTCTCTGTCCGCGAGCCCGATGCCTTCGAGCGATTGTAACTTGAAATGACGTTTCAGAAGCGGCTCGGATGATTCCTTCATGAACGCGAAATCATCCAGTCTCGTCATCGTGGTCTCGGATAATGAAAACTCCTGTACCAGTGCAGGTGAGAGATCGCCCTCGCGGAACAGGATTTCCTTTGGAGCCCTTTGAACGAACTCGGTCATCACCCTTGACTCAGCATCCTGGGAATCGATCTGGGTCACCAGGAACTCACCAGTGGAGATGTCCACGAACGACATGCCGAAGATAGCATTCGATCGACATATGGACATGAGATAGTTGTTGACACTACTGTCGAGTACGGAACTCTCGAGGACCGTTCCGGGGGTGACGACCCGGACCACGTCTCGGTCCACGAGACCTTTCGCGTACTTGGCGTCCTCCATCTGCTCGCAGATGGCGACCTTGTAGCCCTTGCTGAGCAACTTCGGGAGGTAGGAATCCAATGCGTGCCATGGAATCCCGCAAAGAGGTGTCTTCTCCTTCTTCCCTTTATCACGGGAAGTGAGGGTTATCTCGAGGGCTTTGGACCCCACCACGGCGTCCTCGCCGAACATCTCGTAGAAATCCCCGAGCCTGAACAACAGGAGACAATCCGTGTATTGCTCCTTGATGCGTAGGTACTGTTCCATCATCGGAGTGGCCGCTCTACCCAAAGTCTGCTCCCCGATGGAAAACAGTGGAGTTGCATATTTCAATTTCGGCCAGGAATGACAGATGCACGCAGTCTGGAAACGATAGTATATAACGTACCTTCGAAATCAGCGATGGTCCCGCAATTTCATATCACATAAGCTCGATAGAGGTCTCGTTTCCGGCGGTGCGCGGTTGACAAAACCACTCGAAATACTTGTCTATACGGATGGGGGAGCTCGGGGAAACCCGGGACCTGCGGCGATCGGATATGCAATATTCGATCAAACTGGACGTTGCCTAGAGAGCGATGGAAGATGCATAGGGAACCATACGAACAATGAGGCCGAGTACCACGCATTGATCCTGGCGATCGAGCGGGTGAAGAAGGTTTCACGGGACCGCGTGAAGTTCCACTCGGACAGCGAGCTGATGGTTCACCAGGTGAATGGTGTATACAAGGTCAAGGCGGAGCATCTGAAGGCATTCGTGGATAAGATAAGAGAGGACCTGGCCGATATCCACTGGCACAAACTGGTATATGTTCCGAGGGAGAATCCGAGGATACAGCTGGCCGATCGACTGGTCAATGAGGCCTTGGACAGGGAAGGTTTCTAATCGGTCAGGCCGATTACGGTAAGGGAGCGCGAAGGGATGAACGATCGGGATGGGATGACTAGACTAGACGATTTTGGCATAGTCGATTCAGCTGAGAAGAGGTTCAAGCAGTATGTCGCCGCTGCATCGAAGCTCAACCCGAGGATCAGGGCCGCATGGTGGAAGGATACCTTGGAGCGAGACCCTGCGATGTTGACATTCTTCAGAGGAGACAGAGTCTGAAGTCATCGTCATCTCCGAACAATCGACGATTATTGTGCGTCGTCTGAGGCGTCGGTAACTGAGCCAAGGACAACGTCCATCACGAGCGACTGCGAAAATATTAAGAGGTAGCCCCGGGAGGATTCGAACCTCCGTCGCAAGATCGCTCCTCGCGAGATCGCAATCCAGAGTCTCGCATGATTGACCGCTACACTACGGGGCTTCGTATGGTGATGGCGCTATTTCGCTACCTGTATTTAAGAGATTAGAAAGGAAAAGGGTAGACCGGCACCCGTCAAAAGTCATGAGCCAGAGCGGACGCCGGTGATGCAAATCGATGGTGGTGTCACTTGGACAGTCTGTCGATTGCAGCAGTCATCTGCAGGAACACGTCCTCGATGCCTTTCGACCCGTCAATGTCGACCAAGTTACCCTTCTTCTTGAAGTGGTCTATCAGGGGGGCGGTTTGATCCTTGTAGACGTTCAGCCTGTTCCTGACGGTCGCTTCCTTGTCGTCATCCCTCTGGATGAGGGCAGTTCCGCATTTGTCGCAGACCCCTTCTGCCTTTGACCGGTTGAACTTCACATGGTACACCGATGCGCACTTGGTGCATATCCTTCGACCAACGGCTCGCTCCACCAACAGCTCCAGGTCGACGTTAATGTTGAGTACGAGGTCGATCTCGGTCATCTTGTCCAGTTCTGTCGACTGACCGATGGTCCTTGGAAACCCGTCGAGAAGGTATCCGTTCGACGCGTCTGGCTGGGATACACGGTCCTTTATCAGCTGCACGATGAGATCGTCTGGACCCAGCTTGCCCGTATCCAGATACGACTTGATCTTGACTCCCAGAGGAGTCTGTTTTGCGACTGCTTCCCTCAACAGATCTCCTGTCGAGACCTGTGGTATGCCGTACTTCTTGGAGAGCCTCTGAGCTTGCGTGCCTTTTCCTGCGCTTGGCGGACCGAATATGATCAACTTCAGCATTGTATCGAACGACACAATGAGGATTCCGTATTTATTGATTGATGGTCGACAGGTCAATCCTGGTCGCTAACATGCCCGATGCCATCTAGAATCGTTGAAGGAGCAAGGATGCGGACAGTGAGAACTCGATGTAAAGATCATCGGCTAACCCGAAAGACTTGGGAGACAGATATCCAGTCGATGACGAGCCTTGGGAAAGACCATCCCATGAGGCGACGTAGCGTCCATCGGGATGGCTGTTTATCGAATCAATCGATTTAGTCCCATCCGGATCATCTTGGCAATGCTCGAGGACAATAACTGTTTCACCATTGTCGAAAGCCATGAAATACTCAAAATACGAGGACGGCAAATCGATGTAAGATTGGAGATCAATATCCTTGGGATCATACATGGCTGACACCCATTGAGGAACGTTGTAGATTATCGAGATTTCAAGGTACAAATCATGGATTAGGACAATATCCTCGTCTTGTTGAGACGGATGCAAGCGCAAATGGATTGTGCTGTGCTCTGTCAGGGTCTTGGCAGACACATCTGGTAAGAATATATCGTAGGTGATTGCGAATTCGCTTTCGTCGTCCATTATCAAAAGCATCGCATCATCAATGCGCACCTGATAATACCCATCCCCGGTCGAATACACGGTGAATGGGTTAGCGACGGAAATGACCATAAAGACAATTATAGAAGAGATCGCGACCAACAACCATCCATCTCCAGATTTCCGAATCACAATATACAAAAAATCAAGACCGCTATAAAATCCATCTCATCACAAAGACGGAATGTCTGTGAAAACAATTTTATCCAGCCTGGACACTTGTCCGTTCGGTCTACATGAAGCACGAGGTCGTTGGAGAGCTGGAGAAGATACTAGGCAAGGAACGCGTGTCGACCGAGATCGCGGACCTTTACGTCTACGGCTTCGATGCATCCATACACCATGTCACGCCCGATGCAGTCGTCAGACCCGCGAACGCCCAGCAGGTATCGGAGATCGTCAAGCTGGCGAACAGGACGGAGACGCCGATAGTACCGAGAGGCGCGGGCACCGCCATGTGCGGCCATACAGTCCCGGTCAAGGGCGGCATTATCGTCGACATGACCCAGATGAACAAGATCAAAGAACTCAGGGTCGAGGACCTGTACTGCGTTGTGGAGCCCGGAGTCATTTATGACAAACTGAACGCAGAACTCAGCAAGCGCGGTTTCTGGTTCCCTGCGACCCCCGGCAGCGGTGAGGCCTGCACGATTGGTGGCATGGTCGCCACGAACGCCTCAGGCATGAGGGCGATCAAGTACGGGGCGACCAGAGACTATGTGCTCGGATTGGAGGTCGTACTTCCAACGGGAGAGATCATTCATACTGGCACGCGGACTCTGAAGAACTCCTCGGGATACCAGCTGGACAGGCTGATGGTCGGCAGCGAAGGGACCCTGGGGATCATCACGGAGATCACTATGAGGTTCACTATGAAGCCGAAGGCTTCAGGGATGACCGTCGCAGCATTCAAATCACTCAAGGACGCAGGCCAATGCGTCTCGAACATAATCGCGAAGCCACTTCTTCCATCGGCCATTGAGCTGATGGATTCAGTGTGCATCAAGGCGATCAACAAATGCATGAACATAGGACTTCCCGATTGCGAAGCCCTGTGCATGATCGAGGTGGACGGCCATCCCGTGGCAGTAGAGGAAGAGATGGTCACGGTAGAGGAGATCTGCAAGAGCACAGGCGCGGTCTCGACGGAGAAGTCCAGGGATAAGAAGAAGATAGACGAGTGGACCCAGGCCCGCAAGGCCATCATGCCTTCGCTGAGCAGGTACGGCGAGAAGTTCGTCTCCGTGGCGCTGGCCGACGACATGTCGGTCCCTATCTCCCGGATACCGGAAGCGGTGGTGGCGTTCCAGAAGATCGCAGAGGAGAACGGGGTCGTTGTCGGGACCTATGGTCATTCTGCGGATGGGAACTTGCACACGAAGATGCTTGTGGAACCCTATTCCAGAGAGAGTTGGAAGGCCGGGGAGAAGGCGGTCGGGATGATCTACGACAAGGTACTCGAGCTCGGAGGGACCGTAACAGGCGAGCATGGAGTGGCCATCACGAAGGCGCCTTACATGCAGAAGGAACGGGCGGATTCCCTCGGAGCTATGAGGGCCATTAAGCATGCGCTCGACCCGAAGAACATCATGAACCCTGGAAAGATCTTCGATTGGGAGGGCAGCATCATCTACGAACTCAGGTACCCCGCGTTCCTAGAACCCTCATGTAGCAGCACCCCATGCAATCAATGCGATAACGAACATTAGGGCACAGGTCGCCATGGCCACGACATAGATAGGTTTGCTCCACGCCCAGACTTTTGACCCGTCCAACGGAGGGATGGGCACCATGTTGAAGGCAGCCAGGAAAGCATTGAAGAACAACAGCACGAGCGCCATTCTTTCGACCACTTCAGGTACACCCAGGGCCAATATCTCCAGGAATGGCAGGCAAGCTGCCGCTATGATCAGATTTGAAAACGGACCAACCACGCTGATCTTGCCGTTCTGTTCCCTCGTGATATGTCCAACGATATAGACCGCACCGGGCGCCGCGAATAGGAATCCGAAGAACGACATGAGCAGTGCCAATCCAAGACCGCGCATGTTGGCCCTGAACTCCGACCAACATCCGTACTTTCTTGCAAGAACCTTATGAGCCATCTCGTGCGAGAAGAACCCTAGGAATACGGCCAATACGGCCAGCGCGATCGTGGATGGAATATCCATGTCGAGCATCTTCGAGAGAACCAGGGTGAGCGCAATAATCAGGACGGATACTGCAATTGCGATGTTCTTCAATTCAGTGAGGCTGAAGAACGGCCTGCGGGGAGTTTTATGGGTCGTCCCGTAAGGATCGATCGTATAGCTCATGGAGTAGCTTGGCTCGATCACCGTGTACTCCTCATCATGTCGCCTGCGCATCGAGGACGGGATGAGATGGGCCGTCTAATTATAGATTGCCCAATCACCTCAAATGATTGGTCGGCAACCAGGATGGCTGCGGACCGCACAGTTTAATTACCGCATCGAATCTAGGACGGTCCGTGAGCCCATACCATGGCGATTCTCAACACCCGCTATTCTGGTGCGACAGATGCAATGTCCCACTGATAGGGAAATACTGCGGGAAATGCGGTGACTTTGGCGAGTTGGTCGACCTCGCCCCGCCGGGAGAGGTCAGACTCGCGCTCGAAGGGACGAAGAGGAGGTTGAGATACCTCTTCCTCAGACAGTTCGGGGTCCAGCAGATAGTGCCAGAGGTCGTCATACTCAACAAGACCTCAGGTGAGGACAGAGCAGACGAGGTCATCATAGATGGTCGAAGGGTGGCGAAGCTCGCATACGATTTGGAGAAGAAGGATTATTCGCTCGTGCTCAGACTAGACGGCGCAAGGATGCTTGCTGCCAGGAACACGAAGAAGTTGATCAATCTCAACAAGGCGGAGGGGCATATGAAAGGAAAGCATCTCCCCCCGGAATTCATAGAGAGCTACGATCCTGGCATACGAGAAGGCGACGAGGTCGTGATCCAGATGGGCAAGTTCATCGGATGCGGCACCGCCAAGGTCAACGCATCCCAGCTCAAGATAAATCCCAAGGGAGTGCGCGTAAGGGATTTCGCGAAATTCGGACCACTCAGATCAGGCAAGCGCGCTTGGACGAAGGCGGTCATCAGAGCTAACGAACAGTATCTCTCGGCCAAGAAGGCCAAGGCGGAGCACGAGATCAAGGGTGTGCTCTCAAAGCACGACCTGCCTCTGACCGTTTCATTCAGTGGGGGGAAGGACAGTCTGGTCGTTCTCGACATGGTCCGATCGATCACAAATGATTTCACCGTTGTTTATATAGACACTGGCCTCGAACATCCGCAGACCAGGGAATATGTGGAGAAGATCAGGCATTCACTGTCACTCAGGCTGATAACAGCGTCGGCCGGGGACGCTTTTGACGAGCATTTCGATGCTTTCGGCCCACCAGCGAAAGATTTCAGATGGTGTTGCAAGGTATGCAAACTCGCACCCGTGTCTCAAGTCATCGAGGAGAATTTCCCGCAGGGCACCGTCACTGTCGAGGGTAACAGGAAACTGGAATCATTCGCGAGGTCCAGATTGGAGCTGGTCGATGGTAATCCGTTCGTGCCCGGACAGGTGATCGTCAACCCGATAAGGGATTGGACAGGCCTTGATGTCTGGCTATACATAATATGGAGGAAGCTCCAGTACAATGCATTGTACGATGAGGATATCGAGAGGGTGGGATGCTGGATGTGTCCATCAGCACTCGCGAGCGAGTGTGCGGAGATATCGCGTATCAGCCCGACCCTCGCGAAGGTGTGGGGGATGAGGCTGAATTCATGGGCGGAACAGCATGACCTACCCAGAGAATTCGTCGAATATGGCTTCTGGAGATGGAAGGAACTCCCGCCCAAGATGAGGGAGCTGTCCGAAAAGTTGGGAATAAAGATCGATATGAAGAGGGCGGACACCCTCTCGCTGAGGCTTGTGAAGGGTGTCAGCCCATGCATGGCAGGAGGGTACTCGATCGAGGCCGTGTTGGATACGCCCCAGTCCCGCGGGTTCCAACAAGTTGCGGAGGTGTTGAAGACCATCGGGGATGTACGGACCATGGAGGACTTCGGTGTCGCCATGGTCGAGACCAATCGAGGCAGAGGCAAGGTCTTCGCCGCTGGCCAGATAAGCTCCGTTGCCGACAGCCCCAAGGAATCCTCGGCCTTGTTCGACAGGCTCGCGAGGGCCGTGCTCAGGGCGAACCTATGCACTTCATGTGGCATCTGTGTGAGGGCATGCCCCAAGGGCGCCATAGCTGTCGATAAGGGGATATCGGTGGATGCGGAGAGATGCACCAGATGCGGCAAGTGTGAGGACAGTTGCGTCGTAGCGCACTACTTCGACAAACTCGCAGGCAACATGGAACAGCCGACCAAGAAGGTAGAAAAGAAGAAACGGAAGAGATGAATCATTGACCCTTCTCTTTCAGATCATTAGCGACTTCGAGAGTCTTTCTCTTGGCCTTTGAGACCCCATTTTTGCCCATGTCGATCGCCCTCTTGAACACGGGTTTTGTCTCCTTCACGACCTTCTCCGCCACTTCAACGCTCTTCTCGATGACCTCACCCGTCACGCCAGCGGCCTTGTTGATGCTCTTGCCGACCACGCTCTGACTCGGCGGATACCCACAATTAGGGCACTGAGCGACTGAGCCAATATCCTTCCCGCATCGCGAACATCTAGCCATTATTTCGGTCTCCCTACCACTCCATTACCTGAGCTGCGCCCTATAAAGTTATCAACGTCCTAGGGCTACAGGAATGTGACCATGGTAGACATGATAACCGTCGCTAGTGCAATCGCGGGATTCGCACCAGCGCTCGCCCTGATGTTCTTCACCCTCAACAAATACACTTTCCCGACGGTGAAGAAACCATTCTTCGATGACAGGAAGGTCTTCGCGTTCTTCGCCCTGGGGATAGTCCTGGGCATGATCATGTTCGCCTTCGAATCGTGGGGCCAGACGATGTCCGCCGTCGAGACCATATTGGCACTCATAGTCGGCTTCGCGGTCATGGAGGAGCTCTTCAAGTTGATCATCCTGAACTTCCCGCGATTCCAGCGGAAGGTCGACACGGCGTTCTACGGACTGTCCCTTGGCCTTGGGATATCTGCGACTTTCACATTCGCGACGATATTCGCGAGCGCTGTTGGCGTGGAGAACCTACAGGCGGTGGATATGATCGCATACTCGCTTCTCGGCATACAGCTCGTGCTGCTCCACGGCGCCACGACCACACTGATAGGAGTCGGGGTCGCGAGAGGAGAGGTGAAGGGACACTTCATCGAGGCACTGTTGATCCACCTCGGATACAACCTACTGATGGTGCCTTTCTTCATGTTCGACATCGTCGAGCCGCCGTTGAACCTGATAGGACTGGCGGCGGCATCTGTCGTAGTGATATACGCATATGCGAAGATATACAGAGAGTCTCTTCCGAACCTGGTCGAAGACTCCATCAGAGGACTCAAGAAAAGGAAGTGAGCATCAGACTGATCTGAACCGGCCTTCGGAGACCTCGTAGATCAGGTTCGCCTTCTGCAGTTTAGCGATGATGTCCTCCGGAGTGTCTCTGCCCGTCAATGTCAGGACCCGCTTGATATCCTCATGACCGAACTCCCCCTTCGCTTCTGTGAGCTCCGATGCGATGACCCGCATGCGTTCGACAGGGTCGCGAATGGGCCGCACCCTTTCGGATATGGACGAATAGGCATCCCTTTTCCGGGGTTTCTTGGCGATCTTCGGGACATTCCCGTCTCCCAGCTGCGCATTGGCCTCGGCGACGGCCCCGGCCAGTTCGAGAGGTGAGTCGGTCTCGAAATAGAATTTTGTCCGTGCGAACACGATCTCCCTTCCACAAGGGCATGTGGTCGTCTTCTTGATCGTGTCGATACCTTTTGCCTTGTTGCACTTGGGGCAGACGATCACGGCGTACCTCAAAACTCATCCCACCGCTTGAATATCAACAGTCATCTAGAAGGACCTCATCTCTTTCTCGAGCATCTTCAGCTCCGGCTCCGAAACGGTCAACGGACTTATCGGGACGAAGAGTGTGGAATCTGAAACAGCGACCTTGTCGTTTAGGTGTTGAAGCAGTTTCAGGACCTTCTGGAAACCGTTCTGCGATATCAGATATTCGATGCCGGATAGGAGGACCGCGCAGTTGTTGTTCTCCGTGATGAACGTCTTCATATCAGAGTAGAGCAGCGCCAGGTTCGAAGGCTCCCTCGAATATGTCTTCTCCTGATCCATCGACAACCATAGGAATGGGGTGCCTTTCAGATCCCACCGCTCCTTCACCTTCTCGGGGTATTCACGGGTGACACAAAGGCACGGAACACCATGCTTCGCAGAATCGACGAATATATCGAATGCCTGGTCAGGGATCTCTTCCTTTATCAGATAGGAATAGCCGGATTCCAGATTGTACTTCCTCGCGGTCTCCGCCTCGACCTGTCTGGTAGGCTTGAGGTTATCAACGACCTCGTAGGCCTGGAGAACACACGCGATGTATCCCGTGCTCGCGCATTCCACCTCATCGACCTCGAACCGTTTGCCGGTCAGCTCGGATACGATGCCTGACAGGTAGCCTCTCGCGAACTCGCATGTCTTGCCCTCCTTCGCCTCTATCGAATCCTCGAGGCTGACGACCATGTCGGACTCCTCCGCGGAATCGACCTTTATCCTGCTGAGACCTGCCTCCATCCATATGGGCTCGATCACGGCCCTGACCTCGATCAATCCAGAACATGACATGGCATAGCTCTGGACCAACGCGCGGCCGCACCTCTGACCGTATCGGTATACCATCAGTTTCGCCCTGTGCTCACCCTCGACGATCTCGAGCTCCTCGCGCAGGTGTGAGAGTGCGATTCCAGGCATGACGAAGAACGGGATCTGCTTCACGGATTCGCCTCCAACATCTTCCTGGTAAGCGCGATGAAGGCCTCTTCGACGTTCTCTCCCGTCTTGGCGCTCGTTTCCATCATCTCACAGCCCTTCGATGATGCTATGGAACGTATCTCTTCGGAAGGGAAAGCCTTCGGGAGATCACTCTTGTTGGCGAGCATGATGATCGGGATGTCACCCACCACCGATCGGATGCCATCGATCCAAGTGGCCACGGATTCGACCGTCTGCCTTCGGGTGAAATCACATACGGCGAAGGCGCCTGCAGCGCCCCTGTAGTACGCGGAATGGAGGGACTCGTGGGTCTTCTGTCCCAGGATGTCCCATATCATTAGATCGGCGTCCACCTCCGAGACCGTGACGGTCTTCTTGGACACTTTAGTGCCGAAAGATATCAGATACCTGTCATCGAAAGAATCATGAACATATCTTCGGACAAGACTCGTCTTCCCGACCGCACCGTCACCGAGGAGACAGAGTTTGAGTATGTACTTTCTCGAAGGCATTCAGAACGCTTTGGAAATAATCCCTTGTCTATATAACCGTTCAGACCAGGAATCTCACTAATGATAACCAGTCCAGTACATCCATTCTGGTCGACCGTCATATCGCATATGACGGAGCGGTCAGTAACGGATATATGCAAGTAAGTACTTGCACTCATTGATGAGAGGGAGAACGAAAGGCTCGAAAACCACGGATTCGAGGGAGAGGATACTCAAAGCGGCATTGGAGGTGTTCGGGAGCAAAGGGTTCACCGCAGCCACCACCAAGGAGATCGCCGAGCGCGCAGGAGTCAATGAGGTGACGGTCTTCAGACAGTTCAAGTCGAAGAATACGCTCTTCTCCGCGGTCCTCACGGAGAAGTCGGCCCTGAAAGATATCGTCGAGCATGTGAGGTTCGACGCCGATGCACCCCTCGAAGAGCTGATCGTGCATAACGTGAGGACGGCACTCACCGTCCTTCAGGAGAACAGACACCTGTTCATGGTCGTCCTCGGAGATGCCTGGCGATATCCGAAAAGCAGGAGGATGTTGTCCGAGACCGTTATGCAAAGAGGCATCGAATTCCTCACATCCATGATGGCGAGGCTCGTGGAAGAAGGGAGGATACGGAAGATCCGGCCAGAGGTGGCTGCAAGGGCGCTGATGGGGATGGTCCAGGGGTATTTCATCACACGGTACATGCTCGGAGGAGATGACCCTGACCCGGTAGAGGATGAGGCCTACATCAGAGGTTTCGCGTCCGTATTCGTCGATGGGGTCAGGTTGGAAGAGAAGGTGGCGAGATGAGGAAAAGGAGTGTGAAGATGGTGGGTGCCACACGCGAGGGGGACGCGTCTCAAGATGGACGCGCTATCGTGACTCGGCAGCTTAGAAAGGAGTTCGATGACCTGGTCGCAGTGGATGATCTGGACCTAACGATCGGAAAAGGGACCCTATATGGCATGATCGGGCCGAATGGATCTGGCAAGACGACAACGATAAAGATGCTCGTGGGTCTGCTTAAACCTAGCTCGGGAACCGCAGAGGTCCTTGGTGAGCGCATCCCGTTGAAGGGGAGGATTTCAGACATAGGGTACATGCCACAGGAAATGGCGATATACACAGACCTGACGGTATCGGAGAACCTGCAGCTCTTCGGCAGCATCTACTCCATGGGCCAAGAGAGACTGCTCGAGAGGCAGGAGGAACTGCTTTCGATGGTCGACCTCAGCGACCGGGGAGATAGCCTCGCGTCCCAGCTGAGTGGAGGGATGAAACACAGGGTCTCCCTAGCCTGTGCGATGATGCACGACCCAGAGGTCCTTTTCTTGGATGAACCAACGGTCGGCGTGGACCCAGAACTGAGGATGGGGTTCTGGCATCACTTCGACGATCTCAAGGCACGAGGAAGGACGGTCGTCATCACAACACACTACATGGACGAAGCAGTGAGATGCGATATCGTGGGGATGATGAGACAGGGGAAGCTCATAGCCGAAGGATCACCGCGAGACCTGATGGACAGATCATCGACATCCAATCTGGAGGATGCGTTCATGGCATTCTCGAAGGGGGTAGCGGAATGAAACTCAAACGCGTGACGGCAGTCGCAAGGAAGACCCTGAGGTCGTTGAAGCACGATCGAAGGACCGCAGGATTCCTCGTACTCATGCCGCTCTTCATGATAGCGATCTTCGGCTACACATTCGGTGGGGAGCTGAAGGACATTTCCGTATACGTCGTCAATCTCGACGAGGGAACGGTCAACGGTTCCGCATCTGCCTCGATGATCGATGAACTGCAATCGAGGGATGTCCTGAGGACCCTTGAGCCGTCCTGGCCGGATGGATACGCCCAATCGGTCGACAGTGTTGTCGACAATGTGAGGAACGGAGACGCATGGGCCGTGATCGTCTTCCCACAGAACTTCTCGAGCAACGTGGAATCGGCGATCGATGGACCCGCGGATTACTTGTCAAGCATCCAGGGGATATTGTGGATATACATCGATGCGAGCAATCCGAACATAGCCAGCGCGATAATAACCGAAGTCCAGACGACCGTACAGCGGGTCCTGCTCACCCAATACGACATCGCATCACCCGTGCTCATCTCCCAGGACATGGTATACGGAGAGGATGCGGAGTTCATAGACTTCTTCGCACCCGGGGTCATGGGTCTCGCCGCGATGATGGTGACATTCATGCTATCGATCATATCGTTCGTGCACGAACGGTCGACGGGGACCCTCGACCGTCTGCTCACAACACCTTTGACAGAAGGGGAGATAGTCGCAGGATATGCGGTCGCACTGGGCGTGGTTGGACTCATCCAGTCGCTGGTGATACTCTCCACGGCGATACTGCTGTTCCAAGTGCAGATAGTCGGCAGCGCCCTCCTAGTGCTCCTCGTGGTCTTCCTGCTGGGCGTCGGGAATCAGGGTTTGGGATTCCTCCTGTCATCAATAGCGAAGAACGAGTTCCAGGCAGTCCAGTTCATGCCACTCATACTCTTCCCTTCCATCCTACTGGCGGGTGTGTTCTGGCCGCTCGAGGCGGTACCTGACCTTCTGAGACCCGTCTCGAACTTCATACCGTTGACCTACGCGGTCGAGGGGTGCCGGTCCATCATGATCAGGGGATGGGGGCTGGGAGAGGTATGGCCCGAGGTCACCGTCTTGGTCTGCTTCGCCGCTGCGATGCTGCTTCTGAGCACATACGGCCTCCGAAGGAGGAGATGAGCCATGAATGTGCGGGCCCGCGCGACACTGGTGGTCGATGGCGAGAACATCACCCGGAGACAATTGGAGGCGATATCCGCCCTGAAGAGAAAGGGCAGTATGAAGAAGGCCGCGGAAGAGTTGGGGATATCGACACCTGTATTGTATAAGTACGTAAGGGAAGCGGAAGCGAAGATCGGGACGTCGCTCGTCAAATCGAACAGCAAAGGATCGAAGCTGACAGTCCAAGGCATGGAACTCATTGATAGATTCGAATCATATGAGAAGAGGCTCGACGACCAACCGCAACTGAAGGTCGCTGGCACCCTCGTTTCGGAGAGCTGCCTCCTGACCGCGGCCACGGCGCTCTCGAAGAAGGGGATCGATTGCAGCATATGGATCTCGACCGACGAGGAGAACCTGAGGATGGCGGATCAGGGGATCGTGGACTGCATGATCCTGGACGATGCGCTCTTCGCAATGGAACGGTCCCAGGAGGTCGTTGGAACTGAGGTGGGCAACGATCTGCTCCTGCACAGAGATTCAGGCCCGAGATATCTGGATCTGGCATTCGGAGCGCAGAGGTTGGGGTTCCGATATCTGGAAGAGAAGAAGGTCGAACACCGGATCATCTTCAAGGCATTCGAACCCGCGATGCTAGACTCTACCGAACTGAGCTACTTCGTCAACCGAAGCCTCGTCAGGAGAGGCATAGTGAAAGCGAAGGATGCAACCGAACAGAGATGGTCGATCCATTCGATCATGGCGATCCCGTTCTCGTACCATGCGGATGTCACCGCGTTCATCGATGAGGCCAGGAGAGCAGGGCTTTATCCGAAAGGATAATGCATGACCCATTTCAGCAAAACGCTCATATACGGCGGCATCGGTTCCTCGCCCGGTGAGTCTTTTGGCGGAAGCTAAGGAACCAAATCCGGAATTCACACGTAAAGTAGTAGAGGCGGGAGGCAAGACGGTCAATCTCTGTTTCCAATGCGGCACCTGCACAGGCAGCTGCCCATCCGGAAGGCAGACCGCCTTCAGGGTGAGGAAGGTCGTCAGGAGGGCGCAGCTGGGATTCGAGGAGGATGTACTGCCATCCGATGATCTCTGGCTCTGCACCACCTGTTACACGTGCTATGAGAGGTGCCCGAGGGGTGTCGAGATCGTCGACATCATAATGGCCCTCAGGAACATGGCCGTCAGGAAAGGATACATGGCAGAACCGCACCGGAAGGTCGCGGAACTGATATCGAAGACAGGCCACCTCGTGTCCCTCAGGGACGAGGACAAGGCATTGAGGAAGAAGCTCGGACTGCTCGAGACCCCGCCGACGGTCTTCTCAGACCCCAAGGCTCTGGAGGAAGTGAAGAAGATCAGCGCGCTGTGCGGATTCGACAAGCTAGTGACAGGAGGCAAGTGAGATGACGAAATACGCATTCTTCCTTGGATGCATCATGCCGCTCAGATATCCCGGGATAGAGAGCTCCACGAGACAGGTCTTGGAATCATTGGGCGTCGAACTCGAGGACATGAAGGGGGCCAGCTGCTGCCCCGCTCCAGGTGTCATGAGGTCGTTCGACCAGATGTATTGGATGAGCGTCGGAGCAAGGAACCTCGCGATCGCAGAGAGGATGGGCATGGACATACTCACGATCTGCAACGGATGCTTCGACACCCTGTTCGAGGTCGCGCACAAGCTCAACCATGACCCTGAGCTCCGCAAGAAGGTCAACAAGATATTGAAGGACGCCACGGGGATGGAGTACAACGGCACGGTCAACGTGAGACACTTCGTGGAACTCATCTACAAAGACATCGGCGTCGAGGCCGTAAGGGCGAAGGCGAAGGGAGGGAAGAACCTCAAGGCCGCCGTCCACTATGGCTGCCACTTCCTGAAGCCCAGCAACATCAAGAAGATCGACGACGCGGAAAGACCCCATGTGTTCGACGACATCGTCGAGGCTGCGGGCATGACGAGCGTGCCGTACAAGGACAAGGGCACCTGCTGCGGAGCAGGCGGCGGTGTCAGGGCGAGGACACCGGATGTCGCACTCAAGATGACGAAGGAGAACCTGGACAACATGAAGGCCGCCGGAGCGGAAGTCATCGTCGATTGCTGTCCGTTCTGTCACCTGCAGTACGATGTCGGTCAGATGCAGCTGAAGGAGTATCACACGCCGGTGCTGCACCTATCACAGCTCCTGGGACTTGCGTTCGGCATGGACAAGGAGAAGCTCGGACTGGAAGTGCACCAGACCAAGGTAAACCTGTAGAAACCATGAGGTGTCCGGAGATGTACAAAACAAACCTTGTGACCATCACGGAGGTGAAGAATGTACCTCCGGACATCCGACCTTTCGTCGAGTTCAAGGCTATGATCGAAGAAAGGAAACTGGAAGAGAACGAGTTGGTGGCCGTGCTCGTGATCGATACGACCACGAGCTACATCCCTGTGTTCTTGAAAGACCCGGTCACATTGGCAGCCCTCCAGGAGACCCTGGGAAAACAGGATGCAGAACTCACGGCGGAGGCGAAGAACGCCCTGGCGAAGCATCTATCCTGATGACCGCAACTGACAAGATTAATTATCCATGTCGCTGATGCGGAAGCAGCAGGACACGGAGACCAGTTTAGGAGATGCCCACATGACCCAGACGATGTACAAGTGCTTCACATGCGGCAAGGTTTATTCTGACGAGGAGAGTGCTGTGAAGTGTCACAACGGGCCCATCCAGCAGATAGTCAAGAACGAGAGGGCCTCCAAGCCGAGGTTCCTGGGCAACTGAAACGGACATCATAGCCGATACTCCGTCCTGAGGAGTTGGGTCGATGACTCTGAAGAAGCTTCACAGCAAGATAGACCAGTCCTGGGACCAGCATCTGAACGAGACGCGGAAATTGCTGCGAATCCCAAGCGTCTCGATGACAGGTGAGGGGATCGAGGAGAGCGCCCACGCTGTGGGGGAGATGATCTCGAAACTAGGGGCCGAGCCGAGACTCTTCAGAGGTGGGAAGAACAGCCATCCGCTGGTCACGGGACACCTCGATATCGGGGCAGAGAAGACCGCTCTGATGTACGGCATGTACGATGTCATGCCAGTGGGGGACATCGAAGAATGGGACCATCCGCCGTTCGGGGCGACCATAGTCGGGAAGGAACCCTACGGGGAGGTCCTGGTGAACCGGGGAGTCGCCAATTCGAAGGGCGCGCTCGCGGGATCACTCCTGGCCATCCGAACGATGGTGGACAATGATGAGATGCCCATGAACGTTCATTTCCTAATAGAAGGCGAGGAAGAATTAGGCGGGCTCAGCCTGCCTGGTTATGTGAATAAGAACAGGGAGAAGCTGTCGAAGGCCGATGCAGCCTTCACCTTCGATTATGGCGAGAACGCCGACGGGGTCCCCGTGATATCCTTCGGAATGAAAGGTTGCGTCTATTTCGACCTTGTGGCCGAGGGGACGGAACAGACGGGGGGTCCCATGGAAGGCGAGGTCCATAGTAGCGAGGCCGTGTGGATACACAGCCCCGTGTGGAGGCTCGTGCATGCTATATCGACCATGGTCGACGAGAATCAGCAACCTGCGATCGACGGATTGTGGGATGATGTGCGCCCTCCCAGCCCAGAGGACCTGGAACTGGTCAAGGAACTCGCGAAGAAGTTCGACCCGGATGCGTACAGGAAGGATCTTGGGGCGAGCAAGTTCAAGGCCGATGGGGGCAAGGAGGAGATGCTCAAGAAGTATCTGTTCGAGCCCTCGGTCAACATAGATGGGCTACTCGCAGGGTTCACCGAGGATGGCACGAAGACGGTGTTGCCGCCGAGGGCGAAGGCGAAGATCGACATCAGGACAGTCCCGGACATGACCATCGAGAAGACCAGGGCGAAGGTCATGGAACATCTGAAGAGGAGGGGTTTCACGGACGTGAAGATGAGGAACTATGAGGATTACCCCTGGTCGAAAGTATCACCGACAGCCGATGTATCCAAAGCGTGCGTCGAGGCGATGAGATATCATGGAAAGGAGCCGGAGGTTTGGCCGATGCATGCCGGATCGGCACCATACTACCTCTTCGATCAAGTCCTGGGGGTTCCATGGACCTGTGCGGGGCTCGGACACGGTGGACGGGCTCACGCACCGAACGAGTTCGCGGTCGTGAAGGGGATGAAGGATTTCGAGAAGAGCGTTATCACGGTGTTTTGGAAATATTGCGAGGTTTCGTCGAAGCATGTATAGATCGTGAGATATCCGGCGACTCGTCCGAATTTCGTAGGGATTGTATTTTATTCGAACACGCAGAGGTCTCTCCGACGTAGACTCATATCATCAGACGCCGTCCAGCATCGAACTCTAGAAGCATCTCTGGGAATCATAGTAAACATCGTGATGACCCTATGTGGACAATGCTATTCAGATAAAATTCGGTCACGCCGCGCCCGTGCGCAAATCATTTATATAGCATCAAGTCTAATCCCCGCGATATAGGGGGCCAGATATTGGCATTTGGCCTTGTCAAGCGTATTGGGGAACTGTAGGACAGCAAGGGGACTGTTTGTATGAGGATTGGTTTAAAAACTATGCGTGCGCTGGCGATCATGATAGTGATGGTACTGACCGTATCGGCCATGTCAGTGTTCATCACCGGATCGCCTGCGACCGGAACAGTAAGCGCGGCAGATGAAGGATATGTTGGTGTAGGATGGTTGAGCGAAATCGTCAATTGGAATCCGCTCGCCATCGAGATGGTAGAAGACTATGTCGCCTGCTATCTGGTGTACAGTGCGCTTTTCACTTACGACCAGAACTGGAACGGACCTGTATATGATTTGGCGACCGGATACTACCAGCGCGTCAATCCGACGACTGGTGTGATGACGACCACCATCAACATCACGGATACCGCATACTTCAGGAACGCGGCTAACATCGATGATACTTCCCATCCACTTACTGCAGACGATGTGGTATTCTCATTCCAGACAATGAAGGACAACACTGGAGCGACTTTCGATTGGTATCTGGAAGAAGTAAGCAACATAACCAAGGTCAATAACTACGCTTTCAGCATGGATACGCCTTACGCGAAGGCGACCTTGATCGATGATATCGCATCCATGCCTATCGTGCCGAAGTACCTTTGGGAAACCTACCCGAACGCATTGGCTTCGATGAACCCTGGAGAATTGGTCGGTAGCGGACCATTCGTCTTCGAATCATATCTAAAGGGTTCGTGGTACAAGTACATGACCGCGCCAAACTACCATGGCACTTCAGACTATGGTGCAGAGAGGACCGTCAAGATCGATGGTATACTCTACACCGTCTATACCTCGACACAGGGATTGACCCAGGACATAAACTCTGGTGTGCAGGACTTCGCTGTCCTCACCGGAGACATGAGATCGTTCTTGGAAGCCCTGGGTGCAGGGGCGAGTGTTAACGTCTATAAGGCCGCGGTCCAGGAACCCGGCATCTGCGATATCGCAATCAACGCGATTCCAGCTAGCTTCGTGAAAAAGCCATATGGCTCCCATCATGCAGCGTTGAACGATCCGAATGTCAGAAAAGCGATTATGATGACGCTGAACAAGGATTACATCGTCAACGTGACCCTTGAAGGATATGGCAAGATAGGATCATCTGTTGTGCAGCCAGGGTTCTGGCAGGCAGATATCCAGAACCAGTTGCCTTACGACCCCGTGGCGGCCGAGGCATGGCTCAACAGCCATGGATGGAATGTCGATTCAGACGGTGATGGCTACTGGGAGGCAGCAGCAGGCAACGGTTACGGAGTGCCTGCCGGCACTGAGCTCACAGGCATACGATGCCAGGCACCTGACACCGACCCGACCTACGCGACCATTGGGGAGGCATGGCAGGGCTGGGCAGCTGAAGCCGGCATAGGTCTGGTATACACCACAGAATCAGAGATAACCATGATCAACGTCGCCTGGTACAAGGCGGACTATGACATATGGGTCTGGCACTGGGGCTGGGGCCCTGAGCCGATGGGCGGCGCTCTCAGCTGCTGGCTCACCTCTGAGATTGAGACCGGTGGCGACAACTGCCAGATGCCGATGGGACCATGGTGGTATGGTAACGACAACTATACGGACGCTCCAGAGGAATGGGGACTGGATGGAGCCTATTCAGCCTTCGACCAGAACATGAGCCTGGCGATGAACACTCTGGACATTGGAGCGAGAAAAGTGATCCTTGACAAGCTGCAGCAGTGGGTCTATGACTCGTATTGTGAGAACCCACCGTACTACGACCTCGGATTGTATGGATACACTGACGCGAATTTCGACAACTGGGGAGAAGTTTCTGAGCATTCCGGCCTCAATGTCGCATCCGACCTACTATGGATATGGTTCAATGTGAAGCAAGTGACGAACAGAGCACCAGTCTTCAACACGGTTCCAGAGGAGTCGTATGTTACATACGTAGCCGATGAAACGCCCTTCGTGACCATCGAGGTTTCCGATTCTGAAGGCGACGACATCATTGTCGAATTCGAATGGGGCGATGGTGAATCGAATTCCTATACAGTCAGCGGTGCAACCACACCAACGGAGGTTACTGCGGGCCATGGCTATGCTATCGAAGGTGTCTATGACCTCAATGTATCAATCACAGACGAATATGTTGATCCGACGACCGGACTCAGAGACCCCATAGTTAGGACAGCCGTTGTCGAAGTCCAGGGAGAGGTCAACCAAGCGCCGAATATCATAAGCCTTGCCAGCAACCCGACGAGCCAGGCATATGTCTACGCAGTGACGACCTGGACCATTGTGGCGACTGATTTGGAATCCTGGCAGGATGGCGCGAAGATAACCTGGGACTGGGACGACGGCACATACAATGTGACTGCGCCAACACCCGTGGGACAACAGGTCACGAGCACAGTGACTCACGCATGGACCACTCCGGATGCATACAGTGTGGAGATCTCGGTCTTTGATTATGGCGGGATAGAAGGCGGCGACTCAAATGTCTCGACTACTAGGGCATACAACATCGTCGTCAACCAGCCGCCGACGGTTCCAGCCATTCAGGCGATGAACGGAGTACCTGGTCAGCCGTTGACGTGCAAGGCAAGTTCGTCCGATGTTGACCCAGATATACTGACTTTCACCTGGGACTGGGACGACGGAACCTACAGTGTCACGGTCAACACACCGAGCACGGTTGGGGCGATCGTGACATCAACGGTATCGCACACATGGGACACCGAGGCGAATTACACTGTCACCGTCTATGTCGATGATGGGAAAGGGCACAATGTGTCCAACACACGCATTGCAGTGATTGCAGAGGGCATCAATGTAGCCCCAGGTTCGTTCGAACTCGATGTGACACCATATCCGGTGAACATCGATGTCGTTACGACCTTGAACGCAAGTGCATCGGATGCGAATGGTGATGTGTTGGTACTGACCATCGACTTCGGAGACGAGAGCAACAACCTCTCTGCGACGACAGCTGGCGGCACCTATGAGGCACAGTATGCGGAGTTTGAACACACCTATGCCGAGCCTGGGACCTACATGGTTACAGTCTATGCATACGACGGTGAGTTCAACGAGTCTGCAGAGTTCACGGTAGTGGTCATTGAGAACGCCGCTCCGATCCTCGAGGTGCAGTCATCATTCACCGCGGTGTATAACGTGCCGCAGCAATACCAACCAGTCGACATCACGGATGCGGATGGAGACACTATCACGGTATGGTACAACTGGGGCGATGGCACCCCTATGACCATGGGTGCCGCGGACCGACCATGGGCAGCAAACCACACATATACCGCTACAGGCTCGTTCCAACTGACCATATCTGCGGACGATGGAATGGGGCACAATGTCAGCGCAGAGCGGACTGCGACTGTGGTTGAAGCGAACAAGAGAGCGACTGCCACGATGAACGCGGACAAGAATGAGATCACCGCGGGAGAGACCGTCATGTTCACCGTGAGCGTCGGTGACTTTGAGGGAGATTCTTCCACCGTGAAAATAGAATTCGGTGACGGCACGACAGACATCAAGGAGGATGTCGACCTCGATCCGCAGGTGAGAGTGTTGGTGTACTTCAACCACACTTTTGATACGGCCGGCGTGTTCAAAGTCAACGTGACAGCCGATGATGGCCAGGACCATTACAACAAGACATTGTATGGCGACATCGAGACCATCACTGTTGCGAAGAAGAGCACCAGCTTGCTGCTGATCGCAGGAATCGGAATTGCTGTGGTCGTGGCCATCTTGGCCGCTGTGATGCTGATGAAGCGCAAGAAGAAGGGCGGTGAAGGAATGGTCATGGAAGGCGGCAGCGGAATGGAAGGCATGGCGCCGCCGGAAGAACCACCACCACCCCAAGCGTAGGTTCGTCACGGAGTAGAAACCAGAAAAAAACCCTTTCCACCATTTCATTTAGAGAGGGTGGAGTCACAGAAAACGCACAATAAAGTGAATCATAACGTGCAACATGGCCGAAGAGATGAAATGACTACCAAGGACGGTGTGATATTTGGCCTCTTTCAGAAAGATACTGACCAAACGCGTATTCAACGCACTCATAACGATAATCCTGATTATGCTCGTCAACTTCCTGCTGTTCAGGGTAATGCCAGGAGATCCGGCACTCCTGATGACTCCGCGACAACCGGGAGTCAATATGGATGCGATATATTGGAGAAATGTCGAGACGATGGGATTGAATGATACTCTAGATGTTCAGCTAGTCAAATACTTCGTTTCGACATTTCAGGGAGACTGGGGAATATCGTATACTTGGGAACGACCAGTCATTGAAGTCCTTGG
Source organism: Thermoplasmatota archaeon (assembly GCA_018818785.1). Classification (GTDB taxonomy): domain Archaea; phylum Thermoplasmatota; class Thermoplasmata; order UBA10834; family UBA10834; genus UBA9653. Next base: position 24,948 of record JAHIRF010000011.1, on the reverse strand, counting down.
AAATGCCATATGTTGGACAGTATTGCTACTGGGAGTAGCATCAACGATTACATTCGTGGCTGGAATCATTCTCGGTAAGATTGCCGCATTCAGACGAGGAAAGACGACGGATGTGGCAATCACAGGTTTCGGTCTGTTCTTCTACGGCATGCCGATATTCTGGTTCGGCATCGTCTTGATGGTCATATTCGTGAGCACTCTCCATTTGTTACCGGGTTCAGGTTACATGGAATCAGGAACGACCCCGTTCCCGCTCACATTTGACAAGGTCGTCGACATATTGAAACACATGATACTGCCAGTGACCACGCTGGTAGTCGGGTCTTTAGCAGGCATTATCCTGATTCAACGTAACTCACTTGTTGATGTCCTGACAGAGGAATACATCGTCACTGCTTATGCCAAGGGATTATCGGAGAAGCAGGTGATGAAGAGGCATGCGACACCAAATGCCAGGCTTCCGGTCGTGACGACGATCGCGATGGACACGGCGTTCATATTGGGTGGCGCGTTCCAGGTGGAGGTTGTGTTCAGCTACAAGGGCTTGGGACTCACGACCGTTGAAGCGATCTGGAAGTATGACTTCCCGATGCTGCAGTTCATATTCTTCATAGGAGGAGTCGCTGTGGTCATCGCGAATCTGATTGCAGACATAGTCATCTTGAAACTCGATCCACGGGTGAGCATAACGTAGGGGTGATCACGATGGCGAACAAGAAGAAATCCAGATTCGAGGCTAGATTCGAGAGATGGGGAAGAGGCCTCTTCAAATTCAATCCGCACCTATCAGACAAGGTCGGCCTCCAGGCCAGGAACTTCGGCAGAACCACGGACCTGTTCCTGGCGACATGGATGGGGAAGATTGGATTGGGAATAATCGTCTTCTTCCTTGCGGTTGTCGTTTATGCGGATCTATTCGTGCCATATGATCGGTACGCCTCCACAGACTACACTTTCGAGGAGAGTTCGTGGGAGCATCCGTTCGGTACGGATCAGAGGGGGAGGGACATCCTCACAAGAACCCTTCACGGGACTAAGGCTTCCCTGACCGTAGGTCTAGCGGCCATGGCCATCTCGATGGGCATAGGAACGGGTGTCGGACTGTTATCAGGATATTGGGGCGGCTGGAAGGACGAGGTGATCATGAGGGTCAACGATGTATTCCTGTCCATCCCATGGCTGGTGCTGATGCTGGTCATATCATCCGTGCTTGATGCCAGGAGTCTTGTGACGGTCATCATAGTCATAGGAGTCACAGGATGGTCTACGACGGCAAGGATCGTTAGATCTCAGGTGCTGTCCATCAAGACCAGACAGTTCATCGAGAGGGCGAGGGCGATTGGATCAGGAGATATGCACATAATCAAGAAGCACATCTTCCCGAATGTCGTTCCACTCATATTCGCAAACGCCATCCTGACTATTGCGATATCGATCCTCTCCGAGAGCACCCTGAGTTTCCTGAAGATGGGACCTCAGGATGTTGAGACCTGGGGTAGACTGCTCGATGAGGCATATACCTGGAGCGCCGCAACTACGGGACCGTACGCGTACATCATCATGCCCGGTCTCTGCATAGTGACGGTGGTGCTAGGATTCACCTTCATCGGGTATGCGATGGACGAAGTCCTGAACCCCAAACTCAGGAAGAGATGAAAACCACCCCAAACCCCCTTTCGATCATTTCTTTTTCCACAGCAAGCTTTTAATATAGAAATCTGTTATCGAGCATCCTAATCAGTCAACCAGAGGTATTAGATGGCTCAGAAGGCGAGGGCTGCTGCCAAGAAGATCAAGGACAGGTGGCGTGCAAAGGAATGGTACAAGATCTACGCGCCTGATATGTTCAGCCGCATGCAGCTCGGAGAGACACCGTCCAACGGACCCGAAAGTGTGATGGGAAGGATCGCCGAGGCAACTGTGCAGGATATGACCGGTGATTTCTCCAAGATGCATATCAAGCTCAGATTCAAGGTTCATGACGTCAGAGGTTTCGATGCATTCACCCTCTACGAGGGGCACAACCTGACAAGCGACTATGTCAGGAGACTCACCAGGAGGAAGAGGACGAAGACCGATACCGTCGTGGATGTCATCACAAAGGATGGTTGGGAAGTCCGCGTCAAGCCAATGGCTGTGTCCGAGCAGAGGATCCAAGCATCGCAGGAGACCGCCATCAGGAACATCATGAAGGATTCCGTCGCGAAGATGGCGGCCGAATCCACTATCAGCGACCTTGTCCGCAAGATGATCATGGGGGACATGTCGAAGGCGATCTCCGATGCATCGAAGATCATTGTGCCAGTCAAGAGGATAGAGATCGGCAAGAGTGAGGTTCTGAGATCCGGCAAGATGCCAGAACCGGACGAGCAACCGATTATCGCTCCTGCCGAGGAACCCGCCCAGGATGAGAAGATCGAAGAGATTGAGGAGCAGAAGCCAGCAGATGTCTCGACTGAAGAGACGCCTGTGGAGCAACCCGCCGAGTCCGAGGACGGATCCAAGGAAGAGAAAGAGGAATAGGGGGTACATACCCCGCGTATATCGCGACGGGGACCATGTCGGGGTGGCTCAGCCTGGTGGAGCGTCGGACTCATAGGGAGTTCTTCTGACCAGATGCTCCTAGGATATCCGGAGGTCACGGGTTCGAATCCCGTCCCCGACACCATTATCCAGCGAGAGTGTATTCTAGCAACGCTTTCGGAGGATGGACATGAGAGTGATAATCTACACGGGCAAGGGTGGCGTCGGGAAGACATCCGTTGCCGCTGCTACCGCCCTCCGATCGGCCTCGTTAGGGCACAGGACGATCGTGGTCAGCACCGATTCTGCGCATAGCCTGTCCGATTCCCTAGAGGTCCCGTTGTCCGGGAAGATAGAGCGGATACGGAAGAACCTCGACGGTTTAGAGGTGGATATACAGCTTGAGCTCGAGACGCGTTGGAAGGAGATCCAGGCATACCTATCAGACTTCCTGGCATCGCAGGGCATGGACGGCGTCACGGCGAAGGAGATGGCCGTCTTCCCAGGCATGGAACTCATGTCGGCACTGTTCTATGTCGAAGAGTTTCATAAATCGGATAGCTACGACGTGGTCATAATCGACACCGCACCAACGGCGGATACGCTCAGACTCCTATCATTCCCCGATATCGCCAGCTGGTATTTCGACCACCTGTTCCACATGGTCAGGAATGTGCTGAAGATAGCGAGGGTGACCATTGGGAAGATGGTGTCCACCCCGCTGCCCTCCGACAAATTCCTTGAGGACTTGGAGAATCTCAGGGAGCGGCTCCGATATGTCCGGGACCTCCTAACGGATCCGGAGATCACATCCGTGAGACTGGTTGTGAACCCGGAGAAGATGGTCATAACGGAGACCCAGCGGGCTTACACTTACCTGTGCATGTATGGATACACCGTCGAGAGCCTGGTCATAAACAGGATCATACCAGAAGGGTTGTCAGACGTGTACTTCGATGGAAAGCTCAAAGAACAGAAGGAGCACCTGGATACGATAGAGAGCATATTCGCGCCGTTGAAGACATTCAAGGCTTCGTTGATGCCCCGAGAGGTGCTTGGAGGAAAATCACTTGAATCGTTAGCCATTCAGTTGTTCGGGGATGATGACCCTACCCAGGTGTACTCTGTAGAATCCCCGATGAGAGTATATGAAGAGGACGGAGCGAGCGTATTCGCCATCAAGATGCCGTTCGTGATGGATCAGAAACTAGAGCTATATACACGCAAGGATGTTCTAACATTGCAGCTGGGGGCGTTCAAGAAATCCATAGTGCTCCCGTACGCTCTTACCAACAAGGAGATACTGGGTGCCGACTTGGATGGCCCCTGGTTGAAAGTCAGGTTCGAAGGTGAGGAAATTGGAAGGAAGAAGGGTAGAAAAAGGGGTAGAGGTCGCAAAGCGTCTCGAAAGGCACATTGAGGAGATAGCGACCAAGGTCACGACCAAGGAGACCATGACTCATTTCGTCAATGCAGGCATGGAGATAGTGCAGGCTGCGAATTCGGCCATGAAGCAAATGGACGTCCCGGAGGAGACGAAGGTAAGGATCCACAGGGCCGAGAAGGAGGTCCTCCTGGCCGCCAGGAGCTTCATAGACGCGATTCTGGTGGAGGTGGACAAGGAGATGCCCAAGAAGAAGTCCGAGTTCAAGAAGGTCGAGATCAAGCGGAAATCGAAATGACGCTCCGAGATTGATGGGGTCAGAGGGCACAGCTTTTTTACATAGACCCCATTACCGCACATAGTCAAGACCACCAGGGGGTATTACCGTATGGTAAAGATGCTAGTACCGTACCCGGACAAGTGTACTGGGTGCAGATTCTGTGAGATTGCCTGCACTCTGTATCACGAGGGTAAGATCAACCACGCAGACGCGAGGTTGCAGGTGCACAAGCGCGACGTCAGGATTGATTTCCCGTCGGTTTGTACGCACTGCGTAGCTTGTAAGGATGAATGCTGTGTGACTGCCTGTCCAGTCGAGGCGATCAAGATCGAGGACGGCATCGTGCGGGTCGATGAGGACGAATGCACCGCATGCGGAACATGCGTCGAGGTCTGTCCGTTCGGGGTCATGAGGATGGAGGAGACCGCATTCAAGTGCGACCTCTGCGGAGGGGACCCGACCTGCGTGAAGTTCTGCTCGATGGGCGCGATCAAGTATGAGGAACCCAAACCCGAGCAGTATGAGGCAGTCAGGAAGCTTCTGAAGGCGGAGGAATGAGCATGAAGGGCTTTTCAGGAAAGATATTGAAGATAGACCTCAGCTCTGGCAAGGATTCCATCAAATCGACCGATGAAAGATACGTGAAGAAGTACCTCGGAGGATCTGGGTTCGCGATAGAGCTCGTATATCACGGCGTCCCTGAAGGTGCAGACGCTCTCTCACCCGAGAACGTCCTGGCCATGGCTCCAGGGGTGTTCGACGGGTTTGCGGTGCCGACGGGCGGCAAGACCGCCTTCGCTGCGAAGTCTCCGGCCACCAATACACTGGCCGAGAGCATCATGGGCGGCTCCATAGGTGCGGAGCTAAGGCACGCGGGTTATGACGCGCTCGAGATATTCGGAAAGGCCGAGAAGCCGTCATATCTCTTCATCGAGGATGACAAGATCGAGATCAACGAAGCCGATGACCTCTGGGGTAAGGATACAAGACAGGTGCCTGATATCCTCAAGAAGAGGCATGGCTGGGATGTCAAGGTGGCTTGCATAGGCGTCGCTGGCGAGAAACTGGTCAGGATGGCTTGCATAGATTGCGACGATAGGCAGGCCGGCAGGGCTGGCCTCGGAGCAGTGATGGGGTCGAAGAACCTCAAGGCTATCGTCGTCCGAGGAACCGGAGATCTAGAACCTGCGGATCCCGGGAAGCTGCTGGAGATCGCGCTCAGATATCAGAAGATAATGGAAGCCGCTCCATCGTTCAACGAGGATACGAAATACGGCACGGGCGAGTTCCTAGGTTGGATCAACAAGGAGAAGGGAGTGTTCCCGACCAGGAACTGGCAGGAAAGCTTCTTCAAGGAGAGGGAGCAGATCGACCCGTATTACTGGGCGCCAAGGTATGTCAGCAAGAACAAGGCCTGTTTCGCATGCACGAAGCCCTGCGGCAAGCTGTTCGAGATCAAGAGCGGCAAGTTCTCCGGAGTCGCGATCGATGGCCTGGAGTACGAGACGCTCTACTCACTCGGAGGAGGCTGCGGCAACGCCGATATCGAATCCGTGGCCAAGGCAAACGAGGTCTGTGACTTGGTAGGTATCGACACGATCTCCGCCGGAGTGGCCATAGGATTCGCAATGGAGCTCATCCAGAGAGGGATAATCACCGAGGATGAGGTCGGCATGAAGCTGACCTGGGACAACGCATCCGACTCTGTGCCGAAGATGTGCGAGATGATCGGGAGGCGCGAAGGGTTCGGAGACATCCTGTCCGAAGGAGTAAAGAGGGCCGCTGAGAAGATCGGCAAGGGCGCCGAGAGATACGCGGTGCACACCAAGGGCATGGAGCCTCCCGCATACGATGTCAGAGGCATGAAGGGACATGGACTGTCATTCATGACGTCTACCCGTGGCGCTTGCCACCTGAGGGCAGGCATGTACGCACCTGAGCTCGTCGGCAAGTTCTGGCGATGGGAGGGCATCGACCGGCTATCCATCGAAGGGAAGGGCGAGAAGGTCGCCACCATGGAGAACTTCATGGGCGTCTACGATTCGGTCGGCCTGTGCAAGTTCTCGAGAGGCTTCTTCCTGATCGATAAGCTCAGGGAGGTCATCGAGGCGATATCCGGCCTGCAGTTCACTGAGGAAGAGCTCCTGAAGATCGGCGAGCGTATACACAACATGAAGGGGGGCTTCAATGTGAAGCATGGAATCACCAGGAAGGACTGGCTCCTGCCCCCGAGAGTGCTCGAGGACCCGATCCCCGAGGGGCCGTCCAAGGGCGCCAAGATAACCGTCGAGGAGATGAACAATATGCTCGACGATTACATGGCTGTCCGCGGCTGGACCACTGATGGCGCACCCACCCCAGAGAAGCTCAAGGAACTGGATATCGTCTGAGCCGTTGCTGGTACGAAACCAAACCGGGTCAGGACGGTTCGCGTTCTGACCCTCTGAAACACCTTATGATTTCTCAAAAAAGCAAATGAGACGGGTCGCGAAGGATTCGAAAGCTCGGGGATCAGATCATCTTGATGGAATCCGCGAGTTTCAGCAGTTCCTTCTTCGCGATCAATTCATCGTTCTTCCTGGAGATAACGGTGACGACGAGGGCTTTTCTTCCGGCGCCGACGACGACCATCTTCGCATCCTCGCACTCGACTACCACGGATTGCGGCGTGCCGACTCTTAACTCGGAGTTGGCAGTAGATGCCGCGCCGATGAGAGTAGCGCACATGATGGCGAATGTGTCCATGGATACACCTTCGGGCAGATCAGCTGCAATCACGAGTCCGTCCCTGCTTATTATCGCAGATGCTATTGCCCCGCAACTCTCCCTCAACGCCCTGAGGGCTGGCTTAAGCTCCAATTCAATCCCCTCCTACCAGTTCGACCTTGAAAACGCAGTGCTTGTCGCCTTTGCTCACGCACTCGATCTCGTCGCAGTGGAATCTCCTGTGAGTCTTGGCCTCGTATATCTTCTTCACAATACCTCTCAGCCTGTGACAAGTCGGTATATCCGATTGGGTCGACTCCACGGACCCCTCTGCCGTCGCAGTGGATTCCTCGAAGACGATATTATCGATCCAACCTCGTGCCCTGAGCAGATTGCCACATATCTCGAAGTATTTCTCAGGCTCTTGAAGCGCAATCTTGGATATCTCCTCTCCCAGGATCATGCCCTCCCTGAAGAACAGACCGTGGCAAGCCTGAGACATGACACCTTCGTATAGCTTCCGTATCTCCTCGAACTCGGACTGGGAGAGCTTGACGAACTTCATCTAATCCGCTCTGTGGATTCGTATCGAGGATATTTAAGGTTTGGTCCACAGGTCACAGGCCAGCGAAAGGGGTTTTTGGTCGAAAAAGGCTATTGGACGACTCGTGCAGGTTGAAAAGTCTATATCCACCAGATTCGTTAGCACCCCGGGAAAACCATCATGTTCTCCGATGAAGAGGGCGAACTGGCCGTGACGACTGCGAGGAGAGTCGTCGAGAGCCATGTCAAGAGAGAGAAGATCTCTGGCCTCGACCTCCCAGAATCGTTCAAGAACAAATTTGGGGTATTCGTGACACTGACGACACACCCTCAAGATGAATTGAGGGGGTGCATAGGGTACCCTGAACCGATTATTTCGCTCGAGGATGCCCTCAAGGACTCCGCTATAAGTGCGAGCTCACGGGACCCAAGGTTCCCCCCGGTGAAATCGCAGGAACTTGGGGGGATCACGGTGGAGGTCAGCCTGCTGACCCCACCCGAAGAGATCAAGGTGAAGAGATGCCAGGACCTGCCGAATCAAATTCATGTCGGAGAGGATGGGTTGATCGTCCAGAAGGGATGGAATCGCGGTCTTCTGCTCCCGCAAGTACCAGTCGAATGGGGATGGGATGCAGAGGAGTTCCTATCGCAGACATGCATCAAGGCAGGTCTTCCACCAGATACCTGGCTCGACGGGGACACGAAGGTGTTCAAGTTCACTGCGGAGGTATTTTCGGAAGAATCACCCAGAGGGAAGGTCAAACGCAGAAGATTGAGTGAATGAAATGGATATGGTCATCGAAGGCGACTGCTATCAGCAGGGTGAATTCAAACACCTCGAGATCGGGATAGATAATGGCAAGATTGTCAAGGTAGCGAAGAGCATCGACTGCGACAAGCGCATGAACTTCGGCAGCAAGAAGATACTCCCTGCCGCAATCGACCCGCACGTCCATTTCCGAGACCCTGGGATGACACACAAAGAGGATTTCAGGTCTGGATCGATCGCCGCACTCCACGGAGGCGTCACATGCGTCTTCGATATGCCTAACACTAAACCGCCCACGACCTCCATAGACTTCCTGAATGAGAAGAGAGGGATCGCTCTCTCGAGATCACATGTGGATTTCGGGCTTTTTGCAGGAGTCCAGCCAGGGATTGATGTCGAGGGCTTGGCGGAGAAGGTGATAGGTTTCAAGCTGTACATGGCTGGAACCACGGGCAACCTGCTGGTCCCCTCACTTAGGACCATCGGATCCGAACTCTCAAGGATCGCCAAATGTGGCAAGGTGCTAGCGGTGCACGCAGAGGACGAGTCGTTGAGGGACAAGGAACGAGACGAGAAGAACTTGCACGACCATCTTGCAGGGAGGAACAATGACTGCGAGACGAGCGCGATACGGAAGATAGCAGACGCTGCCCCAGATTGCAGGCTCCATATCTGCCATGTCTCGGCCAGAGAATCCATACCACTGGTGTTCGAACAGAAGAACATGACCGCTGAGGTCTCGCCGCATCATCTGCTGCTCGATAGGGACAGACCGATAGGATCTCTGGGGAAGGTGAACCCTCCGCTCCGGACCCGCGCAGATAGGCAGGCGTTGTACCTCGCGTTCAAGCAGGGAAGGTTCGACATGATCGCATCCGATCACGCACCTCATACGATGGACGAGAAGAGTGATGATTTCCAGCATGCACCCTGTGGAATGCCCGGTGTCGAAACCATGTATCCACTCATGCTCCAGCTGGTCAGGGAGAGACATCTAGCTCTCGCCACGGTGGTCAGAACGATGTGCGAGAGACCCGGCGAGATATTCAAAATACCCAAAGGCAAGATCGAACCGGGATATGATGCAGACCTGGTCGTCGTTGATTTCATGGAAGGAAGCGAGATAAGGGGAGACAGACTCCTGACCAAGTGTGGATGGAGCGCGTTCGATGGGATGTCCTGCATATTCCCGAAAGCGGTCTTTGCCGGGGGAGAACTCATGATGGAAGATGGATCGCAGTCAGGGGACCGTATGGGAAGGGAAGTAATTGGCAGATAGAAGTGAATCATCCTACAGAACCGAACTGGATCTATCGGAACTGGGCGAGATGACCTATGAATGCATCGACGGTTGTGCCCTCTGCTGCTTATGCCAGCCAGAATTACTCTCACATGAGGAGGAGAAGTTCCGCAGCGATCCGGAGTTGATGTCAGGGGTCACGGACGAGCACATATCACCAGAGGTCGATGGAGCTGCGATAAAACTGCAGGGAGCACATGGAGCATGCCACTTCCTGAAGGGAAGAAGATGCGGCGTGTATAACAACCGGCTCCATTTCTGTAAGGCTTTTCCCATAAGTGTCTTCGCTGGATGGAGGGTGCAGCTGAACGTGAACCTGTCATGCAGAGGGATAGGACTGCCAGGGAAACGCCTGGCAGAGCATGGTATGGGGATACTCGACGCCATAGGCGAAACAAGGGTCGATGAGGAGCTTGAATCGGCCCAGGATGTGTTCTATCAATTCTCAAAGAACGCGAAGGATACAAAGACTATACAATCGGCCAGTTCTGTCCGCGAAGCATGCGGATTCCTTTCAGATGATATGCTCGACGAGATAGGTCTCAGCAGGATATTGACTTATGCCGAACACGGTAACACGAGGCAGAACTCGCCTGCGCAGGACATCGCTAGGAGAGCAAGAGCTTCCGAGCCAGAGGCGAATGTTGACGAATTGGCCCTTATGCTTGGCACGGAACTGTTCGACCTGCCAGACCTGAGCTACCTGCCAGTCTACGTAGACGAACGATTGGATTGGAAGGTTTTCCAACTGAGCGGAAGGAACATAGTCGGATATGACCTCTCAGAGGATGGGACAATAAGGGAGTTCGTGAAAGTGAATCCGACGGATATCTCGCTCATGCCACTATCGGAAGAGGGCAAGAGGGAGATGGAGAGATATCTGATGCTTGTGAACTCGAGGGATTGCTTCCTCGGCCACGCCGCATATCTCTGTGATGAGGACGGATACGGATACAACTTCGGGCAGGCCTACCTCGGCGCTATGGCGAATACCATCGTGGACCTATGGTGGCGATCTTCATTCCTTGCACTACTGCGAGATAAGGAGATGCTTGGACGGGATGAAGTCAGGGAGGGGGTCATCTTCTTCGACATGGACCTCCTCGACCTGCCCACCATCGGAGCCTTCATCTGATACACCAACTGCGAAGGTGTCCGTTGATGACCCGTACGTGCCGGTGCCTATATTCGATGTCAAGCCGCACGTTTGTACAATCGGGGTGATTCTTCCCCCTAACAGGCTTCGATTTCCTTTCGGTTCGAGTATGAGTCAACGAAAGCGTTATCTATCCGAATTTCATCTTACCTTTTCGAACGTCTTGAGGAGGCGCCTCGTTTGGAGAAAAAGAATCCTGCGACACTTGACAAAAGCGATCGGATCATTTTGAAAATGCTTCAAGACGACTGCAACGTGAGCCTGAAGAAGATCGGAGAGAAAACAGGGTTGTCGTCATCTACAGTCCACTACCGGGTGAACAGGCTGGTTGAGGAAGGAGTGATCACCGGATTCAAGGCTTGTGTGAACCCACTCAAGGTCGGAAAGGAGATCCTGGCGATATCATTGATCACTGGCAGGTACGGTCCGGATTACGTGAAGAAGATCGGAGAGAAGGTATCCAAGATCCCTGGAGTATGGGCGGCTTATTTCCTACTTGGGAACATAGACTTCGCGATCCTTCTGAGAGCGTCCTCAAGAGAGGAGTTGAAGGACATAATCGATTCGATCATAAGGATAGACGAGGTCGAGAGGAGCAACACCTATCTGATCCTCGACAGGATAAAGGAAGACATTACGGTTCATCTCTGACCTTTGGATCATCTGTTAGATGACCGCCTCGCCGCCGACAGAGCGGTGAGATATTCCTCGATCCTCTTGACACGCAGATTGATCTGGCCGACCTCCCCTCTGACGTCTCGCATCCCAGTGAGTAGCTCGGCAGGGATCTTTGGCTCAGGCATAACCGGAGGCTCGATCATCGGGATCTTGATGTTGCTGATTGCATCCTTGAGTGACAACACCTCATCGGAAAGAGCAGCCAATCTCTCGTCTGTGTCGTCTTTCTCTTCAGCGTTCAGCTGATCCACAGCTTCCCTGAGGGCGTTCACCTCATCGTATAGATCGTCCAACGAATCGTCGCTTTCATCTTCCTGTTGGCCAGGTTGTATGGATGCGAACGCCTTGTCGATCTTCCTATCCGTAGTGGACAGTATCACACCGAGGCCTTTCGCGATCTTCTTGTCGAGCTCTATCTTGAAGTCGTGGACCTCGGTTCTGAGATGGTTTTCGATTTCCTCGAGCTTCTCCCCTTGTAGTTTCACATCCCTGAGCAGTTCCGACAGGTCCGTCATCTGCGTCACTACAGATGAGAGCATCTCAATTCCATCTGAATCCAGCTTCATCTCCGATGGCCCAGTAGAATATCGTCTCAGGCCATCCACCATGGACATCTTGTCCATTATCGGGCCGGAGCGGGCGATCGTCTGCTTAAGCGGCTCGAGTCTCGCTAGCGCACTATCAGCCATCTTCACCGGATTCTTCATCCATTGATTCACATCACTCAATTCACGCACAATGTTCTCCAGCTGACGAGTGGCATCCACGATGTCGGAACTCTCCATCGCACGTATGTCCCTTATCGCATCGCGACGGCCTCGCGAGGAGGCGTCCTCGACCGAAGACCCTTCGTGAGAGTATACCGTGGCCAGATAGAACACGCCCGACATGATCTTGCCCATGACATAGTCCCACTCCTGGCCGGAGACCGCGATCGTGGGTCTGTCAGCTCTCTCGAAAAGCATGCAGAAACTGCCATTCGGCATATAGCAGACTTCGACGCCGTAAGGGTGATTCTTGTAGAACTGAGGAATATGTTCAGGGCTCTCGCTCTGGACAGCGCTCATGTAAGCGGCCATATAGGCCTTTGCGTAATTGGCGAGGTCGATGTCTGTGGGACCCCGATCATTCTGGCTACTCTGTCGCGCGTTCATGTCCGCACCAGGCCAGGCACGCGCTGGGTCATGATAACCCAAACAGCGGAAAGGCAGACTACGCAGGGGGCATCGTCGGAAACCATGAAATAGGTTTCCGGTCAAATCTCGGATATGATTATCAGTATCCCTGGATCGTGTGAGGGTGGTAATCCATGATCATACGGCAGGAGCGGCTTCCCAATCATCCGACCATCGGACCTGGCCCGTCTTGAACTCGAACTTCAGACGCACCTTTCCATCATCGAAGAATATCTGGGCTCGTCTGACCTGAGAGACATAGAGCTTGGTCCACTTGCCTCTCTGGGTAAGGGCCCTTCCCTCGCAACTGAGGAGACCTTCGTTGAGAAGTGTGTTGACCCGCCGATATCCGAGCGTCACGGGTATGTCGAGCCTCTGGCACATGTCCTGAACTGATCGAGGCTTGTCTCTGGCATACGTGAGTATCTTCGCTGAATACTCGTCGATCAGGAGTTTCGACAGTTCGTACGCATTCATCGAAAGGGGAGCCTCCTGCATACATTCATGGTCACCGTTCATAAACAATCTTGTTCAATTCCAATCAGAGAATATCACAGACGATAAGTCGAGGATGATCATCAACTTTCGATGTCTCACTTGGCTGCTCGAAAATCGAAGGGCAGATCTGCGATCTGAGGAGTACTAATGATTCTCATGGCTTAGAAACAAAAAGACAATTATATATATCTTAGAATTAGTTTCCCCAGGATAAGGGACGGGATATAAGCTCTAACTCCCCCCTGTGTGAGGGGATAAAACGGCCACCGATACGGATATAGCGCATGCTAGACTCGGCATCGCTCAAATATTGACGGACCAATACAACATGAACATCCTTGCAGCGTCTAGCCATAAAGCTAGGAGTGCAAGAGAACTCGCGTTCATGTTCGACATACCGCTTGCGAGCTGCTATCGAAAGCTTAGAGAGCTGGCCGCGGCAGGTCTGATCGAACAGGAAGGCAGCGAGTTAACGGCGGATGGGAAAAGATACAAGGTATACAAGTCCCGCATAGGCAGCGTCACCCTCGTCTACGAGAGGGGTACCCTGCGCATGAAAGTGGATATGAACTACAGATCCGCACCGCTGGAGATAGTTCAGAACATGGCGACGCCGAAACCAAGAGGCGAGCTCTGAATAACCTTTCCTAAACTATGGGGGCCTTTTAACTCCCCTCTATTTTACGTTCTATTCTTTTCGGGCAGATTTGTCATTTCCTAAAAAGAGAATCACGACACAACCATTTTTATCATACATGAGAATCAGACATAGCTCTCAGAGGCGGCACTAACGCACTCGGGAGACAAGACGCTTGGACTATCCACAGGGCAAATGTAGACCTACCTCGGGAGTGAAAGAGAATCACACTACGCGGATAGGCCAGGCACCATCGTTCTAGTGATGATTGAGAATTGAGAGTGGGCGCTCCACGCCGCACACGACATTCTCAACTCATGCAATCTGGATCTTGGATGACTGACCTCTCCGCGACCACAGAGGAGGGAAAGAGATGGAAAAGATACCCAAGCCCAGAAGGATTCGTATGGGCGAGGAAGGGGAGATGGGGGTTGGCACATTGCTGATCTTCATAGCGATGATATTAGTCGCCGCCGTAGCAGCTGGTGTCCTAGTCCAGACCGCATACGAACTACAGCAACAGGCAGAAGCGACAGGCGATCAGGCATTGCAGGAAGTAGCAACGGGTCTGAAAGTGGTAGCGATATATGGAATGACGAATAATAGCTCGGGTGCATTAGTCATTACTGATCTGTACCTGAAGGTGGCGTTGACAGCAGGCAGCCCGGTCATCAATTTGGCCACGCTGATAATCGAGATATCAAATGGAGAGGCAGATGAGACGCTGTCATGTCCCGATTATTCTGTCGCGTCCACAGATGGTACTTTCGATGTGTCGAGCCTGAGGGATACATATCCCGATAATATCGCAGCTTGGACCGCAGATGATGTGGGAATCACCCAAGGAGATGTTGCATTGTTGCACATCGATCTGGCAGAGCAACTGCCTACGGACATGAGTCTCGTCACCCAGCAGGATGCCACGATACTCCTGATACCGAAGCACGGGATACCGACCTATGTGTTGATCACCACACCTTCAGTCCTGTCGAACACATATGAGATACTGACCTGAAGAGGGATCTCAAGAAAGGAGGGACGTGCATGGACCCAGAAGAACGGTACTCGGCACTGGAGAGCTTCGACATAGATTCCAGGACCAACATGATCATCATGCGATGGTTGTCATTCCTGATGGACAGGATAGACGTCGAGGCCATCCCCAGACTGTTCGGCTTCTATAGCAGAATAGGATGGATAGGAGAGGACGTCGCAGAGTACCTGGCATCTGTATCACAGGGCACGAAGAAGGCCGAACCGGAGATGGCAGAGGCGATCCTGGACGATGAGATCATAGACCACAATCTCGTAGTGACCAAGAAGCGGCCAGGGAAGAGAAGCTCCTTGGATGCTCTCGCGCTGGCGACGGAGGAGAAGGAGTGGAGACTCACACCGGAGGACCATATGAAATCCTGGATGTTCGTCATGGAGCTGGCGGGCATCGATGTCGACAAGAACATCTGGTGTGAAGTGGAAGAACGGATTGGTCGATTCGAGACCAGCCTCGCCGACTACTACAGAGTGTGACCGGCGATGGTTGATCTGAACAACGAGAATTGAGAGAGACTGAGAAACAGGGCATATCAGGCGTCTGGGAATATCCCATGGAAACCCCTTACGATCGATATTTTTGATTCAATAGCCTGATTATCTTGCGTGAAAATCACGGCTTGTTGTCTTATATAATCTTCAAACGCATGATAATCATTAGCCTCCAACGCATCTCGAGGCACTATCCACAGGGCATGTAGACCGTAGACTCTCGTCTTTCTGGCGAGCAATATAATACCGACTCAACAAGTCGGGATGATTTCTGATGGTGCCATGAGTTAGCGGATGCTCTCGACGTAACAAAGCTACGTTCCATGCCCTCGCACACCGGAGAGGACTGGGATGGGACTCAAGAAGGCTAAAACGAGCATAAAGAAGGATGAAGAAGCCGACGTCGGTATAGGTACGCTCATCATTTTCATCGCGATGGTACTAGTGGCTGCAATCGCGGCGTCATTGATACTATACGCTGCGGCATTGCTGCAGCAACAGGGGCAGAGGACGGTCGACGATGCCGTGTCAGAGGTTTCTGGAGGGCTCACGGTCGTGAACGTCGCGGGCGATCGGAACCCTGACGGTGCAGATTCGTCAATCGCATCGGGATACATGCCTTCGAGAGATGATCAACCTCCTACTGGTGGCATCTTATGGAATGTGACAGAATCACGTGACGGGGTCTCACCACTTGGAATAGTCCTCAACTGGAGCTCCGCTATAGATTATGGCTCTGGACTCGCTGAAGAGATAATCTACAGGACTTCAGTCTACGACCCGACGAACCCCGCGGTATTCAATGAACAGATCGCGAGGAATCGACTGTTGACACTCAGCCAACTCAATCCATCCTACGAAATGGCTAGGTTGACCGCAGGTTTCGGATCAGATAGACAGTATACGGATTATACGGCCAGAGACGATAATTCCACTTCATATGCATACGCGATAGTCGGCGTGGATGCCGCGGGGAACCGCGCGATCTATACCCCGATAGATAGTTCTGCATCCACAGACGATGCAAGTCATGATGAGGACCAGACCGTACCCGTCGGCGGGTCCATGACGAGCACATCGAGACCCGATAACTATTCTGTCATGCTATTCTGGGTTCCTGCAACCGATGCAGGAAGTGGAGTCAGCCAACAACTGCTCTATCGAAGCAGCGTATCCGTTGGATCCCTAGCGAACGTGATGGTCGATGGACGAAGAATCATATCCGTACCCATCGGAGCGGAACTGATCGCGACCCTCAACTCGACAGCGTCCAGCTATGCTGACGCGCCGAGCGATGAGGGAACCTATACGTATTATGTGATTGTCGAGGACTGGGCAGGGAACCAGGTCTCCTTGGGAACACTGTCATACATTGCTGAGAATGTGGATTCCATCGCTCCATCCGCGGTGCAGGCGTTCTGCGTAAGGCAATACATACAATCTGTCGAGATGACTTGGAGCGAGGCGTCCGATGATGAGACGTTCATCGGTGAATATCTGATCTACAGGAGTACCAGCATGTCCGCGCTCGATAGCGTCGAGGAGTTGCGGAACTCCACTCCGATCGCGTCCGTCGACAGCAATACGATCCATTACTACGATTATTCCGGAGTATCCGGCACTCTGTACTATTATACTGTAGTAGCTGTGGATGCAGCAGATAACTATGCACAACCGGTGATACCATCGAACACCATCCAAATGATCGAGATCAAGGTCAAGACAGTGCCTGGAAGCATGCCGATCCTGTTCACCTCCCTGATGATAGAGATCACTGATGGCGAGAAGGATGTCACGCTGGGATTCAATTCCGCGGAATTCGGACCGGCCGGAGCTACCGCTGACAGATTCTCTGTGCAGATACTCAGGGATCTTGATGGCATATTCGCGAGCACTTTCTCCCTCTCGGATGGAGGGCTTGTGAAGATATTCGTGGACGCTGGAGAGATAGGGTTGAACCTTCATGCTGAATCGGCGTTCTCGATGAAGTTCATCCCCAGCATAGGCCAGCCGACGATAGAGGACTGTTCGATCCCATACCTCGGGACTTACAGATATGTGAATCTCATCTGATGATTTGGCGAAGACGCAAATCACCTATGAGAATCACTCCTCATAATTTTTCTAGATATTTGTATACTAATGTTTAAGATATATATTTCTGATAGTAAGACTCGAGAGAGGTCTACATGCCCTGTGGATAGTGCCTCTCAAGCACAACCTTGAGGGGTGCATCTCTCTCACTCCCCGCTGCAAGGGCACGGCGGCGGTTACCATCGGAGGTGAGGCGAGAGGACCAGTTAGGATGGAACGGTCTGGCTGTCGCCAGGAGTTATGTGATCGCTCCAGTACTAGGCAAGACTCGCTGCGGGCGTTGAAACCGTGCTTTTTGGACACACCATCGGGTAGCGGACGCTCTCGATGTCCTGTCAATAGGCAGGAGAGCTAGGATCGGCTCGGACGATCTCCTCGTCGGCTGGGTGCCGAACGTCCCTCGGGTACGTGACCCGGGAAAGAGATGCAAAGTTGGAGGAATAGAAATATGAACAAATTAGCGTGGAAAAAGAGAAAAATGGAAGAGGAAGGCGAGATGGGTGTTGGAACCCTTCTTATCTTCATTGCCATGATAATCGTTGCCGCTGTGGCAGCGGGTGTCTTGGTTCAGACCGCATACAAGCTGCAACAGCAGGCCGAGTCGACTGGTGACGAGGCCATACAGGACGTTGCTGCAGGGTTCAAGGTCCTTGCTGTATGGGGATCGACAGATGGCGCACCTGCGGTTGACCACCTCTACATAAAGATAGCTTTGATCGCTGGCAGCCCGGGCATCAACCTCGAGAACACGATAATTGAGGTTACGCAGACGATTGGTGGAGGCGTGGCATCAGAAATAACGCTCTCATACGCATCTGCTGCATCTGCGACAGAGTTCACAGCATCTGAGCTCAGAGACATGGATCCGTCAACCACTGCAGTCATGATGACCGCTGGAGATGTCTTCCAGATTGAAATCGACGTGAACGCAACAAGTGGCATCGATATGGTGCTTGACCCACAGGAACAGCTGACACTCCTGTTGATCCCCAAGCACGGCGTGCCGACATATCTGGAGATAACTGCTCCTTCGACCCTCGAGGCAAGCAGCGTAGTGGTGCTCAAGTAGAGAGACGCTAGCTCAATCAAATCCCAATTTGGGGAGATTTCTCCCCCTCACCTCTTTCCAAGAGGTGAGGGAAGATGTTTTCCCAGGACTGCACGGGGTTAGGTGTATCGAAAATGGCCGGCCTGTTCCGCAAGAAACCTGGAAAAGATGGTTCCTCAGCTCGTAGGAAGTTGAAAGACTTCGAGGACGAGTTCGATGATACGGAAGGGGAGACTTTCGATGACGCAGCAGAAGGGAGCGACGGATCAGATATAGTGTCGCCCACCGACGATGAGGACTACCTCGAAGACGATAGCTCGGGTGAGGGAGGACTTACTGGTGTAAAAGAGCTCAGCGAGCTCATGGGTCGTCTGGAAGAGATCGAAGACAAGATCGGGAGAATCGACTCCGCTCTGACGAATGAGCGGAACGAGAACTCGAAGGTCAGAGATAAACTCACCCAGATGGATCAGGACATCAGAAAGCTCCTGTCAGTATACGAAGTCGTCTCCGCGAAGTTCAATCCGTTCATTGATATGTCAGAGAAAGAAGCTCCTCCGAAGGAACAGTCTCCTCCCAAACCAGTGGAGAAGCAGACGGAGAAGCCAGCTGACGAGATCTCGTTCGGAACGATCGAGCTCGACGGGGATATCCCTGAGTTCAGACCGTTCGGCGAAGGGGAGATCGACACGCCATCTTCAGCTAGGAGCGCGGCATCAAAGAAGAGTAGGGACGCCACCCCGTGGGAGCCAGGGACGTCGACAATGCCCTTGGAGACAGTATCGATTGGACAAAGGAGAGATACTCCACCGACGATGGACAAGACATCGACCGACGAGAGATATGAGAGACAGGTGCGTGCGGCAGCAAGGAGCAAGCATAACAAGAAGCCTTTGCTGGCATACATACCACACGATTACCTCACCTTAGTCCTTGTCATGCGCTGGATAGAATTCCTGTTCGAACGCTTGACAAGAGACAGGATATCACTCGCCCTTGACTACTACGTAGACGTAGGGTGGATAAGCGAGGATGTGAAATCAGAAATCATGTCCTATGCCCGTGGTGAGTTGCAGGACGTCACGAAATACATGGGCCAAGAAGAGGTCCGTGAGGATGTCTTCAGGGATCTACCCCCACCACAAGCAGCACCCTACAAGAAGGTCGAAGACTGGCGCCTGTCAGCCGACGACCATCTGAAGTCACTCCTGTTCGTCCAGAAGATAGCAGGGCTCGAAGTCGACAAAGATAGGCTAAACTCCCTCGAACAGAACATATCGAAGTTCAAGGAGAGTCTGGAGGGCTTTCATGGGGTTTAGTGTCTCGGCTACAATGGCGATTTTCCTCGCCGCCTTTCTCATTCTTTTTTCTATTCTTTACGCCTCGGTAACCGATGCGTTTGATAAAGTAACCGTGTCTTTGGATGAAAGATACGATGATATGAGCGAGAGATCGCAGACTCAAATCAGTATAATCGACGTGAATTACTATCGCGACACGAATGATCTCGAGGTCCTGGTGCAGAATACAGGAAGCATCGCCCTTGAGATAAGCGAATCGAACCTCCTCGTCAGCGGCCTGTTCATGTCTTCATTCATCACAGACATCGAAGGCAAGACAACCGACATCTGGCTGCCACTCGAGGTGCTCACGATCACCGTCAACGACCCATTGATAGACTTCGATTCTGACGTAGGTCTAAGAAACCTCGTTGCGAACGATGCACAGCTTTCCTCGCCAACTAGCTTATCGGTTGGCGAATGCGCATATGTCCTTGACGGAAACAGCATTGACGTTTTCACCCTTACTGGCACATTCAGTTTCACAATCACTGACAGCGCACACATGGTGGCACCCAGTGACATCAAAGTATTCGGTGAGTATCTATACGTTCTAGACGAGGCGTCACACATAGATAGATTCGACACAGACGGAAACTGGGTCGATGTGTTCGTCTCGGATGCGACAAACGCATCAACACCAGTATCATTCGCAATCGATTCTGACTACATCTACATGATCGACAACTTCGACCACATAGACAGATTCAATATATCGACCGGCGTCTTCGTCGATCAACTAATCGCCAACGGCGGCACGATGACCAGTCCGATAGACATCACCGTAGGCGCATACATATTCGTTCTTGACAACAGCTCTGGAAGCAACCATATCGACAGGTATGGACTCGACGGAAGTGAAGGAGCGCAGATAATCGGGTCCGGCATGCTCTCATCGACAACGGACATATCCGTCAGTGCCGGGGGTCTCGATGAAAGGAGCTTGTTCATAACGAACAACAGCGACGAGATACTCGTCGCCTATGAGAACGGTACGATGAGAGGCACAATAGATGAGGGCCTCAGCGATTCGGTTTGGGGGGTGGACGCAACGGGCAAGATATTCGTGTCAGATAGTGTGAATGGGCTCGTGATCGAGAGGCTCGGTACGAGCGTGAAGGTGGTGGTTGAGAATGGGATATCAGATATCATCATGCTCTGAGAGGTGGGAATAATGGGCGCAAGTGGTGCGTCGACACAGTTGATATTCTTCGTGTCAGCCGTCATAGTAGCGTCTGCTGTCGTGGCCGCAGCTGCCAACAGCGTATACGGCATCACGAGTGGAATCGATCAGAAGAGTGACAATATCCAGAAAGAGATGCTGACAGAGATATCGATCATCAATGACCCTACGAACGTGCCCAACGATCCGGTGAGGATATATGTCAAGAACCTAGGCAATACGGTTCTGAACCAAAACTATATCACTGTAATGCTGGATGGCATGGTGGTCACGGATTACACCCTTTCGCTGAGCGGGAACACATCGTCGTATTGGGATCCGTCTAGCGTGATATTGATCACCATCGACCAGACTTTGGCATCGGGGGATCATACGGTCACTGTGACGACGGAAAACGGCATAATGGACAGACTCAGCTTCCGGATCTAGTGAGGTGGCTCCCCAATGGGAGAGACCTATAAGCTCCAGATACCTAGAGACGACCTGCATGATCAGTTAGGTCAAGGTCTCCCTGCGGGAACTATCACTCTGATCGAAGGCGCTCATGGCAATGGGAAAAGCGCCATCGTACAGCGCATGATCTACGGATTCCTGTCAAACCAGTATTCGGTCACCTGCATTTCCACGGAACTGACGGTCAAGGATTTCATCAACCAGATGTATTCCCTGGATTATCCGATCGCATCGTGGTTGTTGAATGGCAAGCTCAAATTCGTGCCCGTCTACCCTCTTGTAGGAACAGGCAATAGCCGAAAGGACTTCCTGGGCATGCTGATCAGTTCAGAGGAATTGTACAAGAGCGACATAACGATAATCGATACCTTCTCCAGCCTTGTGAGCAACAGCCTTCGCGGAGAAGACAATAGCATAAAGGTCCTTTCGTTCTTCAAGAAGCTGACGGGGATGGGGAAGAGCATCGTCATCACGGTCGACCCGCAGGAAATCGAGACGAAATCATTGGCTCCTTTCGAATCCGATAGCCATGTCTACCTGAGCATTGTCGTCTCACAGGTTGGCGGGATGATATCGAGGAGCATCATGGTGAAGAGGTTCGGGGGCACACAATTCAGGGTATCGCCAGTGGTTGGATTCAGGATAGAGCCGAACGTCGGAATGGTCATTGAGATCACTTCCGTCGTGTGAGGTAGCGACGATGCCAGCCAAATTCAGCAGAGTACTTGAACGCAACCCGCACCTCAACGTGTATCTCCAGGAGTACGCTCAGAACACGACGCAGACCCCGAAGTTCATGGACACGCTCAGCAGAGATCTCGGCAAGGAGACCACAGTGGATGTCGTGTACCCCGTGGGCGACCCCATATTCATACACCTGCATGGATCAAAGGATGAGGGGCATAAGTACGACACCATACAACCCGTGCTGACCCCTGAACTGACGAAGCACTACGACAATGTTGTCAATCATATATTCGTCAAGTCCGGAAAGGAGAAGACACATACCACAGATGCCGAATTCAATGAAGTGCTCGATAAGCTCCTCGGAGAGATCGTGGAAGTCACGGAAAGGCGACCGCCATCCAAGGTCGCGCAGCTATTCAAACCGAATAGCAAGGTCTACATGCCAGAGAACGATTTCGAGATAATCGAGTATTATGTCAAGAGGAACATTCTACAGAACGGGGCGCTCGAACCGGTGCTCAGAGACCCGTACATCGAAGATATCCACTGTGTCGGCCTTGGGAAGGTCAACCTATACCATAAGGTAATGGGAATGGTGGAGACAAACGTCAGATTCGATGCGTTGGTGGATTTAGACAAATACGCAAAAGGAATGAGCGAGAGGATGGGGAGACCTGCGTCGATCTCGAGACCGATAATCGACGGTGCCCTTCCGGATGGATCGCGTATCAACATCATCTACGCAGACGACGTCAGTGTAAATGGCCCCACATTCACGATTAGAAAATTCTCGACTGAGCCGCTCAGCGTCGCACAACTCGCAGGGTGGAATACCATCTCACCACAGCAAGCGGCCTATCTCTGGCTATGTCTCGAGAACGGAATGAGTGTGTTCGTCTGCGGCGAGACTGCCTCAGGTAAGACCACGTTACTCAATGCGATATTCCCGTTCATAAGGTATGATCAGAAGATATTCTCCGCAGAGGACACCCTCGAGGTGCAGCCACCTCATGAAGTCTGGCAGCAATTGTCCACGAGAGAGTTCGGCCCCGAAGATAGCAGAGTGGATACTTTTGCGCTGCTCAAATCAGGCCTGAGGTCGAGACCGAATTACATCATAGTCGGTGAGATCAGAGGGAAGGAGGGAAACGTCGCGTTCCAGGCAATGCAGACGGGCATTCCAGTCATGGCTACATTCCACGCCGCATCCGTGAAGAGGATGATTCAGAGGTTCACTGGCGCACCGATCAGTGTGCCCATTACGAGCATGGACAACCTTAATGTCGCAGTGTTCCAGGCAGGGGTCTACAGAGGAGGCAAACTCATCAGGAGAACCTTGGCTGTCGAGGAGATCCTCGGTTACAGCGAATCGATGGGCGGTGTGATGACAAGAGCCGTGTTCGTGTGGAATCCTGTCAGCGACCAACATGTATTCAGAGGCATGAACAATTCGTTCATTCTTGAGGAGAAGATTGCGGTCAAGAGGGGATACAAGGATAAGAGGGACATCTACAAGGAGCTCGCCTTGAGGGCGCGCATAATCGAGAAGATGATCGAGACGAATATGACAGCGTATAAGACCGCCAACGAAATAATAAGAGCGTTTCAGAAGGAAGGCATCTCTGGGTTGCCATTCACCGTGTGAAGGGGGGACGACCTTGTTTCCTTGTTGTGATAGTCAGGCGTGAGAATTGGGCACTAATACTTATAACGGCCCGCCAGGGATGAGTATCCGAGGCCACCGAGCATACGCTCCACAGGTGCACCTCTGATCATGTCATGCACCAGAACGGTCACCAGTGGGCGCGACACTATCATGCCTCAATGGATGGGAGAGGATGCCAGCAGAAGATGCGGGTTTTAAGAGGGCCATGAGGAAGAACCCGCACCTGATGACCTATGTTCAAGAGTTCGTTAGGAAACATAGGTCTCCTCCAGAATTCCATGCCACGCTGACTAGAGAAATGGGGGACGAGCAGGACGTCAATGTCATCCATCCAATCGGAGACCCATTGTTCGTGCATATATTCTCGACCAAGAGCATCCCCCTCAGTTACACCTCGGTGCAGCCCCAGCTCAACCAAGAGCTGGAAAAGAGGTTCAAATCTATCATCCAGCAGGTCTACAACAAGGCCGTATACATGGACCCTCATGAATCGACCCAGCAGTTCGAATCCAACCTGATGAAGCTGATAGACGAATCGACCGAGGTGACCGAGGATGCTGAGGAGGGCACCCCGAAGAAGAGACTGTTCGGAGACCTCTTCACCGAACCAAAGGTGTACGTCACCGAAAGAGAATGGGAGCTCATAAGGTATCATGCGAAACAGAACATCATCTTAGCAGGACCTCTGGAGCCACTCCTGCGTGACCCGTACATCGAGGATATCCATTGCATAGGTCACGACAATGTATCCCTTGTTCACAAGATCTTCCAGGCCATGCCAACCAATGTCAAATTCGAATCGATGGAAGAGCTTGACAATTACGTGAGGGCGCTAAGCGAGAGGATTGGGAGGCCCGCATCGATGGCACGACCGATCATCGATGGCACTCTTGAAGATGGATCGAGAATCAATCTAATCTATGCCGATGATGTCAGTGTCAAGGGACCTAGCTTCTCCATCAGAAAGTTCGCAGAAGATCCCATAAGCATCACCCAACTCATAACGTGGAATACCATCAGCGCTCAAGAAGCCGCATATCTCTGGCTTTGCCTGGAAGAAGGGATGAGTATATTCTTCTGCGGGGAGACTGCGTCGGGTAAGACTTCGACGATGAGCGCCGTCCTGCCATTCATCAAGTATGACAGCAAAGTCTACACGGCCGAAGACACCATCGAGATGCAAGTACCTCACAAGGTCTGGCAGCGTCTTGCTACAAGAGACTTCGGCCCCGAGGAAAGCAGGGTCGACACATTCGCTCTCCTAAAGGCGGCGCTGAGATCCAGAC
>JAHIRF010000010.1 GCA_018818785.1 Thermoplasmatota archaeon | reverse complement strand
TCCGACCGAGGAAGTAGAACGAGATGGCCATCAGTCCAGTGCCGAAGGCCATGATGCCGTAGTATGCGAGACCGAACTTGTACGCGGCCCCGGCGAACCCGAAATACGTGAACGCGGAGAAGTTCGTACCCGCGAGGGACAGGAACAGCACCACCGGACCGATGCTCCTCGAAGCGACGAAGTAATCCTCCGAGGTCTTCGTGGATTTCTTGTATGCGTAGATGGCGATCAGAAGCATGATCGCGAGGTACGCGACGAAGACCGAGATCGCGAGCGGATCCATCATCGCACCTCCTTGTCTTCGACCCAGTAGTATCTGCTGAAGAGCAGAAATAGGACGAACAGAACTATCTCGAGGAATACAGTGTATACGATGATGTACGGTAGGCCGAACAGACTCGGTTCAGTCCAGTCCCAAGCCCATAGATCGATCGAGAGCGCGAACAGCGCAGAGAACGCGATGACCCAGGTCCATTTGTTTCGCAACAGGTTCATAGTGCATCCAGCCTCGTGTCAGATGCGTTTCCTGGATTTCGAGGCTGGAAACGGGAAAACAATGCCTCTGCGGCGGTGAATGCGGATTACATTAATGAATCTTTCTCGGCGATGGGCCAGACGCTTCCGACATGGATGGAAGGCATCATTATATGTGCTGAACGCACCATAGGATCGATTAAGAAGGTGGAGAAGATGGTGGAGATAACGTGTAGTAGCTGTGGGAAAGTGACAGTGACGACGGATGATGGTTCGCAGAGGACATCAACCTCATCGTCGGAATCTGGTATGGTCAAGTGCAAACACTGTGGCAAGTTGAACGCGCTCGCCACCACACATGAGCCATTGGAGGAGACCAATCCGTTCGAGGTCGCTATGGTCAGGCGCGTCTGAATCATCCTCGATTGGATGTCTGAAGAACTCTCCGGAGGATTGTCTTTCCGGCTGATTTTGCCTTGAATCCGAATAAAACCAGGCGTGTCGATATGGATAGAGTTAGAATGGGATGGGCTGTCCACTTCTCCATATGATCGTGCCACGCGCGCTGATTGATTACCATTATCATACCAGATGGACGCCTCATTGATTCATGGCGAACACGTGCTCACAGATTCAACATCAGATGCAGGTTTATACGATGCCGAACATAGAGTGGGATACGAGGTTACGAAATGCGAATGGAGGACATAGTAGTTGGTGAAGTGATGACCAAATCGCCGGTGACGGCGGATATCGGGGACACGGTCTCAGACGTCATGGCGATGCTGAAGCGATATCGAGTGCGTGAGGTCCCCGTGTTGAAGGACGGTTTGACGGTTGGCTTGATCAGTTACTCGTCGTTGATACAAAGGAGGAGCTTGTCGCTGAGTGCAAAGGCGGAGAACATCATGCTCCCCGTCCCGAAGATGGACGTGCGCACCCCAGTGCTCAAAGCGGCCGAGCTATTGATGGCCACTGGAGTCGGGGGAGCTCCCGTGAGGAAGCGGGGCAAGATGGTCGGGTTCGTCTCCAGGAGTGATCTCATAGGACTGATAATGGATGTCGAAGAGCTCAGCTCGCGCAAGGTGGATGAAGTGATGACGAAGAATCCTTTGCATGTCTCCCCTGATGACTTGGTCCGCAGCGGCCAGATCATGATGGAAAACCTCGACGAAGAAGCCTTACCTGTGGTCAAGTCAGGCAATCTTGTTGGCGTCATCGGCATGTCCGAACTGATGAACGTGATGTGGTCGTCGAAGGCGGATAGGCCTCCGAGATCCCCCAAACCACCTAGACAGGTCTTTGATTCCCGCTCCCGAATGAAGATACAAATATCCAGCGTCATGACACGCACTCCTGTTTGCGTCTCGCCCCAGGACGACCTCGGAACCGTCGCCAAGAAGATGGTCAAGAATCATCTGTCCACCATATTCGTGACCGATGACAAGAAGCTGGTCGGAGTCATCGACCAGACGGATCTTCTTGAGCAGATGATAGGCCTCATTGAGAGAGAGCAAGTCTTCGTGCAGATATCTGGCATAGGATTCAGGGATCCAGATATCTACGATAGCATGTACTCCATCATCGGCAGAGGGATGAAACGGATGGCCAAGATGGAGACGCCGAAATTGTTCTTCATGCATGTCTCGGAATACGATACCGATGGGCTGCAGAGCAAGTGCTCGATCGGGGCCAGGCTGACCACGGCACATTCGATGTACTACGTGTCCGCCTCTGGCTGGGATCTGCTGAAGACAACTTCGGATATGCTTGAGACTCTGGAAGGAAAAGTGAGGACGAAGAAGGACAAGCGGGTGGGGAATAGGAGGAAGCGTTCCTCGTGATGTCGCATCGGTGAAAATGTTATCAATGCTCTTCACAGTGTATCGGCTATCGGGGGATTGAAAAATGCCTCTGCCGCGGTGAAAGCACATGCGCATAGTGAATCTCTTCATCGACCGGACTTATCGAGTCTGGAGATCCCTGAAGTCAGACGTGGCCTGGCGCGTCCCTATTCATTGAGCAGTGGCTCCCGTGGATTCTTCGTGGAGCACTCTGAGACGTCGACCTCCCCGCTCATGATAGCCTTGTTGTAATAGTATCTGAAGGCTATCGGTGCG
>JAHIRF010000009.1 GCA_018818785.1 Thermoplasmatota archaeon | reverse complement strand
CGCGCCGGGGCTGAACCGTAAGCCCCCTGCCATCCCTTCTGGGAAGGCTGTCTGCAGCAGGTTTATGCCGGCTTTGACATGCCTGTCCGCACGCCAACCGCTCTCACACTCGAACTCGGCGCCCATTCGGGAATGTTTTATCCTCCCACATATCGGGCACCTCCTGCTGCTGTTGTATGGGTCGACTTTGATGACTGGCACACCTTTCCAGGCTGCCTTGTATTCGATGATGCTATGCAGCTTCCTCCGAGGCCACGAACTCAACTGTCTGTTGAGCGACTTGCCGCGCTTCAGCCCGGTTATCCCATTCAGGTCCTCGAGCACGACCGCCGCCCTGTGGAGCATCGAAGAAAGCATCTGGCCATGGGCATATCACCTCCATGACTACATGCATATTATACATGCGATCGGCGAGATATGTGTGGCATCGGAAAAGGCACCATCAACAACACCACCCGATAACTATACAGAACCTCACTGTGACAAGCTTTATGTATGGAAATATCATGGAGGCGAAATATGGCCGGGGTGGGGTAATGGTATCCTTGGGGACTGTGGATCCCTTGACCCGGGTTCAATTCCCGGTCCCGGCCCCACCAATCTCGCCCATTATCCTTCGGAGAATTTCGCCCCACAGTTAGGGCATTCATTATCGTTCGCGGATACAGGTTTCCCACACGCAGGGCATTCGTATTCCATGATGTCGGGTCCCTGTGCCTCCGAGACATCATTCTCGGGACCATCTAGAACGACGGAAGAATTCTCGTCCACTGATTCCGCAAACACAGAGAACTCGGTTCCACAAGCCCCGCATTTTGAGCTGTCCAGCAATACCAATTCTCCGCAGAACGGGCATTCGAACCGGACTTCATCAAAAGATGCGCCGCACCTCGGACAACTCTTCTCGACCCCAGATACCGTCTTTCCACATGCGATGCATGCCAGAATGAACACGGGCGCGGGGTTCTCGGTCATCGATACATCATCAGACTGCAGATATTTAATCCGTTCCCAGACAGCCTATGATCTGATTCAGGGAAGAACCGATAACTTCATCTTCTCTTCGATTTCGTCGGTTTCTTCTTTGCGGATTTCTTCTTCACTGGTTTCTTGGAGACATTCTTCGCAGGTGCCTTCTTCTTCACGGACTTCTTTGATGATTTTTTCATCGGCTTCGATGCAACCCTCTTCGGTCCGGGTTTCTTCTTCGGCTTCGCGCGCTTTGGTACGGGTTTCTTGACCGGTTTGACAATCTTCCGTATCTTCTTGGTCGTCCTGACCCTTGATCGGGGTTTTGCAGGCACAATAGCAGGTGGCGGCTCTTCCACCAGCAGCGCATCCAGCGCAGATTGCGCCTCGACGGCTGGAAGTTCCTCCGATAGTGTCTCAAGTACGGGCTTCATTTCTGGAAGCTCCTCGAAGACTGCCTGACAGCCCGAGCATGATTTCGCAGATATGGATATCTTCTCACCGCACACGGGACAATCTACCTTTGCTTCCTCCAACGGCAGATCGCATCGCGGACATTTTTCTTCATCCCCCCTGATCATCAGACCACAGCCCGGACACGCCACTCGACGAATCGTCGATTTGAGCTGCTCAAGCTCTGTGCTGATGATATTGTCAACGAACGAATCCATGTCGAATCCTGAGCTGGTCCTCAACACACTCTCCGAGAATTCGGTCAGGTCAATCCCGCAAGCGGAACACTGAGTGGCATTGCGCCAAATCAGGCCAGAGCAGAACGGGCATTCGAAGAGGGTACCAGGTCCGAACTTGAGCCCGCATCGCGGGCACTCGCCGTCTCTGGACCTAACGATCCTTCCGCATTTGAAACAGCTTAGAAAGATGTCCTTTGTCCCCTCAGCCATCATTAACACGAGATAGCATCTCCGTTATTTAATCATTGAATACGGCGTGATTGCGACTATGACGTTAATCTACGATTTATCTTTTGGCATTCTAGAGCGATGACGATACCCAACGACGAACACCATCATCATGAAGAACACGGGCACAACGATCTCCGAGAACTCCGGTATCTTCTCGAATATGACCTCATATGTGCCAGAAGTATCCTGAGTCCATTGACAGCAGATGTACGATTCGCCTGGAGCGCTGTATATCGAGGTGAGGTAATATTTCGCATATGAGTTCTGGGGGATCGATACTGAAGTCCATGTGCCGCTCACATTCTTCTTGATCTGCACCTGGTTCGATGTATCCTCGAGCCACATCGCATACAGGTTGCCAGTACTGGAGTCCAATGACAAAGTGGGGCTTCTATGCGCATATGAACTGGCTGCGACGAGCGTGGACGCGTTCAGCGTGATCGGAGTTGACCACTCGTCGACATCCAAGCTATATGTATAGAGGATGTGTGCTTTCCATGTACCAGCATACATATGGCCGGACCCGAAGATCACATGCGCCACACCATTACTATCGGTGACGGCCGAAGGAGGTGCGTTCACCGTATTGAGCACACTGGCTCCTGCAGCATAGATTGTTGTTGAGGTTGAAATGAACGTTCCGTCATGAGTTCTTGACTCGACAATACCATCATAGGAGTAGATCACCCAGATGAGTTCTCCGGATCCAGGCGTGCAGGGGATGAGTGTCGCCAGTATATCGCCATTGCTTGAACCGCTGCCACCGAGTATTGTAGTTCTTTGCGACCAAGCGCCACTGAGACTACCGACGTTATCGCTACGCATGAGTCGGGCATTGTACTTGTCACTGGGAGAAGTCTGCGTCAACGAGACGGATACGACCCAGATATATCCAGATATTGAATCCTTGCAGATGAATGTGTTCTTATCGGCGCACTGTAACGTTGAAACGTCCGGGATCGTGACTTCAGTGCCCCAAGATATGCTAGGAATTCCTGGGTTCACTGTACCCTGTCGAGCATAGACGACCCTTGACCTGGTCGCATTATCGCCCACGACATACACAATCTGATTCGCACTGTCATACCACAGACTCACCTCATTCATGCGATCACGCGCGAACACCTTGCCGAGGTTCGTCCAGGTCTGCCCGCCATCGCTACTGTACTCATAGGTCGTGTTCGATCCATCCCAATATAGGCTCCAGAAGTTGGTGCCGTCGTAGAACAGCTTGCGTTGATAGGACATGGCCGTCGCAGCAGAGCCAATTGACGATTGGACTACCCAGCTCTTCGTGCCTGCAGTGAGTGCGATACCACCCGTCAACGCGAGCATCGTCGCGGAGTCGAGACCTACGATATCCTGTCTATGGTTCCAATCGGTCGTCTCGATGATGAAATCGAGTCCTTCGCCACCATTGATGACGGATGCGAGCACACCGACCTCAAGTCGTTGGGAATCCATCGCAGCATTCACGGTCGCACTGACTGTCGACCAGCTGTTAGACATGTAACGGAAGACCGACTTGGAGTTTATCTCGCCGAAGAGCCCTCGGATCTCGATCATGTAATCCGCGCCGATCACCTTAGATTCGACAGACATGAGGTATCCAGTGGAGGCGGACAGATCACTGTCGATGTATATCCGGAGGATGTCCTCGGCAGTCCTTCTTTCAGATGGAACGACCGAACCACTTCCGGGGACAGGCTTACCACGCAGCGCAGGCACGTATGCCCCTGCGCACATCTCGCCATCGACTTTAATGTAAAATGATGAAGAAGACGTCGTGTTGAAGACCCCGACTTCAGTCACATCGATATTGGGGTTCACGATCGGGATTGTGTCCACATCGGATGCGGTCCTCAGGTACCAGTCCCCGAACGCACCGTCGATGTACACAACTGATGGCGCAGATCCCACGTATGCCCTCGCAGCATATCCGTTCACTATCACCTTGGAGAACGAGCTCGATATGGCATCGTCTGTCACCATCGCGGACACGAAATGTCCGTCAGACAGCGCGGTCGCGTTCACATATATGTGCTCCACATGTGTCTCACCGGCGGATAGAGAGAATGACGCGATCGATGCTGAAGGTGCAGAGATACCCGTATACACGGGTGTCACCTGCTCGACCACGCCATCTGCACCCTCGCACTCGAATGTAAGCGTCAATAGAGCAGCCGAAGATGACTGGGGCAGTATGCCCGATAGCGAAACAGAGGATGACAATTCCTGAGTCACGATGAGAACGCCTCCGGATATCGGCACCTGATTGCTGACGGCAGACCTCTCAAGCTGATCCTGCGAGTAGAGCACGAAGGAAGCGCTCTCCGATAGCGCAATCTGCAGATCGGCTCCCGCTTCCAGCTCATGACCATTGAGCCGATGAGCCACCCCGCCGTGGTTCACCCAGGAACTCCAATCGTATTGGTCCCCGTTGATGTCGTAGTGCGACAAGGATGACGATTGGACACTGTCATTCCAGCCATCGACTTCGAGGAAGTAGTCTGCGCCAATTCCTTCGACCGAATATCCAGTATCATCGTTCCCGTCGGAGTCCACGAATAGGAATATGCTCTCCACCGCAGTGGTGGACATGATGTCATTTGATGCGGAGACATAGAAGAAAATGCGGGTGCCATCGACCCCTACGGACCAGCCGTCTATGGATGTGAGAGGTGTGGATGTGAGAGTGGTCATGGAGTACAGATTCGAATCGTCCCAGTCTCCGAAATCACCGTCTATCTCATAAGGTCCCGAGTCCTTCGCGTATGATATGTAGATGAATGTCGGGATGATGATAACGAGGGCGACTAGTACTGCAAGGAACTGCCATCTCGCGATGCCTCTAGGCCGCCGTCGGGATGATGATGGTGGGTGCGGTTCGGTCTTGTTGCCGTTTATCATCCCCGTTCCATTGACCAGGCCTGTCCCGTTTATCATTCCCGTCCCATTGACGAGACCCGTCCCGTTTATCGCACCCCGACCGTTCGTCAATCCTCGGCCACCCGACGATGTCTCGTATGGCACCGCGGTGACTGCGCCTGGCGCCGCCTCGGCAACAACAGGTTCGGGCTCGTCCGTCGAGATGGCTTCCGGCCCTTCGACCGGTGCGACAACCGCCTCGGCTCCGACATCAGGTGCTGCCGCGGATTCTCCCACGGGCTCTTCGAACCCGACCCCACAGCTGGGACACGATGAAATCCCGACAGCCATCTGAGCACCGCATTCAGGGCACTCGATCATCTCTCCTCCAGTCCCAAGAGGTACTCCACATCGAGGACACTTCACCTCAGAACCAACAAGATCCATACCACATCCAGGACAGGATACCTTGACCTCAGGGATCGGCGCATTCGGGACTTCTGGAGTCATGAGCTCATCCTTCTGAGCTTTCTTGACCCTACGCATCACCCTTCGCTCTATGACCCGTTCCAGATTACGTTTGGCCATTATGGTCTCAATCTGCGTGGAACAGGAGGGGCACTTGTCCGCATCAGAAGGCACTTTCTTACCGCACAACGGACAATGTATCTCTTGTTCTTCGGACAATCCCCATCACCTCGATCAATTGTAATCTTCAAAGTACCCCCCTTGGAACGGGAGGTCGATGCATGCCAGTCTGAACTGGAATCAATATGGCTGTAAGTGCGGTCCAGCATATATATAGCAATCGTCTGATACACGTTCCAGTCCCCAAAAAACCCGACACGGGATGTACATGTGTACCTTGATCGACATGACAAACGATCCATGATCGATCTGCAGACTGAACTCGCAACGTTAATATACGGCGGTCCTTGTGAAAGACCAAGGTGAATCTGAATGCCCTGGACGGGACCAATAATCAAGATAGATGAGTTCAGGTACGAAATCCCCAAGACTTTCAAGCAGTGCATGTCAACCTCCGCGATCATATTCTCGGATGATAAGCTGATAAAATCCGTGACCGCTGACAATGCACTGGAGCAGGCTGCGAATGTGGCCTGTCTACCAGGGATCGTAGGCAATTCCCTCGCCATGCCGGATATTCATTGGGGGTATGGGTTCCCTATCGGCGGGGTCGCGGCATTCGATTCTGAGACGGGCGTGATATCACCTGGAGGCATAGGATACGATATCAATTGTGGTGTCAAGCTCGTCAGAACGGATCTAAGGTTCGAGGAAATCCGAGACAAGAGGAAGAACCTCATAGACACTATCTTCGACAATGTCCCATCAGGCGTCGGCGAGAAGGGGAAGCTGCGACTGACGGGCAGTCAGATAGATGACGTCCTAGACAATGGTGCAAAATGGGCGGTGTCTCAGGGTTACGGATGGCAAGAGGATATCGAGACCAGCGAAGAGAACGGCTGCATGAAGACCGCCGACTCATCGAAGGTCGATCAGAAGGCGAAACAGAGGGGTGCGCCCCAACTGGGGACGCTGGGGGGAGGCAACCACTTCCTCGAGATACAGAGGGTCGACCAGATCTTCGATGAACAGGCAGCCAGATGCTTCGGAATCGATTCCATTGACCAGATCATGATCAGCATACACTCAGGCTCCAGAGGATGCGGGCACCAGATCGCAAGCGATTACATCCGAGTGATGGAGAATGCGATCAGGAAATACAAAATCGTGGTTCCAGATAGGCAGCTAGCATGTGCCCCCGTGAACTCGCAGGAGGGACGGGATTGCTTCGCGGCCATGAGTGCAGCCGCGAACTACGCTTGGGCGAACCGGCAGCTCATACTCCACTGGCTCAGGGAATCGTTCGAGACATCCCTGGGCAGGAGCGCGGAGGATATGGGGATGAGATGCGTCTATGATGTCGCCCACAACATATGCAAGCTGGAGGAGCATCAGATCGATGGACTGCGAAAAATGGTATATGTCCACCGCAAGGGAGCTACCAGGGCTTTCGATAGCAGTAGAGACGAAGTGCCTGCGAAGTACAGGTCATTCGGGCAGCCAGTTCTTATTCCAGGAGACATGGGAAGCTCGAGCTATGTCCTCGCGGGCACGGCACAGGCTATGGCCGAGACATTCGGGTCGACATGCCACGGGGCTGGTAGGTTGATGTCCAGGAGCGCTGCGACAAGGAAGTTCACATCGAAAGGAGTGATCCAAGAGCTCGAGGACCGAGGGGTGTACATCAGAGCCGCCTCGAAGGAAGGCATCATCGAGGAAGCGCCTGGAGCCTATAAGAATGTGGACGACGTGGTCCGCGTGGCCGATGGTGCGGGCATATCGAGGCTGGTAGCCCGTCTTCGACCGATCGGCGTGATGAAGGGTTAGAGGCCGAGCACTTTCTGCGCAGCTTTGGACACTTTCGCCTTGTCCTTCTCAGGACACGCCACCATGACTGCCCAGTCATGAGCCCTTCGGAATTGCAGCGAGGAGGAGATCGAACTCATCCTGGGCAGGAGTCGCACACGCTTGCCGTCAAGGATGCGGACATCCATTAGGGATATCCGCGGCTCTGTGAGGGGGAGTTCGGTTGAAGGAACATCCATTATCACATTGCCAGATGGGATCCCAGCCCTTCGAGCTATCTCCGCCTCGACAGCTCTGCGTCGTCCAACGTTGCCCAGTTCATCTATCTTCAACCAATCCTCATCACACACGTCCGTGACAGCCATCGCATAGGCGCGCTTGTACAGTTTCCGATACTTGAGACAGGTCGCTATCTCGCGTGAATATCCACCCTGCGACTCCAGATATGCGAGCAATCCAGCATCCGTCATCCGATGTATATGATCGATTGCGTCCTTACCCAAGAGTTCCACCGCTTTCGCGAGCATGAGCTCCGGTATCCTCACGGTCTTGTGGTAGTAGACAGACGAAAACATGAGAGCTCGCGCGACCAGCATGCCCTCGACCGCGCTCAGGCCGCTCTTATCGATCACCAGATCGCCATTGTATATGTCGAAGGTCTCGACGAGCCGGTCGATGTCTATCACGCCGTAAGCTACCCCGGTGTAATGTGCATCTCGTACGAGGTAGTCGAGCTGGTCGGAATCTACTGTTCCACTGACAATCTGTGAAAGGTAACGCTTTGTATTGAAGTGAGCCTGTGATTCGTGTTTCTCGAGAGTGCGCGAAGATTGCTTCAATGCGTGCTGGCCATCCAACAGACCTGCCACATCCTTTGGGTTGAGCGACATCGCCTCCAACGCTTCAGGAACTGACGCATGCTTGCCGAGGATGGACCGCTCCTCATCGGAAAGGACGGAATCCTCCCCACGAATGAGCCGCCGGGATATCTCGGCGTGGTCAACACCGAACTGTTCGTGGAGGACCATCTCGAATGTATGTGAATAGGGAAGATGACCAATGTCATGCAGAAGCGCTGCAGCTTGGACCATGAGCGATTCGATACGGTCCAGGTTGAGGGACGAACATATCCGTCCAGCCACATGGAATGTTCCCAGCGAGTGCTCGAAACGCGTGTGATTGGCACCAGGATAGACGAGGTATGCTAGGCCGAGCTGGTGGATATTGTGCAATCTCTGAAGCTCTGGTGTCGACGCTAGCGGCAAGAAACAACCGTCGACCTTGATGCTACCATGTACCGAATCCCGGATTATCTTGTATTCGACCACTGTCGCTAACACATCTTCATGAGATATAATGGTTGAGTAGATAGCAACAATGCTATCAAACCAATTCACAAGGAAATCAGATATCTCACGGTTTGTCAACCGATGCACCATTATTAAAAATGATATTGAGGGCCAAACTCTTTTAAGAGGGACACACATTTTTAACATGGGCTTTTCGCCGCAAGGAGGCATCGCATATGGAGTTCGGCGCCAACGTTAGTGATGACAGGGTTCAGACATACATAGATGGCTTCGACAGCAAGATAGGTGGCGGCATCAAGAAGGGCCATGTGGTTCTGCTGGCGGGCACGCCGGGAACGATGAAATCATCGATCGCAGTGAATCTGCTATACAGCAATGTTCGCAAGAAGGGCGTCAATGTACTCTATATCAGCATCGAAGAGAGCAAGGAGAGTCTCCTGAGCGCGATGGAGATGCTCGGCCTCGGAACCGTCGATGAGAACAAGTTCTTTATAGTTGACATCGGCAAGCTCAGACTGGAACACACCGATGCGGATGTCGGCCGAGATTGGTTCAAGATACTGAAGGAGTACCTGAAGAAGAAGGTCGAGAACGAGGGCGTCGAGATCGTGGTGATCGACTCACTCACCGCGATATACTCCCTCGCAGCGATACCGAATCCAAGACAAGAGCTGTTCCACTTCTTTGGCTTCCTGAAGAGGTTGGGAGTCACGACCATCCTGATATCAGAGACGCAGCAGAACGGTCTTTCATTCGGACCGTACAACGAGGACTTCCTCGCAGATGGGGCATTCCTTCTGAAGTTTGTGGATGTTGGTGAGACCGATGTTCAGCTCAGGATGAGAGCGGTCAAGCTGAGACATTCCAAGATCCATCACGGCTATCTGACGTTGCTGTACAAGGATGGAAGGTTCTCGGCTACACCACCCATCAGCGAATGATGTCGGCAGCGAACAACTTGATGAGACTGTGCATCAGCTCCAGCACCACGACGGGTCCATTGAGCATCCCATCATGTTTATTGAGACTGCAGGTCCGGTTCAGAAGCCGCCACGAATCTTATTCCGGTCGATCTTGACTCCGCGCGGAGTCGCCATGAGCAGGTTCTTACCGACACCAGCCACATCCCCACCGACGTCTCGAGAGACGTTCTTCAGCTCGGCTGTGAGGCGTTTCATTGTCAGGTCGTCATTGGCAATCGAGGTGTAGTCTATGATGACTATGTGCCCGGCATAGACCTGACTCGTCAGGCTTGACAAATCCTCATATCGGAACATCTCTCCCACCTTGACAAGTGTCTTGGCACCATCAGAATCCATCAATCCCTCGTCCTCGAACACCATCTCAGTGAGATCAATATATTGTTCTGCTCCAATCATCTCCTTCTGCTCCGAGTCCGGAGCGCCGGAGAATGGCTTCTTCTTCAAAATCGTCAAGATGCATCCCTCTAGCGAGTAATCACCTTGTTCGGATATAAAGCTTGCCAGGCATGGCCAGACACCGAGTCTTTGATGTCAATCCTAAAGGGATTGACCGCGTTCATGACATCTTCATAGGACTATTAAGCAGGCTCGTCCTCGGGCATATCAGCAGTCTCTTCCTTCGGCTCATCCAACGCCCATAGCTTGTCACCCACGTAATGCAGTGAGGATGCCACCTTCCCCTTCTCCTTGCGCATGATGGTTTCTGCAGAGACCAACGCCTTGCCGATCGCGAGGGGTCGCTTGTTTCGGATGTCGCGTATCCAAACGAAATCCCCTTCAACTATACCAGGGTCGACCTCCACGACCCCTGGGCCCATTACATCCGCACCGTTCGCCACGAATTTGACAGCGCCCATATCAACCGTTATGTATCGCTTTGTCGCGGGGTAGACCAGTAATCCCCTCACCGTGAGAAATGGCTCGCCCTGCGAAACGATCGATAAGATCTTGCCGTCCACTAACACCACATCGTATTCCGGGCATTCGGCCATGTCAACGGTGTCCAGTGGACCGAAAACCTCTGTGCCCAGAATCTCTTTCAGTCGAGTGGCCAAGGACTCGATCTCCTTTAGCCTCATCCTGTGCCTCTTCCTGAAGCGAAGCTCGGTCATCGATTCGACCTCCCTCGGTCGTCGTCCCGTATGCGGGATTCCGCCTCCACCAAGGCGACCGCCGCTTTGCCCGTCTTCCCAAGGGCGGCATAGGCTTCAGCCCGTATCCTGTAAGGTTCTGGCTCGTCCCCGTCGATACCCGACGCAATGAGAGAAGCATCAATGGCGGAGTCATGATCCTTGAGGAGAGACGATACACGGGCCAGGGATACCGCGGTCACATAATCAGATGGAATCGCATCCAATGCCTTCGAATAGGACTTCATGGCCATCTGCAGCTTCCCAGAGCGTTCCGCGATCTCCCCGAGCAGCTTATGCATGTCAGGCGAGAGTTCGCTCTCACGGGACAACAGCGAGATCGCATCCGTCGAATCGCCCTCCGCATCGAGTAGCCTCGCACTCAATAGGATATGGTCATGATGAGGCACATCCATCATTTCAAGCCGAGTCATCACTTCTCTGGCGACTCCCAACCGCCCTCCATGTATGAAGTAGCTGCACAGCGCCGTTTGTACAAAGACGTCGTCCACTGACCGGATTGCAGCGTCCACCTCTGCAGGCAGCACGAAGTCATCGAGGATACAACGCACATCGAGCAATCTTCTAAGCACGGAGGGGTCCCTGATCCCCATCAGAACGGCATCCTCCAGGACGGACAAGGCTTCCTGATACATCCCCAGACGATTGAGCACCTTGACGCGGGTGATGATCGAGGTGATCTCGTTCTGAGATTCCATCGATCTCATCGGCAGGCTCCTCAGAGCGTTCACATATGCTATATTGGCGCCTTCAAGTTCGCCCATGGCTGAGAGAAGGTCGCCCTTTTCGGCCCATCCATCCCCGAAGCCAGGATTGACTGATAGGGATTCATCGATCGCCTCGATCGCCTCATCCAATCGTCCAAGGTCCTGAGCTACTTTCGAGAGCGCTTTCCACGCTTCGTCGTAGTCTGGATTTATCTCCAATGACGCGGTTATCAAATCGAATCCTTCCTCGGGGTGGCCAATCATCGATTTGCACACGCCCTTGGCATAGAGCGCATAATCGAAACCTGGCCTCAGTTCGAGTGCCCTGTCATGGAAGTGGATCGCTTTCTCCCATAGGCCGACCTTCTCGAACGCGTTCCCGATGTTGTTCCACGCGATCTCGTATCCTGGGTCCACCCGTATCGCCTCTACGAACTTCGGTATGGACTCCGAGAACCGTCCAAGGTTGTATAGGGCATTTCCGAGATTGTTCCACAGCACCCGGTCGTTTGCATCTATCTCGATCGCCCGGGCATAGCATTCGACCGCTTGGGACAACCTATCCGCGCCGTGAAGGGCGTAACCCTTGTTGTACCAAGCAGGCTTGTAAGTGGGATCGATCTCGATCGCTTTATCAAAGCATTCCATCGCCCGGGCCAATTGACCGGAACAGAAGTATGTGTATCCAAGATTGTTCAGCAGTTCCTTGTCATTGGGTGTGCCCTTCAGAGCGGTCTCAAAGGCCCCGATGGCCTTCAAGTACTCGCCCCCTTCGTGGTATGCGGAGCCGATGATTGTCATCGCCTTTGATGACCCCGGCTGGATCTGCAGACATCTCTCGCACAATGCGATGGCTTCATCGTAATTCTCCATATCCACATAGAGTTCGGCTGCGGCCAACAGAGCATCCACGTTGTCATCTGCGAGGGAGACGAGGCGCGCTGAGATAGCCCTCGCACGTCGTTTGCGTCCGAGCCGTATGTGCGAGCTCGCCAGACCATAGACGTTCTGCCACCTAGACTTATCAAGAGATGAGGCCCGCTCATAGCATTTTGCTGCTTCGCGATATAGACTCCTCGAATAGAAACAGTTCCCCAGGTTGTGCCATGCAAGCTCGTATTCCGGCGCCAGGTGAATGGCATATCTGTAGCTACGAGCAGCGTCCTCACAGCGACCGATCGCATCGAGGGCAGCCCCTCTATTGTTGTAAACCACCTCGGTCTCGAGGCCCGACGAACGCGCTTGCTCGAAGAGCATCAGAGCCCGAGAGTACTCGCCTGCATCGTATGCGACATTGGCCTGTTCGAACATGTAGGAGGCGGAAAGCCTTCTGGTGGGCTCCAGCGTCCTCTGTATCTCCTGTCTCAAGCATTCTTCCGATTACGTACTTGCTAGATAGCCTTTTTGACATCCGGATTAAAAAGGGTTCCCCACTAATCAGGCTTGGAGCGGGACATCAGCATCATGGTTGATTACGGGACTGTTCTTCCGTCGCTCATCCTCGCAATACATATCGCCTGTGAGCTTCAGACGGTCCCCATGCAAAATGGATTGCCCCTAGTTGCACTCATGGCAACTGCTTCCACCTCATTCCCGCGTGCACATCACTACATCCACGTCATCATCGAGAACCATGGCCAATGTGTCCGCGATGCGCCTTCATCTCTGAAGGAATCCAGGCATAGGGGTTCGGTGACTTTTCCATCCGGTCTCATGACCTCGCCAGGAAGATTCTCTAACTCCATCAGGAATAGCACCCTCATGAGAGCGATTCGTAGTGTTCAATCCCAAGAGACCATCCTTCATCATTACATACAACATCGGTACGTGGATATTTTGTCCGTTCTACACGGTATCAATCGATGAGAGGACAGCATGGCCAAAGCTTATATCAGGAATTGCATATAATTCGCCTGGGTCCAGAGTCCATGCTAGTCTTGTTCCGACAGTCGCCCAGATCAGTCATAACCGCCCATCTTGCGAGCAGGGTCCACAACGCCAAACCTGTCCTAGACGATTCCAGGAAACAGTTCTTCTTCGAGGAGACTCTGGATGCAGACACGATCGACTATGACGGCATCTACACCGAATTCAAGGAGAAGTTCGGAGGCATGGATTTCCTAGAGGATGTTAAGCTGTATGAAATCATCGAGGACGAGATCTTCTGGGCAACTCGGTTCAACACGCCAGATAGGTATTTCCTGATATTCAATATCCTATCCCAGATAGAATCGTCCGGGACTAGGGCATACCTATCTCAGAGCTCACCCGAAGCAAAGGAGATGAAGGACCGCATCCGGCGGGTCTCAGGCGAGTTCAGGAGAGCGAGGGGAGTCATATCGTTCGAAGAGGATGAAAAGGCCAAGACCCTGATCGGTCGGGGCAGTTTCGAACATGAGATAACGGATCTTGTGTTGAGGTATCAAGCGATGAGAAGACCGGGATACAAGATTGCGATCGTGGGAAAGGAGGATGTCCACATCCTCGTACATGACGACATAGTTATCGATTCGAGGAACAGATTCCCTGAGAAACAGACAAGGAAGGATGCAAGAAGGTACTGGACAATCATTCTCAACCCCAAGAATGTGGAATCTAAGAGGGATCCACGATATCTGGTCGACCGACTCCCGAGGAATTATTGGAAATGGGTGTCCGAGGGAGCGCAGGAGGCCGAGAGACCTCCAAAGGTCACTTTGGACGATTTCGACCATGGGAATGGCCCACAATCAAATGAATCGTAAATTGTCACCTCATTCTCACCAATCGTAGCAACTCACAAACCTTCATAAGGTGCAACACCCTTTTTACCGTGCCCAGGAGCCCGTTGGAGAGGTTCAACCTTGATCAGAGAGGATATTGAGAAGAGTTCGAGCGGTCTTTCGATTTTCATGGACCTGCTCGGTCACGATATTCAGAACAGCAACCAGGCAGTCCTGAGTTATCTTGAACTCATCTTATCATCCCCTGCTGCTGGCGAGAAGACAAAGAAATACGCGATGAGGGCGGCATCTCAGATAAGGACCTCATCGATTCTTGTCGACAACATGAAGACGCTCATGTCGATCAGGGACATCAGCGAGCGCAAACTACCGGATGTGGATTTGAAGCAGATGATAGAGCAATCCGCAGCCAAGCTCCAGGGATTGTTCTTGGACAGACGGATCAATGTCGATTCTTCAGACATTGCTGAGGACACCACTGTCCCTGCAGGGACATACGCGGACGAACTGTTCGACAGCCTACTCATGAACATCGTGCATCTGAGCAAGAATGAAGAGATATCGATCAAGATTGATTCACAGAAGGATGTCGTGGCGGATATGCCATGCTGGCGTATATGCATTAGAGCGTCGGATATGAACATGCCGACGATGATCGTGAAGGATCTCACGGACATATCCTCATCTGAGGACTTGTCCAAGATCGTGCGCATATCAGGCATCTATTTCGCTGGAACCATGGCAAAGGCACTCGGAGGTCGACTCGAGATGACTGTGGCCGAGAATGGATCAGGATGCACTTTCACATTGATCCTGAGGATGAGTGATACTCATGACTAGCGTCATGATCGTTGACGATGAGCTATTCATCGTCGAGCTGTACAGGGACATACTTCAGCTCAGAGGATACAAGGTCATGATAACTGCATTCGACGGCGAGGAGGGCGTCAGAAAATATAGCTCGGCGCCAGAGAAGCCGGATGTGATAATAATGGATCATAGGATGCCAGTGATGAACGGCGTCGAGGCCACAAAGGAGATAATGAGGGAGAATCCCAAGCAGAAGATCGTCTTTGTGAGCGCGGATGTGATGGTTGAGGCGGAGGCGCGGGACGCAGGAGCAGCAGAGTTCCTGCCCAAACCATTCAGGATGGATGACCTGATCGAGAAGATGGAAAGATTATCTCCCCCATGAACTACCCGACAGGTGCGCGCTTACTGGCATAAATATTCTAGGACACATATACAAACCGATAAGTTGAAGAACAGGACCGACATATTAGGAGAAGGTTGTGCGCAAGGATGTTGGAAAGCTTTACCAAGGCAAGGGCAATGAACTTTCCCCGGCAGGTGCTCGCGGGCCACGGCGTAGTGGAAGAGATAGGTACCATGTGCGAAGGGTTCGAGCTGAAAGACACTGCCCTCATAGTCACGGGTCAGACCACGGGCGCCATAGCAGCCAAGCAGGTCGAGGACATCCTGTCATCTGCTAAGTATGAAGTGCACAGGATCGTCACAGGTGAGGCAAGCCGGACGAACATCGTGAAGGTCGAGGAAGTAGCCAAGGATGTCAAAGCAGGCTTCCTACTCGGAGTCGGTGGCGGGAGCAAGATCGACCTAGCGAAGATCGCATCCTTCAACCTCAAAGTGCCGTTCCTCAGTGTTCCGACGTCTGCTTCCCACGACGGCATCGCAAGTCCTAGAGCGTCGATCAAGGACGACGGGAATTCGCTATCATTGAACGCCAGCGTCCCTATGGGAGTCGTTGCAGACACTTCATTGATATTCAGAGCGCCCTACAGGCTCTTGGCATCCGGATGTGCGGATGTCATATCGAACACCGCTGCTATCCTGGACTGGGAGCTCGCGCAAAGGCTCAGAAGCGAGAGCTTCAGCTCAAGCGCGGCCAATCTCGCCAAATACGCTGCAGAATCAATCATCGAGAACGCGGCAATGATCAAACCCAACCTCGAAGAGAGCGTGTGGATTGCCATCAGGCCAATCATAATCTCTGGCGTTTCGATGTCCGTAGCGGGTTCGTCCAGACCCACCAGCGGGTCAGAGCACATGTTCTCACACGTTCTCGATAAAATCGCGCCGGGCAAGGCTCTCCATGGGGAGCAGTGCGGTGTCGGGTCAATCATGATGATGTACCTTCATGGAGGGAATTGGCAGAGAACACGAGACGCCCTCCTGAGCATAGGTGCTCCCACCAACGCCAAGGATCTGGGGGTAACCAGCGAGCAGATAATAGAAGCTCTCGTGCACGCGCACGAAATAAGGAAGGACAGGTACACCATTCTCGGAGATAGGGGATTGACACCCGACGCGGCGGAACGCCTCGCGTCAATAACTAAAGTGATATGATGGAAGGGTGTCGGATATGGTACTGGTCACAGTTGTCGGAGAGCTTCAATGCAAGAGAGGTTTCGAATTCGTCTTCGGTGGTCCCCTTGCCGAATGCAGGGATTGCAAAGTGAAGAATGTCTGTTTCCACCTCGATGAAAACAGATGGTATAGGATAACGGACATCAGGAATGTCCGCCATGAGTGCAAGGTCCACGAGGGAGGCGTCCGTGTTGTCGAAGTCGAGAGGATACCATCAAGAGCTGCGATACCATCAAGAGCTGCGCTGCAAGGGTCTACGGTGACCTACGAAGCGGTCGATTGCGGCCAGGTCGGATGCCCCAACTATAGGATGTGCAGACCACCAGGTACAGTGGATGGCACAAGGTTCAAGATAATCTCGATCGACAATGACCTCAAATGCCCCTTGGGGAAGAGCCTCAAGGCCGTCTCGCTCGAATGATCACGAATAGAGCGACGATCGCAAGCACGGGCACGAGAATCGTTGAGAATTCAGGGATTGCTTCCGTCGATACGGTAATCGTGGCCGAATCCAAATCATAGCTGCCGGACTCGTCTGTCACGTTCAGCACGACGATATATGCCCCTTCAGACCAGAAGCGGAATGTGGGTGACTCTCCGGTAAGTACGA
Organism: Thermoplasmatota archaeon; assembly: GCA_018818785.1. Taxonomy (GTDB): domain Archaea; phylum Thermoplasmatota; class Thermoplasmata; order UBA10834; family UBA10834; genus UBA9653. The sequence continues at coordinate 236,072 of JAHIRF010000009.1, read as the reverse complement.
CTTCCGAGCCATTGTATGTGAAAGTCCACGTGTAGCTCGCGATCGGCTCATCGCTGATGGTGCCAGAGGCGTCGAATGTAACCATCGCGCCGACGGAGACCATCTGGTCAGTGCCCGCATCCGCCACTGGAGGATCAGATGATGGAAGCACGCTGAATGAATACACATCATATGGAGAGTATCGAGGACTCATCAACTCCACACCACTGAGGTCGGACGCCAATATGTAATATTCGACTTCGCTTCCGGAGGTCTGAGATGGGATGTTGCCAAGATACCTGTAGGTCGGGTCCGAACTGGCCATCGGAATGCCAGTCCATGCTCCACCGTCCACCCTGTAGACCAATTCTACCGCATCCGAACCGAGTCCTCTGTCTGCAGTGATTTCAGCAGTCACGACAAAACCATAGGGATCGGATACTGAATCCGTGAGAGATGAATGGATGATACTGAACGCCCGCTCCTCCCGATCGCCTGCAATCTCAATGCCCAATAGGGCAGGTGGCACATTCTCGCTTAGTATGCCCAGAACATCGCTCTCCAAGTCAGGGTTGAATTGATGACCTATTTCGAATAGGAATGAATAGACGTCCGCGCCGCCATACAGCCAATCAAGCGAGTCGCCAGTAGTAGGGTATATCTCAGAGGATTGAACCGCATCATACCCATTGAGGGCTGCTAGCTCGATTCCTATCCGCTCAAGGTCGTCATCATCCTCAGCGGGATCCAGGGTATAACCCCATGGCCACGCCACATCATCGCCATAGGAGTGGAAATCGAATGCGATCTGGAAATCATGAGAGAGCACTAGATCTCGTATCGCCTGCGTCTCCGGCTCGGAGAAAGCATATTCGCCGCAATATAGGTCGCTTGAGGTGTCGGACGAGGTTCCTACGCCACCCCAGGCACCTAGAGGATCGCCGTTCTCGGAACCAGGATAATTCCTGTTCAGGTCGACTCCGTAAGTGCCATCGAGGTTATTTCGACGGTTCTTCCGCCACATGTCATCGTTCAGGAGGGAGTAGTCCAGTCCATCAGGGTTCACGACAGGAATAATCCATATCTCCCTGTTGTCCACGAGCCAGCTGATGCGAGTGTCTGAACCGTACTCATCTGTGAGGTTCTCGATTATCGCCAACGTGGTCTCATGTGTCGACCATTCTCTGGCGTGGTGAAGCGACATTATCAAGACTTCTGGTTCATCCTCATCGATCGCTACGTTGTCTGAGATCTTGATTGCGAGTATGTCTCTATCAGCGATACCCTCCATCGTCTCCCACGAATCACCGATATCGACAACCATTGCAATCTCAGAATGGTCCGATTCCGTGCCTTCGAGGATCGCTTTGACTTCAGCGTAATTCCTATAATCATAGTACAAGGGCGGTCCAGCAGCCAATGAGTCGTTGATTGAAGCTTCGACCGGTCCGGGTACGAGTGTGATGAATGCACCCGCGATCATGAATGAAATTGACAGCAACGATATGGATAGGGCCGATCCTCCTTTCAGTGCCATGCAGATATCTCCTCATAGAGAGTTCGCTAGTACGATGTATTCGAGTTGCTAGGACATGATTACGGAATGGTATATATGCTGATTCCCTCAAATAAAACGACTACTGACTAGCCCCCACTTACGGGCGGAAGGAATGAGACTTCATCTCCGTCACTCAGGATCTTTGCAGGGGCGCCATATTCTTTGTTCACTGAGAGGATGATATGCTCCCTGTAGCGCTCAAGTTTAGGGAATCTAGCGATATAAGTATCGAGGAGGTCCTTGACAGTTGCCCCCTCAGGAACTTCGATGTCCTCATCCTTAGATCCGACAATCTCCCTGAAGGATGCAAATAACTTCACCTTGATCTTCATTGAGTCAACCTCGGATATTTGCCGACGCAAGCGACGTAAACGAGATATTCATATTCAAACCATCCGAATCGCACGAATGTACATGAGAGAGCATAATGAGCAGTTCACTGGAAATCACGGATTCACCCTGTTATTACAATTATGGAGAAGTTTCCGTAATGATTCAGTGATTCAAAGACAACTGGTGCAGCTCATTGATAATACACCTGGTAACAAATCCGATAATTATATGCATAGTCTGGAGTGGAACAAGTGGGAAATATGTTATCAGGTCGTGTTTGAAAACTTCTTTAAATCATGTTAGCAGATTGCCTAGTCTGCACGCAGCAGCAAGGCTTTTCGCCTCTCGTAAATAATCATTGAGGAGAAAGGCATCGCCTTCTCTCCGTATAGTGAGGGGCAAGGCTATCAAGCGGTGCATTCCACAGCAGACAGAGAGTGGTAATTCAAGAGAGGGACCGGATGTCAAGTACACCCACGCATCAACAAGGAGATTCTGCCGCATCGTCCATGAACAGACGACTGTCGACAGACTCAGGATGGGATCTCGAACCACAGATAACCTCCAATGCAAAAACTGTTCTCGAGAGGAGATATCTGCGCAAGGATGACAAGGGTAATACAACAGAGACTCCCAGAGGATTGTTCGAGAGAGTTGCTAGAGCCATCGCCTCAGCAGAGAAGAATTACGGCAAGAGCGATGCAGATGTCGACAAGATAGCATCCAAATTCTACGAGATGATGGCCAGGCTAGAGTTCGTACCCAACAGCCCGACACTCATGAACGCAGGAAGGGATCTCGGCCAATTATCTGCGTGCTTCGTCCTCCCGATAGGAGATTCGATGGAGGAGATCTTCGATGCGATCAAATACACCGCCTTAATCCACAAATGCCTCGTTCCCGAAACGCTCGTCATGACAGACGCAGGGTGCAGGATGCTCGGAACCATAGAGCCTGGCACCTGGATTGAGACGCACGAGGGCATGGACCTTGTAGAATCCAAGCATTCCAATGGCGTTCAGGAGACATTCACATTAGAAACTGAAGAGGGTTACTGCATAACAGGCACTGCACTTCATAAGATCATGGTGAAAACCGACGAAGGGGATTTCCACTGGCGAAAGATCGGCCAGATATCAGAAGGGACCAACGCAGTTATGAAGCTGGGTGGATGGCTCGGTGGAATCGAGGTCGAAGTACCACAGGACATCCTGCAGCTTGCAAAATTCGGTGTTGATGAACAGGCAGTCAAGGCAGATGAGGCTGCGATGTGCGAGTTCCTCAGCCGCACTTTCAGCGAACGTGGATGGATATCACCCAACGGTGTGATCAGTGTCGATCTCATATCACATAAGCTCGCATCACAGATCCAGGTCATTCTGTTCTACATAGGCGTCCCTACGATAGGGAAGAAAGAGCGATTGACGATATGCACCAAATCGGGCCTTGAGGTTTTCAAGGAGAAGATTGGCTTCGATTCCATGGTTTTGACGAAGAGGCTCAACGAGATTGATCCGGAAAGCATGGAGAAAGAGCTCGGCAGCATGAATTGCGGCCACGAGGAGCCGGACGACCAAGGATACTTCCTCGTGAAGGTGAAGGACATCGTTCCTGCCGGGAAGAGGGGAGTCGTCGATCTGACAGTCCCAGGAAGACACTCATATCTTGCCAATGGGTTCGTCTCACATAACAGCGGTGGAGGAACAGGATTCAGTTTCTCGAGGTTGAGACCCGCCAGTGACTCGGTCAAGAGCACCGCGGGTGTCTCCAGCGGCCCGATATCGTTCATGGAAGTGTTCAATGCCGCTACCGAGACCATAAAGCAGGGAGGCACCCGACGCGGAGCCAACATGGGGATTCTCCGCGTAGACCACCCAGACATACTCTCGTTCATAACCAGCAAGAAAGACAGTACCAAACTCACGAACTTCAACATCTCGGTCGCCCTGACAGACAAGTTCATGGATGCGGTGGTGAAGGACACCGACTACGATCTCCTGAACCCTAGGACAAAAGAGGTCGTTTCAAGGATCAGAGCGAGGAAGATATTCGATATGATAGTCAACATGGCCTGGAGGAATGGGGAACCAGGCATCGTGTTCATAGACAGGATGAACAGGGATAATCCCACACCTGACATTGGGGAGATAGAGAGCACGAACCCGTGCGGGGAACAGCCACTGCTGCCCTACGAATCGTGCAATCTCGGGTCGATCAACCTTGCCAGGATCATCGCCACCAAGGATGGAAAGCAGGTGGTTGATTTCGAGAAACTCAGAGACCTGGTCCACTGGTCAGCCCGATTCCTCGACGATGTCATAGATGTGAACAAGTATCCACTCCCACAGATAGCAGATATGACGAAAGGGAACAGGAAGATCGGCCTGGGAGTCATGGGATTCGCGGACATGCTCCTGATAATGGGCATACCCTACGACTCGAATGAGGCACTCGATCTAGGGCGAAAGATAATGAAATTCATCAATGATGAAGGACACAAGGCTTCAGTCGCCCTCGCCGTCGAAAGGGGAAGCTTCCCGAACTTCCCAGGGAGCACATTGAAGCAGAGATATGAAAGGATCAGGAACGCGACGGTGACGACCATCGCTCCGACGGGCACGATAAGCATCATATCAGGAGCATCGAGCGGTGTCGAGCCCATCTTCGCCGTGGCATATGTGCGCAATGTGATGGACAGAGACATACTGCCGGAAGTGAACCCGATATTCGAAGCGATGGCCCAGGGAAGAGGATTCTACTCCGAAGATCTCATGAAAGAGATCGCCGCGAAAGGGTCTCTGAAGGACGTGCGTGGCGTGCCCGAGGATGTTCAGAGGGTGTTCGTGACCGCATTGGATATCTCCCCTGAATGGCACATCAAGATGCAGGGCGCGTTCCAGGACCACACCGACAACGCAGTATCCAAGACAGTCAACTTCCCAGCCGAGGCAACGCCCAAGGACGTCGAGAACGTCTATATGCGAGCCTACGAGCTCGGATGCAAAGGCGTCACCGTATACAGGTATGGCAGCAGAGAAGACCAGGTTCTGAGCGTGGGCGGCGATGGGACCACGGACACGATCGAGAACGATGGACTCGGAGACGATGACCAATCGAAGGTGCCGCGGGCCAGACCATCTGTGACCCGGGGGACCACCCAGAGGATGGAGACTGGCTGTGGCCACCTATACATCACGATCAATGTCGACGAGAATGGATTATGTGAGGTATTCACACAGATGGGCAAATCTGGAGGTTGTACCGCATCCCAATCGGAGGCGATAGGGAGGTTGATCTCCCTTGCTCTCCGCTCGGGCATAGACCCGGAGTCGATAATAAAGCAGCTCAGGGGGATAAGGTGCCCTTCCCCGCTATGGCAGCCAGGAGGGATGGTGCTGTCGTGTAGCGATGCGGTCGCTAAATCACTTGAGAGGTTCGTCAAGGACCTCGAGGTGTCGAAGGTCGACCAGCAGATTGCCTTGGCACAACAACCTGAAACGGGCAAGCAGAATCATGTGGACAAGGGTGATGTCTGTCCTGAATGCCCTGAGTGCGGGAGCATGGTGGAATATGTCGAGGGATGCGTCGTATGCAGGACCTGCGGCTATTCCCGATGCTGGTGAGTACAGAAAGAGGGAACAGAAACATCTTGCACTAGGTCTCTGGGGGTGAGGGGCCAGTGCGCATCAATTTTTTCCGATCCGAGGAACACAATTCTGCATGGTACCTTACAGGTAGTGCCAACCGTGGTGAACCACGCAATGATTGCATAGAGTGTGTGGCGTCGACAGCTCTGCCCTGTAACGGGCATGATGGATGCGGGGACGGCGATTGAGCATACTGCAGTCTGTCAGCTCGGGGGCAGGGCTTTCGGCCCATCATTCATGAAAAAGGTATACACTCCGATGCCCATAGCCCACGAAGACCGAAGGAAGCGGGAAACCATGGATAAGCAGAGCAAGAGGATGATCAAGGAGCTTAAGCCGGGCGAGAAGGTCGAGAGTTACTTTTCTGTGGCGTACAAGAAACCAGTCACCGAGTACAGGTATGGCAACATGTTCGAGTTCAGGGCAGCGGACAGGACGGGCCAGATAACGATCAAGTATTGGGGGGACGATGACAAAGGTTCTGTGCAGAAGCTGCACGAATCCTTTGACAGAGACGATGTGGTCAGCATATCCGGCGATGTCTCGGATTACAGGGGTCAGGTCGAGATATCGGTTAGCAAGAAGAACGGAGGGAGCATAGCTGTTCTGGCAGAGGACAAGTATGAGATATCGTCCCTAATACCGACCATCGACGGAATCGAAGAGTTGAATACCAGATTGTTCACCATCGTCCTACAGGTCGAGGAACCGCACATGAGGGAGTTGCTGCAATCATTCTTTCAGGAGCCCGCGTTCATGAAGGAATTCTCCGCATGTCCCGCATCTATCCAGCTTCACTCGGCGGCGTTCGGAGGACTGCTCCATCACACTCTGAATGTCACCGAGACCTGCATTCATCTCGCGCGGCAACACCCTGAGCTGGACAAGGACCTTGTCATAACAGGCGCTCTGCTCCACGACATCGGAAAGGTCAGGAGTTTCAAGACCACGACCCATATCAACCAGACCCACGAAGGCAACCTGCTCGGACATATCGCCATCGGCGACGAAGAGCTGGTTTCGCACATATCGAAGATAGATGGGTTCCCAAATGATCTCCGCATGAAACTGCGACATGTCCTGCTATCCCACCACGGGAAGAAGGAGTGGGGTTCGCCCGTAGATCCGATGATGCCAGAGGCGTTGGTGGTCCATGAAGCTGACGATACCGATGCCAAGATAGATTATATGATATCCAGACGGCGCGACGCTCAGACGGAGGACGATTGGATATGGGACCACAGGCTCGCGAGATTGGTTTATCTCAAGTGACCGCCAGTAATACAACTCGAGTGCATATCTGTACATTGATGCGCGCAAAAGATATATAGTGTACGGGCACTCCAATTCCATGTACGGAGGGGTACCTTGAGACCTGTGAGGACTGAATTAACACCCGAAGAGATGCCGAAGAAATGGTACAACATATTGCCAGACCTGCCTGAGCCGCTAGCTCCGCCATTGAACCCTGCCACCAAGCAGCCGATCAAGCCATCGGATCTAGAACCGATCTTCCCGAAAGCGCTCATAACGCAGGAGATGTCGTCCGAGAGATACATCGACATCCCCGATGAGGTGCTGCAATCGTACATGCACATAAACCGGCCGAGTCCACTCCAGAGAGCTATCAGACTGGAGGAGGCACTGAAGACTCCGGCCAAGATATACTTCAAGAGAGAGGATCTAAGCCCTGCAGGCAGTCATAAGACCAATACCGCCCTCGCGCAGGTCTACTACAACATGAAGGAAGGTGTAACGAAACTCACTACCGAGACTGGCGCTGGCCAATGGGGTACCGCGCTTGCGATGGCCACCAACTATTTCGGACTCGAGTGCGAAGTCTTCATGGTCAGGGCCAGTTACGATCAGAAGCCATACAGGCGAGAGATGATACGGTTGTTTGGTGCGGATGTGCATCCATCGCCCAGCAACTTGACTGAGTTCGGTAAAAAGCTCCTCGGCCAGGATCCGAATCATCCAGGATCCCTCGGGATAGCTATCAGCGAGGCGCTCGAGACATGTGTGAAGGACGGAAAGGCGAAGTACAGCCTTGGAAGCGTCCTGAACCACGTGATGCTTCACCAGACTATAATCGGACAGGAAGCGATTCTTCAGTTCCAGAAGCTCGGAGAGAAACCGGACTACCTCATCGGGTGCGTTGGAGGAGGATCGAACTTCGCAGGGTTCACATTCCCGTTCATCGCACAGAAACTGAAAGGGAAGATGGACACCGAATTCATCGCAGTGGAACCGACGGTCGTACCGACACTCACCAACGGCAAGTTCGAATACGATTTCGGCGACACCGCTGGAATGACGCCGCTTCTCCTGATGTACACGCTGGGTCACGATTTCGTGCCATCGCCCATCCATGCGGGAGGATTGAGATACCATGGTGCGGCACCCACAGTGAGCGCGCTGGTGAAATCGAAGGTGGTGAAACCAGTCGCCTACCAACAGAAGGAAGTGTTCGATGCAGCGGCCATGTTTGCTAGGGCAGAAGGCATCATACCCGCGCCCGAGGCAAGTCACGCCATCAAGGCGGCCATCGACCTTGCCCTCGAGGCGAAGAAGAACAACGAGGAGAAGGTAATAGCGTTCAATCTGTCAGGCCACGGCCTAATGGATCTGGGCGGATACCAGCAATACCTCGATGGGAAGATGACGTAAATCAAAAACCTATGCCGCTCAAACGAGCGGTTAAACTCCATTTTACTATTTTCAATCAGAGTTGATGAGATAGCTGGATTTACCACACCTAGGCAAAATAGGAATCCCGATCGCGGCGCATGCTCCGGTACACGGATTTGTACTCGGGACGCTGCAACAGGTTCTTGACGTTGTGGTCCAGCTCCGCCTTCAAATCGTCCTGCTTTGACCCATAATACTCACGACGGAAGACGTCGGTTATGTCCGAAGAGTACTGTTGCATCCCGAACATGATCACTGCAGAGGCGTTCTGCGCCCTCGATATGACATTGAGAGGCACGGGTGCACCACCTTGGATCATCTCGACCATGTCTGGGGATGCTCCGCCGACCTCGCGCGCGATCGCGACCGTGTCCTTGGAGGATATCTCCTTCGATTTTATCTGGAAGATCTTCTGGTCAGTCAGGATGAAAGTGTCGTAATTGGATGAAACATGGTCCCGGCCACTGAGCGCACGCCACTCATCCTTGCGTTCGCTATCGTCATATTTTGCCTTCAGATAACGCATGAACTCATCTATGCCTTGGACATCCATCTCAGAGCACCTCGAAATGTCAGACAACTAATAAGTCGCCTGTCACATACATGCGACCACTACCTGTAGCTCTCGCCGGTAATCCTCTCAAACATATCGATGTAGAGCTCAGATATCTCCTTTATCTTCTCTGCGGGCAGCGAAGGCATCTTCGGCTCGGGTTTGCCGTGTTTCCTCGCTTCGACGAGCTTCGGATAATACCCCTTCTCGCGATAGTATTGACGGACGTTCTCCTTGCTGAGTTCGATGAACTCGCCTTTTGAGTAATCGTTCCAATCCCACCAACGGTCCTCATCGGCGGTGCCGTATGAATCTATGACCATGAGTTCGCGATTCTCGTCGAATGCGTACTCCTTCTTGCCATCCACATGTATGAGGTCCCTCTTCTCGACCTCTTCCGCTATCCGCTCATCCAGCAACAGGGCGGATTCGACGATCCGTGCGTATTCCCCGGTCGATATGCTCGCGATCTTCATCGCATCATTCTTCGTTAGCAGCCTATCGACCTTCTCGAGCTTCGTGGTGACTTCCACATATGGTTCTGGCAACTTGTCGCCGTACTTGATCTCCTTGTTGCCTTTGAACCCGAGCTTGCTAGGCTTGATCTCGCCATTGCGGATCCTGTCCCACATGGATCCAGCCACGTAGTATCTGCAGATCACCTCGAGAGGTATCAGACAGTTAGTCGTCTTCCTGGTGAGCTTCGATGGCTGAAGGACCCGAACCTGCTGAACACGCATCCTATTGGGCGGTATGAGCTCTCTGAAATGGGTCTTGACCCCGCACGAACGTGCTATCTGGAACCAGAAGGCGCTCGTCCTGCAGAGTGTCTCACCCTTTTGAGGTATAAGAGATGGAATGATCTTATCGAACACGCTGATCTTGTCTGAGAATACGAACTCGAGCGTATGCGCATCGACTTCGTAGACATCTTTCACCTTTCCTTGACGTATCAGCTTCATGTTGGCCAAGTGCGTTGTAGGGAATAGTTGTTTTTAATGCTTGTGGTGCTGGTCTGCGACACTGACAACGGTTGTACCGGTTGTCTGCTGAAGCTAAACGTGACTGTAATTTCAAAATTATTAAAGGGTGACGCATCGATTAGTGGATCAACGAGGCAATTGAAATGGCGGATTTCTCACACCACTTCTCCGAGCGAGCTAAACAGATGAAGGCATCCGATGTGAGGGAACTGCTGAAACTACTCCAGATGCCGGATATGATCTCATTTGCCGGGGGTCTTCCGAGCGCTGAGACATTCCCTGTGGAGATAATCAAGGATATCGTCAAAGACGTTCTGGAAATGAACGGTGACCAGATCCTCCAATATGGAATAACCGAAGGATACGCGCCCTTGAGAGAATCCATCGCCAGCAGAATGGCCTCCAAGGGGATGGATGTGACCACGGACAATATCCTGGTTGTCAGCGGATCCCAGCAGGTGATCGATCTATCCGGCAAGGTGTTCGTCAATCCCAAGGATACGATCGTCGTCTCTGCACCGACCTACCTTGCTGCACTTACGGGGTTCAACACCTACCAGGCATCGTATGAGGCAATACCGATCGATGATCAGAACATGCGCATGGACATCTTCGAGGAAAGGATGAAGAAGTTGGCGGGAGAGGGCAATCACCCAAAACTGGTCTACGTCCTCCCGAACTTCCAGAACCCGTCAGGGGTCACGATGCCCACGAAGAACAGGAAGAGGCTCGTAGACATGGCTTCCGAATACGATTTCGTGATATTGGAGGACGACCCATATGGCGAGCTGAGGTACGTCGGTGACCATCTACCGGCTCTGAAGACCTTCGACGATGAGGGCAGAGTCATATTCACGAGCACTTTCTCCAAGGTCCTCGCACCTGGGCTGAGGGTCGGCTGGGCCGTGGCTGATCCAGGCATACTCAAAAAGATGATCATAGCCAAGCAATCGACCGATGTGTGCACGAGCGTCCTGGGCCAAGCCATAGCTCATGAGTATATGGTCCGCAAACACATGGACAGACAAATCGAGCACATAAAGAAGGTCTATGGAGAGAAGCTGCGATTGATGCTTGACGCCATGCACGAGTCCGTGCCCGACAGCGTCAGGTGGACGGAGCCTGAAGGCGGCATGTTCCTGTGGGCCACACTTCCTGACGGCATGCAATCACCCGATCTCTTGGAAAAAGCCCTGAAAAGGAAGGTCGCGTTCGTTTCCGGGAAGGCGTTCTTCCCGAACCCCAGCGACGGATTCAGCACGATGAGGCTGAACTTCACGTACCCGTCGAACGAAAAGATAACCGAAGGAATACGACGGCTGGGCGAAGTCATACACGGCGAGCTGGGTCATTGATGAGCTGAATCTAGAACACGTCCGCTCCGGCGTGCACGGTTATGCCCTTGTCAGATATCGAATAGGGCTTCACACGTCGGGAATGGCTCGTCCGGCGCATCTTGAGCACCCTGATCGTGAGCTGCACCTCTCCGCCGTCTCTGTTCTCGTCCGATTGCAGCAGGACCACGCCGTCCGCTGTGTACTCCGCGAGACCGTCCCTCGATGAGCGAGGGTTGTCGTCCCGGACCTCGGCGGTCAATAGGGCGGTCGCGCCCGTGCTCCTGAGGAGCTGGCATAGGTTGAAGAGGTTGGAGCGACGCTCCGTATCGTCTGTGAACATCATGTTGAGCAGTGAGACGGAATCAATCACGACCCTCTTCGCGCCGAAGGTCTTGATGAACTTCGGGAGGTCGCTCTTGATCCGTGTTACCGTCGTCTTGGCATCCGAAGGCTCGAGCTTGAACAGGCCCAACTTCTTCGTCTCGATGGCCTTCTCCAAGTTCCAACCATACGATGCCGCGTTCTTTGTTATGGATTCTCGGTCCTCCTCGAGTGAGATGAACATGCAGGACTCACCGTTCTTGAGGCCCTCAATCAGGTACTGGAGACCGAATGTGGTCTTCCCGGTCCCGAAGGAACCCATGAGTACGACTATGTGATTCTCTGGGAAGCCACCCTGCAACATCTCATCGAGCCCATCCACACCGGTCTTAACCCTGTTATCAGACATCCAGATCACCCGACTCGTTCAGTATTTATCACGACGAAGCCACTCTGCGAAGTTATGAGCGTCGCAAACCTGGCAATCCTCTCCTGGTCCAGGTGCGCCAGCACACTCGTGAATTTCTCCACATACAAGTACCTCTGTCGCTTGGACGTATGATGGTACTTCGACCATTCGAACTTGAGTACACCATCGACGCTGTCGACCACCATCTGCTGGCGGCGTTTGTCGAGTATCTCATCCGTGAGGATGATGTAGAAGACGGCCTCCCACTTCTTCGCCATCCTCTGTATCCCTTTCAACAATGACACGACATCTTCGAACTTGATCGTCTCTGAAACAATCAGGTCTGTCAAAGAATCTATGATGATGAGGCTATTGGGGGCGTTGGAGTCCAGGAAGTTGACCAACGATTCCAGCAAGTTGTCGACCTTCAGCTCAGAGAAGAGGTCGCCGTCCTCGGAGCCGGTCCATGCTGTGGGAACGACGGTCCTCATGAAATAGCCCTTTGAAAAATCCTTGAACATCAGGCCCGATGACAGAGACTCGAAGAAATCCCTGTTGAATGATAGTTTGACCTCCCGCAGGATGTCTTCCTTGGACCGAGAGAATGTTATGTAGTTCAACTTCTCCGGAAGTACGCCTGCCTTTCCAGCGTGCCCAAGCATGAACGACCGCGTCTCGGGAAACTCCTTCACGATCCCGATCTTTGCGGCGGATGTGAGCGCGAATTCATGACCGCCACCGCCAACATCGCTCAGCAACAGTACTACTGAGCCTGCTGGAAGACCGCCGCCGAGTATCGAGTCGAAATCGGCAACACCCGTAGGTATCCTCTGCACATCCCCTTCTGACATGAGAACGAATCATCGCATGCATGTTTGCGATAATGAAGCTTTTGGAGATGTCGACATATGCCAGTAGACTCTAGAGCCATACACTCCACCGCGCGTGTACATGCAGTCTAGTGGTGCGCGCACACGAACTCGAGGGTCATCCTGAGAGCGGCCTCTGTGGACTGGACCCGTACATCTTCGCGATCTCCGATGAATAAGTTGCGAGTGCACACCGATGCCTTGTCCGAGCACACGCATATGAATACCAGACCCACGGGCTTCGTCGGCGTCCCGCCTGTCGGACCAGCGATCCCAGTCGTCGATATTGCCACATCCGAGGAGAATCTCTCCATGCAGCCTCGAGCCATCTGTACGGCGACCTCATCGCTGACAGCGCCCCTCGAAACGATCAATTCCGGATCGACAGACAGGATGCTCGCCTTCGCATCGTCGCTGTATGATATGACGCCACCGAGGTAGTAATCGCTACTTCCAGGTACAGCGGTTATCATGTCACCCATCTTCCCGCCAGTGCACGATTCAGCAGTGGACAACGTGAGCCCCTTTGATCTCAGCACTTGTCCAAGTTCTTCAGCGAGCATTCCTACCGTCCCGGGGCCTCTTACGCGTGCACATTCCGGCATCCAGCAACCTCTGGTGACCGTCGAGTCCCTCGATCATCTGGGCCACGGTCGATGGGACCAGATGGTTCCATTTCTCACCTGCGGCGATCCTCCGGCGTATCTCCGTCCCAGAATAGTGCTTCGAGTTGTAACTCTTGGTCTTTCTCGACTCATACCCCGCCGCCGAGAACAGAGACCTTGTGAGTTCACTGTTGGAGAACACGAAGTCGAACGGAGGAACATATGATTCCACATGGTTGACCCATGCTGCATACCTATTCACATCCCGAACAGGTATGATATGGATTCGGGGACGTTCGTCCTCGGTGAAAGAGGATAGGAGCATCTGATATCTTTCTCCCGCCGTGAACGGATTCTCGGATGTGTGTGACAATTCCGCGCTGCCAATCACGACAATGAGGTCGTCACACTTGGTCAACGCTTCGCGAATCGCTGCCTGATGGCCCTTGTGAAACGGCTGAAATCGCCCGATCACAAGCCCCCGCACAATAAAGAACCCCCATCAATTGACTACTGGCCGATCGGAGGCGGCCACGCTAGCGGTTTTCGGGCCGTGTTTTCCTGCGACCAGCAATGCTAGCTTCTTGAGCAAGCCTTCCTTCCTTGCGCCCACCAACGCATGAACCAATACATCGTTCAGGACGCGTACAGGGATGACCTCGATCTTGTCGATGTATCTGTCCTCGAGCAGCACATCTCGCATGTTCTGCTCAGGTATCAGGACCTTCTTCAGACCCATCTCGGCAGCTGCCTCTATCTTCGCAGTGACCCCACCGACTGGAAGGACCTGACCTCTTACGCTCAGGCTCCCGGTCATGGCCACAGTCTGGTCGACCTCGATCTCCTCGAACGCGGATATCACTGCGGTAGCCACGGCTATCGACGCGCTATCGCCCTCTATGCCGTCATATGTGCCTATGAACTGGACATGGATGTCATGATTGCTGATGTCCTCGCCAGTGTACTTCTTGATGAGGGCGGAAACGTTCTGTACCGATTCCCGGGCTATCTCGCCGAGCTTTCCTGTCGCTATGATCTTGCCACCCTCCCTGTTCTGGGCGGGCGTCACCTCGGCCACGATCGGAGTGACGATGCCGGAATACTCCGCCAAGGAGGAATCCGAGTTCAATACGGCCAATCCATTGACTATTCCGATCACCGACCCCTCCGTGAGAGAGGTCTTGTAGTCCTTTCTGCGTTCGACAGCCCTGTCGGTGACCTGCTGCTCCAGGGAGCGTGCGATGTTCTTCGCTTCGGACACGTGGAGTGCCTCGACTACGCTGTCTCCGCGCTCAGTCGCGATGTCACCTGCAACTCTGACGAGACCCCCTAGCTCCCTCAACCTCAATGTCAGCATGCCTCTTCTGCCTGCACGCCTCTGCGCCTCGCGAATGATCTCCGCGACGGCCCCTTTGCTGAAGTGAGGTATCTTCTTGTCCTTGGTGACCTCCTGCGCAACGAACCTGAGAAGATTATCGCGGTTCGCCTCAGTATCGGACATGGTGCTGCGCATGAAAACCTCATAACCATAACCTCGTATCCTCGACCGGAGAGCTGGATGCATTCCAGACACTGCGTCGAGGTTCCCTGCTGCCACCAGAATGAAATCGCAAGGGGCAGGCTCGCTCTTGACCATCGCGCCTGAGCTCCTCTCGCTCTGTCCGAGTATGCTGAACTCGCCCTCTTGCAGGGCGGTCAGAAGGCTCTGCTGGCTCTCTATCCTCAACAGGTTTATCTCGTCAATGAACAGGACACCTTTGCTCGCCTTGTGGATGGCGCCCGGCTCAAGTCTTTCGTGCGCAGGGGTCTCGAGTCCGCCACTCTGGAACGGATCGTGTTTCACGTCTCCAAGCAGCGAACCTGCATGTGCACCCGTCGCATCTATGAACGGCGGCGGTTCATCTGGCCGATGAGATATCAGGAGTTTAGGAACCATCAGCATTTCCTTTCGCTGACCAGTGTATCTGAATATCATGAAGAGCAGGAAAGCGCCGATTATACCGATCAACAGGAGCGTCGCGTCCTTGGTCCAGAGCCACATGACCGCGGACATCGCCACGAACATGAACATCAAGCCGAATATCCATGAACTCTTCTGCGCCTTCTTCTGTTCCGCCTCGAGTTTCTGTGCCTGGACGATCTCTCTGCCCTTCCCAGCGGGCACCAGTCGTATCTTCGGTTCGTTGGGGTCTTCGGGGTTGTGATACCCTATGACGTCCTGCAGTTCCCCATTGGGAAGGAAATCGACCATCGAACGCGCGAGCATGGATTTGCCCGTGCCGGGATCGCCGATCAGGATAACATGCCGCTTCTGCTCAGCGGCCTTTCGGATTATCTTAACCGCATCCTCTTGTCCGAGTACCTGATCCACGAGCTTCGGAGGTATCTTTATATCGGCTGTGGTCTCGAAGGTCTGAGATTTGACCCAATCTTCAATGTCAGGAAGGCCCAAGTCTGAGCCCTTAGAATTTCGGTCTGCCATCGGCCGCACCAGTATCAGTCGAAGCTATTAGGTCGGTGCTAAATAAGCGTTGCGCCGTGAGTCCTGAGGTTGTTGCGCAAGCCAGTACATCGGAACCATTAGCAGTGCTGAAGACCGCACGCACTTACTGTAGGGCGTGCCATAAGTATATAAAACCTGGAATCAAGGGGGTCCGGATCTGGGACCTGGAAGGCAACATAGAATGATGATAGAAGAGCTGGGTTTGGACCCGAGGATAACAAAGAAACTCCAAGAGCAGGGGATCACAGAGCTGTATCCGCCACAAGAAGAGGCCATGGTCCCGGCTCTCAGAGGAGACAATCTAGTACTTGCCGTGCCGACTGCATCTGGGAAGAGCCTCGTCGCGTACCTGGCCATACTGCAGGCCGTTCTGAAAGGAGGCAAGGCATTGTACGTGGTGCCGCTCAAGGCGCTCGCTTCCGAGAAGTACGACGACCTGTCGAAGTTCTCTGACCTTGGAATAACCGTGGCTGAATCGACCGGCGATTATGATGAGGTCGACCCCAAGCTCCAGAGGTATGACATAGTGATCGCAACCTCGGAGAAGGCTGACTCCTTGCTCAGGCACAGGACGAAGTGGATCGACCAGTTGTCGGTGGTCGTGGCAGACGAGGTACATCTACTGAACGACCCTGAGAGAGGGCCGACATTGGAAGTCATCCTCGCAAAGTTCAGGACATTCAACTCAAGGGCCCAGCTGATTGCTCTATCCGCGACCATAAAGAACGCCGATGAACTCTCAGATTGGCTCGATGCCAAGCTAGTGACCAGCGATTGGAGACCTGTGCCTCTCAGAGAGGGAGTCTACGTCGACGGTGAGATCTTCTTCACGGACAATTCCAAGAGGAAGCTCGAAAAGGATGAGTCCCCTGTCAGAGAGATAGTCAAGAACGCGATCAA
Organism: Thermoplasmatota archaeon; assembly: GCA_018818785.1. Classification (GTDB taxonomy): domain Archaea; phylum Thermoplasmatota; class Thermoplasmata; order UBA10834; family UBA10834; genus UBA9653. The sequence continues at coordinate 219,384 of JAHIRF010000009.1, read as the reverse complement.
AGGCGGAGGACAATGCCTGGTGTTCGTCAACACCAGGAGGTCATGCGAGTCGCTCGCGCTGGAGCTGGGCAAGCTCACCAAGGCACTCAGACCACGGGTCGCTGACGGGCTATTGCAGATATCCAGGAGGATGGTGGGGGAACAAGAAGAGCCCACCACGATGGGAGCGAGGCTCGGAAGGTGCATACGTAACGGATGTTCGTTCCATCATGCAGGGCTGACTTCATCCCAGAGACGGATCGTCGAATCAGCATTCAGGGAAGGTCTGCTAGGATGCATAGTCGCCACCCCGACACTCGCCGCAGGCATCAATCTGCCCGCAAGGACCGTCGTTGTGAGGGACCTGCGTAGGTTCGATGCCAATGTGGGATATGCCTCGCTCCCAGTCCTCGAGGTCAGACAGATGTGCGGAAGGGCCGGGCGGCCCAGGTTCGACCCTTATGGTGAGGCCATCCTCATCGCAAGGGACGAGGAAGAACGATACTTGCTCATGGACAATTACCTCCTGGGCGAGAGCGAGAGCATATTCTCGAAGCTCGGGACCGAGCCCGCAATGCGGTCCCATCTGCTCGCACTCATCGCTACCAGCGATGTGAGGACGCTCGAAGAGCTGGAGTCGTTCTTCGGCAGAACATTCCTCTCACACCAGATGGATACGCCGTACTTGAGCGAGACCATCGAACTAATCCTCGAGTTCCTGAAGGAGGAGGGAATGGTCGCGGACGAGGACGGGGTCCTCAGAGCGACCCAGTTCGGTAAGAGGGTCAGCGACCTCTATATAGACCCGAAGTCGGCGATAATAATGCGGGATGCATTGGAGAAGTACAAGGGGGGACCAACCTTCGGACTCCTGCACGCCATATGCTCTGTTCCAGACATGCCTCTACTGTATCTCAGGAAATCCGATTATGAATGGACGGAGGAGTTACTAAACGAGGTCCAGGACCAGCTGATATTCGATCCGCCCACCGACCTCTCTCTGTACGAGGGATTCCTCTCGGAGCTCAAGACCGCGAAACTCATCCTCGACTGGTCATCCGAGGTCCACGAGAACGAGATAGCGGACAAGTTCGGGATCGGACCCGGGGACATAAGGAACAAGGTCGAGATGGCTGAATGGCTCGCTCACTCCATGAGAAGATTATCAGAACTGTTCAACAAGGACGCGCGGAATCAATGCGAGGAGATCGTCGTGAGGATCAAGTACGGCATCCTCCCTGAACTGCTGGACCTCGTCCATCTCAGAGGGTTGGGGCGGGTACGCGCCCGCGCTCTCCACGCACGAGGTATCAAATCGATCGAGGATATTAGGAACACGAGCTACGACAGGCTTAAGCAGATACCGACGATTGGGGAAGCTGTCGCGAGGGCGATCAAGGATCAGCTGGGACAGACGGATCCCACCATGCCCGCGCTGACCGAGGACGGACAGCGCTCCCTCGTGGATTTCAGATAGATGATGAGGAGGGGAATTATGCGCAAGACCATGGATACCTCCGTTTGGGTCGCCAGGACCGAGCTAGGACGGGCCAAGGAGGATATGGGAATGATTCTCGAGAAGGCCAGATCGATAGGGGCTGAGGTACTCGTCTTAGATGCGGACATGGTCTTCGGAAAGGATCACATGAGTAGCGCTGCATATCATGCCCGGAAGGCTATCGATGAGAAAAGGAACTCCGCGGATTCGCTCGCCATGGAGACATTGCTATATGCTTCTGGCCAGAGACAGCTAAGCGGTGCGATTGACAAGATGTCGGTGACTGAGGATACGACAAGAATCGTGATCGCGCAACTATCAGGACCAGAGATCATATCCGAAAAGGGCTGGGAACCAATGGAACCTCTCGCGGAGGACGTCTCATCAGAAAGGCTCGCCAAGTATGGGGTCTCCGAGCGGGAGCAGGCAACCATAGGCAGCAGGAACCCATCGGAGATCATACTCGAGAAGGTCGCTGCAGTGGACATTCTGAAAAAGTGAAAGCCGTCTGAAACGAACGATGGTGTATTATAAAAGCTACCTAGTCAATTCACGTGAACGGTCCGATTGACATGGCATCCATCATAGAATGCGTTCCTAACTTCAGCGAAGGACGCAGGAAGAGAGTCATTGACAACATAGTCCATTCGATCCGTTCTGTTCCAGGGACCAAGGTTCTCGATGTGGAGATGGACGCTGACCACAATAGGAGCGTAGTCACATTCACGGGCAACAAGGAGAGTGTCCAGGAGAGCTCATTCAGGGCGGCTAGGGCCGCATCCGAGCATATAGACCTCACCAAGCACAAGGGAGAGCACCCGAGGATGGGTGCATTGGATGTGCTTCCGTTCGTCCCGATCTCAGGAGCCACTATCGCGGACTGCGTTGAGGTGGCGAACATTGTGGGCGCGCGCATCGGCAAGGACCTGCAGATACCGGTATACATGTACGAGGCCGCGGCCAAACGCCCTGAGAGAACCAACCTGGAGAATGTCCGGAGAGGACAGTTCGAGGGCTTGAAGGAGGCCATACTCACGGACGATTCAAGGTATCCAGATTACGGCCCCAGAAAGGTGCATCCGACGGCAGGTGCGACGGCAGTAGGGGCGCGCATGCCCCTCATAGCGTTCAATGTGAACCTCAAGACGGAGGACATAGAAGTCGCGAAGGCCATCGCGAAGAAGATCAGGGCCAGCAGCGGGGGCATACCCCATGTCAAGGCACTCGGATTCATGCTCAAGGAGAAGAAGATGGTGCAGGTATCCATGAACCTCACAGACTATACTGTCACCCCGATATCGAAGGTGTTCATGGAAGTCAAGAAGGAAGCGGAAGCGCATGGCGTCGAGGTGGAAGAGAGTGAGATAATCGGCCTGATACCGCTCGATGCCGTCTGCGACCTTGCCGCAAGGTTCCTGAAGATGGGCAATTTCGCCAGCAACCAGGTTCTTGAAAGGAGGATCTGGGGTTGAATACTCTGGAAGAGCTGAGGGCGTTCTGCAACGACCTATCCTCGGATCGGCCGGCGCCAGGAGGTGGCACCGCATCCGCCGCGGCGGGATCCATGAGCGCCTCCCTGCTGGTCATGGTCTGTGGGATCAGTCTTAAGAGTCGGAAGCTGGAGGACCACTGGCCAGCGCTGCTGGAGGAGAAGACCAATGCGGAACACCTCAGAGACAAGCTCTTGGATCTCTCTGTCAAGGATTCAGAGGCATATTCTGAACTGGCGGCCGTCTTCAGACGAACGAGGGAGATGACGGATGAGAAAGAAGTCCTTGCGGCCCGCGATCCTGCCGTCAGGAATGCCACCGACATACCCATGGAAACTGCTAGGAACTGCCTCCAGCTCCTGAGGATATCGAAGATAGTCGCCCAGAGAGGGATCAGGAGCGCGTCCTCAGATGTGGAGGTCGCCATAGAGCTCGCGGAAGCCGGTCTGAGAGGCGCGGCAGCCAATGTCCGGATCAACCTGGCATCATGCGAGGACGGCGAGTACAGATCACGGAGGGAGGCCGAGGTCTCGTCACTCCTGAGAGCCGCCGAGGACATGCGTGAGAGCGCCCTCAAGAGACTCCGACCTCAGAGCCTTTAAGCTTGCTGGTCTTAGAAATCCGTACGGACGTATCATTATTGATAGAGACAGCGATACCTTTAAGACCGTCAAATAAAATGGTAACATGTCATATAGGCTGTGCCAGCAAACCCCCCGCCCATGCTAGGTACGAGGAGCCCGGTTCATCGTGGCAGGTAACTATCTCAAGAGCCTCCAGCTAGCAAAGCAACTGGAGGAACGAGCAAAGGAGGCGACCCGAAATCGAGGGAGAGCTGAAAAGGATTTCGAGAAGCTCCAATCATTCTTAGAACTCTGCCAGGAGAACGACACAGATCTATCAGAAGCCAACAAGGTACTGGCACAGTACAATGCCGCGATGGATTCCAAGGAATACGAATCAGCACTCGGATACATACAGAAGGCAACTGAGGAGTCCAAGACCGCTTTTATTAAACGGATAGGTGAGGTGGCAGATTCAGCAGAATCGCTTGTCACCGCTGGCCAGATACCAGTAGCCGAAGCGAAGGGCGCTTTGGAGATGCTCGAGGAGAGCAAGAAGTTCGTTATGAAGGACGACCTTGAAAACGCGATGAAGAGCGCCAAGAGCGCATATGATGCCGCTGAAAGGTCGCTACATGAGCATTTCTCAGAGTTACTCTCACAGGCACAGGAGATCATAATCCAATCCAAAGAGATGGGCGACGATGTCAGTCTGTTCGAAGATCTTCTCGCCCAGGGGAAGAGCGCTCTCGAGAAGCAGGATTACGAACAGGGATTGACGAACGTCCGCGAGGCACTTGAGGGAGCTGGAGATAACATCAGGGCACAGATCAACGCGACGATAGCGAGAGGCGAGGAGCTGGTCACCGCTGGGGAGGAACTGCAGGCGGACATGTCCAGGGTCACCAGCCACATTGAGAAATCGAAAACCGCCTTAGGATCGCTGCGGTTCAAAGATTCACTATCATACGCCAAGAGGGCGGAGTCCGAGGGCGAGAATGCTATAAGCGCCAAGTTCCAGGACATCATCAAAGAAGTCAGGGAAGGCATCAAGACGCTCAAGGGTGTGGGCGAAGACGTCGAAGTCCCTCAGGACATCCTCGATCAGGCTCACATTGCGATGAAGGACAAGAAGTACATCGAGGCGCTCAACGCCTTGACCTCGGCAAATGAAAAGGTCCGGGACATGCAGTTCAAGTCAGTCCTCGAGGTCATAGCCAAGGCCAAGGACCGATTCGTCCTCGCTAAAAAGATCGGCGTGGACATGAGCAAGCCATTCACGCTCCTCAACACGGCCAGGGACAACCTGAGACAGCGCAAATTCGAGGATGCGATGAAATACGCGCAGCAGAGTGAGAAGGAGATCGACACTGCTCTCGAGGTATTCACCAACGCCAGAGACGAATTGGTCGAGCTGACAAAGGAGATCAAATTCGCAGAGGACATAGGTTCGGAAATCTTGTCGGTCAAAGAGGTCCTCGCCGAAACAAAGAGATCATTCGAGTCAAGAGACTTCGAAAAGACATTGGAACTCGCCAAGCGAGGATTGACCGAGGCCAGGAAAGCGGCTTACGACAGGACCCTGGACACGATCGATAAGACGGACAAGACGGTCAAGCTGGGAAAGCAGATGGGCGCGGATATCACGGAGGCTGAGGGGTTGCTCCAGAGGGCGTTGTCCTCCATGGCCAACGAGGCAATCCCAGAGAGCGTGAGACTCTCCAACTTGAGCATCGAAGCTGCCAGCGCCGCAATCACGAGGGTATTGAGTGACAGGTTACACAACATCGACGAATTCGTCAAGAGCTTCTCAGACAGAGAGGCGGTCGCGGATGTCGTAGAGACAATCTCCGATTCACGCCTCAGACTATCGGAGCAATCATTCGAAAGATCATACGAACTCCTCAAAGAGGCACAGCAGAGGATAGAGACTGTGGGGAAAGATGTGTGTGACAGACTGATAGCGGTTGCGGATGAGAAGATGAACAAGGTCAGACAGTTCGGAGGAGACCCCTCGGACCTGGAGATTCTCATCACGAGGGCCAAGGGATCCATCGAGAAGAAAGTGTACGAGGACGCTTCTGCGACCACGAGGGGAGTCATCTCGAATGCGGATGAGATGATCACTAGACTGCTGCAGGCAAAATTCTCGGGCATCAAAGACTTCCTCGAAGAGGCAAAGTCGATAGGAATCAGCGTCAACGAAGCGAAAACCGCAATAAAAGATGCTCGTGCCAAGTTCGAAGAGAAGGATTATGATGGAGCCAATTCCCTGATTTCAGAGACCAGGTCGTCCCTGGAGGATAAGATCAGGAGATATGACGGAATAAAGGAGAAGATACGAGGAGCCGAGGACCTCGTCGAGGAGGCGCAGAGGAGCAAGGCCGATGTCACCGATCAAGCCAAGGAACTCGGACTCGCGAAGAGATACTTCCAGGACAGCGATTTCGACGAATCAGAGAGGCTGCTTGATTCGCTGACCGAGGAGGCCGAGAAGAAGCTGGCCATGTATCTAGCCGCCAAGTTCATACTCACCTCCAAGGAGAGCATCGAACTCGCCCAGTCATACGAGATCGACATGTCTGAAAGCCGAGAGATGCTGGGGCAAGCCAAGGATCTGATGAAGAAGAAGGAATATGATCAAGCACTCGCCGTCGCGAAACGGTGTGAAGACATTGTCCGCCAGAAGACGGCAGATGGCGTATCAGAGATGATCAAGGAACTCCAGAGGTTGCTGACTGATGCCAAGAATGTCGGAGTGGATACTAAGGATCCAGAGACTCTCGCGGAGAAGGCGGTCGTCCTATGGAAGACAGGAGATTATGCCGAGGCACTCAGATGCATCGATTCGGCCACGAACGACATTGACCAGATAAAGAACTTGAGCTCCAAGGCAGCGGTCGAGATCAAGGTTGCGCGAGGCAACCTCAAGAACGCCGAGACACTCGACATGGATGTAGGCCAGGCCAGGGAACTCCTGGATCAGGCCGTCGAGGCATTGACCCGTCATCAATACGCGATTGCTCTCGAGCTCTCAAAGAAATCATCTGAATCGTCGACCGAAGTCACTAGGAACACGATCTGGAACACCCTCGAGAAGTTCAAGGACCGTGTGGAAAAGGCTGCGAACGAGGGCGTCTCTGTCGGGATGGCAGAACGATGTGTCGCCGATGGAATCCACGCTTTCAACGAGGACCGGTTCCAGGATGCGCTGAAACTTGCGATGAATTGCGAGGCCGAGATGGAGAAGGCTGAGCTGCAGAAGGAGATCAGCACCAGGGCAGTCGAAATGGCACGCATGAAGCTTTTGGAGGCGGCCGAAGACGGGATAAGCGCCCCCGAGATAGAGCAACTTGTGAATGAGGCGGAGATGCTGCTCTCTGAGGGCAAGTATGTCGACGCTCTAGCGAAGTCGATCGAGAGCGGCGACGAGATCCATCTGATCAGGGAGAACATGGACAGTTCGAGGATCGAACTGAGCTCGGTCAGAGAACAGGTCGACCGACTGAAGAAGGTCGGCATCGACACAGGTGCGTGCGAAAGAATCCTCACCGAAGCGCAGGGATATCTGGCCGCGCACGATTTCAGGAGATGCATGGGAGCCTTGACGAGATGCTCAGAAATGGCTCTGCAATTATTCGAGGGCTCAATAAACAACATAATGGAAGAGAACAACGATTTGATATTCAAGGCGAAGTCGATGGGCCTCAACGTCAAGTCTTGCGAGGATTTGATGGAAGTCGCCAGAACATCGTTCTCAGAGAAATTGTGGGACTTCGCGTTTCAGCAGGCGATCTCATGCAGGACCACTGCTGAAGGACTCATCGAGAAGAAGCTCGCTAACCTTGTGTCAGACGTCCGCGAGAGACTCCAGCCTTTGAGGGATTCAGGAGCCTCCGTGCGTTCGATCGAGGAACTCCTGGACCAGGCACAGCAAGTTACGAGCGAGAACAACACCTCGGAGGCGTTCCAACTCCTCATGGAAGCAGACCAGAGGATCCTCGGAGTCGAGGACTCGCACAAGAAATTCATAGACATATCGATAGCCGCGGAAAGCGCCATAGAGATATTGAAGAGAATCGGAGCATCGACAGGCGAATCGGCGAGATTGCTCGCACTCGCGGACTTGGAGAGGGACAAGGACTACGATTCTGCAATCGAGTTCGTCGCAGAAGCCCTCGATTCAGCGAAGAGTACCATAGAATCACATTCCCCGGATATCACTGGGACTATAGACTCGTCCGGGCTTCAGGAGGATGCTGAGGGGGAAGTCGACATCACACTCAAGAACATCGGTAATGTCCTGGCAAAGGAGGTCACGATGCAGTTATCGGGACAGTTCGAAGCTGTGGACGCCCCCAGGATCGGAAGCCTGAACCCCGATACAGACATATTGGTCAGGGCCAGGATAGTCCCTCATGCGTCAGGAGAGTTGCCGATAAGGGTGAACATCACCTGCAAGCGGCACTTCGACGGTAGCCTCCTGAACTTCGAGTTAGATGGAAAGGTGAGCGTCTTCTCTGCCGGTCCTCCATACACAGTTGGCCACGCAACTCAAACGACCAAGTGCGCTCATTGTCAGGGCAGGGTCAAGTCAGGATTCGAGATCGTCACATGCAGATGCGGGAGCAGCCTGCATCTCACCTGCGCCAAGCGAACTGGACAATGCCCCGTCTGTTCACAGAAGTTCTCATTCTAGGCCGAACCTGCAACCCTGGCATTGGATATTCTGAACGCCGGCGTCCTTACCCCGAAGTAGTCCTTGCTCTCCCGGCCGATCATGTCGATCCGCGAGAGCAGTTCTATCAGACCTATTCCGACGGTTGATTGCCGAATCGATGGCCCCAGCGCGCCATCCTCTATGACATAGCTCTCCATCATCAATCCAGAGAACTCGCCTGTGGCAAGGTTCGGGTGGTCGAAGGTGACCCTCAGGTAGACGCCCCCGTCGCTCTCCTTGATCATCTCGTCCATGCTCGAGCTACCATTCTTGACAACCAGGTTGGATGTGGATATCGATGGCGGGTGTCTGTAACTCCACACTGCACCGCCTCGGGATGAATTGCCTGTGCTCTCGACCGAGTCTTTTCCAGCAGTATACGAATCATATAGGTACGAGGATAGGCGACCGGAATCAACCAGAGTCGTCGGCCTCGCGGCTGTACCCTCTCCGTCGAACGATGTGCTCCCCACCGCCCATTGCAGCAGTGGATCATCCACTATCGTGATAGATTCGGACCCGATCATCTGACCCATCTTTCCCGTGAGATAGCTCCGTTTGCGCTGAACAGCTTCGGCGTTCGTCCCTCCACCAATCGCGTCAGCCAGTATCATTCCGGCAGCGAGCGGATCGACCACGATTGCGTAATCACCTGTCTCGATCTTGGTCTGTCGGAGGCCGTTTATCGCATGCTCTCTGGCACTAAGGCCGGCGCTGTCCAACTGGCTGAGATCCAGACGGCGTGAAGAAGAACCATCGAACCCTGAGAACATGGTCGAATTTGAGTGAGCCACTGCCTCAGCGAATACATCGAACGAAGACAGCTCCTGTTCGGCCACCAGCCCATGGCTATTCGCAAGGGAGACTCGGCAAACGGACATCCCTAGACCCGCCATGACGGATGTGATCCTCTTGTCGTCTCCGGTCACATCCGCGACTCGCGAGATCATCTCTACACCTGCATCGGGCGTCATATCCGCGACCTTGGGGTCGAACAGCCCAGATATGGTCTTTGGTTTGGATGGGTGTGGCAGACCTCTGAAGTCGGTGTCTGCAGTGCCAGACTTTGCGAGGGAGACTGCCAGTTCGGCGGTCTTCTTGATCGATGCTGGTTCATGGTCGGTGCAGAAGGCGAATCCAGAGGAGCCGCCGCTGATCGCGCGGATGCCAACACCAGGGTCGATTGACGAGCTCGCCTGCTTCACGGAACCCCTTTCGATCTCGACGGATATGGAATTGGTCTGAGCGACAATAACATCGCATTCGTCAGCGCCTAGCCTCATGACTGCCTTGACCGTCTCCTCAGATAGATATGCCAAAGTCATATCATCGCCTCCTAAGTAAGTCCTCCGACAACGACCTCGTCTATCCTCATGTGCGGCCCACCATCGGTGGTCCGCGCGGATTGGCCGTGCTTCCCGCAATATCCAGGATCGGTCATCTTGAAATCATTGGCCAGACCAGACACATGCCCCAAGACCTCCAAGATCACGCCGGAGAGGGATGCGTCCCTGTATCTCTGCCCCAACTCACCCTTCACGATCTCATATGCCTCGTCGCACTTGAACATGAACTGTCCTTTGGATGGCTCGACGTAGCCATATTGTGCACCCTTGATCAGCAGGCCGTCTGGAGTGTCCCTGATCAGCTCCTCCCTGTCCCAATCGCCGCCCGCGATGTATGTGTTGCTCATCCGTATGATCGGAGGGCTGCCATAATTCTCAGATCTAGCCGATCCATTCGGGGGGATGCCCATTCTGCTACTAGTCTCGAGGTTGTGCAAGAATCCTTTCAGGATACCGTTCTCGATGAGCACATGCTTCGATGACGGCACCCCTTCCCAGTCATACGAGAAATATCCGAACGAACCCTCGACCCGAGGATCATCAATCAGAGATATCTCATCACTCGCCACCTTCTCCCCGATCCGTCCTTCGAGCACGGAAGCGCCCTGCAGTATGGCATCGGCCTCGCATGCATGACCGAAGGCTTCGTGTGCGAGTAGGCCAGTCATCACATTATCAAGTATGCAAGTGAATTTACCCGCCGGCGCCGGCTTGGAGTCCAAAAGACGCAGAGCCTGTTCAGCTGCGGTCCTCCCGATGGCGATCGAGTCCTCCTGGCGCATCAGTTCATAACCACCCACGGAGCCGACTGAATGATGCCCTCTCTGGATCACCTCGCCATCCTTAGCCCAGGCAGAACACGCACCCAGAGTCCAGGTGTCCTCCGTCCGGAGAAGTGTCCCGAACGAGTTCGCAACGATACGAATCCCCTCGAAGTCGTCGTATCTAGCATTGGTACTCGTGATCTTGGGATTGATGGATTTCATCGACTTGTCCAGATCCATTACGAATCCTACTTTCTCCTCGACTGAGATCTCACCAGGTCTCTCGTCGCATCGATAGACCTCGGTAGCGTGTTCGGCCTTTCCGCATTCGATCTCGAACTTGATCTTGGCACGACTCTCGGCGACCTTCGCCATTCTGACCGCCGATTCGGCAGCCAGCCGCAGAGATTTCAATGAGAGGTCGTTGGTGACAGAAAATCCCCAAGCTCCACCCACGAATGCACGTACGCCACATCCCTTCGAAAGACGAGCAGTCACGGTCTTCGTCTTGCCGTCCATGACGACGATGTTCGTTCCTTGGGAATCCTCAATTCGAAGATCTGCGAACTGGGCTCCCAGACCTGTGGCGTGCTCGATCGTCTTCTGTGCGAGATCCTCCATGTCATACCCCCTTCGAGATGGCTGCGTAATACTTCCTCGGAATTCAACCTATCGCCGCATCATGCCCTCTGAAATCCGCATGTGTGTTCGACCGTATCGACGAACACACCATCCAATATCATGCGGGCGACAGATTCGATGTCTTCCGATAGTGATCGGTCCTTGTCCAGCCTGGACACCTTGGATCTGAGCAATGACCGGACCTCCTGTACGGGTGCACTGGGAGATGCGGAGATGAAATCGAGCGCCTGCGCAGCAGCAATCATCTCGATTGCGACCACCCTGCTGACGTTCTCCACGATCGTCCTTGCCTTCCATGCAGCGATCGTACCCATGCTGTTGAAGTCCTCCTGGTTGGCACTGGTAGGGATGGAGCTCGCGGACGCCGGATGCACCAGGACTTTGTTCTCGGATACAATGGATGCTGCGACATACTGCGGCACCATCATGCCGGAGCTGACCCCACCGTGCTTAGTCAGGAATGGAGGAAGGCCGCTCAGTTTGTGATCGACCAGACGTGCCACACGTCTCTCGGAATAGCTTCCCAGCTCATGCACCGCAAGACCCAGGAAATCCATGGCCAAGGCCAATGGTTGCCCATGGAAGTTGCCGCCAGAGATGACCGATCCGTCCTCCGGGAAGAACAACGGGTTGTCAGTAGCGGAATTCAGCTCCACGCTTATCACATCGTCAGCATACCAGATCGCTTCGAGACTGGCCCCTATCACCTGCGGGATGCATCTGAGCGTGTACGCGTCCTGGACCTTCGAACAATGCTTGTGGGACAGCATGATCTCGCTACCTTGCAGCATCGACACCATGTTCCCAGAGACCCGCACCTGGCCGGGATGAGGCCTCACCTTGGATATACGAGGATCGAACGCCATCGATGTGCCCTTGAGAGCCTCTAGGGACATAGCAGCGGCTATCTGCGAATTGTCGACGAGAGTGGATGCGTCATTGACGGCGAGCGCGCCGATGCCACCCATCGCTTGCGTCCCGTTGATTATGGATATCGCCTCTTTAGGCTCGAGAGAGATAGGCTCCAAACCCCGTCTGCCAAGAGCATCGATCCCAGGTTCCGGGCCGTTCCCGGCATCAGCCTCGCCCTCGCCAACCATGACCAGTCCCAGGTGTGCGAGTATCGTGAGATCCCCGCTCGCTCCCACCGAGCCTTGACGTGGTATCAATGGATGCACCTTGGCGTTCAGCATCTTGGACAGCATCTCTGGCAGGTCAGGCCTTATGCCTGAGAAACCTTTGGACAGCGCATTGGCCCGAAGCAACATTATCGCACGGGAGACCTCGACCGGGTATCTCTCGCCCACACCACAGGCATGACTGCGGAGGAGATTGAGCTGGAGCGATTTCAGGTCCTTCTTGGATATCCTGGCGTTGACCAGGTCCCCGACGCCCGTATTCACGGCATATATCGTCGCTCCCGTCTCGACGAGTTTCTCGAGCGCTTTCCTGCTGGAGATCATCCTGTTCCGGGATTCTTCCCCGATTTGAACAGGAGTGAACCCTCTAGCTACCCTCACGACTTTCTCGATGGTAAGACTGTTACCATCGATGACCACAGAGCCAGTGCCCTCATTCGCGTTTTTTATCATCTCAAGACCGCCAGGTGATGTGCTGCAGTGATGAGCATGTGTGCACCTTAAACTAACGGCTCATTCCTTCTTATCGCGCACGGGCACGAACTTGTATCCATAATGGATGACGCCCGCGGACCCTTCCTCACTGAGCTTTCTGAGCACGGTGCGGACCCTGGCCCCTATCTTGAGGTCGCAGGCGTCACAGTCGATCACCTGGCCGGTGATCTTCGGACCCTCGTCGAGTTCCACCATGGCCACGAGGTACGGCTTCAGCGTAGCCTTCTCATCGATCCCTTCGTGCACCTCGGAGAACGAGAATATGGCACCTTCGCCCTTGAACTTCAACGGCTCGATCTTGCCAACGCTCTTCCTGTGGCAGACCGGACAGATAGCCCTGGGCGGGAAGTAGTTCTTGCCGCAGCTGTTGCACTTTATCCCGATCAGATTGTACCGGCTAGGGTTCTGCCTCCAGAATCTGGGTGCTGTCGCCATCCTCAAGACCTCCTGAAAATGTGTACTATCACAGTCGCGCCAGTCCCTCCGACGTTGTGGGTCAGACCGACCGACGCATCCTTGACCTGTCGCTTCCCAGCCACTCCTCTCAGCTGGGTCACGACCTCGACTGCCTGCGCAAGACCCGTGGCGCCAATCGGGTCGCCCCTGGCCTTCAGACCTCCTGAGGTGTTGATGGCGATCTCTCCATCGAGTGCGGTCCTGCCATCCTCGGTCGCCTTTCCACCCTCGCCTTTCTTGAAGAACCCGAGATCCTCTATCGCGAGTATCTCGCTTATCGTGAAGTTGTCATGGACTTCTGCCAATTGGACATCCTTCTGCTCAAGACCTGCTCTCTTGAACGCCTTCTTCGCGGCTATCCTCGTGGCGTCCATGGTGAGTATGTCACGCCTGTGATGGAGGGCTAGAGTGTCGCTCGCCTGTCCCGAACCTATGATCTCGACCGGGGTCTCCACATACTTCTTCGCATCGTCCAACGGACATAGTACGACCGCTGCCGCGCCATCTGAGCTGGGAGAGCAGTCGAATACGCGCAACGGGTCCGCCACTAGCGGCGACCTGAGGACTACATCCCTGTTGATCTCCCTCTGGAACTGAGCCTTCGGATTGAGCGAACCGTTCTTGTGGTTTTTCACCGCGACATCCGCGAGCTGCTCCCTGGTCGTGCCGTACTCATGCATGTGTCTTCTCGCTATCAGGGCGTGAAGGCTCGCGAAAGTGGCACCCAGCTCCGTCTCCCATTCCTGGTCCGATGCGGAGGATTGGATCATCGAGGATGCGATGTCGCTGACATCCATCATCTTCTCGGCACCACCGACTACGACGATATCATGAAGCCCGGACGCAACCGCCATGAAGCCTTGCCTGAGGGCGAGTCCACCGGATGCTCCAGCTGCCTCCACCCTGGTAGCAGGGATATGATCTCTTGCAAGTCCCGCATAGTCTGCGATCAACGCGCCTATGTGCTCCTGCTCGATGAATCTGCCAGCAGACATGTTTCCGACGAACACCGCATCTATCATCTCCGCGGATATCTTCGCATCCTCGACTGCGGCTAGACCTGCCCGTATACCTATGTCCCTGAAGGAAGCGTCCCATAGTTCCCCGAACTTCGTGTCCCCAACACCGATGACTGCGACCCTTCTCATGTTCATCCCCTCCCGAGAGTTATCTTGCCTCTGAATTTCGCATAGGTGGCGTAATCGAGGTACTTCGGATTGGCGATCTGCTCCTTCACCGTGGGCGCGCGATCCCGTTTGAAAGTCGATATCTCGTCAGTGACTGTCATATCGAAACCATCGGAGCCAGCGCCAGAGCCGTATGCTATGGCGAAGATGCGGTCTCCCGGCTTCGCCTCATCCAAGATAGCAGCCAATCCTAGCGGCACCGCCCCAGAGTAGGTGTTCCCGATATGAGGGACAATCAGGCCGAGTTTGCCTTGCGCCTCGGTGAAGCCCATCTGCTTCGCCACCCTTGTGGGGAACTTGCCGTTCGGCTGGTGGAACACGGCATGAGCATAGTCGTCCGGGGTCGTACCAGCCTTCTTCATCAGGCCCCTAGCACAGCTCACTATATGCTTGAAGTAAGCAGGCTCCCCTGTGAACCTTCCACCATGGCTCGGGTACATCTGACCCTCACGCCTCCAGAAATCAGGCGTATCGGTCGTGTAAGAATATGTGTGATCTATCCTCGCGATGATCTTTTCAGCTCCGATCATGTGCGCCGCGCCGCCAGCGGATGCAGAGTACTCGAGCGCGTCGCCGGGCGCTCCCTGAGAGGTATCCGCACCGATGGCCACGCCGTACTTCATCATGCCTGAGCCAACCAGACCCATACAGGTCTGAATGGCGGCCGTACCCGCCTTGCACGCGAACTCAAAGTCCGCCACCGTCAGCTCTGGGGACGCTTCGATCGCTTCAGCGACAATCGTTCCTGAGGGTTTCACAGCGTATGGATGGGATTCCGAACCGACATAGATGGCCCCTATGTCCTTAGGGTCGACGTCCACACGTCTCATCATGTTCCTGGCGGCTTCCACGGAGATCGTGATGGTGTCTTCATCCGGCCCAGGGACCGATTTGCTGAATATCATCAGGCCCTTTCCCATCGCAATACCATCTGTGCCCCAAACTCTACCAATCTCTTCCGGCTTGATCCTGTAGCGTGGGACGTATGCTCCATAACTCACGATTCCTACTTCCATCTGAATCCAGCCTCCATCATCCTAGCGATTGGAGTATCTCGACCAGTTCACTAGCTGGCAGTTCCGTCCTCACGAGAGGAATGCCCTCCAGCTCCGCAAGCCTCACCGCAAGCTCGTCAACCTGCTCCGGCTTCTGATAAACGACCAGCGCAGGCTTGAGCGGATGGGCCCTGATGGCGATCATCGGTGACCGGCCGAACCTGACGCCCGTGAACACGAGCGCCCTCTGACTGCTCCAGCCATAGATCTTGAGGTAATCGAACGAGCTGAGAGTCGTGATGGCTCTTATGCTATCGATGATAGTGAACCCGTGGATGTGCTTGTTCAGGGATATGGCCGGCGTGAGGTTCTCGCCCTTCAACTTGTCGACCAGTTCCGATGCGAGGACCTCGACGGAGAACTCCTTTATCGCGATTATCGATTCGGTTTTAGCGGCGAGCGAGTACTGCTTGAGGATCGACCCGCCAGTCTTCTCGTCGATCCCCAGGAAGGCGTCGACGATCTTTCTGATGGTCGCAATCCCTGGCGATTTCCTTCTTCCGGCCTCGTAATCGCTTATCACGGAAGGTGAAACCCCTAGGTGCTTGGATAGGTCCTGCTGAGAAATATTGAATTGTTCGCGCCACTTGCGTATCGTTCTGCCAGGCTCCTCAGAGAGGCAGATTTCTCCTGCGATCTTCTCCCTCACTTGGTCCCGCATAATCCATGGAGCTGAATGTCGGTACTTATAGTTTGCCGTACCTACTTAACGGCAATAGACGATTATCCTGTGCAAGGAGCGCCCCGCGCGGTGACTGGAAGATTAACAGAACGCAGGAGGCCTGTACCCGACGTACTGATGAATCATTGCAATGGCCCCCTCATTTGCGCGTGTAGAGAACAGAATTCGGGTTCCGCATTATAGATATATAAGGGCCCTTCTGTTATCCCCAGACCGTCCACCATGTACCGGGGTAGTGGTCTAGCTTGGTATGATCCGTGGTTCGGGACCACGTGACCGTCGGTTCAAATCCGACCTACCCCACTCCAATTCTAAGTCGATATCCATGAACGTATCCCCTCCTGTACTGAGGGGGTTCAATTCTTTCGCGTTCTGCGGCCGTTCCAAGCAACCATGATGACGATGGCGAGAATTGCGATGACAGGCATCAGCATGCTCGAGAATTCAGGTATTGGATCTCCTGTTATTGTGATATCATTCGTGACGATGCTGCACAGACCCGCACCATCAGTTATCTCGATTTTGATCGTGTATGTCCCAGGATATGAGTAGGAGTGTATGACGGTCAGCTCTGATGATTTCTCGGTGTCCCATATGCCGTCGCCCTCCCAATCCCAGCGGACGAGCAGTTCGCCAACTGGGGTCTCTGCATCCGTCGACGACGAAGCGTCGAACTCTATCTCGATGCCCGTCTGCAAATCGACAGATACTATTTCCAGTTGTGCTTCGGGCGCACTGTTTATGAGCACGGGGGTCGTCGCAGAGTCCCAGTCATCGTCGTAGTGTTCGGACGCGTCAGAGACCGTCACTTCAACCACATAGGGCTCATCAGAAGCGATTGAGAAGACATGTGAGAACCCTATCCGAGCTGAGATACCGGGGTCCACATCCACTGAGAACGCCTCGATGGAAGTGCCATCTGCGAAATCGACGGAGAGGATCATCTCATCACCCTCCGCATCGGAGGCCGTGACATTGAACCATACAGTAGAGTCCGGTTCGTAATACGCGCTCGCAGGCGTGTGCTCAATCGACAGTACCTGCGGTTTCATGTTGGATTCGTCCACTGAGACTGTCGCACTCGCGCTGACATTATTACCCTCGGCGTCATCGATAAACGCCATTAGCTCGAATGATCTAACGGACAGATACACATGTGACGCGGAGAAATCAGACAGTGGATCTCCCATCGTCAACGGGAATCCGTCTCCCCAGTCATACCATACGAGCACATCCGTACCGATCGCGTGCTGGACCTCAAGTGGTGTTATCGAGAATGGCTCGTTGTATAGAGCCGAATAGGACGCTTCCAGGGATATTGACGGGGGCGATGGAGCGACGGATGAGATCACCAGATCGTCTATCCATCCACAGTCATCGAGGCCGCTACCAGACCCGTCTTTCGAGTAGGTCCATCGGATGTCGAATTCACCTGAACCGAGAGAGTATTCCTCCGTGGCCCAATCGACAGATCCGCTTATCCTGTCAGTCACGCCCATCCCCTCGATCTCGAAACTGAGCCAGTCCAAATTGGATTGAGAGGACACCTTCCAGTCAAAAGATATGTCTGCAGGACCGATGACCGTGATCGCGAACGAGGAACTGCTAGAATCACCAACATTCCCACTCTGGAGCGAATCTCCGTCGACATTAAATTCATGATTGATGGCAACCCATTCTGCGGAACCGCTCCCTGTCGCAGTCACATCATAGATATCCAGCGCATCGTTGGTGGCAATCGGCGAATAATATGGAAACTCGACGACCACAGAGGCAGGTGTCGCACAAGGTACGCCTGGCGACTGTCCCGAGGACTGCGAAGCAATGCCTGGGACATATGATGATTCGTAACGCTCGACCTTGAATGATGATACGGCCGACTTGCCTGGTGAGGATCCGATGGAGAGTCCGAAGCTATCGGAAGTATCCGGATAGAAGTCTTCGAACTCCGAGATGTCCATACACATGAAAGTCGGATATTCATTGCTCATGTCTGGCTCGAAATAGGGGACCTTAGTATCAAGAACGGTCACATCCCCGATGGAGAGGCTGGTTGTAGCAACTCTCGATGGAGACTCATCGAATTGCCAGACTGCCAGGAGGGTCGGTGAATAATCTGCGATATCGACTATGAAGTTCGCATCCAGAATGCCGAGTGTGCCCAACTCCTCGATCGCATCGAATGTCATCCAATAGTATCCATCATCACCCCATCCGGCACCCCAGGAATTGACCACCCTGAATGCACCATTGTCACCATCATCGGAGATGCTCTCATCGTAACCGACGATCGTCTGTGCATGATTCAGACTTAGGGACGAGTATTCAGCCGAAGATATGATGAAGTTGCCATCAGAGAATGCAGGAATGAATTGGTTTGCATCAAAACCAAATGTCACGGGAACACCGTCATTCACCATCTGCTTTATCGCATCGATGGTCGACGATCCAGCATAACTGATGTATCCGACCTCAAACGCTCTGTGCAAAGGAGCTTCCCGGAATGCATCCTCGGACCCCCAGCTCGCGTAGTCGGAATCATCATAGGGCATCGTAGCCATGGTAGCGACACCCCAATCGCGTATAACATCCATGTTCAGATCGACCCATGATCCAGAATCACGACCGCCGTTGACCATATTGTATGTCCACGCAGGTGAGATCAGATGTTCCGGGTTCCCCAGACTTGCATCGGTCCAACCGTTGTCCTCCGCCTCCAAGAAACCATAGGCGTAATACGTCCCTGCCCAAGCTGAGCAAGAACCCTGTGCCGCCTGATCCCCGACGATTGGGAAGGTCGATCTGGCCGAAAGGTCGATGGATGTCGGAAGAACCTCGAGAGAATATGCAGACTCATCCAAGACCACCAGGCGTCCTTCCAGGCTCTCCAGATATTCAGCTGATGGAGCTACGAGGCCAGTGCCATGACCATCGATCACGGCAACCGTGCCTGAAGAGGATGGCATCATCTCGGCTGCGGCTCTTAGTTTTGCGACATCATCATCTTCGGCGAAACGCAACGGGATTCCCGAATCACCTATGGCGACGTATGCGGAATTCAGCGCATCCCCTACTGATGAAATCGTGGATTCCGATGAAGGTTGTGCACTCCCAACCAATATTGCAGCTGTAAGGACCAGGGCGCAGAGCGCAAGTGCAGGTATCCTGAAATTCGATGTACCAAGTCTAGACAAGCTCCACCTGACCAGATATCTGACTCGCGCCAAGCGTTATTAGCTTTGCGCATGAAAGCAAGACATACGGACCCTTGATCGGATGAATCTCGACAAAAAAGAGGGGTGAGCGCATCCGAGAAGGGCCACGTGTTGGGATATAAACGTATTTATCAAAGAATGTGTTTCCTCGACTCAAGCAGGTGTAATCTAGTCTGGTTAGGATTTTGGCCTTCCAACTGCTCCAATGAAGAAAACAAAATTGGAGAGGGACGAAAGCCAACGGCCCGGGTTCGAATCCCGGCACCTGCACTCTCGACCCTGTGGGTTTCCGTCTGATCGTACAGCGTATGAGCGTGCACCACTAGACTTTACTCGCCGTCTCCATAGATAGGTGTGCGGGCAAGGGCGTAGGCGTCGTCGAATCTCCGAGCCTCTGCCAATGCCAATTGCGGCACCAAGCAATGTGGATGAAACTCTAGCGTTCTTCTGTGTTGTTCCATTGGATCGCATGATTCTGCGAACTCGTTACTCTGTTGCTTTAGTTTCCTGGTTCTGAACATTGTGTCCACCTATCCCGCGATTTCCGCGAACTCACATATCTCAGGAACTGGCTCCGTTTCCGGATGGAGGCCTTGGTCGATCGCCTTCAAATCATCCAGCAGTTCGACGATGTCCCTGACATCTTCTCCCAGACCAGACATCTCGTTGACGAGAGTCTCAAGGTCCTGAAGCGTGTGGGTCTTCACCCATTCGATCGCCTGGGCGTTTACTACCGCCTGTGCCGCATTCCTGCGTCTCATTGTATCCCATCCCAAGTGGTTTGTCTGACGATTTGTCAGCTGAATTCCCATATATCAATTCCCACTATTTAGCATTTGCTAGTATGTCGCATTCTGCTGGTGTAATTCGTCTGACCACCACTTGGCATCGACACATGAAATCACCTAGAGATTTATGATGCTGGACCAGACAACTAACACCTTTGCTCGGATGTCGATGGCGTCGCTTGTGTCAGACGAAAAGAATAAAATCAACATACATGCATCTCCTGCCACCGTTGGAACGTTCTGGAAACGCTTTTAACGAAACACACCATTAAGCAAAGAAAGCCAGGATGGATGGCACTTGGGTCTACTGGATTCGTTCCTCAGCAAAGAGAAGAAAACCCTCTCTAAGGCAGAGAAAGGGATAGAGAAAGCAGATGCGCTGGAGAAGAGTGGCCGCAAGGATGAGGCGAAGGGGATCCTTGATCAGACAGGCGCCATGCTGAGAGAGAACCTCGTGTTCGTCGAGAAGCTGCACGGCGATTTCTCAGTGACATTCGCAAAGCTTGGCGAGAGGTACCTTATTCTTGACAACGCACAGATAGCACACGATGCTGCTACCGTATCATTACAGCTGGACGCCAAGAACCCAGTGGCTATGGGGATCGCAGGGAGAGCCGCACTTAGGATGGGGAGGAAAGAGGAGGCAATCGAGTGGCTGAAGAAGGCTGTCACTGCCGCACCCAACTCAGCAGATCTCTGGTCGATGCTCGGCGACGCTCAAGAAACGACTGACGATGTCGAAGGAGCGATTGCCAGCTACAGGAAAGTCATCGAGATTACACCAGATATCATACGTAATTACGACAAGATACTCGCGCACCTACCCAAGGAAACCGAACTGATGAAGAAGAAGGCGCAGGCACAGACGCGCTTGCGCAAGTACGACGATGCTGCTCGGACTTACAGAGCAGCCATCGATGTGTATCCCAAGGACAAGGAACTTTGGATCGGGATTGCTGCAGCACTCAATTATGCTGGAAAGAGCGAGCAGGCCATAGAATCGCTCGAGAAGGCGCTCCAGCTGGCCCCGAACGATGCGTTCATCCTGGACAATCTGGGAAGGGTCCAGCACAAGATCGGAAGACAGAATGATGCACTCAAGAGCTTCTCCAAGGCGATCCAGATAGACAGCGGGAACAAGGTGATATGGAACGAATTGGGAGTGGTCCAGGAAGAGCTCAAGATGTTCGACGAGGCCATCAAGTCATTCGATAACGCCCTGGCCATAGATCCGAACGACATCAATGTCCTCAACAACAAGAAAAAGACCCTGCTCAAAGGCGACCATATGGTCGAAGTACTCGAGACCTGTGATAGGATCATAGTGCTCAACCCGAAGGATTCCGGAGCTTTGCTGGACAAAGCGAAGGCGTTGAGCTCGCTCAACAGATATTCAGAATCCCTCGACTTCGCAGAGGCATCATTGGCCATTGCGCCCAAGGTCAGAGAAGCCATGAATCTCAAGAAGGACTGCCTCATGAAGCTCAACAGGTATTCCGAGGTCGTCTTATGGTGCAACAAGATGCTTTCCGCAGATCCATCAGATTACGACGCGATGCACGACAAGGGCATCGGCCAGATGAAGATGGGTAAACCTCAGGACGCCGTCAAGACCTATGAGAAGGCACTGAAATCTTCACCGCACAAGCTCGACATCCTGGAGAGTCTCCGAGATGCTTACAGTGTCCTGAACAGACAGGACGACGTGATCGGCACATGCGACAGGATAATCGGAGCAGACCCGAAGAATAAACGGGCCTACCTCGAGAAGGCACTGGCGCTGGATAAGAAGGACAAGATAGACGATGCGCTCGCTGCGTATATGATCGCCCTTGAACACGATCGTAAGAACATAGACATATTCCTGAATGCCACTTCCATGCTGAAGCGGGCGGAGAAGCATAAGGATGCGATGGATTATGCCAAGCAGGGCTTGTCGCTCGATCCTGGCAACACTCAGCTCTTGAGGATCCGAGGCGAATCGGCATACTTTTCAAAGGATTTCGAATCGTCCGTCGAATCACTCCAAAAGTGCGTTTGCATAGACCAACACGACAAGAACGCTTACAGGTTTCTGGGACAATCACTGGTCGAGCTGAAGAACCATGAGCAAGCATTGGCAGCTTACGATCATGCACTCACACTAGACCCGAGAGATGCAGACATCCTGTTCCTCAAAGCGGTCGCGCTCGAATGGCTCGACAGGACCGAAGAGGCATTGAAGGCCGCGAAGGAAGCGGTTCATTGGAATCCATATCAGCCAGATTTCACTCTCAAAATGGGGGCGCTCCTCACCAAACTGGGACGCCTCGATGAAGCACTTGAGGCATACAATGGGGCACTTGCCAACTCACCCAAGAACATAGAGGCACTCAAGGCGAAGAACGGCATTCTGAAATCCCTCAAGCGACATGAGGAAGTCGTTAACACAAGCAATGAGATACTCGCAATATCCGATAAGGATAAGGAGACCCAGATAGGCAAGGGCAGCGCATTGCTACTGCTGAAGAGACCGATGGATGCACTCACGTGCTTCAATCTGGCTCTCGGCCTCGACAAAGACGACCTCGAAGCTTTGGAACTCAAGAAGACCTCGCTCAAGGAACTCAAGGATGACGAGGGAATCATTGCGACATGCATGAGGATACTGGACCTGAGCCCGAAGAACAAATATGCGATGGCGGACTGCGCCAGCTCCCTCGAGAATCTCGAGAAGGTTGAGAAGGCGATCGCATACTACGAAAAGGCCTTGGATCTGGACCCGACCGACGTCTTCCTGTGGAACAAGAAAGGGTTGGCTTTTCTCAATTGCGGAAACCCGGCACAGGCCGCTGAGGCCTTCGAGCAGGCAGTCAAGATTGACGCAAGCCAGCCTTATGTCCTGAACAACAGGGGCAAGGCATATCTCGAACTCCGACGATTCAAAGAGTCGCTGGAGGACTTCAACAAAGCGATTGCAATCCTGCCTAATGTGCCTGAGTTCCACATCAACAAGGGTAGGGCGCTCGCGAGCCTGGGAAGCTTCGATGAGAGCATAGACTCGTTCAACGAGGCTAGGCGTCAGGCGCCCGGCGATGCCTCCGCCCTCAAGTACATGGGCATGGCCCTCCTGAAGCTCAACAGGCTGCCCGAATCGCTCGGGTCGTTCGATGAGGCAATCAAGCTTGGTCTCAACGACAAGGACGTCCATATCGGGAGAGCTAAGGCATGCGAGGCCATGGGCAAGAAGGAGGAGGCGGTCCGATCATATTCCACGGCACTCGACCAGGACGTCACGGACAAGAATGCGTGGTATCGTCTCGGCCAGCTATATCTCGAACTGGAGAGGTACACTGAAGCCGACAATTGCTTCGATCGGGCTCTGGACATCGATGGCACAAATCCCGCGATATGGATGAGCAAGGGACTCACGCTTGAGAAGCAGGAGATGCTGGACGACGCCATAGGAGCGTACGACCGCGCAATCGCCCTGAACTCCAACGACAAGGAAGCGTGGAAGAGGAAAGGTTCTGCGCTGCTTATGCTTATCAGACCGGAACAGGCTCTCAGGGCGTTCGAGCATTCACTCAGCATAGACCCCTACTTCGAAGAGGCGATCGAGGGGAGGAAGCGAGCTGAGGAGGAGATCAGGCGCACCAAGATCGAGGATTACTGCAGGTCGATCCTGGACTTCGAGTATACGCATGGACGACCCGTCACCAAGGAGGAAGCGTTCAGGGTATGTGGCGTACCATACGTCTTCCTCGGAGAGGTAATGGACTACCTGAGCGGCCGCGAGGCCGTCAGCCTTTCCGCGATGAGCAAGGAGGACTTCGAGAAGTTCGAGAGGATATCCAGGGAGATCCTGGTCAACACGATGGAGAAGAGGGACCTTGCCAACTACGGATTGCGATTGTGTGACATATCGGTCAACTTCCCGGAGCTGAGGATTGCAAGCGCGAAGAGGGTGCTCAGCTACATCCAAGCGGTCGAGGAGAACGATTTCAGCGCGAAGGTCACTGACCCACGCATCGACCCGCTGCTCAGACAGGCGATGGACCTATCCAACGACCAGAAGAATGTCCTCGGATTGATCAGGAATCTGGGCATCGGAGTCTATCAAGCTAGGCAGCTCGTCATGATATTGCAGACATTCCAAGGAGCGGGTTTCGAGACCCCGTCAATCAGGATAGGTTCCATAGTCAACGAAGGGTACGGGGAATACGTTCCTTATGACGAATCTGCGGCGCAGGCCAGACCGCAGGGACGACAGGAAGACCGAGCCACGCATGGAAGGGAAGATGAAGTTGCAGAGGAGCAGGAGAGACCTCGGCGACAGGCCGCCAGACGCGCTCCAAGGCGCGATGAAGAGCACGAGGAAAGACCCACCCCGAAGAAGCCAAAGAGCAGGAAGGCGGACGAGGAGGAGTCTGAGGAGGATGTGCAATCCGACCTGGTTGGCAGGAGATGTCTCTTCCACGGAGGAGTTGCGGTCACGAGATGCAAGAAATGCAAGGCGGTCCTGTGCAGGGAGTGCATCAGGAATTCGGACAGATGTCCGAGGTGCAATGCGCTCCTGAGCGGTGAGGAGGACGTGGCCGAGAAGAAACCCAGGCATAAACCACGCCAGCAGATCGAGGAGTTGGAGGAGGAAATCGACGAAGAGGAGCCGGATGTCGAAGAGGAATCAGAGGAGGACCCTCCACTTCGGAAGAAGGCGAAGAAGAAGGAGGATAAGGGTCCGGACTTCTTCAGGTTGTGAAGATCATGCAGGTGACTTGATGGGCAAGATATCGCGCGGATGGAAATTGACCAAGCTGAGTCTCAAGGTCATAAAGAAGGACAAGGAGATCCTGCTGCTCCCACTCATATCAGGAATAGTGACAATACTCTTGCTAGCATCTTTCATCGGAGGCGTCTTCATCTCGATCGGGTTCGACGCCGTAGCGGAAGGAGGAGGGACAATACTCTTCTTAGCTGGGCTCGCGATGTTCTATCTGATGAGTTACTTCGTGTCGATATTCTTCAATGCAGCCATTATCGGATGCGCGACGATAAGGCTTGAGGGAGGCGACCCAACCGTGAAGGACGGTCTGAGGATCGCTATGGACAACATAGGCAGGATATTCCTCTGGGCCGTCATCGCTGCCACCGTCGGCGTTATCATCAGGTCGCTCCAGCAGAGGGTGGGGTTCATCGGGAAATTGATCATGGGCGCGCTCGGGATCACATGGACTCTCGTGACATACTTCGTCGTGCCCGTCATCATATACGAGAAGGTCGGCCCATGGGCGGCGATGAAGAGGAGCGCGGGCATGATAAGGAAGAGCTGGGGAGAGACGGTCGTCGGAACCCTCGGGCTCGGGATCATCTTCCTGTTGCTGGCGCTTCCCGGAGTGCTGTTCATAATCATCGGTGCTGCCGTCGGAGGGTTCACAGGAGCAGTCGCGGGATTGGTCATCGCAATCGTGTACTGGCTGATACTCGCAATGATACAGGCCGCGGCCCAGTCAGTCCTGGTCGCCGCACTTTACAAGTATGCCAATACGGGAGAGATCCCATCTGGGTTCGAAGGGGTTGGATTCTCCAGCCCGTTCTCGGCCTGAACGATCACCCGTGGAGTCTCTTCGTAAGGGTGGCTACCCGCCTACCGTATCGTATGCACACTATCTCCACTCTCGAGTCCGGCTCTTCTATCGATACGGGCCCGTAATGGTCGCCTGACGAGTCTCCGCAAACAACCATCCCGTGTATCAACAAAGATTCCAGGATCGATAGCACGGTGGTCTCGTTGCCACCGCCTATGTTCGTGCTGGATGAGAAAGCGCCTCCGACCTTCCCCTCGAGCTTGCCGTGGAGCTTGTTGCTCTTATCGATCAGCTCCTTTATCTGATAACTCGGAAGACCATAGTATGTCGGTGAGCCCAGTATGATGCCGTCATATCCCAGTAGACTGTCGATCTTGACATCCTTGACATCGAGCGTATCGACATCGACCCCTTCCTCCATGGCACCCTTCTGTATCAAATAGGCCATCTTCTTCGTGTTGCCGCTTCTAGAGTAATAGCAGATCAATATGCGAGCCATCTTGCAACCCTTCGGTGAGGGTATGTCATTGGAGAATAATTTGATTCCCCTTGCGTAGGACCGGTGCAAAGATTGATGACCATGTAATGATTCACCCAAACTATAGGTGGGCCGGAGAATGAGAACATGCAACAGATGCAGACAAGAGACGAACCAGATGTTCTGCCCTACTTGTCGGGTACTGACACATCCCGAGGGACCTCCTGAGGCCGCTCCGACCTCGGCAGCGGGCGATTCGTTCGAGTGCACGATATGGCAAGGACCGAACCGCAGCAGAGGGATCGAGGTGCCGGTCAGCACCAGGGACAAATACTTCTCGAAACGAAGCGGAGAGATAATCATCTACATCGATGGCAGAAGAGCCGTCGTCAAGCTTGGCTCCAGCTTCTGGAAAAAGCCCGCAGTGATGAAGAAGGCTTTCGGAGACAACGGAAAGGATGAGCTCATCATATTCTTTGAGAAACACCATCTCCTGCCGCCACAGCAATCACTGAAGGAGAAGGGCATCGTGGACACTCTCGTATTCGAGGTCGTGACGCCCAAGGAAGAATTCAAGGTGACCGTTGTGGAGAAGCATGAATCCGATGAGTACAGCTCAGACTAGATCATGTCCAATTCTCGGCCGACCTTCTCGAAAGCAGCTATCGCCTGGTCAAGGTCATGAACCGTCAATCCTGAATTCATGATGGTCCTTATCCTGGCTCCATCCTTGGACACCATCGGGAACACTATCGGCAGGGCGAACACTCCGAGTTCGTACAGTCTCGCGCTGAACCGGTTCGCCGTCCCGCTGTCGCCGACCATTATCGGGATTATCGGCGTCATGCTCTTGCCCGTATCAAACCCCAAAGACTGCATCTGCTCTCTGAAGCGCTCCGTGTTTCTCCAGAGGTTCTTGACGTGCTTTGGCTCGGTTTCCAGCACATCAATGGCAGCTATGCATGCCGCAGCCACTGCAGGTGGATGGGATCCGCTCAACAGCCATGTTCTGGACTTGTTGTACGCGAAGTTCACGAGGTCACGGCTACCTGAGACATGACCTCCAACCACTCCGAACGCCTTTGAGAAAGTGCCCATCTCGACATGCACATCATCCCTTGATAGGTTGAAATGAGAGACGATGCCTCTCCCTCCATCGCCTAGCACACCCTCTCCGTGTGCATCATCGACATAGACCATCGCGCCATGGTCGTGTGCGAGAGCCGCGATCTTGTCCAGAGGCGCAACGTCTCCGTCCATGCTGAAAACGCCATCTGTGATGATGAGGATTCTGCGGTACGAAGGTTTGTGCATCTCTGCATTCTCGAGGACTTCTCTGAGATCATCCATATCGCAATGCTTATAGACCGCTCGGTCTGCTTTGGACAGACGAACGCCGTCTATTATGCTACCGTGATTCAGCTCGTCGCTAATCATCAGATCGCCCTCGTCGACGAGCTGGGGGATGAGTCCTGAATTCGCTGCGAATCCGGTCTGATAGACTAACGAAGCCTCTGCATCCTTAAAGGCCGCAAGCCTTCGCTCAAGCTCGATATGAAGATCCATATTGCCTGCTATCGGCCTGACGGATCCGGAGCCTGCACCATGTGATCTTACAGCCTCGATTGCGGCATCTTTCACCTTTGGATGATTGCTGAGATTTAGATAATTGTTAGAGCATAGCATCGTCACGTTGCTCCCATCAACCACACACTTCGGTGTGCTTGGACCCTGAAGGACTCGCAACCTCCAATCAAGTTCGTTCGTGACAAGCTTGTCGTACTCTGCCCCAAGGAAAGATACTGGATTCCGGTTCACCATCTCCTCACCATTCAGGTTCGAGGGACACCTTGGCGGCCTGCTTGGTGCGTATGAGTTCCATGCCCTCCTCGATATCCCTTATGGGCAGGGTATGCGTTATGATAGATGTAAGCTTAGCCTTGAAATCGTCGTTCTTGAGTATCTCGCGCATCTGGTCCCAGGTCTTGAACATCCTTCTGCCGGTTATTCCGTAGACCGTTGCTGACTTGAAAGTGATAGCATTATTGATATCCAGTGAGACGGGGTCGTTATACAGACCGAGGATCGACACCCTGCCTCCAGGAGTCAGCATCTGGAATACTTGCTTCAGCGCAGGAGCAGCACCGGACATCTCTAGAGCCACATCCGCACCGTTCCCATCGGTGTGATCCATGACAGATTTGACGAGCCTGTCAGTGCCCATGGATGCGTCGAGTACCACATCTGCTCCAAGACTCCTGGCCAAGGAGAGGCGCACCTCTTCGCTGCCCAGCTCCGTCGCAATGACCCTGCCCGCTCCCAGGACCTTCAGCACGGCAATCGCCATCAATCCGATAGGTCCGCATCCTGCGACGACCACATTTTTTCCCTTGATATCGTCCTCGCATTCGCTTCCGAAAACCGTGAAGGTGGCGTTCCCCAGGGGTTCTAGCACAGAACCGAGGCTGATATCGACACCGTCCGGTAGCTTCATCGCATTCATCTCTGGCAGACGAACATATTCAGCAAATACGCCATCAGTGTCGACGCCCAGTATCTTCATGTTCTTGCATATATGCATGCGGTCGTTCCTGCACTGATAGCATGTGCCATCGACGATGTGTGTCTCTGCCGAAACGAGATCACCCACGGATACTTTCGTCACTCCTTCGCCGATTTCAATTACCTCGCCGCAGAATTCGTGACCGAAGATGATAGGAAGAGTCTTGACGCGCTTCTGAGCCCAGTGATTCCAATCCCATATGTGTACATCAGTGCCACAAATGGAGGTCCTCTTCATCTCGACCAGGACATCCCCTTTGCCAACTGAGGGCTTGTCCACGGTCTCGAATCCCGCACCGGGCTCTCTCATCCTCTTAACCACCGCATGCATCAGACGGTCACTGCTCCTTTTTGGGCATAGACACCAGGATTATACTTCTTAAGCGATTTGAATATACAATCAATCGCTTCCGATGGCATCAACATATTACATACGTGTCTCGCGTGTACGAAGGATTCATTCAGAAATTGAAAGCGGCTTCCCCGCTTCTGGGATGATCACCTTGACTTTTGATCTTTTGAATAGGCTCGGGTGCTCGGTATGGATGGGGATGACCGCTTCGGGCGAAATCTCGTCTATCGCTGCTAACACCTCATTCATGTCCGCATGGCCGGATGCATGCGCTTGGCGGAAGTCCAGCTTGTACCAGCTTATCCAGTTCTGCAGCACTTCCTCCTGCACATCGTCCTCCTCGAATGGCTCGCTCTTCGACCGTATGAACAGGCTCTCGCCCTTCGGCTTGATATCGATTAGCTCTGTAAGCTGGAAGAAGTCCGTGTGGAACAAGAGCTTCGACTGGTTGTTTCGCACATACTCCGAATCGACCACATGATCTGATGATCCGAGCATATCGACGTACTTCTTCTCGTATCTCACCTTGTCCGGCCTCGCCATCTTGCGCACGTATACGAGCATGTTGGGATCATTCATGGGGTCAGGGGCATCTATGCCCGGGTCCGACTGGAACATCTCCAGAAGATTAGCGACCTTGGCGGATACCACGAACTTGCGGCCCGTCTCGGTCGCAATGTCTCTGAAGGTGCGCATGCGGTCGAGATCCTTGGGATAGAATGAGACAATCGCCAGGTCCTTTGCCTTATTGGCCAGACCTAACACCTTCTCCTTGACTCCGTCCTCCGAGAGGTTCTCCCTCAGGTCTTCCTGCATCACCCTTGTGCCTTCGCATATCATTGCGACTGGTTTGGCCTCAGCAGCCGCCTTCATGAAGTCAACGGTCATGTCGCTCCTTGGGCCATGCATCCTGAAATCCCCCGTGTATACCACACATCCCTCGGATGTGTGTATCAAGAAACCATAGGCTCCCGGTGTGGAATGGTCGACATGTATGGGGTGCACCTCGATTGACCCGACCTTGATCTTGTCGCCTGTCCTGAAAGTGTGATACTCCCTATCCCCGAAGTTCATCTTGCCCAGACTGGTTTCGGCCCATGATCGTCTGATAATGTCAGCGGCGAATCCGAGATACGCAGGAATGCCCTCATCGACGAACCGCATATGCATGACATGGTCATAATGCATGTGTGAGACGAATATCGCATTGAATCCGGGATCTGTATGCTTGAGATCGGTCTCCTCCAGCCATTTTTGATCGTACAATCCGGATATTCTCGGCAACATGTCGAAGTGAAAATAGTCTCGAAGGCCGAAACGCTCCCGTGGCATTAGGAAGTCCACGAAGTACTTGTCCTTCATCCCGAAGGGTTCCCCGAAATCGAAGAAGATCCTGGTATCCCCATCCTCGAGCAGGACCTTGTTCCCTCCAATCTGCCCTACGCCGCCGAATAGCGTGATAGAAACCATCATCAACCTGCCTTTTTCAGACTAGAACCAATGGTCAAGCAACAGGGATGGCAATCAACCTTTCGGTCGAATCATGGCGGTTCCGAATATGATCGGATTTGGGGTTTGACAGAATGCTATCGGACCTAGGACAATGACCTTCTCAGCCAATGTCTTCCCCGCCCTCGAGCATCTGCTGGGCCATTGAGTAGATATCGTCCAGTCCCTCGCCCGAGTCTGCACTGACGGGTATGACCCCTCTTCCCAAGCCGATGGATTCGAGTGCCTGAAGGAATTCGATGCTCACTACGGTCTGTGTATCATTAGATTCATCCATCAAGGAAGTGAATAATGAATAGTAGTCACGGCTCCATGATTCCAGTCTCTCCCTGTCAGCATCTCCGAGCAGGTCGCTCTTGGACATGAGGGACATCATGGGAACCGGTAGTCTGAAATGAACGGTGGCTGAGAGCATTAGCGACGAGACATACCCGTTCGGTGTCTTCGCGAGCGCGGGATCGAACAGGAACGCTAGAGCGGAATTCTCAATCCCGAGTGCCTCAACGAGCAACCTACTGCTCGCCCTGAAAGCGAAGAGTTCGAGCTGACCAGGCGTATCGATCAACACATAATCAGTGTCGAAACCGTCAATGACATCTGTGATTTCCTTGATGTTCAGAGCCATCAGGTCCGCGGCAGCGATCTGCGCACCGTTCGGGCCGAGGCCATGGGATTCCATTATCTCCGAGAGTTCGATCCAATCCCTGACGTCGACGTCAGGGGAGTACATCAACTCCTCCACCCCTGGGTCAAGGTTGACTGTGATCGAATCGTACCCCTGGTTCTGCATCCACAGTTGAAAGGCGTATGTCAGCGTGCTCTTGCCACTGCCTGCCGTACCGATGAAGAGTAAATTCTTTGGTGCCAAACTAGAGCCTCCATCCATGAACTATCTGAGTAGCTGAGAGTGCAGAGCTATAGAGCCTATAAACGCTTGCCCCATAACTCCGGGACAGCCTAATGATCTGATATCGACGAGTATCCGATGATAGTAAGAGCGGGCCTGAAGGGATTCGAACCCTTGGCCAATCGGTATCTCCCTCGATTCTGAAGAATCGAAGTAAGAGCCGATTGCTCTACCTAGCTGAGCTACAGGCCCACGGATTCGCAGTATAAACTTGCTCTTAATAAAACTATCGTGATGCCAACATATCCGTTCTCTGCTGGCCATTCCAGACTCTTTGTCCATCTTCTTGTGCAGATCCGATGGCATTATTATCCTCGGTCGAATATGCAATACGCGGACCAAGGGTGGCGCACACCTCATCCGATAGAGTGCTCATGGACCAGTCTATCCAGCTCGGATTTGAGTCCCGATTCCAATGGCTCGGGCATATGGTTATCCAGTATCCATTGATACTTCTTCTTAGCGAGATCCATCACATCACTGATGGTCTGATTCGGGCCAGGGATGTAGTCTTTCCATAGCAGGGATCGATACAGCTCTCCCAGATGTTTCAGGGTATGCCTTTGAGCAAGGAACGATCCACCGATCCCCACATTCTTTATCACATCCACCGCCAAGGATTCATCCGAGACATCGATGCCCTGGTATGTACGGACAGTCATGCCTGCGATCTCGTGATCGATCATCAGCTGCTCATACGACAGCAGGGCTGAGAAATCGACTACACCAAGAC
Organism: Thermoplasmatota archaeon; assembly: GCA_018818785.1. GTDB lineage: Archaea > Thermoplasmatota > Thermoplasmata > UBA10834 > UBA10834 > UBA9653. The sequence goes on along the minus strand of JAHIRF010000009.1, from coordinate 187,257 downwards.
CATTCACGACCTCACCTCCGACCAAACCGCATGTACAAGATGACATCGCATTCTCAATCGATGCCTGAGACCCCGGGAACTTGGCACCCGCACCGAACCCACCCGTAGATATCGGGAAGCCGCAGTACTTGCCCATCTCTACAGAACCGGCACAAAGCAACAGGCTTTCGGGTGATCCACTTACATAAGACCCAGTCATAGGGTCGATGCTGGACAGGACCGACCCGTAGAGCACGGGAGCTCCCGGGGAGTGTGCTTCGGCAGCGCATGCCAGAGCTAGTGTCTCCGCATGACACACGACCAGATCACCAGCGAGAGTGGCGGGGCCGCTGAGGCCGGCAGCGGCCATGCTGGTTATGTGTATCGGCACATGGTTCTCAGCCCAAACCATCGCTGCTTCAGTCGCACTCTCGTCCAGCACAAGTGGGGAGATCGTGCAGACCATGGCGGACATATAATATCTCTTCCTCAGTTCCTCCACTCCCCCGACAATCTCTGAGGCCATCTGTACCTGGACCTGTGCTTCTTCGACGTTGGTGGTCGACTCCGTCAAGATGTGTTTGCTTGTGTTCTCCATCGCAGTCTTCATGCCACGAACTACGTGTTCATCCTCGGGGACATCATGGGCGACTACCATCGGTTCGTAGATGCTCACATATGGGAGCCAATCCGAGATGATAGCGGTCCTGCGCACATCATCGAGGAGAGATCTCCTCCTAGTGTTCGTAGAATAGTCCCAGACGGCCACACCGCATCCGTCAGTAGTGAAGTACAGGTGCGTTCCGTCGACTGGCAGATCATGTTCCTTCGTCCGACCAGCGAGAGTGATCTTTGAAGGCACCTTGGAGATCAGCGAATCGATGAGGTCACCGGGCATCTTCACGTCCAGAGTCCGATCATCCACGTGAGCTCCCGCATGTTGGAGTGCTATCCGAGCCGTCTCGCTATGGACCCTTACGCCCGTGTGCTCGAGTATCTCGATCGCAGCCTCGTGTATCCTCTTCTTCTCATCATCAGTCATCAACGCGAATGATTTCCTAACCTTGAACCTCGTCTCGAAATCTGGCATCGAACGAACCTCCTGCGCTTGGTCGTGCGTTGATCGCACGACTCCGATCACGCTGACATTCAATGGTTTCTGCTCCAGTTTCAGGAGCTGTCCATTTGAGAAGACCATCTATCGTCTCGGCCGTCCGCGCCACATTTCTTGAAGTATTCATCGATGATAGGGTCGATGCCTTTCTTCAGAATGGTCTCGAGAGTGGTCATCGTCCCGTCGATCACCGAATAATAATGGAACAACCGACTCCCTCCTAACAGCCTGATTAAGGATTTTATGATAGTTAATTGTACGCCGAAACATTGATACAGTGGTCAGGCAGCAGTTCCCAGGGGCAAGATTTATCGAGGCGTCTCCCATTTGCCGACGAAGATGAAGTGTTCAGTGACTGTCCTTTGCAGCGGTAGCAGCGGCAACTCCGTTCATATCCGTCTCGGAGATACATCTGTCCTTATCGATGTGGGGATCTCATGCAAGATGACCGAGAAGCGCATGAACGACTTCGGCATCGATCCAGAGTCGGTCAATGCAGTCTTCCTCACTCACGAGCACACGGACCACACACGGGGCGCGAAGAGATACTGCTCCAAATTCGGGACGCCACTGTATGCGACGAAAGGCACCTTGTCGCTCACTCCTCTGGGCAGTATAGAGAAGACTGCGATCAAATCATCTGATGTCGTGAGGATCGATGGCGTCACAATGAAATCCTTTCCGATCAAACATTTCGCCGCCGAACCCGTCGCATTCTCATTGGCCGCAGAGAAGGTGAAGGTGGGCATGGCATCCGACCTCGGATGTGTGACCAAGGAGGTGGTCGACCATCTGAAATCGTCCAACCTGCTGCTGGTAGAAGCGAATTATGACGACCGCATGCTCATGTCAGGGACATACCCTGAATTCCTCAAGAAAACGATAAGGAGCGACCATGGCCACCTATCCAACGACGATGCAGCGGCGTTGTGCTCATCTGCCGCCACGGCACGGACCGAGAGGATAGTCCTCCTGCACCTGAGCAGGGAGAACAACACACCCGCTATGGCAGAGGAGGCAGTCAACGGAAGGTTGCAGCACGACGGCGTCGAAGCACGTCTCGATGTGACGGAGCATGGCTCTTCAAAAGGCCCTATACGTCTATGATTGGCTGACCAGTCTGATCTTGCCATGGGATAGAAGGGTTGTCGCCACGGTCCTAGGCAAGGACACTATGTCCTCCTTTCTGAGCCTGTAATCCTTGTCGACACCAGCGAAAGTCGGAACGTCCTCGAGCACTCTCGCGAGGACGAGGTCGTCCTGAATCTCCGTGTTCGCAGCATCCTCAGGTTTCTCAGACTCTTTTGCCTTCGCAACTGAAGACATCTCGACCATGTCATCGGACCTGGATGTTCTGGAGCCAAGAATCTCGTAATCCGCATGCGAATCCCTGTGAGCGCTGATAACAGACGTAAGGCTGGAGAACAGGACCAGTTCATCGGGAGTCAGATTGGTCGTGTCGGGATTGTCGCCAGCGACTTTTCTCAGCGCGATCAACGAGATCTTCCTAGTCCTCAATTCGTAAACGCGCTTCGACTTATCTATCGCCTTCTTGAGCTGGTCGCTCAGCATCATGCTCGCATGAGAGCCCGAGTTCATAGTGATCTCTCGTTCTCCCTCCTTACGGAGCGTGCGGATGTAGGTCGCGACCTTGTCGTAGAGCCCTGGATCCACCTTGGTCAGTTGAGGGGAGCGGTTCTCCTGTCTGAAAAGGGTCATTATGTCCTCGTAGCTGAAGTCCCCCCGCGGTTCTGCCATCAAGCGAAGCATACATCGTCGGTGTATTTGATGTTTCTCAAGAAGGGTATAGCAGAGGAATCAATATTACTGTCGCAGCACATGCCAGAGCTATGCCGAGAGCGAGGGACGGCTATACTCAACCGGCCACCGGAGGATGCCTTATCTGGATAGATGCGTCCCCCGGCGCTTCGAAGACCGAGGCCACAGGGGTAAACCAATGGCGCAAGGCACTCCAGATAAAGATAGCTGCCCAGCCGAAAGAAGGGGAGGCCAACGAGGAGTTGGTCAGATTCATTTCCGAAGCGCTCTGCATACCTAGGAAGGGCATCGAGATCGTCAGTGGGCATCGATCGTCATCCAAAGTGGTCATGGTGCCCATGACCGAGGAGAGAGTCCTGAGAATATTCGGAGAGTGACCGCATGATAACGGCCCAGGAGCGCCTTGAGAAGATCCTTGAGCTTGCCTCAGAACTGGAGCACGAGAGTGCGACGAAACCCATAATCGTCGAAGGACTGAAGGATGTCGAAGCACTGAAGAAGATGGGCGTCCGGAATAACGTGACCTCGCTTAGCAAGGGCCTTTCGATAATAAGATTCTGCGAAGATGTCTCGCGTCAGTTCAGATCGGTTGTTGTGCTGACAGACTGGGACAGGAAAGGTGGAAAATTGGCACGGATGCTCAAAGATGCTTTCGAGACAAATGGCGTCAAGGTTGACCTTGACCTCAGGGCCAAACTGGTCATCCTGTCGAAGAAGGAGATCAAGGACATCGAGGGGTTGCCAGCATTCGTTGAACGGCTCCGACGAATGACCGAGAAACCACGATAGCATATTCTGTCACACGCGCCCTCGTGTGCGCCTCAAGGATTGCGGAAATCCGTAGTAACTGTTATGATATAACGCCGCGATAAGAGAGCGGTGGTTTGATGACGCGCAGATGGACACTGGTGGCTCAAAGGATCGAGACGCAGGATCCCATCAGGTCATCTGAGGTCGCCAGGCGGTCGTCTGGGTTGAGATACTGGCTGCTCGTTCCGTTTGCGGGCCTCGTGTTCTACCTCGCGCTTTTCTGGAGCATCATCATCGGGCTATCGTTCCTTTCACCTCTGATAAGACCATTCGGACGAAGAAAGAATCATCTTTGAGCAGATGATAACCGCAGATGATGGCCTGCATTTTCAACAACTAGTGTTGCGCCAAAAAGGATTTAGAGTAGCATTCCGATGAAACGGCATGGAGCATTCGAAGTGTTCTCTGGAGATGCTTCAAGAGCTTGGCCTGAAATCAGTCGATGAACTCTTCGCGGATATCCCGAAGAGCGTGAGATCTGGGGGCTTGAGGCTACCGGAAGGCATGTCCGAAATCGATCTCAAGAGGAGTCTTGAGACGATGCTCTCATCTAATAGGCATGCGGAGTCCATGCTTAATTTCCTTGGAGCTGGCATCTACCATCATTACATACCATCGGCAGTTAAGATGATCACGGGCAGATCAGAGTTCATCACCTCGTATACGCCCTATCAGCCCGAGATCAGCCAGGGCATGCTCCAAGCGCTTTTCGAATATCAGTCATACATCGCCGAGCTCACCGGAATGGATGTCGTCAACTCCAGCATGTACGACGCGTCCACCGCTCTTGGCGAGGCAGTCCTCATGAGCACCCGGATATCCGGCGGAGACACTTTCCTGCTCAGCAGAGCGATAAGCCCCGAGAGAAGGAGAGTGGCCGAGCTCTACGCGAAAGGTGCGGACATCAGATTGGTTGATGTCGATTTTGACCGAGCGAGCGGTTCCGTTGACCTCAACGACCTGACTTCAAAATTGAAGGATGGCGTTTCCGGATTCTACTTTGAGACACCGAACTTCTTCGGAGTGATCGAATCTCAGGCCAGAGAGATCAGAGGGTTGCTCGACAAGAGGACTATGGTCGTTGGCGTGAACCCGATGTCATTGGCGATACTCCGACCGCCTGGCGATCTGGGCGCGGACATCGTCATCGGGGATGCCCAGGTATTCGGGGCTCCGATGAGTTTCGGCGGGCCGACCATCGGATTGTTCGGATGTAGGCCGGAGCATGTCAGAAAGATGCCCGGCAGGATAATCGGCATGACCACGGATATCGAAGGACGAGCGGCATATTGCATGACCCTCCAGACAAGGGAACAGCATATACGCAGAAGCAAGGCGACATCGAACATATGCACGAACGAGGCTCTGCTCGCAGTTGCCGCCGCGGCTTATCTGTCGGTGGTTGGCAGGACCGGGTTGCGAGAGATCGCTGCAACTAATGTCAGGAATATGCAATCATTATCATCACGAATCGATTCCATTTCAGGATTCGGGGCGCCCTTGTTCAAAGGAGCCCACTTCAACGAATTCATCGTCAGATCAGATAGAGATCCATTCCAGATACACAAGACGCTCCTCACCCAGGGAATACACGGTGGACTCGTCCTTGCGAACATGTTCCCAGAGCTGGGCAACTCCACACTCTATGCGACTACGGAGATGCATACCAAGGAGGACCACGACAGACTGCTTGGCGCACTGGAGGGAATCAGATGAGGTACCACCAGGCGGACTATGATGTGCCCCTGCTGTTCGAAGCCTGCGACGAGCAGAAGATCGATGACAGGTTCGACCCCACCATCGGCGGCGCCATACCAAAGGGACTTCTGAGGTCAGATCTCAACATACCGGACCTGCCAGAGAGAGATGTCGTGAAGCATTTCATCAATCTCTCGCAGATGAACTTCGGCGTCGACAACGGACTCTATCCGCTCGGGTCTTGCACGATGAAGTACAATCCGAAGATCTGCGACGAGGTCGTATCGTGGCCCTCCGTCGCGAGCATACATCCTCATCAGGACCCTTCGACCGTTCAGGGCGCTCTGAGGCTCATGCACGAGCTAGAGGGCATGCTGTGCGAGATCGGGGGTGTAGATGCTGTGACTCTGCAGCCGGCCGCAGGAGCGCAGGGTGAATACACAGGCATCCATATCGTTCGGGCATATCACGAGGCGAGAGGGGAGAAGAGGAACGAGGTCATACTCCCAGATACCGCCCATGGAACTAACCCTGCGAGTGCTGCGATGGTAGGCTACGATGTCCTGGAGATACCGTCGAAGAACGGCTGTGTGGACATAGAGGCACTCAAGGCATCGATATCGTCGGATACCGCAGCGTTCATGTTGACGAACCCGAACACACTCGGAATATTCGAGAAGGATGTGAAGGAGATCGCGGGTACATTGCACGACGCAGGAGCATTGCTCTACTATGACGGCGCGAACCTTAACGCCATCATGGGAAAGACGTCTCCTGGCCACATGAACTTCGATATTGTCCATTTCAACCTTCACAAGACCTTCGCGACCCCTCACGGGGGCGGTGGCCCCGGCGCGGGACCTGTCGGCGTGAAGAGATACCTGGAGGAATTCCTGCCTGTTCCTAGGATAATCGAGAAGGACGGCAAGTATCATCTTGACTATGATCAACCGAAGAGCATAGGCAAGGTCAAGGCATACTTCGGGAACTTCGGCGTGCTGGTCCGGGCCTACGCGTACATGATGATGCAGGGTGGGCCAGGCCTGGAAGCGGCTTCCGAAAACGCCGTGCTCAACTCGAACTACCTCAAGGACAAGCTCAAGGACGATTTCGAGCTGCCCTACGGCGGCCTCAGAAAGCACGAGTTCGTTCTGAGCGGCAAGCCACTGAAGTCGAAGGGAGTCAGGACTCTCGATTTCGCGAAGCGGCTTCTCGATTACGGATTCCACGCGCCCACGATATACTTCCCGATAATCGTGGACGAGGCCATCATGATCGAACCGACCGAGACGGAGTCGAAGGAAACCCTCGACAGGTTCGTCGATGTCTGTAAGCAGATCCTCAAAGAGGATCCTGAGATCTTGAAGACGGCACCTCACAACACCTCCAGACGGAGGATGGACGAGGCCAAGGCCGCAAGGGACATGATATTCAGCTGGCGCGGATACAAGAAGAAGACCGAAAACGCGAAATGAGCTGTGTCTAGCTCCGGTCGAATCGTGCGCAGACCAGTGTCCTCGTCCCCGTCACTCCCGGGATCGTGCGTATCCTATCGGTCACGATATCACAGAGTTCGTCGAAGTCCTTCGTCTCCAAACGTGCGATCATATCGAACTGACCGAAGAGTTGGTGAACTTCTCCGAGCTCAGGGAGCAACCTCAGCTGTTCAAGGACCTTGGATTCCTTGCCGGTTGCGGTGGTTATCAGTACAAATCCCATTGCCAGGGTAATCACCCGAGATGGCCTTAATCGACTCTTACATACTATAAGCTATCGGGATTGTCCATCGATGCACATTATTGAATGTCCGTGCCCGCCAATCGCATGTACTCAAATGTCCATTCGCTGATACTGGCGCGTCCTATCTGCCTGAACCAATTTTCATACCCGTCACTGTGATTCTTAAATACGCGAGGGGATGATTGTGGAAGGTTGTCATCATGGCAGGCCTGATAATCCTAGAGGGCATCGACGGTTGCGGCAAATCGACCGTCGCGAAGAGGCTAGCCGAGGCCATAGGTGGAAATGTGGTCCTGACTCGCGAACCCACAGACTCGTGGATGGGTAGGGCGGTCAAGGACGGGGACGGCAAGGAAGTCAGCCCGTACACCGATGCGCTCCTATTCATGACGGACAGAGCATATCACGTCGCTGAAATGGTCGAGGAGATCAAGAAGGGCAAGCTCATCATATGCGACCGATACTATCACTCCACTGTAGCGTACCAGGCAGCATCTCTTAGGAGGAAGGGACTGGGAGACAATTTCGACTGGCTTCTGGATGCGAATACAAGAATCGCGATAAAACCGGATGCGACATATATCCTGAGAGTGCCGGTCGATGTCGCGCTGAAGAGGATGTCGGACCGCCCCGAGAAATCGAGGTTCGAGAAAGCCGAGTTCCTTCAGGAAGTCAGCGCGAATTATGACCGGCTCGCATCCATGGACAGCACGATCGTCATGATCGATGCAACCAAGGATCCGGATGAAGTGCTCGAACAGATACTCTCGGACATCAAGGAGCGGAACATATAATATGAGGGACAGGACTGGAAGTGGTTAGATGCACCCGGCAGATCATCTCAGAGGAACCAAGAGCGACAAGCTCAAGGGACGCAAGATAGTACTTGGTCTCACGGGCAGCATCGCAGCCGTCGAATCGATCAGGCTGTGCAGGGAGCTCATTCGACACGGAGCAGAGGTGCACGTGGTCATGTCGCCCGACGCCAGGACCATCGTCCACCCGTACGCATTGGAGTTCGCTTCTGGGAGGCCAGCCATCACGGAAATCGACGGTGGCGTGCAACACGTGGCGTTGTGCGGCGATGTCCCGGACAAGGCCGAACTCCTGTTGATCGCGCCCGCGACCGCCAACACCATATCGAAGATAGCATGCGGCATAGATGATACGCCAGTGACCACCTTTGCAGCCACCGCTCTTGGTACGGGCATCCAAGTCGTCGTTGTGCCCGCCATGCACGGCTCGATGATCAAGAACAAGGCAGTCATAGAGAACATCAGGAAGCTCAAGGAAATGGGCGTGCTGGTCCTCGAACCCAGGATGGAAGAGGCGAAGGCCAAGATGCCAGATATCGAGCACATAGTGACCTATGCGATCCGAACCGTAGGCAGGAATGACCTGAAGGGGAGGAAGGTGCTCGTCATCGCAGGATCCACCGAGGAACCGATGGACGACATCAGGGTGATCACGAACAAGAGCTCTGGAGAGACGGGCATCGAGTTCGCGAGGGCGGCCTATGAGCATGGTGCCTCCGTGGATCTCTGGATGGGAAGATGCGATACGCCTATTCCGAGCTATTTCACCACGACTAGATTCTCCAGTTTCAAGGAGCTAGCCGCGCTTATGGGGAAGGTTGACCATGACGTCGTGTTCTTCCCGGCAGCGGTATCGGATTATTCACCGGACAAGATAGAAGGTAAGATGCAATCCGACAAGGAGAGCATCACAGTGACGTTTAAGAGAAACCCCAAGCTGATAGATACCATCAAGGCCAAGGTCGTCGTGGGGTTCAAGGCGCAAGCGAAACTGGACGATGAAGGATTGGTGGACGATGCGAAACTGCTCCTTGAGAGATCCAAGTGCTCGCTCGTGGTGGCCAACAAGATAGAGGAGGTCTCGAAGGGCAGGACGAGAATCTTGCTCGTCGAGAAGAACGGAATGTCTATCAATCTTGAAGGCACCAAGTTCGATGTGGCCGAAAGGGTCGTCGATAGGGTAGCAAGGATGATACAATGAAGGTCACGGCGTTCAGCCCGGGCCACATCACGGGCTTTTTTGAGATATGTCCTGGAAAGGATGCCCTGTCTACAGGATCCAGGGGTGCAGGCGTGTGCATCTCCCTCGGTGCGACATCGGAAGTCCAGCTGGTTCCGGCGACCAAGCAGTCCGTGAAGGTCACGATAAACGGCAAGCAGAGCCGTGCCGAGGTCACTAGGGCAGCCATATCGCAGCTGATAGGTGACACCGGCATGAGGGTGAACATAGTGACCGAACTCGACCTCCCGATCGGCCAAGGCTTCGGGATGAGTGCTGCTGGGACACTCTCCGCCGCCATCGCGACTGCGTATGTGATGGGGAGGGAGAGGCAGGAGGCGTTCGAGGCGGCCCACATAGCCGAGATCGAATGCGGTTGCGGGCTCGGTGATGTCTCGGCGATACACAGAGGCGGCGTGACCATAAGGACTAGACCCGGTCTCCCTCCGAAAGGCGAGGTGCTCAGAGTCGACGGGGACCGTGAGATCGTCCTTGCGATCATAGGGAAGAAACTCCTCACGAAAGAGATATTGGAGAATGAGAAAACCCGGAACGAGATCAATTCCAAGGGCGCGGGTCTTCTAGACAGCATGGTCAAGGACCAGACAATCGAGCGACTCATGGTGAACTCGCGCATATTCGCGATAGAGTCAGGCCTGGCGACCAAGAAACTCATCAAGGCCATGGACCTCGTGACCGGTCCAGGTATGGCCAGCATGTCGATGCTTGGCAATTCGCTCTTCGCGATAGGAGATGTAGAGAGGATAAAGGAGCGGCTCTCCAGCGTGGGAGAGGTCCGAGTGTGCAAGATAGACACACAAGGTCCCAGGCTAGTGTGAGATGTACCAGACTACTCGTACAGAGTGAACAACCTGTCGTCACAGTTCACATCGAAAAGCCCGACCCTTGCGCCGCAGTCGAGCCACCCATGGGCGTAATTGACGCATGCGAAGGCGTTGATGAGATCACCTTTCTTCAGAAAATCCTTGGAGTCCTCGAAATATGCTCTCGCCATCCCCAGAAAATCATCCGCGAGCTTACGGTTGAACGAACGCTCGGGAGCAGCGATCTTCAGCTTCGAGAGGGCTTGCGATGTGATACCTATGTACCTCTCGACCTTTTCAACGCTGAGCACGCTCTCCTCGGATGACATTTCACATCCTTCTAGACGGGACGACTTCCACGCTCTCGCCACCGTGCTTGGACTCCCGCGGCCGAACCTCCACGAACAGAGGCATCGAGACGCCGCCACCAGTGATGATCGCTGTGCCTATGGGCAGACGCTGTATCTCCTCTTCCATGCCATCCGTGAGACCCTCGATCGATGAGGTGATGGCCTTGAGGTCGTTGGGGTTGTTGACTTTGAGTATGATCTGCGTATTGCACTGGCTCAGGACATTCTTATCGACCTTGGCCGGCCGCTGGGTGATGATCATCAGACCCAATCCGAACTTACGGCCTTCGGATGCAATCGTCCGGAACACCTTCGAACAGGCGACGACTCCCTGCTGAGGGCAGAAGTTGTGAGCCTCTTCGACCACGAGCATCAAGGGTGGAATCTTTCCGACCTTTCTCAGCTCGAACATCGCGTTGCATACCCTGTTCACGATGAGCTCCTGTATGTCTGGCGGGGTGCCTCTCAGGTTTATGATGGTCGTCTTTCCTTTCTGGATCAGCTCGTCGATCTTGGTGCCTTGCTCCGCGAACACCTCGATCTCGTTCAGATACTCCAGCTCGCTTATCAGGCCGGCACTGGAGGGTTCTGCGTTCGCCTCGAGCACGGCTATGATGTCCTTCAGAGAATAGCTATCCTTCGTTTCGCGAAGTGCTTCTACAGCCTTCCGCAACATCGTGAGATACGACCTCACATTCTTGATGTTGGTCAAGCCCAGGATCTCCCTAGCATCTAGATTGTGCAGTGTGAATCTGAGTGGTTTCGCACCCTTGTTGATGTTGGTGTCCGTCGCGAACTCCATGATACGGTCCTCATATCCCTTCGGCGTCACTCCGAAATCCCTGTTGGTCTTCTTCACCACGCCCTTCTGCTTCATGGTGGAGTACTCGCCGTGAGGGTCAAGCACGCACACGGTGACCTTGTGCTTCATCATCTCTTCGATGAGGGCACCAGAACAGTATGACTTGCCGCCGCCCGTCTTGCTCAATATGCAGACATGCTTCTGGACGAGAGCATTGATGTCGAGTTCGACCCTTATATCGTGACCCGTGAGAAGACCGATATACGCGCCCACATCGGTATGCTCCTTGATGCCTACGATATCCTTGATCAATTCCTCATCGGCACGCAAAACATTCTCACCGGCCTTCAGAGGAGTTCTTGGGACCTGCAATAAGTTGCGATCGTCCCTGTAACCCACGATGGATACGACGGCGACCTCTTTCTCTTCGATCGGCACCGGCGTGCCGTGCTTGATGGACTGAGCGCCATCTATCGTGAGATTGGTGCGCCTCTCGACCTCGGAGACCTGACCCAGAACGAATCCGTGGATCGGGTGGTTGACCTGCACATATTCCATCTTCTCGAGCGGTGCGGTGATCACCATGTTGAACTTGAGAGTGCCGACATTGCCATAGATCATCCCGACCTCTTCGAGTCCGCTAGAGTGCTTCTTCTTGGATACTCTGGCGTGCTTGGCAGGCTGTTCCTGGACAGACTCTGCAGGAGTGTCTTCGACCATAACCGACTCCAGTTCCTGCGGAGATAGAATCATCTGGTCAGTACCTTCGTTCACGTGCATCCCGTCTCGATTCCCTAATATGACGGTCTCGTCTATTAATCTTTTGCGAGAGTGTAATCCAGTCGAGACGACCGTCAATATATTAGAGAGGAAACGGCATTGTCGCCAGACGGTATCATGTATGTCGTAGGGGGATCGGCCTCGCAGAGGCTATCGGCGGAACTCGCGCGCGTCCTCAAGGCCAAATTGGCCAAGGTGGAGATCAAGCGGTTTCCAGATGATGAGTGCTATGTCAGAATAGACGAGGAACTGGAAGGCGAAGACGTCTTCCTCGTACAGACGACCTGGCCAGACAAGAACATCGTGGAACTCTTCCTCCTGCAGGATGCGATCCGGGAGTTCGATGTCTCATCCTTGACTACGGTCGTTCCTTACTTCGGATATGCTCGCCAGGACAAGCAGTTCAAAACAGGCGAGCCAATAAGCGCGCGCGCCATCGCGCGCCTGATCCAATCGAACACTGACGAATTCATTACGGTAGATATCCACGCATCATCAGTGATAGACTGGTTCGATGGTGTATCCGCCAAGAACGCGCACGCGTACCCTGAGATAGGCAAGTTCCTGAAGGCAAAGGGCACGCAGATGGTCCTGTCGCCCGACGAGGGAAGATGGGATAATGCGAAGAGGATAGCCGATGTCATTAGCTGCGATGCGGACTACCTCGTCAAGGAGAGGTTGGACGGCGAGACCGTGACGATGACCCCTAAGTCACTGGATGTGAAAGGGAAGAGGGTGGCGATCGTCGATGACATCATCTCGACCGGGAGCACCATCGTGAAGGCCGCTGAACAGCTTAGGAAGCACGGAGCAGCCCACATCGTCGCTGCATGCACCCACGGGGTGTTCGCCAGGGACGCTGTGACGAAGCTCAAGGCCTGTTGCGATGAGATTTATTCGACAGATACGATAGAAAATCCCACGACGACCATAAGTGTGGCGTCACAGATAGCTAGGATGGCAATGGATTGATTTCCAACCAAAAGCTACATAAGCCCCTCTAGGATTCTCGGAGCTGGCATGAAGAAAGCAGAGGATTTCAGCGAATGGTACAACGAGATCGTCGAAAAGGCGAGCCTCACCGATAAGCGATATCCCATCAAAGGGATGAACGTCTGGACGCCCTATGGCTGGAAGATAATGCAGGCCATAGACCGGCACATCAGGGAAGGTTTTGATGGCACTGACCATCAGGAAGTATGCTTCCCTCTGCTCGTGCCGGAGGACCAGTTCGCCAAGGAGAAGGAACACATCAAGGGATTCGATGCCGAGGTGTTCTGGGTCACACATGCGGGGTTGAACCCACTCGATGTCAGGCTATTGCTCAGACCAACCAGCGAGACGGCGATGTATCCGATGTTCTCGCTCTGGGTCAGATCCCATGCGGACCTTCCGCTCAAGACTTATCAGATCGTCAACACTTTCAGATATGAGACCAAGCAGACCCGTGCATTCATCAGGGTCAGGGAGATTCACTTCTTCGAATCGCACACATGCCATGCGGATTTCCAGGATGCGGAGCGGCAGGTTCAGGAGGACTTTGATATCCTGGAGAAGCTCGCCGAGAAGTGGTGCATACCATACAGATTGCTCAAGCGCACTGATTGGGACAAGTTCCCGGGCGCATTCTACACGGTCGGAATCGACACGCTCCTACCCGATGGCAGGAGCTTGCAGCTGGGTTCCATACACCAATACAATGAGAATTTCTCCCGACCATATGACATCAAGTACGAGGACGATCAGGGCCAGCACAAGTACGTCCACCAGACGACCTATGGCATGAGCGAGAGGTTGGTCGGTTCCATAGTCGCGATCCACGGGGATGACAAGGGGTTGGTGCTGCCTCCGGAGGTGGCATCTATACAGGTCGTGATCGTCCCAGTACTCGCAAAAGGGGCCATCGACAAGGTCACCGAAGCGGCTCGGCAGTTGCATAAAGAACTGAAGGAAGCCGGCCTTAGGGTCCACATCGACGAGAGGGATGTCAGACCAGGTGTCAAGTATTATGATTGGGAACTCAAAGGCGTCCCTCTCAGATTGGAGCTGGGCATGAGGGACATCGAGAGCGGCAAGATTACCCTCGTCCGCAGGGACATCGGGGCGAAGTCCTTGAATGACAGGTCCAGAGCAGTCGATGAAGTCAAGGACATGCTCTTGACCATAGCCAGGGAGATGCTCGCAAGAGCTCAGAAAGAGATGGACGAGAACGTGGTCACCGTAGATTCCTTGGATAACCTCCCCAGCAAGATGATCCGCACGGCATGGTGCGGGAGCGAGGAGTGCGGCCACGAGATCGAGACGAGGGCTGACAAGAACATCCTGGGCATGCCTATAATCGATGAGAAGTACGATGGCAAGTGCGTCATCTGCGGCAAGCCAACGAAGACCCCTGTCTATCTCGCAAATGCAATGTGAGAAAGATCCGTGCGTCTCAGAAAGGCATCCAGGTCACTGGGGCAGATGCTTCTTCTTCCTGTAGAGCAGGAGTCCTACGATTCCGAACAGCATGAGCGGGGCGTATATCACATAGATGCCGATGTTCCCCTTATCGAACGGGTACCATGTGTCGTACATCATGCCCCATATCCAATAGAGAGAGATTCCTGCGACCAGGAGCAGCGCATAGAATGAGAATGTCGCCTTTCTCTGGAATTCTGCACCTTCAGTCTCGACCATCATCGCGCCCAATGAATTGGCCGTATAAATTGCTTTCCTCTCAGAAAAGGCCAAGGGGAGGCATTGCGATGACAGGATGGAAGAATGATTGATGAACCTGACCAATGAGAGTTATGTCATATTGATTGGCACCAAGAACTTCACTGAGCGCTATTACCGCGACGGAACTAGCTGGGTGAAGGTGAGCGCACGTGGCCGAGAGTTCCGCGCGACCGCAGAGCAAGTCCTCAATCACATGCTACCAGCACTAGCCGGCATCAAACCAAACGTGACCATCAAGGTGGAGCATCACGATGACTAAATCCAATAGCCTCAGAGTGAACTGAGAAAGGAAAGAGGGTTTGATGAGGGGCAATTAACCCCTCAAAAAGAATAACAGGTTTGCTACCGCTCAATCTGTCTCCTCGGCGAAGATGCCCTAACAGGGGCATTTTGGGGTGTGAGCCAGTCGGTTTCATGGCTTCTCATTCCAATGAGTCGATAAGGATCGTTATATGTGCGGAAGGATTTATGCCAGGAAACATCAGTGCCTATCGGCTATGCTTGAGACCGATTTGACCAGACCTCAACAATCCTCAAAGCCAAGGATCACCAATTCGTATGCTTCATCTGTTATTCTTGTCCCACTCATTCTGGGAATCATGATGACTGCAGCAGGGATTTCTCTGATGATTTCCGACCTCGGGCTGATCTTCTTTGCTCTTGGAGTGGTATTCCTAGTTGTGTCATTTGCAGCCAGTCGGCAATTGAGCGCCTTCTTGTATCTGCCTGGGGAATCGACAGTGATGGCGTTGTATGTTGCAGTAGAGTTCTTGGCAGGCGCAGCCCTGGTATTCGTGGGATTTAGCAATATTGTTTTCGATTCCGAAGTTTTTGATTCGAGTCTTGTGGCAATTGCCATGTTTGGGTTATTGCTCGTTTCCGACTCTTTGCTTCTCTATCGGAGAGGCTTCAAGCAAGATTTGGGAAAAGAGAAAAAGGTTTAGATCCGAACCCAATTTCCCGCTGATTGAATTTGAGTCGTGACATGCTCGCTCTTCAGGGATTCAAATCCCCTTCGGTCCATCCCTACGCATAGCCAGTATAATCATTTTCTTTTTCAATCTGGGGGGTATTAAAACTCGGAGCCGGTGACGGCATTTCGAAGCCTCGAAGGACCTCGAGTCTCGCCATGCCGTCGTCTTTTCTGCAATAGTACTTCTCGGTGGTGCTTGTGTATCTATGTCCCATAGTCAATGAGACTGAATCTAGAGGCACTTCTCTGTTCAAGAGCACTTGACCATATGTGCGTCTCAGTGTCCGAATCTGGAAAGTGATTCCGGATTCCTTCTCTACTCGCAATTTCAGAGTTTCGAAGCCGTTCGTCGAATACGGTTCATTCGGGTTTCCAGATTTCTTGCAGACAAAGCATTTTGCTTCGACTAGCCCTCGCTCCACCAGCATCTTAGCTCGCTCCTGCAAGAAACTCAGCACATAGGGTTTCAAGGGCGGGGGTATGGGGATTGTTCTCTGTCGTCCATAACTGCTCTCACCTTTGGGATGCCTTACAAAGAATAGCCATTCCCTAGTATTGACATCCCTGAATTCAGCCCTTCGGAGCTCAGACATTCTGAGACCTGTGTAGGCATAAGCGGCAAAGATGAATCTCGCCACTTCGCCCCACCATTCAGGTATTCTTTCACACGCTCTCAGAATCCGGTCAAGGTCATTCTCCATGAGACTGGGCCCCCTGACTCGATCCTCGTGTGGGAATGCATGAGGTGACGCTAGCCGCATCTTCCTCATTATTCCATTTCCACAATGGGTCAATACCACGCCAATATGCTGCAGCTCCTTGCATTGAGTCGCAAGACTCAATTGTTTTTCCTTCAGGTCTTGGAGAATCGCCTTGATCTCATTCTCTGTCCATTTCCGAGGGTCTCTCCTCAATTTGGGTTGGCGCACGCACATCGCTTCATATCCCGCAGCGAAGACAATGATTACTTGCATGTGCAGAGCCAGTCGCAAGTCTCACCGCCCTTACATATAGAGGGGGATGACTGTGGACCGCAGAGAGAAGTCCTTAAGCTATCGAAGGCGATTACGATCGAGGGAATGGCGATGAAGTGTCCGAAATGCGGGTTTGAGAATCCTTCTAGAATGGATTACTGCGGTAACTGCGGATGCTCGTTCGGCGGAACTGAACAAAAGCCATTGAAAATCCAGATTGAACGTGTCAAAACGTATGTGCCTGAGCCATCATACAAAGACCAGGGGCTGATCTTGACCTGGATCGTTGGTCCTGCTTTGACGATAGCTGCTCTTGCGATTGTGGTCGGCCAGATTTGGATGCGAGCCCTCGCTGAGAATCCACAGAACCTCTATACTTATGCGCATGACCTGAAAACCGCATCGGACCTGAGCGCAGCTGGCCTAGTTGCGTTCGCAATCCTAGTGGTCATCGCAGTCTACCTTCTTGCACATTATAGTCAGCAGACGTGGAGATAAGCGCCTCGCATCGGAAAAGACAATGTGGCGGAAGAGGTCATTGCGGGTCAATTGAAATCAGAGAAATGATGGCTGGCTGATGCAGGGTGCGCGGCCCGGCGGCCGCACCACGATTCTTCTGAGAGAAGCCCTTAAGCCATCGAGAGCGATTCGGGCAATGGGGGAATGGTCTCTTGATCGAATGCCCGCATTGTGGACACTGGAGTTCTTTTCAGAGAAATACTATCTGCCGAAAATGTGGCAAGGATATGGCGAAATTGCCCAGTGAGTATGGAGATGATTCTCAAGAGATTCTTGTTTCTAGAACCACAAACTCTCAAGCAAGATACAGCTCAGGCAGCAACTGGAGATCCCGGCTCATTCCTGCTCTGGCTATCGTTGCGCTGCTTCTCATTCTTGGAGGATACATTCTCATGGAGGTGGCTTTCTCGCAACAAAAGGATGCGACTACTTATGACGAAATCCAGGAAGCGGGGGAGAGCATCAGATTTGCCACTCGACTGCTAGAATTCGGTGTCATTCTATTAGCATTCATAGTTGCTGGAATCAGCATTGAATACAATCCTAATCATCGAAAAGGAAGCCCTTAAGCCATTGAGAGCGATTCGGGTCACGGTAGAGGGAATGGTATGAAGTGCCCAAATTGCGGGAAGCAGAATCCAGAGGGCGCAATCTATTGCGTTGATTGCAGGGAACACATCAAGAAGGCGCTGAGTCGGGGTTTGAATGGAGCAGATTTCAATATGACAAGTGAGACAACGCGACTCGACGCACAAGTGTCTAATGCAATCAACATTCGGAGGGTGACCTTAGTTGCTATTCTTGCGGTCATTGTGACTGTTGGTACCACCCTGGTCACCCTGATAAGCTCAGTCTTTGTGACAGACCGGTCGGATGCCGTTACCCTCCTCAAAATTTGGCTAGGCTTCGCCGTATTGATCACAATAGTTGGTGTGTTTGCCATTATCTTCAACAAGCGTCTAACACAGCCAAATTGATCGTCAATCTAGAAACCTATAAAGTCGGAGCAACAAGGAGAAGAGTATTGAGCCTGCTAATTCAGAAACTCCAATTGGAGAAAGAAAGGGGTTTAATGAGGGGTAATTAACCCCTCGTTTCGGGTGCCTTCCAAAGACGCTATAAAACGGCTATCATGTACCTAAATCGGTCGAGCCAGTCATTTTGGTGGGTTCAAATCCCAATGGGTCGATGATCGAGGGAGAAAATGCTATCAAGGAGGCTGAATAGTGACATCACTTAGACTGAATGCCCTTGTTGATTAAGAGATCGATAAGAGGAACTCTCAACGCAGGCTTCGCACCATGATTCGAGATAGTTGCCCTGTTCTTCTGCCGTTCATCGCCCATGATGAACAAATCAACACAGTTCTTGAAGACTTTGTAGAATCTGATGTCCCTGAAGAACAATTCGTAGTACTCAAATCCCCCAGCCTGTAAGATCATACGCGCCTTGTACGCCTTAGCAATGCCTTCAGGAGCACCGAGAGGTGTCATCAAGTAAGCTCCAGCTTTGTAAGGATTTGGCCGTCGAGTGAAGACCACTCGTTGATTGGTTAGGAAGCACTTGAAGGGGCCAGCTTCCATCGCTATCACGCATTCTATGTAGAAACTCCGCCACGACTCGGTCACATTCATGGTCACGAAATAGTGTTTGGTCAAGAGATTCTCGTTCGGAAGGAGAAGTAGATTTCCCTGCTCATCGTAAATCCTATTCTTCCCATCCACATGACCGATACGCAGGCTACCACCCTCTAGAGTTCGGAATGCATCAATCTGCTCTTGTATCTTTGTCTTGCTTGAGGGAGAATAAATGAGGAAAGAGGTTTAGCTCCGGCCAATTCCCCGTTGATTGAATCCGAATCCTGACACACTGGCTCCTCAGGGGTTCAAATCCCCTTCGATTTGAATCCCGGGAAACGGATTTCGAGGACGAAATGACAAAGGTTGATGGGACACCTTCGGATTCCTCATAATGTAGAGAACTTCGACACACTCGTCCTAGATAGGATGTTCCTCAATCCGAGTGCAACGCTCATGCCTCCTACGAAGGACAGAATCCCAAGTAATGCGATGTCTCCAGTCGAAGGCACGAATGCCTCCCAGTCATCTGAAACCTTGTCAAGGAAGAACACCATCGGAAAGGCGAAGACGGTCAGTCCAAAGAGCGTTTCCCCGTATCCGATAATTGCGCTGTTTCTCCTAGACAAACCGATCACAAGTAGCACGATACCCAAGACAATTCCAATGGCCAGAATTGGCACCACAGCGAATGTCACATGCATCGAGGTTTCCAACGAACTCACCCTGTACCACCGACGGCGGATGCGCACAGGTTCAATTATAGTTGTCGCGGAATGGATATTTTGAAGCAATCTCGAAGTCATTGACTCCGCGGCTCCTATAACTAGGGGTTGAAATCGAGTTCATCGTCATGATCTTCTCCAGATCCAAGAAAGGGCCAAGGGATTGAAAAGCGAAAGAGATTTGGTGAGGGGCGATGAACCCCTCTAGAAGAATAACGGGTTTCCAGCATAATCTTTGTGTTCGCCTCTGTGGCTCTCAGGTGAAGGTGCGACATGCCACTGAGATGTCCTTGCGGCCATGAGAACCCAGACGCATCGATATACTGCAACAAATGCGGCGTGAAGCTGCAGTCTCGGCCGGAGGGTTCTAGAACCTGCCCCGCTTGCCTGCACGAGAACCCACCACACGTTGTGTATTGTGGTCGGTGCGGAGAGGACCTGGATCGTGGATATGCCAAGACTATCTCCTCGAAGGAATTCCTCCCATCTCTCGTGCCAGAGGATGCATATGTGGCAGGTGCCAGTATTCCATCCCTCAATTCGGGAAGGCTCTACTCCACCAAGGGGCAATACATCATAGGTTTGATCATCTCAATCCCAATCTATATTCTGCTCGGCTTGTTCTTCTTCCTTGATGCAGGGTGGTTGGGGGGCCTGATATGGTGCTTATTTGGCTTCGCAATCCTGTATTTTGCCTGGAAGGTCGGCAGGGAACGTGCAGGTTACGGCGGCTAGATAATCCCGCGGTCTGGAATTCTCAGCGCGCAAAGGCCATATGGACGGGGAGAAGCTCTTAAGTCATCGAAGGCGATTCGGGAACGAGGGAATTCTATGGTGAGTGGTTCGCCGATTCAACAGCTGTCAGCAGAGATGACGAATTCATTGAAGAATATTGAAGGAACCTTGAATTGGCTCCTTGCCTTGGGCATATTATGGTTCATATCGTGGCTGTTTTGGCTCTTTGCATGGTTTACCACCATCAGGTAGAGATTCATCCTCAAATGGAGAAAGAGAAAGGGTTTATGTCCAATTTTGAGGTGCCTTCCAAAGATGCGATAAGACGGGTATCATGTACCTAAATCGGTCGAGCCAGTCATTTTGGTGGGTTCAAATCCCAATAGGTCGATGAGAAAAGGCCATATGGGCGAACGGGTATCCAGAAGAAGGTTGGAGGGAATAGACTGAATTGTCCGAAGTGTGGTACACCGTTACCCAATCCAGAATGGCGAGATGCATTGAAGCTCAACAGAATGATATTGATTGCCGCTGCAGTTGTGATTGTCCTTGTGATAATCGGAGCAGCCATTTATGTGGCTGGATCACTCAAGCCAAGACCTGAATTGGTAGGTGTTCTTGAGACCGAAGTTAATTTCGGAGGCGCTGATGGAAGTGTCGGTTGGTATGATATGCTGTGCTCGGGATACATCTTCAATGTCGGCTCTGTAGGCTGTTTCGCCCAAGTCACGCTCAGTCTATCAGATGACCGAGGCTGGAATTATAATATCACTGAAACTCTCAGATGGATGCCTGCGGGTAGCTCCACAGATTTCTATGACTCGTTCCGCCTGCCAACAACATTCAATGAACAGGAGGCGGACCTGGATGAAGTGCAACTCAAGGTAACCTTCAGATATTTAGACTCAGAAGAGTGGTATGAAGAGGTCGATAGTTGGCTTCTTCCTCATTGAAATCAGAAAAAAGGAAAGCGTTTCAGCCTATCTCTCAATCCGTCTCCTCGGCGAAGATGCCCTAACAAAGGCATTTTGAGGTGTGAGCCAGTCAGTTTCGTGGTTCCTAATCCCACAGGGTCCATGCTCTGGACCAGAATTATGAATGTGAAATGCCATCATGAACACAGTGATCGGATGAGGTGGAAATTGGCATTGCTGATGACTATTGCACTCATAGGAATTGTATTGATTGCCTTGGGAATTCTAATCATTAATAATGGATCCCATATTGGATTGTATTTCATGGATGGGCATTACGTCCTAAATACTCCAGATAAGACCGTTGTCAATGCGGGCATTCTAATGACAGTGATAGGCACAATTGCTGTTTCGGCATCTATCTCGTGTCTGGCAATGCACTGGATAGGAAGAAATCAAAAGGTTTGAGGGGGCGGACAGGGTAGATGACTCAGAGCGATTCGATATCTCCTGTTTATACAGGTGATTTCGCCAGTTCAAATTGCCTTGCACGGGCGAAATCGATCGTACAAAATGAGTCAAGCTCGATTCTGATGCGGCTCATTCTCTGGGAATCACGGACAACCGACAATTTGAGCAATAAATGGATGAACTACCGCGTCAATAATATCATGAGGAGGAAAAATGTCCCAGCAGATAACCATCCAGCCCCCCCATGATGATAAGGCAGAACTAGAGTATGAGAAGGGAGGGCGGTTCAAATTAAGTGGACGCGGCGCCCTAGCATTACTGATAATCATCATTCTAATGGCGCTTCTATACTGGACCATAGATTGGCTACTCTAGCTCGTCCGATGATTGCCGAAGACCACACAGAACCAGTTCTTCTTCGATCAGGTCAGTAAGAATCATACAATATGAGATTATTCGGCATGTGATAAGATGAATATCAGGAGCGCTGTCGCCGCCTATTCGATCATAATTGGAATCATGATGGCAGCAATGTGGTCCGTGTTCGCCCTGACGGATCAGATACCAGAACTCGAATCCAGTCCGCTCGAGATCTCGTTCCATCTGGCAGCTGAGTTAACTACTGCTTTCGCACTGCTTCTTGGAGGAGTGGCAATAACCATGAGGAGACATTGGGGATACCAAGCCAACATGGTCGCGCTGGGGATGCTATCATATACCGTGATAGTGAGCCCTGGATATTATGCCGAGTCGGGAGAGTTGGCATTCGTGGCCATGTTTGGAGTATTGATGATACTGACACTTGCATTCATTGTGATTTCAATAGTGAAGAAGGATGACATACGAACCGAGAAGCCAGACACTGTCGATCCATGAACCCGCTACCATGAAGTCAGCCTTCATGCAAAATCGGGGAAAGGATATTCCCATCCGTGATCCAAATACCGGTATTGATGACAGATGCGACGGGAGTACCCGAAAAGGATTTCAAGCGCAAGCTGACTCCCAAGAGATACAAGGTGCTCAGAGAGAAGGGGACTGAGGCGCCATTCTCTGGGGACCTGCTCTACAACAAGAAGAACGGAAAGTACCTATGCGCCGCCTGTGGTAACAAACTCTTCGGGTCTGAGACCAAGTACGATTCGGGATCTGGATGGCCCAGCTTCTGGGCGCCCCTGTCGGAAGAGAGCATCGCAGAGACAGAGGATGATTCGATAGAACTGAAGCGTATTGAGCTGGTCTGCAGCATATGCAGAAGCCACCTGGGTCATGTGTTCGATGACGGCCCTGCCCCCACAGGTAGAAGGTATTGCATAAACTCGTTATCTCTCGACTTCGAGGAATCGAAGAAGTAGAAGTATCATGAACATGATGAATAGAGAACGCCGAAATGGTTTTTAGGCACAGAGCGGATGAACGAATCATCCGCCGGGTGACGAGGTACCGATCTTCAGGAACTCCTCTTCTTCCTTCAGAGCCCGCTCGAATATCTCGAAGCCTATCTCCAACTGGGCTTTGGATATGCATAATGGTGGGGCTATTCTGAAGACATTGCCGTAAAAGCCGGATGTGATCGTCATGAGACCGGACCGCCAGCACTTGCCCTGGATATTGGTCGCCTCGTGCGGCTCCTTCGTATATTGGTTCTTGACCAACTCCACTCCGATCATGAGACCGCGGCCGCGCACATCGCCGATGATCTCACGGCGCAGAGACATCTCCTTGAGCAGCTTCGTCGCGTACTCGCCGAGCTTCGCAGCCCTGTCCACGAGGTTCTCCTCGATGATGGCCTGGACATGCGCAAGCCCTGCAGCCATTGTGATCGCATTACCACCGAATGTGGATGAATGAGAGCCTGGTCTCCACTTCCTCATTATGTCATGCTTGGCGATTATGGCACCGAGAGGCACGCCGCCACCAAGGGCCTTTCCTAGCACGAGAATATCTGGGACCGTGTTGAAATGCTCGCACGCGAACATCTTGCCAGTCCGCGCGAAACCCGTCTGCACCTCGTCCATGACGAGCAGTGCGTTCTGAGATTCACAAATCTTCTTGAGCTGTGGGAGGAACTCCTTCGGCGGCACGACATAGCCGCCCTCGCCCTGGATAGGCTCCACGAATATCGACGCGATCTGGTTGGTTGTGCCGCCGAGCTGCAGGACCTGGTTCTCGAGGTAATCTATGCACCACATGCCGCACTCGGGATATGTCTGCTTGAAAGAACACCTGTAGCAGTAGGCATACGGAGTGAATACTATTCCGGGAGACATCGGGCCGTAACTGTACCTCAACTTCAACTTGCTCGTCAGCGCGAGACCCGCACCGACACGACCGTGATATGAGCCGAAGAAGGCAACATGCTCATTCCTCTTCGTGTGATATCTGGACAACTTGAACGCCGCTTCGACCGCCTCAGCACCGCTGTTGCCGAAGAAGGTGCCCTTGAGAGCCTTATTAGGAGATATCTCATGCAATAGCTTCGCAAAGTGCGCCTCCTTATCGAAGTACGCGTCGTTCGCCATCGAATGGATGAGTTTTGCGGCCTGATCCTGGATGGCTTTGGTGACCTTGTAATGGGTCCATCCTGCGTTCTGGACAGCGATTCCTGACGAGAAATCGAGCAGTACGTTCCCATCTGCGTCCATCACAGCCGCGCCGGATGCCTTGTCAATGGTGAACGTGAAACACCGGTCGTATGCATATGACACGTAATCCCGGTCTATCTTGATGATCTCCTTGCTCTTTGGGCCAGGAGCCCTGATAGATATCTTAGGTGCATCCCTTGCCCATGCAGCGACCCAGTCCGGCAGAGGGAACTCCTCCACTTGGACTTTCGTCTTCTCTTCACTTTCGATTGGTTTCGTCTGCTTGATCGGTTCTGCGACCGATTCATTCTCCACCATTTCACTCAACCCTTATTCCTCCCGAGACGGATCGAGAGTCAATGCGCCCGTCGGACACGCCTTGACGCATTTTGCTTCGCCCAGGCACAGATCGCACATATATGCAGTTTCTATTCCGAACTCTCCCTCGAAGAAACACGCATCGTACGGACATCGCGGTATACAAGCCATACAAGCGAAGCATCTGTGCTCGTCAAGCGTCCAATACTTCTTGTCGCCATGGAACTCCAGGAGCGCCGAGGGACAGACCTCGCTGGGAGGGCATTCCTCGCAATGCACGCATACGATCGCCTTGTACTTGTCCCCTTCTTTGGAGATCTTGATCCTAGTGCGATCAACCGCCACGCTAGACTTGTGCGTCTCTTTGCATATCTTCTCACATTCCAAGCATCCGTTGCACTTATCGGAGTGGAACACTACCCCAAATTTCTTTTTCGCAGAGCCCATTCATGTACCATCCTGAGTTGCCACACCCGTTGAAATGTTGGGTGCGCCGAGTCAGGGAGACCTACTCCTGCAACTGTCCAGTAAGCTTCTGATACCATATATATTCTTGGAATCGTGGGTATTTGTAGCTTCCCTTCTTACAATTACCAGTCGTACTTTATGAATAATATTCGACCATACACGGCCAAAGTTTGAAAAAATCACAATTCACTCATTCGTATCGACTGCCGTTCGACGATAGCAATATTGGCGGTGAAAAGCTGTTAAAATGCGCATTTATATATATTGTTATTAATATGCATATATTAAGATAGATTCATACCGTGATACACGATCCAAGAAGGTAAATGAAAGGTGAAGAGGCATCTGTCAGAGACAGATGCGGAATTTGAGTATCTTTCAGCGCAAATAGCTGAGTCTCGGCACGATGTCACCGAGACCGACCGTCTCGAGAGTCTCTTTGGTCGGCTTGCCGTCAGAATCCCAGCCCCAGAGGGAATAGTACTCGGACAACATCATCTCGAACGATTCCTTCGATACGGACTTGCCCTGAGTCTTGCCCGATCGGAGAGGAGACTTCGCCATCTTCTCAGGAAGCGTATCATCCTTCCGGGCGAATCCTTCCCGCACATTGAATGCACGAGTCAGGTTCCATATCCTGCGGCCTAGGGAACGAAGGTGCTCCTCGCTCGACGGATTGCCTGTCACGGCGCTGTAGTACTTTGCCATGTTGGGGAAGCTCACACCGTAGAAGTCGCAGAATATGAAGCTCCATTTGATACTGGTCCTAGTCTGATCCTCGACACACGTCGCTGCCTTTCCCTCAGGGTTCCAAGGATCTTGGCTGCCGTAGGCATCGTTTGCGACAGGCCACGCGCGGAGATGACAAGCACCCCTATCGGATGTCGCGTATGCGAGGGCCATGCCTATGCTGCCCCGGGGATCGTATGCGGGATACTCCATCCCTTTGACCGCGACCACCATCTCTTCGGCGCCCTTACCGATCTTCTGAGCCGCGCGCTTCGTGCCGTCCGCGAGTAAGGCGCCGATGTTCTGCCTTCGTGCGATCATCGCAGGCATCTTGACATATGCCTCGGCATTGCCGAACCTCATGTCCAATCCTCCGAAATCATCCTTTGACAGAACTCCTTTTTCGTAGAGCTCCATGGCCATGGCGACAGCGTTGCCGGTCGATATCGAGTCCAGGCCTTCTCTGTCGCACTCCTCCACGAACTTGACCACTGCCTCTACATCCTTTATGCCACAGTTGGATCCACATAGACCGAGTGTCTCATACTCAGGTCCCTCGGAGGCGGAATCCTTGAAGATACCGCGCCTCACCTTGGCCCATGTCCCGCATGCGAGTGCGCAATCGAAGCATGCCCTCTTACGCACGAAGACCCTTGATTTGATCGCTTCAGAATTGATGCCTTCGTGACCGTCGAAAGTGCCGTCGTTCCAGTTCCTCGTCGGCAGTATCCCTGCATCATTGCTCATCTCCACGAGGATCGGGGTGCCATCGGTGATCATTCCTGCATGATCGGGGTTATCCACGACATCGGTGCGTATCATCTCTTTAGCCATCTTCAACAGGCCATCCATGTCCGGAACCTCTACGCCGAGGGATCCCTTCGCCGCGATGGCCTTGAGGTTCTTGGAACCGAACACCGCGCCTGTTCCACCCCGACCAGCGTTCCTGGTAAGGTCGTTGGTGACACTCGATATGAGACCGACATGTTCACCGGCAGGTCCGATGCTCGCGACCCTCGCCATCTTCTGCCCGGTCTCCTTCCTTACGATCTCCTCCGTCGCGTACGTGTCCTTGCCCCAGATGTTCTTGGCGTCGCGTATCTCCGCTTTGCCATCATCGAGCCAAAGATAGACGGGTTTGGGCGCCTTGCCCGTTATGATCAGACCATCGAATCCGGAATACTTGATCTCCGGTCCGAAGAAACCTCCTGCATAGCTGTCCAGAAAAGTCCCAGTCAAAGGAGACTTGGTGACTATGACATACCTGCTGGTGAGAGGGACGAGAGTCCCCACGAGTGGGCCAGTCCATACGGAAAGTATGTTATCGGGCGAGAGCGGATCCGTGCCGGGCTTGAGCTCCTCGAACAGGTACTTGGCGCCGAGGCCTTTCCCTCCGACATACTGCTTCGCCCACTCCTTATTGAGTGGTTCAGTGGATATCTTCTCGTTCGTCAGATCGACTCTCAGGACTTTTCCAGTATATCCGTCAGCAGCCATCAGAATCACCTGGTCAGTACGCCCTTGGGGCATACCTCAACGCATTGAGGATCCCCGTTGCATAGATCGCACTTGATCGAATAAGAGCCGGAAGGATCCATCCAGCAACCATTGTAAGGACACACATCAACGCAGGCCCCACACGCAGTGCACTCGTCCTTGTCGACATAGTAGATGCCGAGCGACTCGTTCAGCTTTATCGCTTCGACTGGGCAAGCTTCCACACAGGGGTGCTCGTCACAGTGCGTGCAGTGATTCATCCTGAACTCGCCTGGTTCTGGAAACACATCCTCAACATTGATCCGCGACTCGCTTGGATTGAACTTCCCCGTGTGGGAAGCGGAGCATATGAGGGCACACATCTGGCAGCCAGTGCACTTCTCTAGATCGGCTTTCAGGCCCTTACTCATGAGTTTCGTCCTCCTAACGTCAATTTCTCACCATCTGCAGGATGATACCGGGGGCTCCGCTGATTCATGTTCGTTGTGTCCTGAAATCTGAACGCAACTCCCCAGGCACCAAATCCCCTAGCCTAATCTCGTCTCGAGAATGTAGGTCAAGCATTTAGTACTTGTCGGTTTTATTCATCAGCCAGGTCGAACGATTTATGATATCAATGACGAGCCAGATGTTGGAATGGATATGCTGAATCGAGCGTGTCGATGCACTGAATCATCAATCGTCAGACGTAAATATTAATTTACGGATATTCAAGGCATCATCGATTCTGTACCGCTCAAGTATTTCATGCATGAAGGAGGAATGTGCTTCCCTCGACGCTCAAAAGATAATTATACGAATCAGCCCTAATGCGCAGAACATGATTGCCGAGGGCACCAAGGTCCTTCTGATAGACTCCCAGGATAAGAGAGTCATCGTGACCGCATCGAGAAAGATCATCGAGGTCGGTGCGCTCGGCGTGATCGATGGCAGCAAGATCTGCGATTCCTCTTTCGGGGAGAAGCTCGGCATAGGTGGACGTGAATTCCTCATTGTTCGGCCCAGTGTCAGGGATATCCTCCGCATAATCGAGAGGAGGGCCCAGATAATAGTCCCGAAAGACAGCTTCCTGATACCCATGTACCTCGACTTGGGAGCCGGGAGCAAGGTCCTCGAGGCGGGCGTCGGCTCCGGTGCCTTGACGATCGTCTTGCTGAAAGCAGTCGCCCCCAGCGGAAAGGTCGTGTCATATGATCTGCGAGAGGACCACGCGGTGATAGCCAAGAAGAATGTCATGCTCACCGATAACAATTCGATCTGGAAGCTGAGAATAGGCGACATCTGCACAGCGGACCTGGAAGATGATTTCGACGCGGCCGTTCTGGACATGCCAAATCCATGGGACGCCCTGGTGAACGTGGCAGGGGCACTCACTATCGGCGGTCAAATCTGCTGTTACGTCCCCAACACCAACCAGTTGCATCAGACCGTCGCTAAGATGGAGAGCTTGGGACTATCAGATATCCATGCATTCGAGACATTGCAGAGGGAGATGATAGTCCACGAAGGGGGCGTACGACCAAGCTTCGACATGCTCGGCCACACGGGGTACATGGTATTCTCAAGGAAGGTCAGATTGGTTAGACCGGAATGATGGATGCGAGGTGGAGTGGAATTCACAGCGTGATACCCACCGATCAAGTGTACTCCACCCTGACGGTCACACCCCCTAAAGCTAAGTATACGCTTGTCCAATGCACCAGCGGTGAGCAGAGATGGTCGTTGCTGAAGTCAGGGTCGAGCTCAAGAAGGGCGTTGCGGACCCTGAGGGTAAGAACACACTCAAAGCACTCGAATTGCTGGGCTTCGAAGGCATCAAGAACGTCAAGAGCGTCAAGGTCTTCGAGATCGAGATGGATGGATCTTCAAAGGATGTCGGGAAGAAGGTAGATGACATGTGCAGGAAGCTCATCGCCAACCCGGTGATCCACGACTACTCGGTCACATTGAAGTGAGGGACAGGATGACTGCTAGCAGGCTTTATGCTCGCCGAGATGTCCCGTTCGAACTCACGGACATCAATCTCACGGACGCGACTGACGAAGAGCTCATGGATATCAGCAGCGAGAGTGGGACCGGCCTGTCGCTGGACGAGATGCACCGGGTGAAGGAGTATTTCATCGGAAAGGGCCGTGACCCGACCGATGTCGAGCTCCAGTCGATCGGCCAGGCATGGAGCGAACATTGTTGTTACAAGAGTTCGAAGGTGTTCTTGAAGGAGTATGTGTTCGGCATCAACACACGACAGGTCATCGACAGAGGAGATGCCGGAGTCATGGAATTCGACAGGGACCACGCATATGCCCTTAGAGTCGAGAGCCACAATCATCCGAGCGCGGTCGAGCCCTATGGTGGGGCAGCGACCGGGATCGGTGGCATAATCCGTGATGTGCTCTGCATGGGCGCCCAACCTATTGCACTGGTGGACCCCCTTTACTTCGGTCCACTTGATCTTCCATTCAACAAACTACCACCTGGGATCAAACACCCCAAGTATCTGTTCAGCGGAGTGGTCGCAGGGATAAGGGATTATGGGAACAGGGTGGGATTGCCGACCGTCTCTGGCGGAGTCTGGTTCGATGACGGCTACATCGGCAACTGTCTGGTCAATGTCGGGTGCGTTGGGATCGCTGACAAGAAAGACATCCGCAGGAATGCGGTCAAGGGACCAGGAGACATACTCGTCCTAGTTGGCGGACGGACCGGACGGGATGGAATACATGGCGTGACATTCGCTTCGGCTGTGCTCACAAAGGAGAGTGAGACCGAATCCAGGGGAGCGGTCCAGCTGGGTGACCCGATCACGAAGGAGCCGGTCATCCATGCGGTGCTGGAGGCGAACGAGAGAGGATTGATAAACGGCATGAAGGACCTTGGAGGAGGAGGCCTGTCATGCGTCGTTGGCGAGATAGCACTCTCGGGGGGCTGCGGCGCGGATGTGGAGCTGTCTAAGGTCCCGCTCAAGGAAGATGGTCTGGCGCCATGGGAGATATGGGTCTCCGAATCGCAGGAGCGCATGATGCTGTCCGTATCACCTAAGAACCTCGAGGACTTGCTCCATGTATTCAAGAAATGGGATGCCCTGGCTACCCCGGTCGCCAAAGTCATCCCCGAGAAGGTAGTGAGACTCATATTCCAAGGCACGAAGGTCTTCGATGTCGAGCTGGAGTTCCTGACGGAGGGACCCCTCTACTGCAGGCCGTGCAGCATAGCGAGTGAGAAGAGGCCCAGGAAGGAGAGACATCCGAAGGCGAAGCAGAGATACGATCGGGAACTGCTCAAGTTACTGTCCACTCCCAACATATGCAGCAAGGAGTGGGTCATAAGACAGTACGATCACGAAGTCCGAGCGAATACGGTCATCAAACCGATGCAAGGAAAGATCGGGCATTGGAGCCATGGCGACGCTTCCGTCATGAAGCCTGTCGAAGAATCATTCAGGGGTCTGGCAATCGCCACTGCATCGAACCCATACGCTGTCGGAATCGACCCGTACAGAGGCGGGAAGACATGCGTAGACGAGGTATGCAGAAACCTGGTGGCCGTCGGCGCGAGACCGCATTCCATGACGGATTGCCTCAATTTCGGAAACCCGGAGAAGCCCGATAGACTATGGATGTTCAGAGAGGCGGTCAAGGGAATAGGTGAGGTCGCCAAAGCACTCAACATCCCGATACCATCTGGCAATGTCAGCTTCTACAACGAATCGCAGACCGGGGCCGTTCTCCCGACGCCTACGATAATGGGATGCGGGATAGTGCGTGACATACGCAAGTGTGTCACATCTGATCTCAAGGATGAAGGTAACATCATAGCAATCATAGGCACCACGTCGCCCGAGATGGGCGCTTCTTCGTACTACCGCATGACCAAGAACTGGTCCAAGAACGTGCCTGACGTCGATATCGCATCCCTCAAAGCAGGTATAGACGTGGTCGTCGGAGGCATAGAGCGAGGAGCCATAGTCTCCTGCCACGACATCTCTGACGGCGGGCTGGCAGCTGCATTGGCAGAGATGTGCATCGGAGGGGATGTAGGATGCGAAGTCGACCTGACGAAGCTGGGGGATATGAGGAACGATGCCAAGCTCTTCTCCGAGAGTAACAGCCGGTGGCTCGTCGAACTCAGAAAGGGGAAGGAGAAGCTGATGCCGAAGGACAGGAAAGCCAAGATGACAAAGATCGGCTCGGTCCAGGGAGACTCCCTATTGATATCATCATCCGATAGGACCCTCATAGAGCTCGGGACTGACAGGATCGCCAAGAGCTTCAACGAACCGCTCTGGAGGCTGATGGGATGAAGATCTCGCAGGTCAAGGTATGCGTCCTGAGGATAGAGGGCACCAACTGCGAGGAGGAGATGTTCCTCTCGTTCAAGAGACTTGGCGCTAAGCCCGAGAAGGTGCACCTGAAGCAACTGACGGGCACCGATGTCACCCCGGAGGAGAAGAGGTCCCTCTCAGATTATCACATACTTGCACTTCCAGGTGGTTTCTCGGCAGGGGACTACGTGCGCGCGGGCGCCATATTTGCGGCGCGCATGAAGAGCAGACTCTCGGAGGATCTGGTGGATTTCGTCAAGTCAGGGAAACCCGTGCTCGGGATCTGCAACGGATTCCAGATACTCGTAGAACTGGGACTCCTGCCCGCAATGTCAGGCGTCATGTCAGATGTCCCTGAGGCAGTCCTCGGCACCAACGATTCCGCAAGGTTCGAGTGCAGGCCAACACTCCTGAAGAAGGTGAACAGGGGTAGCTGCGTGTTCACCACGAAGATTCCAGTCGATAAGATATCCATGATCCCCTCGGCACATGCAGAAGGGAAGCTCATGTTCTCCATGGAGAACCAGACGAAGATATTGAAGGAGCTCGAGGATAACGATCAGATCGTGTTCAAGTATGTGGACCCGGAAGGCAGCATCGCGGGATACCCGTGGTGCCCGAACGGCGCCACGGATAACATCGCGGGGATATGCAACAGAGAGGGCACGGTATTCGGCATGATGCCTCACCCTGAGAGGGTGTTCTTCAGATACTCCCATCCAGACTGGACACGAAACCCAGATGGACCAGGAGATGGACGGGCGTTCTTCGAATCCGCTCTTGAATACGCTTCGAAAAAGCTCTGAAGGCAGATCACAGCGAGACTATGAGTTCTACCTGGTCTCCGTCCTTCAGACCGAGCGAGCGTCTCAGGTGATACTTGCAGATTACCTCTATGACATCTGTGTGGTGAGAGCGAACAGGCAGAACGACAGCGCATTCCATGTTTCGGATCGTCGCGAGGAAGCACTTGACATCCCCGAAGGTCCTTCCCTCCTTCTCGAACCCTTTGATGAGGATCCCCTCGGACTTCTTCAGTATCTCGAGCTTGGACAGCTCGTGCTGGTCGGTCCTGAGGTTCAGAGTACCTTCGTATGGCTTGAACCAGAGCTTCTTCTGGAACTGCTCGGTGTAACCTTCTTGATTGACGTAGTATTGACCTTCGCCGATGCCCGATGTGATGGTACCGAGAATCACCAGATGGTCCTTCATCTCGAATATCCTCTGATAATCAGAGTATTCCTTTCTCAGGAGGTCGAATCCTTTGTCCGTGAGCTTGATCCTCTGCCTCCTCGCTCCAAGGTCACGCTCGATCAGACCCTCGCCCAGGAGTTCCAGTATCTTCTTAGAAGCGGACTGTTGACTAATCTCGAGCACGTTTCCGAGCTCGCGAGAGGAAATCGCAATGTAATCATGCACACCGCCCATGAGGGCTATGTGCTTGAGCGTCGCAATCTGCTTTTCATGCATGGCGTTTTCCGATAAGCGATGGTCGATAAATAGCTTTTCGACGAATGACCATGCGACCACGCGGGAGAATCCAGCGGTAATCGTCAGAAATGTCGCCCAACATCGTCATTCTATCCCGTGCGGGCTGAATATCAGGTATCTGCCCGATCTGAGACGCACCACGGGTATGTTTTCCGCCCTCAAACGAGAGATGAGCTCACGATCGTTCGTAAGCACAGCAGCGGAACGGTCTCTGGCGACGGAAAGAACGGCATCGTCTCCCCGCATCGATGTCTCCACGACGCTGTACTTCTTGGCCAGAGCCATGGCGGCCTTCGCGTGTTTATCGTGGATGTTCGATAGTTCATCTATGACCGAGCTCGGTACCAGGACCAGTATCTCGCCGAACAGCCGCTTCAGCTCTCTATCCAGATGGATCTTGAACTGAAAAGGCATCAACAACGCGTTGGCATCTAGCACGACAGCGCTGATCATCTGTGTCACCTCAGGAGGTGATTGTGCCGTGGCCGATGAGCCGCCATTTGCCGGTTATGCGCCTCGAGATGGCTATCCTCTGTCCCTTCTCCACGCATACTGGAATCTTCAGAGAAATCTCGGCGGAATCGGTTCTTCCGCTCGTGACTACACCCACGGTAGTGGCTGTACCGACGCTCAGCATAAGAGGCTCATTCGTCTTGAGATTCTCGACTGCTAGCTCGGATGAGACCCCGACGACACGCTTCATCAGTTTGGTCTCCACTGTCAAGGAATTCCGGACTTCGGGCAGAGTCTTGGGTATGCCGACTATCCTGCCGACCAGCGAATCCGATTTCGTGACGACAGGGTCGAGTCCAGTGCCGATTGCGATGAGGCCACCCGGACCGGCTTCCTCCAGTTTGAGGCCACCTGCGAACAGTGATCGCACCTGCGTGATTATCGGTTCCCATGTGACAACCTTACCCGTCTCCACCTTCCTCCCGGGACGTACTTCTATTTCATCACCGATGCGGAGCTTACCTTGGATAAGAGAGCCTCCGATAACCCCCCCTCTGAGCTTGTCTATCCTCGTGCCTGGAGGGTTCACGTCGAATGATCTTGCGATGTACATCCTCGCAGGCTTGTTAAGGTCCCACTTAGGAGTCGGGATGTTCTTCTCGATCGCCATTATGAGCATGTCGATGTTGACATCATGATGGGCAGAGATTGGGATGATCGGCGCGTTCTCGGCAAATGTGCCCTGGACGAACGCCTTGATCTCATTGTAGTTCGCCCGCGCCTCCTCCTTGGAGACAAGGTCGATCTTGTTCTGGACAAGTATGATGTTTTCAACGCCTATTATTGACAGCGCCATCAGATGCTCCCTGGTCTGCGGTTGGGGGCAGCTATCGTTCGCTGCTATAAGCAGTAGTGCGCCGTTCATTATCGCTGCGCCGGACAGCATGGTGGCCATGAGCGTTTCGTGGCCAGGCGAGTCGACGAAGGACACGGCCCTCTGCATCTCGCACTCGCCGCCGCAGTTCGCGCATGTGGGCTTGTTGGAATAGCATTCCGGTTCATCACAACTCTTGCACTTGTAGAACACGGTATCGGCATAGCCGAGCCTTATCGATATGCCCCTCTTGACTTCCTCGGAATGACGGTCGGTCATCTCCCCAGTCAGAGCCTTCGTCAGCATAGTCTTGCCATGGTCGACGTGGCCGATCATGCCAATGTTGGTCTCGGGTTGGGATGGGACAATCATTATTCCTTCTTCTCCTCGGTCTTCATGAGCTCAGCTGCGGGCTTCATGCCATGGGCGGTGATCTTGAAGTTTATCTGGATAGTGTCCGGGGCGATAGTATTGCCGCGAACGTTCTTCTTCTTCCGGAGACCGCCCTCCTGTGCGTTGAAACCTATGCTCTTTGAGATGAGGAGCTTCTTTCTTCTTGGACCGGGCAGGTCCTTCCTCATAGGGAATCCGTCCTTATCGCTACCACCGGTGATCTGGAGCTTGTACCCAGGAAGGCCCACAAATATCCCGTCGATGACTTCGCCTATCTTCTTGCCGATCAAGGAGTTCGCATGATGTCCTGCCACGGCTGCCTGATATGACTTACCATCTTTGGGGTCGCTGATGACGGCTTTGAATTCTGCCAAAGAATCAACTCCACTCTTGCAGGACGCCCTAATGCGAAAGGGATTATATAGGTTTCGGGGACGGTAGACGACTCTGGTAGCCCCTAATCGGTTCCAAGGAAAACAGGATTAGTCGATACGGTTAAGCTAATGTCGATAGATGCGAGTGCTGCGGTGATCGTATGATGAGGATCTCGAGAGAAGCTCTCAAGGAAATGATCGATCGCGATGAAGATCAGTTCACACTCGTAGATGCGCGCGAAGAAAAGGCGTTCGAGAAGGAACACATCCCGGGAGCGATATCCATACCATCCAGCCAGCTGGGTGAGAACGCCCTTGGACGACTAGACAAGGACGAAACCATAGTCACCTATTGTTCGAACATCCATTGCGAGGCGTGCACTATAGCGGCCGAGAAACTCGAGAAATACGGATACGAGAGGGTGATGGTGTTCAAGGGAGGATTGAAGAACTGGAAGGATGCTGGATATGCGACGGAGAAGGCTTGATCATCGACCCCAGAACGGCTTCTCCTTTCGCTTTATCTCGGCGATCTTCTCGAAGACTTCGATCTCGTCCTGCTTCAGCCCGAACTTCTCAAGCTGGAGGGCATGGCTGCCAGGTATGTCAACATAGAGGATGTCCTCGACGTCGATCTGCCTGCCCACCGTGACGTCGTCGATCGCGATGGCCACCTCACTGCCGGCCAAGGCCTCCGGAACCGAATTCTCGCCGCTCCGGATGCTCTTTATCTTACCTATCGGGCGTCCGTCGGCCTTCATCAGACCATGCCCTGAGCGGATCCGTCCTGCGAGCACTCGGACACCTACAATCGCAGGCTTGCTTACGCGGAAGACATGATCCCTCAGTATCAGGACCTTCCCTGGGAAGACTATCTGCAGACGCTTCTCCACCTCGAGTTCGCGTGAACGCAGCTCGCACCACGCCTTGTACTCATCCAGCAGGCGGTAGATCACAGCGTTCTGGAACATCTTGACCCCGGTGGAGTCTAGCTCGGCCTGAACATCTGGGTTCGATCCCGCATTGAAGGCGAATATGACTCTGTGAAGAGGGTTCTCGAAGTTCGATGCTTCCATGACATCCTTCCTCGTCACCTTTCCGATGCCGACCTTCCGGATGGCCAGTTCCGCATTCTTCGCCTCGAAGACGAGCGCCTCGAGTGACCCGATCGCGTCCCCACGGACGATGATGCCCTCATTAGCCAGCTCCACATTCAGCTCGCTGACCTTTCTGACCGCGTCTATCAACTCCTCGACATTCTCGTTCGCGACGCGTATGATCCCACCAGCCATGGAGTTCTCGAGGTTCTGGGCCACTATCCGTATCCCAGCAGCTGCGGAAACCGTCTCGACCTGGTCGAATCTCTGCGAAGGGTCTCGGATCTCATCTAGTGGTCTCGGCCTCAGCAGGGCCCGTACTTTGGTGAGTATCGGATCGCCTTTGACGGAGGTGATCAGAATCTGGTCCCCGACATGGATGATCCCCTTGTAGATGATCGTATCCAATATGGTCCCCAGCCCCTGCTCCTCCTTCACCTCGAGCACGGTGCCTTCAGCAGGGCCATCCTCGGTCTTCAGATCGACCTCCAGGAACTTCTGGGCTAGCCCGACGAGCATCAGCAGAAGGTCAGGCAATCCCTCACCATGCTTCCCACTGACCGGGACTATGGCGACGCTCTTCGTGAAATCGGTTATGTGGTCGAACCGGTCAGCGCTCAATCCGGACTTCTCGAATATCCTGCCAGCGATGTTGTATATGCGCTGGTCCATGTCAGCGACGACCCTTGGATCCTGGAGAGCCAGGGATTCTGCGATCGTCATGTCCTCATGCACACGCCAGCCCATCAGACGATCTATCTTGTTGGCCGCTATCACGAATGGAGTGCGCAACTTCTTCAGGATATTGATCGACTCGAGAGTCTGCGGCTTCATGCCCTCGTTGATATCGATCACGAGGACGGCCAGGTCGGCCAAAGCTCCCCCTCGGGTTCTTAGTGATGCGAATGAATAATGGCCAGGTGTGTCGATGAACAGAAGACCGGGTACCATGAACTTCCTGTCACCAATCAGCGGACGACACAGCTCGTAGATGGTCTCGATCGGAACATCCGTTGCTCCGATATGCTGAGTGATGCCACCCGCCTCGCGGGATACGACCTTGGTGCCCCTGATCCTATCTAGGATTGTAGATTTGCCATGGTCCACATGGCCCATGACCGAGACTATGGGCTGCCGTATCGTCACAGATTCGCCAATCACCCGGCGGTATATCAATGTAACCCGGAACCAAGTCTGACTGGAGCTGTGCCACAGATGATCAAAAACATGTAAACGGTTTGTGGGGTTGTCACTTCTCGAACAGCCAAGCCTCATCAGCGACTTCGTGCTTCTGCAGCTCGTAGTCGTTGAAGAAGAGCTTGATCTCGCGTTTGGCGCTCTCGGACGAATCAGACCCGTGTATGATGTTCCTGCCGGTCACCTGACCGAAATCGCCTCGGATAGTACCGGATGCGGCGTCCTGCGGGTTCGTCTTGCCCATCATGGCCCTCGCAGTCGCGACACAGTTCTCACCCTCGAGCACCATGCATACGGCCGGACCGGATGTGATGTATGACAAGAGATCGTCGAAGAAGGCCTTTCCCTTGTGCTCCTCGTAATGTCTCTCCGCGAGCTCCCTCGGTATCCGCATCATCTTCATGGCGACGATCTTGATGCCTCGGTCCTCGAACCTCTGGACGACGCGACCGACCAGCCCTCTAGAGACGCCATCTGGCTTGACCATCGCGAATGTCTTCTCGATCATTCGCTCTTGTCCTCCGCTTTCGCGCCCTTGGGCGCTGTGGTCTTCTTGTCCTTCCCACCATCATCCTTCTTGGGCGCTTTGACGGCTCCGGCGGTCTTCTCGGTCTTTTCGGGGGTCTCCTCTGCCGCGACCTCTTTCACCTCAACCTTTGCCTCGGCCTTCTTGACCTTCTTCACCTTTCGCTTCTTGGTCTCGACCGTTTCGGTTGCCGACTTGAGCCTCAGAGCCTTCTCCCGCTCATAGTATCTCGTCCAAGTAGTCCTGCGCGGGACTCTTCCCATGTGCACCATGTTCTTATGACACTTTGACGAGCAGAAGTTATAGATGACGCCATCCTTCTTGATATACATGCTACCGGTGCCTGGTTCTACCTCAGCACCGCAGAACGTACATACTCTTCGCTCCACCATCGTAAATCACCTCATAGACAGAGTGTGCGGACTCAGCGCACGCTGAGCTTCTTCGCTTCCCTCGATGTTTCCTTGAGCATCAGCACGTCGCCGACCCTTATCGGGCCCATGGCGTTCCTAGTTATGATCCTGCCCTTGTCCCTGCCGTCCAAGACCCTGACCTTAACCTGGGTCGCCTCGCCAGTCATGCCGGTTCGTCCAACGACCTCGACAACAGTTGCTGGTATGCTATCCATGTCAGCCATTTAGGCCACCTACTTCTTCAACGCCTTCAGCTTCTCCGCGAGTTCGTCGAGCGCGGGCTTTCCCTTTGACGCGTCGAGAACAGCGACAGCTGCCGTCGGCTTCTCCAGTCCGCATGCATTCCCCAGCTCGGCCTTGCTTGGCACGAAGGCGTATGGAACGTTCTTCTCCTCACAAAGCGCGGGTATGTGCATGAGTATCTCAGGCGGTGAGACATCCTCGGCCATTATGACCATCTGGGTCTCGCCCCTCTCTATGAGCTTCGTGACTTCGTTCGTTCCCTTTCTCAGCTTGCCGCCATCGCGTGCAAGCTCAACAATCTCATATGCCTGGTCTGCAAGTTCCTTTGGCGTCTCGAACTTGACATATACTGCCTTAGCCAATTTGATACCTCCTTCAGGTGCATTCGCACCGTCATCATTCACAGGCTCTTCTTGAAAAGAGCAAGGTGATTAAAGGATGGTCATATAAAAGGATTGCTGAATGCAGGTTCTGCATAGTCGTCGGGTGGTGTTGTTGATGGTCCCTCTTTCCGATACCACAGGTATCTCGTCGACCGCAGGTATAATGTGCAAGTGGCTCAGCGATGAAACTATATCGCCGAGGGGCATCCCCATCAAGGGTGTGACAGATGACGGATTCAGATATACATTTCCAACCGCTTGGGAGGAAGACGCGCCCAAGGCCAGGGGCGACCTTACTCGATCTTGCGAACGACGCGGGGGTATCGATAGAATCCATCTGCAGTTCCCTGGGCAGGTGCGGCAAGTGCAAGGTCATAGTCAGGTCTGGCTCGTCGCACCTCAATATTGTCAACGACAGCGAGAAACAGGCGATCAGGGACATCGACCTCATTGCAGGCATGCGCCTGGCCTGTCAGGCGAAGATCCTCACCGAAGGAAACATCGTCATCGAAGTGCCCGAGGAGAGCAGGAGAGGCACCCAGCGGCTCCAGGCTGCAGGAAGGGAACGGATCACCAAGCTCAAACCTGCGTTCATGAAGATCGTTTTAGACATGCCACCAGCGACCCTCATGGATATCAGAGCTGACGATGATCGTCTCCTTGAGGAACTATCGAAGAAGGTAAGGACGGCAGCGAGATTCTCGTCCGGAGTCCACAAGTCCATCCCCCGAGCAATCAGGGACGGCTCATGGAGAGTCTCCATCACGATATTCAGAGGGAAGGAGATAGTACGCCTGGAACCTGGAGATACGACTGACGAGCTCTATGGAGTGGCTGTTGATATCGGCACCACCAAGGTGGTCGCATACCTTGTGAACCTCCAGGATGGAACGGTCATGGCCACTGAGATGATGCCGAACCCTCAGCTCGCATTCGGTGAGGATGTGATGTCTAGGATAACGTTCGCAACCAGGGAGAAGGATGGAAATGCGAAGCTGCAGAAGAGCATCCTCGACGGCGTGAACAAACTCCTGAGGAGGTTGAGCGACCGTTCCGGCGTGAACCGCGACGCCATCCTGGAAGTCTTCGTGGTAGGCAATACCGCCATGCATCACATGTTCTTCGGGATACCCGCAGATCACCTCGCGACTGCACCATATGCACCCGCAGTCAGGACCGCGATGTCCGTGAACTCGGCGCAGCAGGGAATCGACATCTATCCCTTCGGAAAGGTATCGTCCCTGCCTAACATCGCAGGATTTGTCGGCGCGGACGCAGTAGCTGGCCTGATATCGAGCGGGCTATACAGGGACAGGCACATGGGCATGATGATCGACATAGGTACCAACACCGAGATAATCGCAGGGAACCGGGAGAGGTTGATAAGCTGTTCGTGCGCATCTGGACCAGCGTTCGAAGGAGCTCATATCGAGTCTGGGATGAGGGCGTCGACGGGCGCCATCGAGAGGGTCTGGATAGATCCCTCCGATTGGAATGTGAAGATCAGCACAGTGGACGACACGCCTCCGAGGGGTATCTGCGGCTCGGGGATAGTCGATGCCATATCCGAGATGTTCAAGGCGGGGATAATCGACTCATCTGGCAGGATAAGCAGCTCAAGGCAGAACGTTCGTGTCCGGAAGAACGGAGAAGGTATGTCCGAATTCGTTCTAGCATTCGCGGATGATGCCGAGACAGATCACGATATTGCCGTCACCCAGCATGACGTACAAGAGATACAGCTCGCCAAGGCAGCCATTTTCACAGGAATCTCGACTATGATGCGCAAGCTGGGCATCAGATGTGTGGACATCGGGCGGGTGTACGCGGCCGGCGCGTTCGGCACGTATGTCGACGCATCCAGCGCCATCACAATAGGAATGTACCCTGATGTGCCGGTGGACAGGATCAGATTCATAGGCAACTCAGCCGGTGCCGGCGCCAGGATGGCATTGAAGTCCACATCGATCAGAGATCTGGCAGACCGGTTGTCCAAGAAGGTCGAGTATGTCGAACTGGCGGCCGAGAAGGATTTCCAGAAGGAGTTCGCCAAGGCGATGTTCATCCCGCACAGGGACATGAGCGTATTCCCAAGCGTTAGAAAACCGTGACCGCACCGAACCGATCAGGCTGGAGAGTCGGTCGGAGAAGAACACATCGGTCCGCTCGCGGGATTCATGCTCTGAAGATAAATCGATAGGGGCACCCCCCTTTCGAAATATGTGCACGATTAACAGGATACTTGAGAATGTGTACTAATCGGTCCCGCATATCTTAAATAAGCTCGCATCGATGACGGGGGTTGACGGGCGATGTCGATTCTAGCGCGCCTGTCGGTGTATGTGAAATAATGAAGGCTATGGTTCTAGGGATAGGAGCAGTGGGTTCCGTCACCGCCGAGATACTCGCCAATTCCAACGAGTATGATAAGGTGGTCCTCGCCGATATCGATTTCGAGAAGGCGAAGAAGGCGGAGAAGAAGATTTCGAATGACAAGGTCACGGCAAAGAAGGTCGACGCATCCGATGTAGACGGCATGGTTCTGGCTTTCGAAGGGATCGATCTGGTCATGAACGGCGTGATCCCGCGGTTCAACTATAAGATCATGGACGCTTGCGTGCAGGCCAAGGCAAGCTATGCAGACATGGCATGGGACGTCGCACTCGATGATACACCAGCGGGGGAAGTCATCCAGAAACCGCCGGTCTGGCATTCACTGAAGAAGGACGCGGCATTCAAGGAAGCAGGACTTGCTGGAATGATTGGATTGGGTTGCGACCCTGGGCTGTCGAACATCTTCGCGAGGATGGCAGCGGACAGGATGGACAAAGTCAAGGAGATACTCGTGAGGGACGGGGACAACGGATATGTCGAAGGATACGAGTTCGCACCGCTCTGGTCACCGGAGACGCTAATCGAAGAGGTGTTGATGCCCGCGACATACTACGCCGAGGGTGCGTACCGCAAGCTATCGCCGTTCAGTGGCAAGGAGAAGTTCAGCTTCCCAGACCCGGTGGGAGACCTCAACATCTACAACGTCGACCACGAGGAGCAGGAGACTCTTCCGACATTCATAGGAGAGGTCCTGGGCAAGGGCTGTGACTACTGTGATTTCAAGATAGCTCTCGGAGACGAATATGTCGATGCGATCAAGATGCTCGGCAAGCTCGGATTGGACTCACCCGAGAAGATAACCGTCAAGGGAGTGAAGGTCGCGCCAAGGGATGTCGTCGCAGCCGTCCTGCCGGACCCGTCGACTATCGGAGACAAGGCGAAGGGGGATTGCGCCATCGGCAGCGCAGTCAAGGGAGAGAAAGATGGCAAGGAAGTGGGCTACTTCATCTGGACCCAGCTGAACCATGAGGATACGTACAAGAGATACGGGCACAGTGCGACCGCATACTCGGTAGGTGTTCCTCTTGCAATCGCAGCGATACTCTTCGCCCAGGGCAAGATAACCCAGAAGGGAGTGTTCCCGCCGGAGATGCTGGACCCGGAGCCTTTCGTCGAGATGCTACCGAAGTTCGGCATGAACTGCCTTGAGAAGAAACTCTGATTCAGAAAAACAACGCAGAAGGTCAACTACCTTCTGCACAAATGATTTTCTTATCCATCAAGGTTCCAGACGGTTTCGGTTTTCAGAATCCACAATATAGTTGATAAGCATTAGGCATCCGCGATGAATGAGGGCGACAAGAGAATCCGAAGGTTCTACATCTTCAGAGCAGTCACATCATTCTCGCTCTGGATACCCTTCTGGAGCCTATGGGCTTACAAGAACCTCGACAGCCTATTCCTACTGACGGTCGTCGATGCCGTGTTCTGGAGCACGATAATCCTGTTCCAGTTGCCGGCAGGACTTCTCGGCGATAAATTCGGTAGGAAAGCGGTCCTATTCACAGGAGAGATACTGTTCTCAGTCGGAGTACTTGCATTCGGGCTGAGCTCGTCATTCGATCAATATCTCATATCCAATGTGATATGGGCATTGGGGGTATGCTTCCTGATCAGCGGGGATACGCCGTTCCTCTATGACACCCTCCTCGAGCTGGACAGAGGTGCCGACTTCATACGTATCATGGGGACCGCGAACGCTGTTATGTTCATGACGAGCGCAGCTGCTTGCGTGGTCGGTGGATTCATCGTCTCCGTGACGGACAGGATAGAACTGACGCTCATCATCGCATCATTAGTCGCGATAACTGGCACGTTCACCGTGGTCTTCCTGAGAGAGCCAAAGGTAGACCGGAGGTTCCAACAATCATATCGGGCTCAGCTCGGCACGGGGGTCAAACAGGTCCTCAAATCCAAGCCGATCATGGTGCTCATCCTTTTCCAGATAGTACTCGAGCTGGGCATCTATGTGATGATGATCTTCAGATCGGTCTACATGAACGTGCAGCTACGTCTCAGCTTCCTGGAGATCGGGTTGTTCTTTGCAAGCTTCGCAATAGTCGGAGGACTGTTCACGAGGCTAGCTGGCACGATCGAGGGGTGGCTCAAGGAAAAGCGCGCGCTTCTGTTCATGTTCGTCACCATGATATTCTCGTTCGCAGTCGTGTTCTTGGTCAGATCTTCAGTAGCTGTCTCCACTCAGTACCTGATGTACATAATAACCGGATTGCAGGCGCCGATCATCAACGGGTACATCAACCGTCTGGTGGACTCATCTCATCGTTCGACAATAATGGGCATAGCTAGCATGATGTTCACCATCATGGTCGTGATAGTCGAGGTATCCATAGGATGGATAGCATCAATATGGGGGCTGGAGGAGAGCCTATTGATATTGGCACTGGCGGTCACACCAGTTGGAATACTCCTGCTGTACTTCTGGAACAAAGAGGTCGATAAGTTCATGAGGAAACCGGTGAAGCTGAGCGCGCCTCAAGAGTGAGAATCCTTAACCACATGGCAGACCCTCATTTCGAGTGTAAAAAAATGGGGGGAGAAATGTAAAAAAGTGAACGATGACGTCGTAGTTAAACGTTATCATTATCGATATTGATAAATTTCATTTCGCAAAAAAAACAGACTTGCGACAATAGATTCACTTCTTCGCTTCGAGCATCTTCTCCGTCTCAGCGACCACAAGCCTCGTGCGTATGACAGTATCCGAATTGAGCGACATGCTATCTATGCCGCACTCGACCAGGAACTCTGCGAACTCCGGGAAATCAGACGGCGCCTGACCGCAGATGCCGATCTTCTTGCCCTTCGCCTTCACGGTCTTGATCACGCTGGATATCATCATCTTCACCGCGGGGCTTCTTTCATCGTAAAGCCCAGAGACCAACTCGGAGTCGCGGTCCAGCCCCAACATCAGCTGCGTGAGGTCGTTCGAACCAATTGAGAAACCGTCGAAGACCTCGGCGAACTCGTCTGCCAGCACGACATTGGACGGTATCTCGCACATGACATAGACTTCTAGACCCATCTGCCCCTGCTCAAGCCCGAATTCCTTCATTGTCGCGATGACCTTGCGACCCTCATCAGGGGTTCTGCAGAACGGGACCATCACTTTCACGTTGGTCAGACCTTTCTTCTCGCGTACTTGCTTCAGGGCCATGCACTCAAGTCGGAACGCGGGCTTGAACTTC
Source organism: Thermoplasmatota archaeon (assembly GCA_018818785.1). Taxonomy (GTDB): domain Archaea; phylum Thermoplasmatota; class Thermoplasmata; order UBA10834; family UBA10834; genus UBA9653. Next base: position 142,776 of record JAHIRF010000009.1, on the reverse strand, counting down.
GGGTCGTAGAACCTCGATGCTCCGCGCCAACCGATCATAGGATTAGATTCCACAGGCTCGTAGAACTTCCCTCCGATGAGGTTGGCATATTCGTTCGACTTGAAATCCGAGAGACGCACTATCACATCCCGCGGGTAGAATGTGGCAGCGATCTTTCCAATGCCCCATGCGAGCTTGTCGAGGAAGAATTCATCCTTGCGATCGTAACCGTGAGTCCTCTCCTCTATCAACTCCACTGCCTTCGCAGCCTCGTTATCGTGTGCCGCGCGTTCCTTGAGCTTGTCGAATTCGATGAGCGCGAGAGGATGTATCCCTATGTGCGAGGCGATGATGACCTCCAGTCGAGCGAGACCTACACCATCGCATGGTATCTGGCCCTGTGTGAACACATGCTCCGGAACCGCGACGTTCATCATTATCTTGGTGCGGGTCGTCGGCATGTTCTTGAGGTTGATACGGTCCACTCGAAAGTTCAGGTCACCCTCATAGACTCGGCCTTCGCCTTCAGAAGTGTCGACTGTCACGAACTGCCCGTCTCGAAGTGTAGAAGTGGCGTTCCCTGAACCGATGATGCAAGGGATCCCGAGCTCTCTGGAGACAATAGCAGCATGGCATGTACGGCCACCTCGGTCGGTAACGATCGCAGATGCATTCCTCATTATCGGCTCCCAATCAGGGTCGGTCTTGTCCGTGACAAGCACCTCACCTTTCCTGAACTCCGATATCTCGTAGGCGCTCTCCAGGACGTTGACCTTACCTTTGCCGATCTTCGAACCGACGGCCTCACCTGTGAGAAGGATTTTGCTATCGCCTTCCAGGACGTATGTCTCAAGGACGTTCGCCGGTTTCGATGCGTGGACCGTCTCAGGCCTGGCCTGGACGATGTAGAGTTCGCCAGTGATGCCATCCTTCGCCCATTCGATGTCCATGGGTTTCTTATAATGAGATTCGATGATGATCGACCACTCTGCGAGTTTCACGATCTCTGCGTCGTCCAGCACGAACCGCTGACGGTCTGCGACCGAGACTTCCGCATCCATCATCCCGCCTTTCGAAGCATAGATCAGCTTGTGCTGCTTGCTGCCAAGTTTCTTCTCGATGATAGGGTCTTCGAATTTGCCCAACGAGGGTTTGAACACGTAGAACTGGTCAGGATTCACCGCACCCTGGACGATCATCTCGCCCAGTCCCCAGGAACCCGTTATGTATACGACCTTGTCGAATCCGCTCTCGGTATCCAGCGTGAACATGACTCCGGAGCAGGCTCTGTCACTCCGGACCATTCTCTGGACCCCGACGGAGAGCGCGTTATCCAGTTGGCTGAACCCCTTGTGAGCTCTGTAGGCGATCGCACGGTCGGTGAAGAGGCTCGCGAAGCACTGTTTGATGGCTCTGAGAATATTCGCCTCCCCACGGACATTGAGAATCGTCTCGTGCTGTCCCGCGAACGATGCGCCATCTAAGTCCTCGGATGTAGCGCTAGATCGTATCGCCACGCTGGGATTATCCATATGAAGGCGTCTCCCCAACTCCCAATAACCATACTCGATCTCCCTGCGGATATTCTCGGGGAATTCCGCCTCGAGGAATCCCTTACGCACCTTCGAACCACGAGCGGCCACGTCGCTCGGGTCATCAGGATCGATTCCTTTGAGAATGGTCTTGATCTTCTCCTCGAGGCGCGCGGCACTCACGAATTCATTGAATGATTTGGTAGTGACTGCAAAACCTTCCGGGACTCTAATGCCGTTGCTAGTAAGGTGCCTCAGCATCTCGCCCAAAGATGCGTTCTTGCCGCCAACCCTGTCGATATCCTTGAGGCCTATCTGATCGAACCACAGCACGTGCTCGTTGGTCCTTTTCTCTGAGTTATTGGCCCCCATCGGCATCATTTGCCCCGCCCGAAGCAGATTCTCGCCAGACGCTCGGTCAATACCCCGCAAATACGCAAACTCCATCACCTTCTATATGCGACCTGCGAGCCCGTCCAAGCAACTCCGAACACGTCTGTCAACCCCCGGTCCCGTAACCAGGTTCTCCACGGAATCGCTTGCGATACTGGGATAAATGCCGAGGGGTTAATAACATTTCCCAGATACAGCGCGAGACCGGAAGGAAAGCGGCGTGATTCGTATCATCGATGCAGAGCGAGGCATGCATAATTCTGTGCACCATGTGGGCGCTTGTCGACATCTCTCGACTCATTCTGAGCAAACGAATTATGCAACGTCCGCGTTTCCAGCATTCGGAGAATGAGCCGTGAAAGTCGCGATGCTGACGTACAGCACGAGAGCGAGAGGAGGCGTCGTCCACGCCCTCAAGTTGGCAGAAAGACTCCAACGAAAGGGTGCGGATGTGCGACTCTATTCACTTGCTCGTGACAACGACCTATCTGCACGCGAAGGATATCATAGAGATGTGGAAGTGCCGTTTGAAATCATCCCATATCTCTGGCATCCAGATCTGATGACGAGATTGGAGAACATGATCTCGGCATATACATCAAACCTGCCGATGGACGCTGACATCTATCATGCTCAGGATTGCGTGGGCGGGACTGCGCTCATGAGGATGAAGAATGATGGCGACATCTCAGCACCGATCTTCAGAACCATTCATCACGTGGACGATTTCGCCGAACCAATGCTATTCGAGTTCGAGAAGCGAGCGGTCGCCAATGCAGACCACAGGTTCGTGGTCTCTCAATACTGGAAAGATGTGCTCAAGAGAGAATACGGATACGACTCGATCATAACCTACAACGGACTTGACGCGGAGGATTTCGCAACCATCCCGGAGAGGATATCCACCGCACCAACAGTACTCTTCGTAGGCGGTCTCGAACCGCGCAAAGGCCTTGAACATCTGTTCCTGGCGATGGAGCGCGTGAGCAAGGATCATCCAAATGCAAGATTGGTCGCGGTGGCCAAGGCAGGCTTCCGCGGAGTAGACACTGCATCCTGGTTCGAGACATTGGCGGATAGGGCGGGAATAAGAGATAGGGTGACAATGCTTGAGTCCGTAGAACAGGAGGACCTGCTACAGCTCTATGCGAACTCCGACCTGATCGCGCTGCCCTCGAGGAACGAAGGTTGGGGTCTTTCGCTGATGGAGGCGATGGCCTGCGGAAAGCCTGTGGTAGCGTCGAGGGTGGGAGGGATCCCCGAACTCGTCAGGGATGGTGTCGATGGCATCCTCGCAGAACAGGGCGATGTCATATCCCTTGCCGAAGCCATATCCAGAATCCTTGAGGATTCGAGCCTGGCGGAGAAGCTGGGACAAGCTGGAAGAGACAGGATCAAGCAGTTCTCCTGGGACTCAGCCGCAGACACAGTCCTCGCAGAATATCGACGAGCGGTCTAGGATTGCGCGAAGCCGTCCATGAAATGAACCATGAACTTCTCGGCTTCCGCAAGGCCAGCAACCTTCTTGTTCCCCTCGATCACCATGTACTCGTTCGGACTGTGTGCCAGATCACTGTGACCGATACCGCTCATGGTGAACGGCAACTTGAGGAACTTGTTGAACACATAGAACGGCACCGCCCCTCCGCTGTTTGGCCAGATGTCTGGATCCTGGTCAAATGCCTTGAACGAACGGATGATCGATTGGACGACTGGTTCCATCACGCTCGCCCTGCAGCAATCATAGCCGGTGTCGACCTCGGTCAACTCGATGTCATTGTAACCATGCGCAGCCAGATGCTTGCGGACGAGTGGGATCATGTCTTTCTTCTCTTGATCCGGGACGAGCCTGATGTCAATCTTGCATGTTACCTCGTGAGGCAGCACCGTCTTGGATCCCCGATCCATGTAACCGCCCCAGATGCCATCGAGGTTCAGGGTCGTGCTGTAGAGGAATTTCTTTATCAATGCCTCTTTGTCGTCCTCTGGCAACATGAATTTCTTCACCTTCATCCCCGACTTGAAAGCCCGTGAATCGAACCTCTTCGCGAGTTCCTTGATCAGCTCACCGTCCTCCTCGAGTGGAGGTGATATCTTGTCATGGAAGCCGTCGATTAGTATCTTGCTTCCGTTCTCAGCAGACATCGTGCCCAGTGCATCCACCAGCCTCCATACGGGACTGTCGACCCAAGCCTTGTGACTGCTGTGGATCCCGAACTCCTGCGGACCTCTGCCCCACTTCTTGCCGGAGGATTTGAGTTCGAAATAGACCACACCTTTCACTCCGAGATAGAGGTTCGAAGCTCCGTCTGAATCCTGGCCGAAGAAAGGGAAATAACATGCATCCGCCTTCGACAGACGCTTCTTATCATTCCTGACATAGGCTGGAAGGTTCGTGCTCCCCAGCTCCTCCTCGCCCTCAGCAACGAGAATCAGGTTCACGGGTGGTCGGCCGACCGATTTGTTGCACGCTTCGATCGAATTCAAGAAAGCAGCAAGCGGACCCTTTGTGTTGTCAGCACCACGGTTCACAATAGCCTTTACCTTGCCCGAAGGCAACTTCTTCTCCACGATCTTCGCCTCCATGGGAGGGTGGTCCCAACCGGGTTCGTTGAAAGGCATCGTGTCATACATGAAGTAGCCGAGCAGAGTCTTGTCAGAGGTCCCCTTGCACATGCCATAGACGATCGGATTTCCGTTCGTCTCGATGACCTCGACTTTGTCGCAGCCGACCTCCTCATAAAGCTTAGCGACGAGCTCTGCACATTCCACTATGCCCAGGCCCTCTTGGCTCGAACTGGGTTGCTTCAGCAAACGCCTGGTGCGGGCAATGTGTCCCTTTATGTTCTTGTCAATACGCGCATAGACCTCGTCAAGCCTCTTTCCGCCGTCCATGTCAATCAGAAGGGTATTATGACATCTTTCTGTAAAGAGTTTGCGAAGACGGGGTTCTGTATAGTTATCGGGTGGTGTTGTTGATGGTGCCTTTTCTGATCCCACACATATCTCGTCGATCGCATGTGTGATGTGCATGTAGCCGCGTGAGGGGATATGCCCATAGCCAGATGCGTCCTTCGGCGCTCCACCGAGCTGTCGTGTTCCAGTCAGCATAAGCCTGCTGCATACAGCCTTCCTGGAAGAGATGGCAGGGAGCTTACGGTTCAGTCCCAGCGCGTTCCAGCATGGCGTGGTGATGACTCTCTACGACCCAGAGATGGGCGCAAGGTCGGAGCCAAATGGGACGAATCGATTGGTCGGGCGGTCATGATGACCACCACCCGATAATTGACAGAACCCGAAAAATGAGACGGGCCAAAGTCAACATATACATGAAAGGCATGACTTGATTTGATGGCCCTCGACCTGCTAGTCGTATTCATACCGATGTTCATCGTCATAGACCCATTCGGGGTCATTCCAGTCTATCTGGTGTTGACGAGGAGCATGGGGGCCGCTGCGAGAGCCAAGACCCTGAAATATTCGATGTTGTTCTCGACTTCGCTTCTGGTAGCCTTCGCTCTTGTCGGAAGCGCCATACTGGGTTATCTTTCCGTGTCTATAGATGCCCTCAGGATAGCAGGAGGACTCCTATTGCTCGTGATCGGTGTCATGATGCTGTATGAAGGAGACATACCTCGGTCAAGGAGAAAGGGTGCTGAGGAGGCAGACGATTCGCCACATGCACCTGAGGACGTCGCATTCGTGCCTCTCGGGACGCCGATGCTCGCAGGCCCGGGAGCCATTTCCGTGGTCATAACGCTGACGGGGACAACACACGTACCGAATGTCTTGATCGCCCTCCTTGCCGTTATGCTCGTCATCGCGCTCATGCTATGGAAGGTCGACCTGGTCTTCAAGCTCATAGGCAACGCGGGCACGAGAGCTCTGACGAGGGTGATGGGTCTCATTACCTCCGCATATGCGGTGCAGATGATCCTGGACGGTGTATCAGGGTACGCGACATCCATCGCATAGTCCAGCGAAGTCCGATCTCAGATATCTGGGGCGGAGATTTTCTGACGGGCACAAATGATCCCATTCCGATTTTAAGAACGGTTCGAATAGAGGATACAGGAGTCTGCCTTCAGCATGATTTGGATGAAGAGAACATCCATTCATGTGGATGGCGCGAGGATGCCGGGGTAGGCCCAGTCCTCAGGTGTGCACGACCGGAGATTTGTCATCATCGCCTCCACTCGAGGATACGAGGTAGATAGATGCCAGCACCAGTGCGGCACCGATGATTGCCATCTCCATGAGGCTCTCATGGAGCAGAGTGAATGATATCAATAGAGCCGTGACGACTTCAAGGAGCATTATGGTGGCGGACGATGTCGCCGATACCCCTTCAAGCCCCATCGCCCACAACAATGTGGCGACCGATGTGCACGCGATGCCTAGATAGATTATTGCGGCCCATGCGTTCGGCTCGATCGTGAAATCCGCACCGGTCCCCGCGAGATACGCCAATGGAAAGATGAGCCATATTGTTGAGGTCGTGATGGCCGCAGTGGATATCTCGACAGCTGAGTACCTTGAGAGCATCTTCTTGTTGAAGACGATGAAGAATGCCCAGCTCCAACCTGCCAGATAGACAAGCACGTCGCCAAAGAACTCGCTGCCAGTGAATGACAGGCCACCCTCGGAAGTGAGGAAGACTATGCCGATCATACCTGTCAAGATGCCCGCGATTTGGACCTTGTTCAATCGCTCCCTGAACGCGTAGAGCGAGACTATCGCGACAGCGATGACATTTATATCCACCAGAAGCACGGTCTTGGAAGCAGTGGTCATGGTCAAGCCGACATATTGCGCGATGAATCCTCCCGCGTTGAATGCGCCAATCAACCAGATCCAGGGATTCCTCAGGACCGAGAATGAGAATCTGCCCATGTAGATCACGATCGCGAGGGTCACGACCGATGCGAAAAGGAACCGCAGCCAGAGGAAGAGGACATCGTTTCCCACATAGGACAGACCCCATTTCACGCCAGGAAATGATGTGCCCCAGAGCAAGCTGGCAAGTACGGTCAGAATCACCGCGCTGCGTCTGTCCCTGATGGGCATGGATAACCGAGATTACAGGAGACTATTAGAACTATACTCACGACTTCTGTGATTCCTTGGGAAGGTCAACATGGAATACGCTCCCTTTTCCGACCTGACTCTCTACCCATAGCCTTCCGCCGTGCGCCTCTACTATGCCCTTCGAGATGGGGAGGCTCAGACCGATCCTGTCGACCTGATGGGCCAGGTCGTCCTTGGCGACTATGTAGAATCTATCGAATATCTTGCCCAGGTTCTCCAACGGTATGCCGATCCCGTTGTCCTTGACCCATACATGGACCTGCTTCCCTTCGTCCCTGGCGCCCACCTGGATCTTCCCGCCCTCCTCGGTGTACTTGATTGCGTTATCCACCAGGTTGTTGAAGACGTCCCTTATGCGTCTTCTGTCAGCCATTATGAGAGGCATGGAGCCGTCCACGACGAGCGTGAGCGTCTGTCTCTTGTCCTCGGCCTCCTTCGTCCTGTCCTTGATGAGGTCCTCAAGGACCGTATCGATCTTCAATGGTTCCGAATGTATCTGTAAGCTTCCCTTCTCGAGTCTGCTGATATCCAACATGCTCTCGACCAAGGCATACAGCTTGTCGGTGTTGGCTTTTATGATCTTGAGCCTCTGGCCGAACTTCGGGTCGAGTTTGGGGGTGTATTCTGACTCGACCAGGTCGACATATCCTCGCATGACCGTGAGCGGGGTTCTGAGCTCGTGGCTCACGACATCGATGAACTGGCTCTTCATCCGATTCATCCGCTCCAACTCCTGGTATGTCTGTGTCAGCTTCTCGTACGATCTCTCGAGCTGGCTCTCCAGACGAACTTTCGAGGTCGTATCCAGGGCGACAAGCACAATCCCTTCCACGTCTCTTCGTTCCGACATTATCGGTGTGGCCTTCACATGGAGATATGATGCTCGGTCTGGGGCAGGGACGTAGTGCACATCGGTCCTCTCGGCTCCGTGACCTTCCATGCACTGCATTATCAATGCGTCAAGGCCAGATTTGTTTATCGCGGATATCTCGAATATGCTCGTGCCGAGCATTTCATCTTCGCGGGTCTTGTCAAGGAGTTTCAGTATCTGCATGTTAGCTGCCCGTACGATTCCTCGAGGGTCCAGAGACATGATTCCGATGGGAGCCATGGAGAGTACCTTGTCGGTCTCCTCGCGACTCCTCTTCATGAGGAACTCGATCCGGACATTGTTGACGACCAGCGCGATATAGTCAGACAACCAGGTCATCATGCGCTCTGCGTCCGGTCCGAATTGGGCACGGCCGGAGACTCGTCCAACGAAGAGGTGTGCGAGAACAGTCCCATGCAACACGACTGAGCAAAGTAGCCCATGCGCAATCCCGAAAGTAATTGCCAACCCGCGGACTGATTCAGGTATGTCATCGACTGTTTCAAATCGGAATGTCTTCGAAGTATCTGCATCAGAGAATGCAGCCTTGATGTTTTCGTCCACGGCGAACCGCTTCATCGACATATGTGTCAAGTCGCCCGATCCAACAAGTCCGGTCAGTCTGATGAAATCGCCCTTTTCCTCGAGGATGGCTATCGCCACGGAATCCGCATCAATCAATTCCTTCAAACATTCGGAGACAGCTGAGAATGCGCCCTCGGCACCCGTCGCAGATCTCAGCTTGATATTGATTCGCTCGACAACATCGAGCAGACGCGATCTCATCTCAGGATCTTCCAGCAAAACTCCGGACCTCCAAGGGGAATGGACAAATTGCGCGCGGGGAGCACGTTCCTTCGCGTTAACTGCATTCTCGATAGATAAGATGTTCGTAGAAGTCCGTCTTGAATATCAACGATGAAGCTAATATAATGAGGTCCTAGCCATATCATGGAGGCATGGCGATCAGGAGCATCGGCGGCAGGACACCCAGAATCTCGGATCATGTGTTCATCGATGAGTCCGCAGTGATCATAGGGGATGTGGAGCTGTCAGAGGGGTGCAGCGTCTGGCCGGGAGCAGTCATCAGGGCGGATGATGACAGCGTGAGCATTGGTGAGGGCAGCGCGATAATGGACATGGCCTTTGCAGAAGCGCCTACGGGCAGACCCGTGATGATCGGCCCTAGATGCATAGTCTCTCACGGCGCTCGGTTGCACGGATGCGTTCTGAAGGAAGGGGTATTGGTGGGCATCGGCGCTATCGTACTCGATGGCGTGAGTGTTGGAAAGGGATCGATAATCGCCGCGGGCACAGTGCTCACCCCAGGCACGGACGTGCCAGAGAACACTATGATGGCAGGGGTCCCAGGCAGGGTCCTCAGGAACACCACTGAAGAGGAGCGCCAGGCAATACATGAAGAGGTCAGGAATGTGCATGAGAAAGCTCTTAGGTATAAGACGGACAATGCATCTCGATAATTGCCGTAGAAATCTACACCGATTCGGGGAAGAAATGATTGAGAATCATCAGCCCACTTTAAATAGTTCGAACCATTATTGACTATCGCCTAAGTGGCTCCCGCAGTGGTGTCGATTGGAGGAATAAGTCAAGGTAAGAGGTGCACTGGATTGGAGGTTCATTTCGGAAAACCAGTAGTTGCACGCGTCAGGAAATGTCGCACAGTCGTTGTCAAGAATAAGCGGCAGTCAGAAGATGAGAAGAAGTAGATTCTTCGGACTGTGGCAATCGATTCATCGTTTCTGTACCAGTTGGCACGATTGATTCATCGCGGGCGCGTGACGCATGCGCTCATATTTATATACACCACCCGAAAATTATATACGGTCAGGAAGACGATGACCTGTCCGAAGGGATATAAATGGCTTCTGGACAAGTACCAGGCCCTCAACAGCAGGGCCCGTATCCGGGATATATGCCGGCCTATCAGCCGGTGCAAAAACCGACCGTAGAGTACATGAGACCAATGGTCTCAGACGCAATGCTGACGATCATCTCAGTGTTGGGATTGTTCCTCCTGATGCTCGGGTGGGTGATCTGGGGAGCTTCGAGCGACAACACGGTGGAAGATCTTGGGCAATACCTCAAGGCATTCGGCATGTTCATACTGACTGCCGCGATGATGGTCGGTGGGCTGCTTAGAGTCGACATGGACAAGTGGGTCAGGGTGGTCCTGATCTTCGGCGCAGTCCTGCTCATATCATGGGTAGGCTTCTGGTTCACCTGGTAGGCACCAGAGTCCCGAAAACCCCTCAAACCCCATCCTTTTTGATACCCTGCGACAGCCGGTGCTCCACGGACCTCACCTTGCTCTCGATGGTTCCGCTCCTTCCCTTCCGGTCATCGATCTTTATAGTGGTGATGACGCGTCCGCAGTCCGATGTTACCGACATATGACAACTTCGTATTACCGACATCACCTCGTCATATTCACCCTCTATGACCGTCCCCATAGGGTTGAGTTTGAACGGGAGGCCTGAACCTTTGACTATTTCCAGGCATCTGGCGACATATTCTCCTACGCCCTCTCCTTTGCCCAAGGGCGCGATACTGAATTCCACAAGCATGATCACATCTCCACACAGATATGTTCATTCACCAGAACGGCAATCATACTACAAAGTACGATGTTCGCCGCATCCTTATCGTTGAACACGAACATATTTATACGGGCGGCAACTAAATGAATATTTAGTCTGCACAAGGGTCGCGGCGTTTTCGGCTGTAAGGTTGGTTTGTTATGAAGGGAAGAGGGGAAAATCTGAATATTCTTACTAAGCTCAAGAAGTCTGATGACGAGTTGGCTGCGACAACACTTACCGTTGAGCATCTGACCAAGGCGATCAAGAACAGCATCGATAAGTCCGGGATGCCAGAGGAAGAGGCGAGGGCTATGGCTCAGCATGTGATGAACTTCTTCGGCTACAGCGAGCGGATAATCGATAATGTGCTGGAGCCCGAGGACAGGGACGCATTCTACATGCTTGAAGACGCGGGGATACTCGTCACCGAGCGCGAGGAGACGACGCTTTACGACGGCAGGGAGTGGAGGATCCATTACTGGATGTTCCGCAAGGACCGCATACAGGAACTCATATCCGGCCGCGCAAGGGGTCTAGGTGCATTGACGGAAGATATCAACGTATATGATGAGATACCAGATGACATCTGGAGTAGAGAATAGGTAGGGAGTCTACTTTCAGGGTACCTGGGGAAAGCGATTAGTGGTACCCGGCGTTCATGAGGTACTGGATGGATTACTCACAGTTCCCATACCAGCCCCGGCGAGGTCAGGAGCGGCTGATGCAGGCAGCGACCTTGGCCTGCGAAAACAGATGCCACACCGTCATCGAGAGTGGCACAGGGACTGGCAAGACCATATGCACCCTAACGGCCGCACTCGCGTTCTGCAGGTCGAGGGGGAAGAAGATCCTCTACCTCACACGTACCAATTCTCAGCAGAGACAGGTCATGACGGAGCTCAGGCAACTCTCCGCGAAGCAGAAGGTCTTCGGGGTCGCGCTTCAGGGCAGAAGGAACATGTGCCCGCTCGCATGTACGGATGACGAGCTCGTCCATGGCAACCCAGAGGAGCTCTCCAAGGTATGCAGCGACCGAAAGACGCGCGTGCTCAAGGGGGATGAGGATGCCTGCAAGTTCTACGCCGCAACGATCACCCAGGACCTACAGCCCGTCCTCAGGTTCTCGAAGGAAGAGCTCCCGACGGCAGAGGAGTTCACAGACTACTGCATCGAGAGGGATATGTGCCCCTACGAGATCTGCAAGATACACCTGCCAAATGCAGATGTCGTCACGGCGCCGTACATAATGTTCTTCGACAGATTCATCAGGCATGCGCTTCTCGACTGGATGGCGTGCACGCCTTCAGACCTCGTCGTCATCATAGATGAAGCTCACAACCTGCCGTCCTACGCCAGGGAACTGGAGTCCGCGGAACTCTCCTCGATAGGGTTGCGCATGGCGAACAGGGAGGTCGACGAGTTTGGTGACCCTGAGGTCGCGGATGGAACGAGCCTCAGGGACTTCATTGCAATCCTGGAGGACATCCTCGATGCCGCTGTGCAGGAATACCTGATAGACGAAGACGGGATAATCCCGCAGTCCTTCGTCGAGGAGGAGCTGATGTTCAGGACCCATAAGACGAGCATAGGGCTGAAGTCGCTTCTGTCGCAGACGACCAACTATGGCGAGATGGTCAGGGACAACAAGAAACTCTCCGGAAGACTCCCCAGGTCATATGTATTCGGCACGTCCAATTTCCTCACATTCTGGCACTTGCTGGATGAGAGCCAATATATCAAGCTTGTATCCGAGCATGAGACCAAGGCAATCGAAGCGTATTGTCTTGATTCGTCGATAGCATGCAGACCGCTCATGGAGTGCCACACGAGCGTGCACATGTCAGGCACGCTCAAACCCCTAGATGAATACAAGGAGTCGATAGGCCTCCCGAACGATTCAAGGGCGGTCGATATCCCGTCACCATTCCCACCTGAGAACAGATTGATCCTGTATTCCAATGAGGTCTCGACCAAGCATGATGACATAAGCCGCGACGAGACGATGGTCGACAGGATCGCAGATCATATATCGGCGCTGCTCAGAGGGATCCCGAGGAGCGCAATCGTGTTCTATCCATCATATGCGCTCATGGAGAAGATATCGTCAAGGACGGCAGACGCCTCGAATGGCCGGAAGGTGTTCTTCGAGACCAGACAGATGGACCAGGCGAGTCTGATGGATATCGTGCGCGGGTTCAAACATGCTTCGGGAAATGCCGTCATGCACGCCATCGCCGGCGGCAGGATAAGCGAGGGTTTGGACTTCCCTGGCTCCGAGATGGAATTGGCGATCATCGCGGGGGTGCCCTATCCCAAGCCGACCGCCAAACAGAGAGCGCTTCAACACTTCTGCGAGATAAGATTCGGGAAGGGATGGGAGCATGCAGTCCAGGCACCAACATGCAGGAAGCTCGAGCAAGCGATTGGCAGGCTCATACGCAGCGAAACCGACCGAGGGGCAGCCGTGGTGCTAGACAAGAGGATGGTTCACTTCAAAGAGGTCATCGAAGCTGAGAAGACCGAGGACCCGGTCGCGGACATCCTCGATTTCTTTGCACGCACAGCGTGAATGGTCGGTCGATCTACATCCCGATTGGACAAGCCGTTCACCCGCAGCTGCGAATCCCATCGATTCCATCCGTTCCCATTAATAAACCCCTCCACCATATGCCCTCCCGCATGTCTCCTTTGGAGTATGCGCTGGCGGGCATCCTGCTGATGCTCCCTGCGCTTGTGCCGAACTCGGCAGCTGTCCTGTTCGGGGGTGGCAGACCGATTGATTTTGGTAAGTCCTGGAGAGGCAAGAGGCTCCTCGGAGACGGGAAGACATGGAGAGGGTTATTCGGAGGCGTGCTCACTGGCTTCGCAGTGGGAATGTTAGCGGTGGCGTGGACCATGATGGCCGACAGCCAGGACACATGGGGATACGGCGACCTGCCGCGCGCAGCCGTGATCGTGGCAGCCCTGAGCATCGGATCAATGGTCGGTGACAGCTGTGGATCGTTCCTCAAGAGGCGCTTGGGCGTAGGTAGAGGCAGCAAGGCCCCGGTCCTGGACCAGTACAACTTCGTCATCGGCGCCATAATCCTGGTCCTGCTGGTGCAGCCCAGCTGGTTCATGACTCACTACATCGAAGGCGACGGGGTCTGGGGGCTGATTGCGTTCTTGATAGCCGTGCCAGTGATGCACAGGACGGCAAACATAATAGGTTATAAGATTGGCAAGAAGAATGTTCCATGGTAAAGGGGTGAAGGAAGTGCTGAGAAGGATGCTTGTGGAAATGAGGGTCGTGCAGACGGGGGATTTCGTGCTCGCATCAGGAAAAAGGAGCAAGTTCTTCGTCAACATAAAGAGGGCTAGCACTGACCCGAAAGTGCTTCGCGAGATCGGGAAGGAGATGGCGCCTCATGTGGGGGACGCAAAGATCGCAGGTATGGCGCTGGGAGCCGTGCCGATAGCCGTCGCGGTCGCGCTGGAAACCGACCGACCATATGTCATGGTCAGGAAGGAGGCAAAGGACCATGGGACCAAAGAGCTCATAGAAGGAGAGGTGAACAACGGGGACACCTTCGTCGTAGTCGAGGACGTCGCCACTACAGGAGGGTCCACCATGAAAGTCGTGAACGCTCTCAGGGAGAAGGGCGCCACCGTCAAGAAGGCGATCGTAGTAGTCGACAGGGAGGAGGGCGCCACCGAGATGCTTTCACAGCAAGGCGTGACCCTGATATCGATATTCAAAGCCAAGGACCTCATATGATCCGAGATGCCATAGACCCTGGATGTAGGAGATGCCGTCTTCACATGGGACGGACACAGGTGGTAACGGGGACAGGGGCTCAGTCCTCAAGATTGGTCTTCATAGGAGAAGCCCCAGGCAGGGACGAGGATCTGCAAGGGGAACCGTTCGTAGGGCGTGCAGGCATGGTTTTGAACTCCGCACTGGCGTCTGCGGGCGTCACGAGAGATGATGTCTATATCACCAACCTCGTGAAATGCAGGCCTCCCGACAACAGGAAGCCTAGAAAGGACGAGGTCTCAGCCTGTTCGATGCATCTGGAATCGGAGTTCTCGCACCTGAGACCGTCTGTAGTCTGCCTGTTAGGACAGTCCGTGGCCAAGGGCATCCTGGACGAGGACAGGAGCATGGCGGAGCTGGCGGGGACCGAGAGGACAGTGACCCTCTGGGGACACGATGTACGAGCGTTCATATCGTATCATCCAGCGGCGTGTCTTTATACGAGGGAGAACGTCGATAAGTTCGACGAGACCATCAGAATATGTGTCGAAGCTGCGGGTCTCTCTCGAAGGTAGGGCGAGATGCGGATAGCGAGCATCGTGTGCGTGGCGATGACTGTCGCCTTGATATCTATCATACCCTTGCCAGCGGACAGCTCCCTTGTGGATGATTCGGTGATCGATGATATCAGCTGGACTGTCATGGTCTACATGGCAGCGGACGCATATCCCGAACTACCTTGGGAGGACGATGTCAACGAGATGGAAGTGGCATCACTTCCAGATCGGATCAATGTGATCATTCTGGTGGACCCGCTAGGAGACAACAATTCCGTCATTCTGGAGTTGGCGGAGGACGAACCATGGAATGGAGCTATCGTATCTCCCATCTTGGCAGATGACGGCACGGTGATACCCACAGGAGAAGCGGACATGGCCTCTCCTACGGTCCTAAGCAACTTCATCATCTATGCGAGCAACGAGTTCCCCTCAGATAGACTGGTGCTCGTGATATGGGGTCATGGAGGTGGATGGTTCGGCATCTGCCCGGACGGTTCTTCTGTGATGTCGATAGCCGATTTGGGTGACGCGCTACATCATGCCACCGACGAACTCGGACGACGCCTCGATATGATCATCACCGATACCTGTGTCGAGGGGGTGATGGAGACCATGTTTGAGGTTCGAGATTGCGCGGACATATACGTCGGCAGCGAGAAACTTGTGCCGGCGACGGGCTTCAGGTACGACCGCGCATTGGATTCACTCGCCGATGACCCTGCACAGACTCCCGCGGAATGGGGGATGTCGATAGTCGATGATTATGTATCCAGTTCATTCTTCTCGGACTGGTCTGCGGAACTCGGAGTCTTCGATCTGAATGAGATCGAACTACTCGTCCAGAGAATGGACCGATTCTCTAGGCAGGCGATCATATACGACTCGCTCTACGGGGACGACCTGCTATCTGCAATCTTGTCAGCACAGAGTTCTGACTACGATGTATGGTACAAGGATGTCGGAGACCTCTTTTCCCGAATCCAGCAGGCTCCGCTCCCGATCGAACTCAGAGCGCTCGCATCTGGGGTCCTGCGGGCCTATGACGATTTCGTGATGTGTTCGCAGTCATATTCGAGCATGTTGGATGAATCAGGGGCTAACTTCACTGGTGCGGCTGTGTACATCCCGGCAGATGACGTTCTGGATTATGGTTATAACGATCTCGATTTCTCGATGACGAATTGGGATGAGATGTGTATCGCAGCCCTGTACACGGGGGATATGCAGGACAACCACGCGCCATCACCATCGGTAGGCTATGTCGAGACGGATGGCATGCTGAGCACGGCGATGATAGAATGGGATGGAGTGTTCGAATACTACGAGGCATGGGTCTTCATAAACACGACGAACGGGCTCGAAATGTGGGACATTATTGGGTCTGAGGAACCTTCGATCGTCATCAATAGCCTCGGTGGAGAGCTGGCCATCTCAACATGGGCAGGATCTCAGATGCATGCAGAGGCGCATTATACGGTTCTCGCACTCATGCAGTGCACGATTACCCTCAATGTTGTTCTCGCATCTATGAATGGACCGCCACCGAGCGAGGTCGATGTGGTAGCGATCACTGGGAAGGGTGAATTCGACCTCACGAACACCGGCGACGGATACGCACTGGAGATGATAGTCCCCGATGACGCATCGATAGGCGACCTGATCACGATCGAAGTAAGGGATCGGAAGACGGGATCATTGATCGGGTCGAATAAGACTCTCGTCGGGACGGACCGCCCGGTGACCGAAGTGCTTGTGTGGTCGGCTCCATCAACGAGCCTGGGAATGCAATTCTACCTCCCGGCTGGAGCCCTGGTCGTAATCGCAATCACCCTGATGATGGTCGCTGCGAGCAGCAGACATAAGAAGAACGGGTTGTGAATCGCTCAGAATCTCTTACTGAATAGATACTTCAGATTGCTCAGACCGTCTCGCCAGCTGTTCAATTTAACCTCACCTACCCGGACACGGTATGTGATCGGGACTTCGACGGATCTGCATCTCCTGAAGGCTTCGATCTTGATCTCCTCGGACATCGCCATGCCGTCGCTCTCTATCTCGAGACGCGGTAGTATCTCCTTTCGGAAGATCCACATACCACTCTGCGAGTCGTGGACGCGCACTCGGAACAAGAGTCTCATGGCGACGGAGAGCACCTTGTTCCCGAATCGATGCATGCCGCTCATCGCCCCCGTCTCCATGCGGGCGAACCTGTCGGTGGTGATGAAGTCGATGTCCTCATGCTCCAGCTTATCGCTCAATCCAGGAATGTCCGAAGCCGGGTATGTCATATCCGCATCCAAGGTGGCGATGATATCGCCAGATGCCTTTTCGAACCCCGTCTTGTAAGCCCTGCCGTAGCCGCGTCTCGGTTCGTCGATGACGATCGCGCCCTTCTCGGATGCTATCTCCCGGGTTCGGTCCTTCGAGTTTGTGTCGACGACCAAGACCTCGTAGGGTCTTACACCTTCCAGTGCGGATCTGATCTCGTCCAGAACCAGCCCGATGCTCCGTTCCTCGTTCATGGTCGGGATGATGACAGATATCTTTCCGGTCATGGACTGATCATCTCCCCGGGAAAATAACGCTCGACCGTTTCCTCTTCTTTCTCTCTGCCTGCAGTGCAGATATATACTCCGGGGGGTGCTCAAATAGCTTGCACATCAGGTAACCGAGCAATGCGATGCCCAGGCGCGCGAGGGCCCAGAAGGAAACCGAGGTCTCGAACAAGCGCTGGGGCTTGTAACTCGACCAGAGGTTGCCGTACTTCATGGTTAGCTGCTTACGACCCCAGCCGTTCCAGAAAGCCTGCTTGAAGAAACCTATGAAACTACCCTTCGTGCGATGGTATATGATCGCATCATCATTGTAACCCAGGGTGAAGCCGGAGGAGACGGCTCTGAAGTTCAGGTCTATGTCCTCCGCAGTGATGAACCATTCATCGAATCCGTTCACCGTGTCCATCACCAGCTTCTTCCAGGCCATGTTCGCGCTCGGGTAGGACACGTCGAAGCCATTGTGATAGAGTTCGACGCGTTCCAGATCTTCGAACGCGTGATAACCTATGTTTATCGCCTTTCCGGCCACGATATCGAACTCTGCGAGTGATCTTCTCATTTCATTGAGCCAGAAAGGGTTGGCTATGCAATCACCACCGGTAGTGGCAATGGCTTCGCCTTTCGTCTGGGCAAGTCCGAAATTAGTGCTCTCGCCGCGAGTCCCAGGATGGTGAAATAACCTGATCTCAGGGTGCTTCGCCATATACTTCTTGATTATCTCGACAGTGCCGTCACAGCTCCCCGCATCGACTATGACGATCTCGAATGGTCCTTCCTGCGTAACGAGGCTGTCAAGGAGGTCCCTTATGTGCCGCTTCTCGTTCAGCAGGTTCAGGACTACACTGATGAGCATCCTAAATCAACGCCCTCGCAATTGGCTCGGACCTTATTATGGTTTCCAGTTGTGAACGCGGTCAGACAGGTCCATATCCATACCCAATCCCCAGATACTTCGCACCGGAGGCCTTCACTTTCTTCGGGTCCAGGCATCTCCTACCATCCACCACCACAGGGGACTTCATCTTAGAAAACTCCTTCCGTCCCAGCTTACGGAAATCCGACCAGTCAGCCTGCACTATGCACGCATCGGCTCCGGCGAGGCATTCCGCGGCCGACGAGGCGTATTCGACCGTCGGCATCACCTTGATGAAGTTGGGCATAGCCATCGGATCGTAAGCGACGACCCTGGCACCCTTGGACAATAACGATGTGATGAGCGATACGGCCCTCGTCTCCCGTATATCGTCTACACCACCCTTGAACGACAAGCCCAAAACCGCTACGCGCATCCCCCGGATCGAGCCTACCTCGCGCTCCAACAGCCAGATTGCCTCCACTGGCTGATGCTCATTGATCCCTACGAGTGCGGACAGGAGTTTGGAGGAATACCCCTCCTGACGGGCCTTGTCCCTCAAGGCCTTCACATCCTTCGGCAGACAGCTCCCACCGTAGCCTAGCCCCGGCGTCAGAAAGAGCGGGCCGATCCGAGGGTCCTTGCCCGCGGCGACGAGGACTGTATCCGAGTCTATCCCGAACCTGACGCACATATTGGCTATCTCGTTGGCGTAGGATATCTTCGTCGCGAGGAATGAATTCGAAGCGTACTTGATCATCTCCGCCGTGCGAAGGTCGGTGCGTATCTTATCAGTCTTGATCTTGGAATACAACCTCATGAGCATGTCGCCAGAGCGTTTATCCATCGACCCAACTACTATCCTGGAGGGTTCCATGCTGTCCTTCAACGCGCTGCCCTCCTGGAGGAACTCTGGGTTCATGCAGAGCCCGAAACCGGTTCCGGCAAGCTTGCCAGAACTGGACTCGAGTATCGGTTTCACCACAGAATCCGTCGTAGAGGGCACTACGGTGCTCTTCATCACGACCACCTTGAAATCATCGGACCGCCGAAGTGCTTTGGAGATGGTTCTGACTGCGGATTTCACAGGAGTCATGTTGATCCTCCCAGACGGCAAAGACGGCGTCTGGACGCATATGAAAACGAATACTGAATCGACTGCTGCTTGAAGCGCGTCCGTCGTTGCACGCAACTTTCCAGACTTGACGAGCTTGCCGAGTTCCTTCTCGAGAGATGGTTCGTAGAAAGGTGACTTGCCAGAGTTGACCATTCTCACCCGGGCTTCATCGATATCGGCGCAGATCACATCATGACCGAGCTTGCCGAACATGACTCCAGTGGCAAGGCCTACATATCCGGCTCCGACAACGCAGATCTTCATCGCGCCTCGAATCGACTGTTACCGTATAAATCCTTTCAGAAAGCGGTCACGAGTCCGGAAATCATTATATTGTCACCTGGCGTTCAAAAGGGCGATGAAGGTCGTCATACCAGCCGCGGGATTGGGGATAAGGTTCCTGCCGGCCACGAAAGCACAGCCGAAGGAGATGTTGCCGGTCGTAGACAAGCCAGCCATACAGTATGTCGTCGAGGAAGCGGTCGCATCCGGCATGACCGATCTGATCATCATCACTGGCCGAGGAAAGAGGGCCATCGAGGATCATTTCGACAGATCATACGAATTGGAGCATAAGCTAAGGGACAGCGGCAACACAGAGGCCCTCGAAGAGGTGCAGAGGATCGCCTCCATGGCGGACATATTCTACATCAGGCAGAAGGAGCAGCTCGGGCTTGGCCATGCCATACTGTGTGCCAAGAAGCATGTGGGGAACGAACCATTCGCCGTGATGCTCGGTGACGATATCGTGATCAACGACCATCCATGCATAGGTCAGTTGGCTGAGGTCCAAGAAGAGATGAGGTCGTCCGTCGTCGGGGTCGAGAGCGTGCCCAAGTCAAAGATATCCAGATACGGCGTCATAGATGGCAAGAAGGTCCGGAAGGGGCTCTACAAGGTGAGAGACCTCATCGAGAAACCTTCGCCCGAGGAGGCGCCGTCCGACCTCGCGATAATAGGAAGATATGTCTTCGAGCCGGAGATATTCACATACTTAGAGAAGATAGGTCCTGGCAAGGACGGCGAATATCAATTGACGGATGCTATGAAACTACTGTGTCGCAAGAAAGGGCTCTACGGGCTCAAGTTCGCAGGAAGGAGGTTCGACATCGGCAGCAAGGCGGACTGGATCAGGGCCATCGTCGAGCTAAGCAGCGAACGGAAGGACATCTCATCCGAGCTCGGATTCACTATCAACAAGAAGAACAGATAGATACAGGGCCAGGCAATACTACAGCGTTTTCTGTAGGTCCACAAGGTATTGTTCAATAATCCTTTATAGCAGCCATAGGATTTCGAATGGGGGACAAGACCCGATGAGACTCCTGGCTGAATATTACAAGATAGACGATGCCGATATCGGCGAAGGCACGGTCGTACGAGATTACGTGAACCTCTATGGATGCAAGATAGGCAGGGACTGCAAGATCGCAGCATATGCGGAGATACAGAAGGGCGTCATAATCGGTGACAGATGCAAGATCGAGGCTTTCGCATTCATACCATCAGGGGTCACGATAGAGGATGAGGTGTTCATCGGGCCACACGCTTGTTTCACAAACGATCGAGTGCCGAAGGCCGTCGGGGATTGGGAGGTGACGCCCACAGTCGTCAAGAAGGGTGCGTCAATTGGAGCCAATGCCACGATAATCTGTGGCATCACGATCGGCGAGAACGCACTTGTGGGCGCAGGAGCCGTTGTGACGAAGAACGTCCCTGAAGGCGCAGTCGTTGTCGGATCACCAGCCAAGATAATCAAGAAGAAGGCAGTCAGTAAGGTCAAGAAATGTTCGGGGAGGAATAAGAAATGAAAGTACCGCAGGCGCAGCCAGTCATGACAGAGAAGATGATAGAAGCCGCCGCGACCGCCCTCAGGACGGAGAGACTCACGCTGGGAGACAGCGTGTTCAAGTTCGAGGAGGCTTTCGCAAAGATGTGCGGCGTCGACCACGCCATCGCCCTCGGGTCAGGGACAGCGGCTCTGCAGCTCGGCCTCCAGGCCGCGGGAGTGAAGTCTGGTGACAAGGTCCTCACATCTGCGATGTCGTTCGTCGCCACTTCGAATTCGTTCGTCGCTTTCGGTGCGAAGCCGGTGTTCTGCGATGTCGACGCGGTCGACTTCAACTTAGATCCAGCCAAGATCAGACTGGACAAGGAGACCAAGGCCATCATCCCGGTACACCTCTATGGCCATCCAGCGAAGATGGATGAGATCAATGAGATTGCGCAGAAGCATGATGCGGTCGTCGTCGAGGACGCCTGTCAAGCGCATGGCGCAAGGTACAAGGGCAGAAGGGCAGGTTCCCTCGGGCTCATGGGTTGCTTCTCATTCTACCCGACAAAGAACATGCATGTCGGTGGAGACGGGGGGATGATCACCACGAACGACCCGAAGATCGCGGAGATCACCAAGAAGCTCAGACACTGCGGCAGGAAAGGGCAGTACGAGCACGACATCATAGGATACACTGCCAGGTTGAATACCGCGAACGCGGCGGTGGGTATCGAACAATTGAAGTTGCTTGACCAGTGGAACGATAAGAGACGGGAGATAGCCAAGAAGTACGATCAGATGCTGAAAGGAGTCGGCGACCTGAGGCTCCCGCTGCAGCCGAGCAATGACTTCGAGCCAGTCTACCACCAGTACTCGTTGCTCACGAAGAGGAGGAACGAGCTCAAGGCACACTTGGAATCCAAGGGCATCGGAGTCGGGGTGCACTACGAGATCCCGATACACCTGCAGCCGATATACAGGGAGATGTACGGGTTCAAGGATGGCATGCTGCCAATCACTGAGAGACTGTGCAAGGAAGTCCTTACTATGCCCATGTTCGTCGACATTAAAGACGAACAGATCAAGTATGTGGTGGAGAACATCAAGGGATTCTACGGTTAGGTTGAGAAAGATGACAAAGTACAATGTCGGTGTCATAGGAATAGGTTACTGGGGCAGGAAGATTCTGGATGAGTTCACCAAAGTAGAGGATGTCAATGTGATCGGGGTATCCGATCTTGACGAGAAGAACCTGGCCTTCGCGAGCGAGAGGTATGGCGTGAAGTCCGGGTACAAGAACTACAAAGACCTCCTCGCGGTGGATGGGCTGAACGCGGTGGCTATCTGCACTCCGAACAAGCTGCATTTCCAGGTGTGTAAGGACGCCCTTGAGGCGGGTAAGCACGTACTGGTCGAGAAGCCGATAACCCTAACATCAAAGGATGGCAAGGAATTGGTCGCCCTCGCCGAGAAGAAAGGGCTCATGCTGTCCGTCGGCCATATATTCAGGTTCAACAACGCGCTCTCGGAGATAAGGCGATTGATCGAGCAGAAGTTCTTCGGCAAACTGTTCCTCATGGAGATGACCTGGGTCAATCTCGAGAAAGCGTTCCCGGACAGGGATGTGCTCTTCGACCTGGCCCCGCACATGTTCGATATACAGAACTATCTCCTCGGGGAATGGCCAGAGGAGATCATCTGCGTGGGAGGCCCGTTCAGGAGGGAAGAGGGCGAGGAGACGGCCTATGTCACCTCCAAGTTCAAGGACGGTCTGATCGCGACCGCGAATGTCAGCTGGCTCGTGCCGAGGAAGACCAGGCAGATCATGTTGGTGGGCGAGAACAGGTCCGCCCTCATAGATGCCGTCGGCCAGGAAGTCACTGTTTACGAGAGCGGATACACATACAAGCTCGGGATCGATAGGAACAACACGATCGGCGACGAACTTGTGCATTTCGTCAAATCAATCGCCAATCCGAAAGCGGAGACCAAGAACAGCGGCATCGTTGGCGTGAAGACGGTAGAGATGATAGAGGCCGCAAAGACCTCGATGAGGGAGGGGCGCTCCGTAAAGCTGTAGGTAGCGTTGCCCTCATAGGGGCATTTTTATAGTCTGCTCGGCGAATCACCGGAGGATGGCATCCACCCTGATGCTCCTAGCGAACCCGTATAGACCTGATCCCCGAGTCAGGATCGAGGCCAGGACTCTCGTTGCCGCAGGATATCGCGTCCAGGTCCTTGCATGGGGCAGGGACACGGGAAAGACCGAGATGACCGACGAGGAGGGCATCGAGATAATCAGGGTCGGCCCTGTATGCCCATTCAGATCCGCATGGAGGATGGTCTCCAGTCTCCCGAGATATTGGATGGCTGCGCTCAGGGCATCGAGGAGCTTACAGTTCGATCTCATTCATAGTCATGATCTGGACACCCTTCCACTCGGATTATGCATATCACGGTTGACCGGAAAGCCACTCATCTACGATGGACATGAGTTGTATTCCGCGATGGTGAAGGACGAAGTGGGACCTATGTATCGACCGCTGTCGATGCTCGAGCACTTGCTCGTGAAGCAGGCGGATTCTGTCGTCACTGTGAGCGAGACTCTCGCAGGCATCCTCTCTCGAGGAAGAGGTGACAACGCAAGGATAGTAAGGACCAGCCCGGAGGCCACGCCAGTCTCGGCGGAAGAGATCGTTTCGATCCGTGCCAAGTATGGCATCGGAGGGTTCGTGCTCGGTTACCTCGGATCCCTCGAGCCAGGGAGATTCGTGGAGGAGCTCGCCGAAGCCTTCGCCCCCGAGGATGGCGTTACGGTGCTCATTGCGGGTAGCGGCTCTTTGCAGGACAGAGTGAAGGACGCGGCAAAGCAGAGGAGCAATGTGGTCTACATAGGCTCCGTCAGCGCGGAAGAGGCACTCAGACTGACGGCGGCCAGCGATCTGGTGGCGGCCATGATGGATCACCGGAACCCAAACAATGTCATCGGCACTCCTGGCAAAATACTGAATTCCATGGCGTTAGCCAAGCCAGTCGTGACTAATGAAGGACTCGAGATCGCGAGGCTCGTCGAAAGCGTCGGGTGCGGTGTCGTGACCCGATACAACAGGGATGATTTCAGGCGATCCGTCCTGGAATCTATGAAGGATCCTGCACGGCTCAAGGGGATGGGAGAGAAGGGTAAGAATCACTTCGACAAGCACCTCTCATGGTCAAAAAGCAGGGACGAACTCCTAGCAGTCTACCGGCTTCTGCTTGGAACTGACCAGTGACTCAGGGAACAAGTATTATATACCCAGCAACCCATTTTATTCCCTGTCCGACACATGTCGGACTAGATCGGATGGGATGCAGGGAACAGCTGACGTCATAGTGCGTTAGCGACGGTTGTTTTCTCGTCCTGGATGGGAGTCGATCTCGATGTACCTGAAAGAGATAGAGCTCGAGAATTTCAAATCGTTCGCTCGCAAGACAAGGATTCCGCTTCTGCACGGCTATACCTCGGTAACGGGTCCGAACGGTGCGGGGAAATCGAATGTCACTGATGCAATCCTCTTCGTGCTTGGACCAAAGAGTTCAAGGGTGATCAGGGCGGGCAAGCTCACCGATCTCATATTCAACGGTGGGAAGGATAAGAAACCAGCAACCGAATGCAAGGTAAGCCTGATATTCTCCAACGAGGACCGGTTGATACCCATCGACTCCAACATCGTGAAGCTCACGAGAGTCGTGAGGGTATCCGAATCCGCCGATGGATATTACTCATACTTCTATGTCAACGACCGGAAATCCTCTCTGGGAGAATTCGATAGTCTGCTGGCCAACGCCAGGATAAGTGCTGACGGCTACAACTTCGTTCAGCAGGGAGACATCACCAGGATCGTCGAGATGAGCAATCTCGAGAGAAGGAGGATCCTGGATGACATCGCGGGGATAACGAAGTTCGACCAGGACATCCAGAACGCGGATAAGGAGCGGGGAGTAGCGGAGGAGAATGTCGCTCGCCTGTCGATCATACTCGACGAGATCAGGAAGCAGATGAAGCAGCTCGAGAAGGACCGTGAAGGGGCTCTCAAATACAAGGACATCCACGAGAGGCTCGCTTTTGCCAAGGCTGCCCTGGCCACGAAGCACCGCGACTCTGTCGATAGGGAGATCGCATCCCTTCATGAACAGGTCGATAAGAACACCGCGGAGAAAGCAAAGGCCGAGGAGAAGAAGGGAGAACTGCATGACGAGCATCGCCAGATCGCTGACGACCTCACCGCGATCGAGAACGAGATTGTGGAGAGAGGCGGCGAGGAGGCGAAGCAGATCAAAGAGAGGATCGACAGCCTCAGGATCGAACTCGCACGTGCAAAGGATGCGCAGGATAACACTGCCGAAATGACCGAATCACTGGAGGAAGTGAAGGTCGCCCAGACCGAGGACATAAAGGCTGTGAGGAAGGACCTCACGGCCCTTGAGGAGAAGCTCGCCCCACTGGAAGAGGATCACAAGTTGAAATCGGGGACCCTTGAGAGCAACAGGAACGAATTGACTTCTCACAAGGACATGGTATCTAAGACGGACTCGGAATTGAGCAACATCCAGAAGGAGACGGTGGAGCTCGCAGTCAAAGTCACTTCGATGGACGAAAAGCACCACGCGCTCAAGCTCGAACTGGACAGATTGACCGAGCGCGAATCACGTCTCAAGCTGGACATCGCGAACATCGAGGAGACCAAGAAGACATATGAGTTCGAACTCAAGGATTCGGAATGGTCGCTCAAAGAGCTGAAGGACGAGACTTTCAACTCTGGCAAGGGAATCAAGAAGCAGCAGGAAGAGTACTATGCCCTCAGGAACAAGGAGAAGAAACTCAGCCAGCAGTACCAGGACCTCGATAACGCGATCAAGAGCCTTACCAGGGAATACAACCAGATAAAGGCGGAAGCGGAAGCCAAGGACCTGATAAAGAAGGGCTACAACTCTGCCACGAGCGCACTGATGGAGTGTCGGGACAGGGGTTCCATCAAGGGCATCCACGGAACGGTCGCGGAGCTGGCGGATGTCTCTGAAGATTACGAAACCGCATTGAATGTCGCCGCAGGTCATAGGATGCAATCGATAGTCGTGGACAACGATGAGGTCGCATCGCAGTGCATAAGTCACTTGAAAAAGGACAAGCTCGGGCGAGCTACTTTCCTACCACTCAACAAGATGCTGGACGGACGTCCCAGAGGGAAGGCGGTCATGGCAGCCAACTCGAGTCTTGGATTCGCCATCGACCTCGTGAAGTTCGATGAGAAATATAGGACGGCGTTCTGGTTCGTCTTCGGAGACACCGTAGTCGTCAAGACCCTTGGCGATGCCCGGAAGCTCATGGGAGGCGTCAGACTCGTCACGCTCGAAGGGGAGCTCGCAGAGGCCAGCGGAGCGATGGTCGGAGGTACCCTCGACAGGAACCTTCTGAAGTTCGGCGCGGCATCGGAGAGCAAGCTGGAGAAGAAATCCACAGAGCTGAGGGCCGCGATCGATTCGCAAGAGAATATCCAAGGAGAGCTAGCGGAACTCAAGACCAGATTGTCTGAACTCGAAGGCCAGATAAGGGACTCGAACACCAAGGACAGCGGGGAGAGCATCAGGATCAGCACGCTTCAGGCAAAGAAAAAGGAGTTCGATCAGAAGCTCGCATCCATCGCGAATGAACTCGAGGTCAAGGGTAGAGAACTCACAGAATGCCTCGGGCTCATCGAGAAGGTCAATGTCGACATAGACCGGTTCGCTCAGGAGACCCAGAAGATAAAGATGAAGAAAGAGGCCATGGACAAGAAGCTCATGGACGCCACGCCGCACGAACTCTCACAGAAGCTGAAGAAGCTCGAGAGCGAGATATTCGAATTATCCAGCGAAGTGAGCGCACTGAGCTCCGAGATACAGACGATCAGGAAGCAGATAGAGCTCGTGACTGGTCGAAAGAACGAGCTCACGGCTGGGCTTGATACTACGAACCAGAAGATAGAGGAGCTCAAAGCTAAGCATCAGGAGAGCCAGGAGAAGCAAGTCCAGGTCGACACCGAGCTCAAGGCTCTGCAGAACATGGAGAGGTCGATGGGGGATAAACTCAATTCCCTGAGGACCAAGCGCGACAGCCTCTACAAGAAGAAGACGGATACGGAGTCGAGCATCGAGAAGCAGCTGATGAAAGCGCAGACCTGCGGAGATATTGTGCTCAGTCTTCAAACGAAGATCGCCGATATGGATAAGAGACTGCTGGACGCACAAACAGACTTGGCACAGTACGAATCCATCGTGCTGCCTCAGGACTTGCCGACGACGGAGGACCTGAAGGCGACCGTCATCGAGAGCGAGAGGACCATCAACACCCTCGGAAACGTCAATCTGAAAGCCATAGATGAGTTCGACGAGAAGAGGCTCAGACACGAAGAATTGAAGGAAGAGGTATCCCAACTGAACAAACAGAATTCCAACCTGATGAAACTCGTGGCCGAACTCAACGACAAGAAGAAGGTCGGATTCTTGAAGATATTCGGTGGCATAAACGAGAATTTCAAGAAGACCTTCGCCGAGCTTTCCGCTGGAGGGGACGCAGAACTGCTCCTCGAGAACGAGGAAGACCCGCTCTCAGGTGGACTCATAATCAAGGCGAGGCCGAAGGATAAGAAGGTCGTCAGGATGCACGCGCTCTCAGGAGGCGAGAAGAGTCTCACCGCGCTCAGTTTCATCTTCGCGATACAGGCGCACGAGCCATCGCCGTTCTACCTGCTGGACGAAGTCGACATGTTCCTCGATGGGATCAACGCAGAGAATGTCGCAAAAGCGGTCAAGAGAAGCTCGAAGAACGCTCAGTTCATACAGATATCCTTGCGCAAGGTCACGCTCAAGGAATCCGATCACATCATAGGGGTCACGATGCAACGCGACGGCATGTCCGAGGTCGTCTTCAAGCCAAACATCGGAGACATGGCGGACAACCCTGCCGAACCCGCAGACCAACCACCATTACAGGAGGAAGCCGCATGAGCATGACAGCACCGGAGATGGATTGCGCACAGGTTCTGAACCATCTGATGTTTCAGAGATCTATAATCGACGATGATATACAGGAGCAGCGGGAGGAGCGTATGGAAAGCTATGTCCGCACGGTCGAGGAGATCAGGGAAGGCACGCTCGTCCCATCCGAAGACCCGTTCGAGAGAAG
Organism: Thermoplasmatota archaeon; assembly: GCA_018818785.1. Taxonomy (GTDB): domain Archaea; phylum Thermoplasmatota; class Thermoplasmata; order UBA10834; family UBA10834; genus UBA9653. Next base: position 114,511 of record JAHIRF010000009.1, on the reverse strand, counting down.
CGTCTCCATCGTCTTCGAGCTCGTGATCCAGCAGAAGTTCAATCCATGGGACATCAACCTGATCGAGTTCTCGAAACTATACATGAACAGAATCAAGAAGGCGGACGAGGTCAACCTGATAATCGCGGGGAAGCTCGTGTACATGGCATGGGAGATCCTTCGCATGCAGTCGGAACTCGTGCTCCAGCGAGCAGACAAACCAGAGACTGTCGAGGTCATGTTCGATGGTTGGGAGCCCGAAGGGTTCGACCTGTTCGTAGACCCGTTCGAGCTCGGCGCCGGCGAGGCACTCCTCTACAGCGACGAGATGCCGATAGACGAGAAGGTCAGGCGCAAATCGGACAGGCCTGTGACGCTCATCGACCTGCTCGACGCATTCGAGGAGGCCAAGCAGGAGAGCGACATACGCAAGGAACTGTCGAAGTTCATGCAGAAGTACAGGAGGCCAGACTTCGACGACAAGGCGCACAAGGAGAGCCTCGAGGATGACATCGCCAATGTATGGGACAGGCTGCAGAAATGCGGAAGCGGACCGATACCCGTCGGCGACCTGTTCACCGCGGGGAAGGAAGACAGGATAACCGTGTTCGTCTCAGCGCTCTTCCTCGCGAAGATGGGGAAGATCAATATCTGGCAGGAAGAAGTGCCATACGGAATGATATTCGTGGAAGCGAAGGTACCATGGGATATCGCCCACCTCGAAGACGCGGTGACTGTACCCGAAGCCCCGGTCCAGAATGTGTCGGTGGTCAAGTGAAGAGTGAGAGGATCATCGAAGCCGAGCTCTTCTCCGCCGGCAAACCAGTGACAGTGACGGACCTATCCCAGAAATCCGGCCTTGACGCCAGGACGATAAGGGGTGCACTTCAGAAACTCACTGAAGAATACAACGATTCGGACAGAGCGATTGAGATATCCAAGATGGGGCCGAAGTACTCGATGCAGGTCAAGAAGGAGTACAAGGACTTGGCATATAGACTGGCGGATATGAACATACCGAAAGACGTCCTCAAGACCGCATCCCTGATCGCATATTATCAACCTGTATTGCAGAGCAAGCTCTTCGATCTCCTAGGCAGCAAGATATACGACCATGTGAAGAAGCTTGAGGAGCTCAGGCTCGTCAAGACGAGGAAGAGGAAGAACAGCCTGGAGATCACGACGACAAAGAAGTTCATCGAGACGTTCGGAATAGATGCCCGGTCCCGAGACGAGGTCAAGGCTTGGTTCGAAGGAGAGCTCGCCAAGAAGGCTAAGAAGGCCTGAATTCGAGTCCGCTCAGCGAACTGTGTCAGCAGCGCAGATACACAAAGCTTTAAGTGACCTGTGTACATTGCGAGTTCAGTGATTTCTGATGGTCATGCCGCTCAGTTTGCTTGAGAAATCGATGAACAAGAAAGTCTCACTCCTGCTCAAGGACAGCAGGACGCTTGAGGGTACCCTCATGGGATTCGACGATTACTTGAACATGGTTCTCGACGACACCGAGGAGACGAACGGTGACCAGGTGAAGAGACTCGGAACGGTCATACTCCGCGGGAACAACGTCGTCAGCATAGCCCCGAAGTGATGGTCTGCACGTTTCTGCAGATATTGATGGTTCAGCGTATGCGCCGACACTGAAGATGATTTTATACATCCAAGTCGTTCCACGGCTGACATGAAAGCTGTGTTGTTGGTCGGAGGGCTTGGCACTAGACTGCGGCCCCTGACATATCGTATTCCAAAACCACTCGTCCCAGTGATGGGTAAGCCACTCATCATGCATGCGGTGGACTCCCTCCCCGATGAAGTGGACGAGGTGATCATCCCTGTGGGGTACAAGAAGGAGGCCATGCAAGATTATCTCGAGAAGAACAGGCCGAAGCGCAAGATTACACTCGTAGACGAACCTGAACCGCTCGGCACCGGTGGGGCCGTGAAGAACGTTGAGGAGTACATCGATGGACCGTTCATGGTTCTGAACGGAGACATGATATCCTCATTGGATCTCAACGGGTTCCTACGGTTCCACAGGGAAAAAGGAGGGATCGCGTCGATCTCGCTGTGGCAGGTCGAGGATCCATCCCCATTCGGCGTCGCCTTGCTGGATGAAGACAATAGGATAACTAGATTCCAAGAGAAGCCGAAGAGGGAAGATGCATTTTCTGATTGGATCAATGCGGGAGCATATGCGCTCGAATACGAGGTGCTGGACCACATAGGTGAGGGCTTTGTCTCGATGGAACGAGAAGTCTTCCCGAAACTGCTTGACCACGGCATGTATGGACTCAAGTTCGACGGGCACTGGATCGACTGCGGGACAAGAGAGAACCTGCTGGGCGCGTTCAATATCTTGATGGGTACCACGGGCAGCGTATCACCTGAGGCAGTGACCGAAGGAGCGGTCATAAATCACCCAGTCGTAGTCGAGAAGGGTGCAGTGATAGCCGGGGCGACAATCGGTCCAGATTCGTACATATCTGAGCGCGCAGTCGTGGGTCCGCTCTCAGATGTCCAAGGCTCGGTCATCTACTGTGATGCACGAATCGGGTCGAAGAGCAAGATCCGCGGTTCGATAATTGATGAAGGCGTCACGATCCCGGATGGCGCTGAGATCGTTTCGAAGATCATAAGCCATGTAACGGAAGAATGAACTCCGATTGCATTCGTATCAGAAGAACCACACATAGCTCAGGAACAATAGCCCGGATATCGTTGCCGATGCAGGTATCGTGAGTATCCACGCAATCACGATCCTTCTTCCGACACCCCATCTGACCGCTGAAGCGCGTTTGGTTGCACCCACACCCATGATCGCGCCAGATGCAGTGTGTGTTGTGCTCACAGGGATCCCGAATATCGCAGTGATCAGCAGCATGGTGGCCGCACCCGTCTCAGCGCAGAATCCCTGGTAGGGGTCGAGTTTGGTTATTCTGGTGGCCATCGTCTTGACGATCCTCCATCCGCCGAAGAAGGTACCCAGTGCCAACATTGCGCCGCAAGACAATCTAACCCAATCATCTACTGCAAACGAACCGGTCGCGAATGTGCCAGCCTCGAGCATCATAACAGTGGCGATGATACCCATACCCTTCTGAGCGTCGTTTGTCCCATGAGTCAAGGAAAGATAAGCCATGGAACCAATCTGCAATTTCCTGAACCATTTATTCACTAGGGAACGAGACGCCCTCTTCGCGATTCTCATGACAATAACCGCGAGACCGAAGGCAATCGCCATTCCAGCTATCGGGGAAATCACAATGAACGCGATTGTTTTGAGTACACTAGTCCAAACGACCGCGTCGATGAACCATACCGCGGCTCCGGCTCCGACCAGACCACCGATGAGAGCGTGGCTGCTGGACGTCGGTATCCCGAACCACCACGTGATCAGGTCCCAGATTATCGCCCCCATGATCGCGCAGAATATCAGAGGAACACCATAGTCCATCAGGAGACCCGTATCGATTATTCCTGTCCCCATGGTCTTAGCTACCTCCAGGCCAAGGAAGATGCCGAGGAAATTGAATGCCGCGGCAAGGGCAACCGCATATACCGGCGACAGGACTTTCGTCGCCACGACAGTGGCGATAGAATTCGCAGAATCATGGAACCCGTTGACGAATTCGAAAGCCAGCGTGAGTGCGATTGTTATCAAGCCAAGGGTCGAGAGTCCCAGAAGATCCATCGATTCCCACCTAGGAATTCTTGATGAAGATGTCCTTAATGACATCTGCAGCATCTTCGCATTTGTCTGTGGCCATCTCGAGATGTTCGTAAATCTCTTTCAGCTTGATTATCTCCAGGACATCCTTCGTCTTGAAAAGATTGGCAATGGCTGTGTGAGTAATATCGTCACCGACATTCTCCAAGCGGTTTATCTCGATACAGTGCTGGAGGATCTCGTTCCTCCGTTTGAAGTTCTTGAGATCCTTAACAGCATGAGTGGTCTCGCGAACCGAGCTCACCACGACCTCGGCGAGCTTGACCATCTCGGGGGGAATTGTCTTGATCTCATATGCCCACATTCTGTGTGCTGCGGACTCCATATAGTCCAGGATATCATCGAGTCTGGAAGCAAGCTTCGACATATCATCATGGTCGATGGGGGTAACGAAGGTCTTGTTGAGCGCCTCGGCGATCGTATGCACAAGGTCGTCTCCTTTGTGCTCAATATCCTTCATCCGATCCCGTTTCATAGCGATGTCATTATAATCCTTGACCATGTCAAGGAGAGCTTCAGCCCCTTCAAGAACAACGTTCGCCTGTTGGTCCAGCAGGCAAAAGAAGTGCTTCTCTTGAGGAATAATCCATTCCTTAAATCCCATCGAGTCCGCCCCCTGATGCAAGTCAATATGAATCTGCATATTAAGGCTTGCGGAACCGTGCAGATGACGACATCTAGCAACCGATTATTACGCATTTCGTTCATATAGGAATAGCTTTTATCCTCAACTCGAATATCGTGGGACAATGACACCCCAACCCAAGGACATGGAAGCCCCGAGATTGTTCGGAACCAATGGCGTCCGTGGCGTGGTCAACACATCCGAGATGGATAGCGCATTCGCCCTCAGACTAGGACAGGCGATTGGGACGTACATGAGGGGGCCGGTCATGATCGGCACCGATGCCAGAGCATCTGGCCAGATGATAAAATCGGCATGCGCAGCTGGCCTCATGGCGACAGGATGCGACGTGCTCGACTGCGGGGTAGTTCCGACGCCCACAATTCAATTTGCAGTTAAGAATAATAAAGTGGCCGGAGGAATCATGATCACGGCCTCGCACAACCCTCCGGAGTTCAATGGCATAAAATGTATAGACCCAGATGGAACCGAGATGGCCAGGCAGAACGAGGAGAAGATCGAACGGATCTTTCATGACAAGAGCTTCGCGAGGGCAGATTGGAGCAGTCTGGGTGTGACTAGACCATATACGACATCGATAGACGAGTATTTGGATGCCATCATCGGACTCGTAGACGCACAGGCCATCAGGAAGGCAGGACTGAGGGTCGCAGTGGACTGCAGCAATGGAGCCGCGTCAAATGTGACCCCTAAGATGCTAGAGAGATTGGGGGTCAAGTATGTCACCCTGAATGCGGATCCGAACGGAGCATTCCCTGGCCATAACAGCGAGCCCACTCCAGAGAACACGAAGGACATCGTCGGGCTCGTCAAGGCAGGAGGATTCGATTTCGGGTTCGTCCACGATGGAGACGCTGACAGAACCATATTCATCGACGATACTGGAAGATACCTCTACGGAGACAGGAGCCTGGCGCTCTGCGCATATCATGCATGCAAGAAGAACAAGGGAGGATTGGTCGTCACATCCGTGGGGTCGTCCATGTGCGTCGAAGACGCCACGAAGATGACTGGTGGCGACATCCTTTACACGATGGTCGGCTCTCCGATAGTGGCCAGGGAGATGATCAAGCACAATGCGGTCTTCGGCGGAGAGGAGAATGGCGGACTGATATTCCCCGAACTCCAGCATTGCAGGGACGGTGCCATGAGCGGCGCAAAGATACTGGAGATAGTCGCCCATCATGGCAAACTCTCGGACCAGATGGATAAGATACCATGGTATTCGCAATACAAGGTCAAAACCAAGTGTCCCAATGATCGCAAGCAGGAGATCATGTCCAAGCTGGCAGCTTCCGCGAAGGGAGATAGGTTGGACACCACGGATGGCGTCAAGATATTCTCGAAGAAGAGCTGGGTACTCGTCAGACCTTCCGGAACGGAGCCGATATTCAGGGTGTTCTCGGAAGCACCAACGATGGAAGATGCGAAGAAGCTCGCAGAGGATTATAAGACAGAAGTGGAGAGACTCCTGAAAGAATGAGGCTCACTTCTTGTGCGTGGCCATCCATTTGACGGCAACGACTTCTCGGATTAGTCTGGCCGCCAATATCGATGTGTTTCCGTTGTCATACGGAGGACAGACCTCCACCACATCGAAACCTATCAGGCGTTCACCGAGCTTGTTGATGACGTACTTGACATCCCACGGAGTGATTCCGAACGGCTCAGGTGTTCCTGTGCCAGGAGCGAACGATGGATCGATGCCGTCTATATCGACCGATAGATACACCGGCTGATGCTTCAATTTGGCTAGCATCTCATCGAATACCTTGGCAACGCCTTCCCTGTGGATCCGGAATGCGTCAGCATATAACGCCTCATCCTTATCCTCACTCTCGGATATGGAACGGACACCGAAGGCGAACACATTTCCCTTGCCCACGATGTCCTCGATTCGCTTGTGCGCGCAGGCATGGCTGTTCCTCAATCCCTGATATTCATCCCGGTAATCAAGGTGGGCATCGATCGTTATAACAGAGATCTCACGGCCATGTGCTCTCACGATCGGCGGAGACACTGAATGTTCCCCACCGACAGATATCAGGAACTTGCCAGAGGAAATCATCTTCTTGGCCTCTTCCTCGATGGAAACCACCATATCATCGACTGTGCCCTCCTCATACAAGTCGCCAGCATCGTGGAACTTCACATCGTCGAAGGTGAAGTCGTGCTCGAACATGGTCATTTCAAAATTAGAGGACGCCTCTCGTATGGTCGTGGGCGCGAACCGCGCGCCGCTCCTGAAAGTCGTCGTGCGATCAAAAGGGATACCTAGGACAACGAATTCAGACTCATCGTATCCATCACCCGCATCCGCGAACCTCAGCATCCCGCGGCTGGGCATCATCACACCTTAGTTATCTTCTTTCGTCCCATAGCGATAAGGTACAGGATATCTTCGCCCGGCTGCAGAGAATCCTTCAGTTCGTCGGGTATGGGGAGCGTGAACATCTCGTAGGTCTCGAGGTCCATCAACTGCACCTCTGCACCCCCTAGCACCGAGACTATCTGAGCTTGTCTCTTGTCGATCATTGGCACCTGAACCTTGTGCTTGACGGGGTAGACCACCGATCGCTTGTTACCGTCGAAAATCCCTATGGCCTCGATACGGGCCTTGGCCTCGCCGTGTTTCCCTGGCTTGGAAGTCGAGATGCTCACGATCTTGCAGGGTTCGTCCTCGATGTTGAGATACCGTCCCTCTTTCAGGGTTCTGACTTCTGCTTGCTCCCATGCCATGGATACCACTTCATCAGACCGTAAACCTCGGGTATTTAAAATACTTGTGTGTCAGCGTCGACCCCGTCTGACTTTGGCTGGCTTCTTCTTAGGGGGTGCTGCGTGCTGTTTCCTTATCTCAGCGATCCGCTTATCCAGCTGCTCCTTGAGTATTGACGAGATATCACTCTTCGAATATGCGTCCGCTCTGGCTGCGAGACAGGCCTTGGCTGCAATGACTCTAGCAATGGCCCCACGTTGCCATACAGGAGCGTTATGGACGAGAGGATGCTGAAAGAGGACTCCATGCTTAGGAGGTGCGCTCCCCTTCTTGAGATGTCTGAACATGGCTTTTTCAGCGCCGAGTAGCTGGACAGTGCTCGAGGGGAACGAGGCTAGCCTCATAAGACTCCCTGATAGCATGATCAGCCTAGCACCGATAACCGGACCCACCAGAGCAGATATGTTCGGAGCCACTTCGCGCATCCTGGCCTCGACATACCTCTCCATCTTCGCCCTCGCGGAATAAGACTCCACCAGCGCATTGGCCAGCACCTTCAATGATTCAAGATCTTGTGGCGCTATCTCGGATCCGATGGAGTCCATTCCGAGTTTGAGCGCGCTCATGATATCATGTCTTGAACCATGCTCGGCGATTGCCTTCGGGTACGCATCCCCGCTCATCACGACCTCCAGTTCAGGGAAGTGGAGGCCATACCATTCACGCAATCGCTCAGAGAGGATATTCGTCGTGAAAACCAGATCATCATATGCCCGCACCGCCTGTCCTAGGTGAACATCCGGTCCGATGCTGCTCCTGACAGAGTCTTTGGCCAGAATTATAGTCGCCTCGCGATAGATATCGATAGTGAATCCGTAGCTCTCCGGCTTTATGAAAGATGAATCGAGCTTGACGACCTTGCCGAAATCGGATAGTCTACGGTCTGCAACCTGTTTCGCGGATGAGGCTAGTCCAATCTCTTCGTCGAGGATTTCTCCTTTCATTATCCTTCCAAGCCTGGAAGCTACCTCGGCAGAGTCCTTAGGGAAGAGCGCGGCTTTCCTGACCTTGCCATCATCACATAGGAAGCTGCCGAACCACTTAGTGACGAGGATCATCTCTGCCCATATCCGACACTCAGCTAAAAAGCCTATTGGGGACGGATACTCTGGCCATAGACCATGCAAAGGAGAACATCCGAGAAATCATTATCAACCCATCAGGCATCCATATTTTGGGTGTTTCGAAATTGTCTAGAGAGTTCGATCATCTTGGAATGGATACATGGCACGCTTGCGAAAAGGAGGTCATAAGACCGGAAATGCTCGCGAAGCCTCTAGACATTCGGACTGCAATAATGTCATTCACCGAAACTCTTTTCGAAACCATTCTGAACGTCCTGGATATGAACGATGCACCATCTGCTCCGACACTGGATGGCGCAGTGGACGGAAGAATCAGGAACGGGATCATCGTCTACAGATCTGCAATCGGGGCGCCAACTGCAGGGATGTTATTGGAGGAACTGATCGCATCAGGAATAAGACGAATCATCATGATAGGGCTTGCTGGCTCGATCACACCAAGATGCAGAATCGGTGACCTGGTCGTTCCAACATGGGGAATCAGGGAAGAAGGAACCTCCTATCATTATCTCCCGCCAGGGCATCCCGTCAAACCCTCGCACGAGACTCTTGCAGAACTGAAAGCGGCCCTGGGAGATATCGCATACTCGGAAGGAGGTATCTGGTCGACCGACGCCCCCTTCAGAGAATCGATCACGAAGGTTCAGGATTACCAGAAAGCCGGAGCAGTGGCGGTCGATATGGAGTGCACAGCACTCATGGCGATATCCACATTCAGGAAAGTAGATTTCGTTTCGTTAATTGTGATATCAGATGAAGTATTCAGAGACGAATGGTCGGAAGGATTCGACACTGATCATCTGAAGAAATCCATCAATTCTGCATGCCAGGTACTGAAAGGATTCCTATCAGATGAATAGAGAGTCAGGCGATATGCATCGACATCTCAGAATGCACCTGGAGCAAGGATCCCTTTCTCAGTTATGAATCCCGTCACATATTTCGCGGGTGTTACATCGAAGGCAGGGTTCAACGCCTTCGCCCCCTTGGGGGCGATCTCGACGTCGTCAATAAGAAGCACTTCGTTTGGAGAACGCTCCTCGATGACGATATCTCCCTCCCCCTTCAATGATTTATCGAAAGTGGAGATAGGAGCCGCGACATAGAACGGTATGCCGTTCTCCTTGGCTAGCACCGCCTTCTCGTAGGTTCCGATCTTGTTTGCGAAATCACCATTAACTGCAATCCTGTCCGCGCCAACGATGATCATGCTGATCTTTCCGGCTTTCATATAATATCCAGCTGCATTGTCTGCAATGATGGCATGTTCGATCCCTTCATTCAGGAGTTCCCAGGAGGTGAGTTTTGCGCCTTGCAGTCTAGGCCTAGTCTCATCAACGTAGACGAAGAATTTCTTCCCTGCCCTGTGCGCAACCCTCATGGGTGCCAGAGCGGTGCCGAAATCAACGGTCGCGAGAGCGCCCGCGTTGCAGTGAGTAAGCAGCCTCATCCCATCCTTGATCAGTGATGCGCCATGCTCACCTATCGTCCTGCACATGGCAATTATGCCTTCGGCATACAGCTCAGATTCCTTCATCAAGTCGCCCTCTCGCTTTGATAGCATCAGGTCAACGGCGTAGAACAGATCGAATGCAGTTGGACGCGTCGTCTTTATCGTCTTCGCTGCAACGTTCAGGTCATCACCCGCCTTCCAGGCAAGCGCCATCCCGTATGCTGCAGCCGCACCAATCGCCGGAGCTCCTCTGACAGTCATATTGGAAATTGCTTCGGCCATCTCCTGATAGTTCTTGATCGTAATCACTCTGAGCTTCTTGGGGAGGATGCGTTGATCGATCATCTTCACGACTTCGCCTTCCATCCAAAGTGCGCGCAGATCCTCTCTTCCGGCCGCGGTGTTGATTCTCATGCTAGGTCAATCAACGGTATCTCCATCAGACCCATAAAATGATGACGAACCCTGGCGCCAAAAGAATATTAAACAGATGCAGCATACATCGGCCGGAACAGGCCATAAAGGGCCCATGGTCTAGCGGTTATGACGGCGCTCTCACACAGCGCAGATCACCGGTTCAAATCCGGTTGGGCCCACATCAGCCCTACTCGATATTTCTTGATCTGAGCAGCTATTGAGCGACGAGCACCTCCGGTAATTCAGCGCAACGACAAGCGTCTTCGTGCTCAGCGTAGCACGCCGTGCTTGTCAAGTCGGTCCACGATCTGCGACGCGCGGGTCTCGGCATCGATAGAGAGTCCGTACCTGTTGAAGTACTTCTGAAGCGCAAAGAAGCCGCTCTCGAGAGCCTTCCTTGCCTGCTCCAGACGCATCCAAGGCACGTCACCTGTGCGGTCGACCCGCAGCGCTTCCGAGAAGTCGATGAACCATGGCTCGCCTGCATGGACGAGTATATTGTACGCGCTGAGATCGGTATGGACGACTCCCGCACTGGCGAGATCTTCTACGCCTTGAAGGATTGTCCGTAGGAACGATTCCGGTTGAGACAATTCAATCTCTTGAAGCCGTGGCGATGGACCTTGCTCATCGCCAAGATACCTGAGAGAGAACATGTTCTCGACCCTCCGTGCGGGCGCGGGCACGCGGACCCCTCCTTTCCAGGCCTGCCTCATGAGTTCGAACTCTAGGGCAGCCATCCAACCGGTGCTGTCCAGCTTTATCGGGCCACCGCCTCTATGCGATGTGCGGTAGAGGCGATAGACTTTGATCGCAATCGGAGCGTCATGATATGTCCCCAGGTAGACGTCCGCTTCCTTCCCAGCACTGATAAGGCCGATCACATCCGTGGCCAATCCAGAGGTGAGGATAGTCTCCACTGTGGATCCGTACCCTGCTTCCTTGAATTCCAGGGTTCCCGACTTGATGCGCCATGCGACGCTGTTGTCAAGATATGGTGTATTTGGCATGGTATTCTATGCGTGATTTGGACGTTCGCAAAGCTAGCTCGTTGTCGTCGAACACCGGGAACTCGGCTCAAAATCATGCGGTCCCCGGCGCTACTGAATACACAATATCTGGCATCATCTTCCGGGAACCTCCTGGCCTTAGGCCAGATACCAAACCTGGATGCATGGATATAATACTTCCGTGAGTCTCGAAAAGACGCAATGACGAGTATCAAGGTAATCGGCGTGTAATCGCCTAATCGATTTCCACACAAGCAGATAGGAGAATGAGTTTGATCGGTGGTTTCTCATTCGATTTGAAAACCACGAATTTGGTCTATTCCGAGTCACGATCCATCCTATGCGACGCATCAGAACGAAGATGGACATCGTTGCGACAACAATGAGGATGATAGCAGTGCCCCTGCCAATTCAAGGACTGCCATCGTCAATGTCCATCAATCAAGGCTACGGGGTGCGTACGTCCGGAGACAAAAATCGCAATTCCAAATGCTACGCGCTCCGAGCATCATAATCACAATTGATGCACCGACCTCTGGCAATTAATGAAAAGGAAATGCAAAAGATAAAGAAGGTAATGACAATCAGCATACGAGGAATTGAGATAGTGGGCGTCTTCCGCAAGAAGAGCATTTGGAGCATCGCTGCAGTCGTCTCCGTCGTCATCCTGGTTATCATGGTAGCATATGTCATCGCATTCTCCACCGTGACTGTCGAAGGCACCGTTGATCACAAAACGATCATAGGAACCAAGGACAATGTCGAGTACACCCTTGTCGTCTTCACATTGGGTGACGTTGACATAAGAGACCCCGCACTGGAACCGATCTTCAAGGATAACGATGCCAACATCACCGTTACCCAGGCGATGGAGCAGGAGATGTTGAATCTAGGATACTCTGAGATCAACTACCTCGCAGACATCCGAGTCATCTCGGAGGATCCTGTGAACCATGTCGAACCCGGAGAACTCTTGGCATATTCAGTCAAGAGGACGGAATTCAACTCATTGATAGTCGGAGAGACCGTGAGTTTCGAAGTGGCAAAGATGACATCAGCGACAATCAGAGAAGTCCATGGTTAGAAGACAGCAGCTCATATGGAATCGATTCATTGCTTCGGAGCCACACGGTGTTTTGTCAGATGGACGAGGAACTGCTCAATCTTCGTCACGCGTCCATTCATCCTATTGATATTGTCCCTTATGTCCGCGACTGCGAGAACTATCTCCTTCGCGACATCCGGTCTATCCTTAAGGTCCAAGAGCGCGTCCTCGAGCCCTTTCAGGCGATCTTCGAGGTCGGTTGGAACGTTCTCGGTCTTCAGCGAATTGATCTGGTTCTGGAGTTCATCGAATCCCTTGTCGATCTTCCTGTCTGAGGAGGACAATACGACCGCGAGGCCTTTCCCGACCTTCTCGTCCACCACAGTATGGAACTCCGTGAGTCCTTTCGTTATTGCCTGCTCGAGCTGCTCCACCTTCTGGTCCTGGACTTCGACACGTCTTATGATGTCAGACAAGTCCCCAAGGTCCCTGCAAATAGACTCTAGCAGTTCCTTCTCCTTGAGATCGATATTGATTTCGACCGGGGTCGTCGGGTAGTTCCTGAGAGCATCGATCATGCCGACCATATCGATCTCAGGACCCGCGTTCCTTATGGCGTTCTTGATCGGCTGCAGCTTAGAAAGCTGCATGTCCGCAATCTTGAGTATGCTCTTGTTCCCCTTCTCAATGTTGCTCAGTTCCTCGAGTATCTTCTCGAGCTGGACTATCGCCTTGGCAACATTGGAATCCTCAAGGGCGCGTATGTCACGGACCGCGTCCTTCTTCCCCTTGGCAATCGCATCGGCGACTGTCGGTCCCTCGTGAGCATAGACCGTCACCAGATGAGAAACGCCAGACATCACTTTGCTCTCGACATAATGCCAGTCCTTCTCGTGCACGATTATGCTCTGCTTGTCTGCCCGCTCGAATAGCATGACGAACGAATGATTTGGCATCATGCATGCCTCGATCTCGTACGGAGAGTTGCGGGCGAGTGAAGGCACATGCTCTGGCTTCTCTCGTTCGACGGCGTTCATGTAGGCGCCGATATAGGCGCTTGAATAGTTCTCAAGGGCCTTCTTTGAGGGGAGGCGGGCTCTATCGGATAAATCGTCCATCTGCGTATCGCGTAAGGTAGGTAAGCCATAATGAGCTTTTTCATATACCCGGGACTGATTCGCTCCTCTGCGAACAACCTGCGATAGGCACGTGAATCGGTGATTCGACACTGACAGCTACTCATCTTTTATCGCGCGATGGGAAAATATTATGTATCGCGCTTCACATCGGATGTTCTCACTGGGAGGATTAGACGGAAGTCCCCATCCTTCAGATGATTTAATCCCACGGGTCGGTGGTCGCTTGGGCATAATTCAATCAAAACGATACATCAAGAAGATAGGACTGATCGGCGATTCTGGAGTGGGCAAGACTTCTCTGATCCGACGATTCGTGATAGATGTATTTGACGACAAATACATCGCCACCATCGGGACCAAGGTCAGCAAGAGGGACATCGTGTTCAAGCATCCGGACAAGACAGTCTATCTCACCCTCATGATATGGGACATCCTCGGCCAGAAGGACTACAAGAAGATGAGGGCTCAAGGGATGAGCGGGTCCCACGGGATCGTCATCGCCTGCGACCTCAGCAGACCAGCGACGGTCGAGTCGGTGGAGCAGTTCTGGCTTCCTGAGGTTTGGGACATTCTGGGAACCATACCGATAGTGTTCGTGGGCAACAAGACCGACCTTGCAGGGCCAGATTCGACCACCAAGGAACAGCTCACGAAGATTGCAGAGAAGATGGAGATGCCAGTCATATTCAGCAGCGCGAAGATCGGAACGAGCGTCGAGGATGCGTTCAGGAAGATCGGGGATATGATGATATCCGGCGAATATGTCGAGAAGAAAGCCCTGTTCGAAGGCGGCTCCCTCGCCCAGGCGGTTGATGAGATAGTGTCCGATTTCTGCGAGCAATATGGCGATACTGGCCGCGCGATGGAGATAGTGGACAGGGATTTCAGCAAGGCCAAAGTCAACATACAGAAACCATCCAAGGACAGCTTGCTGATGGCCATAGAATACCTTTCAGATGTCGAGCGAGACATCCACGGACGGGACGTCTCTGAAGTGAACAAGCTGCGAAGATGGAAGATGATCGACGAGGCCAAATAGAGATAGGCTCGGTCGTGGTCAGATGCTCCTCAAGAAGCGAAGGCTGGAGATTACCCTTCAAAAACTGAAACCCCTGGAATCACGCACCCCGAGGCTCGAGCAGTACCCTACCCCGGCGACTCTGGCAGCAGATATATTGTGGGAGGCCGTGTCTGCTGGGGACATCTGCAATAGGACCGTGGCAGACCTTGGCTGCGGGAACGGTATATTCTGCCTGGGCGCGAAGCTCCTCGGAGCGAAGAGGTCGGTCGGGATCGACATCGACCCGTTGGCCGTCAAGGTTGCCAGGGAGAACGCGGAGACACTCTTTCTGGAGGTTGAACTCACTGAGGGAGCTGTATCCACACTGTCCGGCGAATTCGACACCGTTGTACAGAATCCGCCATTCGGGTCTCAGAACAAGCATGCCGATAGAGAATTCATCAAGAAATCCATCGAACTGGCCCCTAGGGTGTATTCACTGCATAACGAAGGCACTGGCCCATTCGTGGCAGACATGGTCAGGAGCCTCGGGGGAACATGCGAACCTATAAAAAGGTATAAATTCGAGATTCCATATGCGTTTGAGTTTCACAGAAAGGCTAACGAGACGATTCCAGTCGTTCTGTTGAGGTTTGAAAGATAGGTGATCTATCTGTCACGAACTGGCCGAAAAGTACTACCGGGAGACGAAGTCGCTATTGCAGAGGAATACATATCGGGTGAGGGCACCTACGAAGCTGATGGCAGGATCTATGCGAGCGCCGTCGGCGAACTCGACCTGGACATGAGCGAGAAGACCGCTAGGGTGATACTCGAGAACCCACCCATCGTGCTCATGGATGGGGATGTCGTATTTGCAGACGTCACTGACACCAAACCCGCGATGGCCATATGTTCAGTCGTCGCACAGGAGGGAAAGAAGAGGTCGATCTCCAGCGAGACCCTGGCATCAGTCCATGTTTCCAAGATCGCGTCATCCTATGTCGAGGATGCAGGCGACCTTCTCAGGGCAGGGGACCTCGTCAGAGCCCAGGTGATACAGGCAGAACCTTCCGTTCAACTGACGACCTCAGGACCTCATTTCGGAGTCATACGAGCGCTTTGCACTGTCTGCAGAACGCCTTTGGAACGCAAGGGCAGGGACCTGTGGTGTACCCGTTGCGAACACGATGAGAGGCGCAAGCTGGCTGACGATTACAGGGAATTCGAACTGGCGAAACCAAAACACTAGATAAGTGGTTGCAGATTCAAAGAATAGGGGGGCCGCATTGACGAACAGTGATGAAAAGAAATTGCTTGCTGAGATCGCGCACCTTAGGGACGACCTGAAACAACTTAGAGAGATCGTGAACGTGCTGGTCAATGTGGTCATGGAAGAGGACTACGATGACGATGAGCAGGAGTTCCCTGCATTCTCAGGGAACGACAGCAAGTTCCAGATCTACAACTGAACAGACGACAAATCGATAAACATGGCCAGCGTATAGGGGTCCGTGTCGTCATGAAGAGTTCTTACTTTCTAGACAGGATGAGGGAGCAGGAGCACTGGCGCCTGGAAGAATCGATCAATCTACTCCCATCGGAGAACATGGCTAGTCCACAGGTAAGGGCACTCCTCGCCTCTGATTTCGGTCACAGGTATACCCTACCGGTGAACGCGGAGTTTGCGGGCGCTTATGTGGAGAACTCATACCGAGGGACCAGGATCACGACAGAGGTCGAGCTGAAATGCGAGGAGGCGGCCTGCGAAGTGTTCGGATCCGAGCACGCCTGCGTGCAGCCACTGGCAGGGCACATAGCCGCCATGATAGTCATTGCATCCACCACGAAGAGGGGGGACACCATGTCCGCGATACCCGTCGAGGTGGGAGGATATGATGGATACGGGCAGGCGTACATCCCCGACATATTCGGTTTGAACGCGCATTCGCTGCCATTCGATGCAACCAGACAGAACCTGGACCCGGCAACCGTCGCACGGGAGATCAAGAAGGTCAAACCTCAACTGGTCATTCTCGGCGCATCGTTCATCCTGTTTCCGTATGATATGAAACCTATCAAGGAGGCGTGCAGGAGCGCGGGCTCGAAACTGGTCTATGACGGGTCCCATGTGCTCGGATTGATAGCCGGAGGGCAGTTTCAGAATCCGCTCAGGGAAGGGGCGGATGCGCTCTTCGGCTCGACCCATAAGAGCTTCTTCGGACCACAGGGAGGGCTCATTGTGACCAACAGCAAGGAAATGGATGCGAATGTCCGTAAGAACCTCACATGGAGGATAGTCGATAACGTGCACTGGAACAGGGTCGCGGCACTCGGACAGGCCCTGCTGGAAATGAAGAGGTTCGGACCCCAGTATGCCAAACAGGTGGTCAAGAACTCCAAGCGTTTCGGAAAGGAACTGTACGGGAGAGGATTTCCACTCATGTTCGAAGACCTTGGATTCTCGGAATCGCACCAATTGCTCATCGACCAGCAGAAGGCGACCGAGGCTTTCGGAATGAGCATGAACGACCTCTCAGTACGATTGGAGACATCCAACCTCATAATCGATTCAGTGGGAAGGCTGGGAACGGCAGAGGTCACCAGGCTAGGCCTGAAGGAGAAACATATGCCTGAACTGGCAGACATCTTCATGGATGCCGCAAGAGGCAAGAACATGAAGAAGCAGGTCAGGGAATTCAGGGATCGATTCACGATGGCATACAGGTTCGTCTGATGATGCAGCCAGAATGGCATGCATCAGCGTTCCGATCTGGCAGTGAAAGCAATTAATACGGGTCCAGGCCATCTCATCCTGGACCATGGAAGACAGATATTCCAGGCAGATACTGCTCCCGGAGATAGGGGCAGAAGGCCAGAAGAGATTGGCCCATTCGAAGGCTGTTGTCATCGGTTGTGGCGCCCTCGGGACTCATTCATCGTCGTACCTCGTGAGAGCGGGTGTCGGCAGCGTGAGCGTCGTCGACAGGGATGTCGTTGACACCACCAACCTGCAGAGGCAGACGATGTTCGAGGAAGCGGATGTCGGCAGGCCCAAGGCACATGTGGCCGTCGAGCATCTGAAGAAGATCAACTCAACCATAGAAATCAGGGGCATGCATACCGAGATCAATTCGAACAATGCGGAGAAGATCATTCTCGGAGCTTCAGTTGTGGTAGATGGCACAGATAACATGGAGACCAGGTTTCTGGTCAATGATGTGTGCGTGAAGAATGGTGTCCCGTGGATATATGGGGGCGTTGTCGGAGTCAGCGGGATGGTCCTGGTCGTAAAAGGTGATGGTCCCTGCCTCAGATGCGCTTTCCCGAAACTGCCCGCCCCAGGAGAGCTACCGACATGCGATACCATCGGCATAGCAAACACACTGCCAGGAGTCGTTGCAGCCATGGAAGTCACAGAGGCGTTCAAGATAATGATGCACAAGGACCATACAGAGGAACTCATGATACTAGACATCTGGAACCAAGAGATCCAGAAGATAAGACTGAAGAAGAACCCTGATTGCGAGTGTTGCGGAAGGCACAACTATGAATATCTCACTGCGTCGAGCAGGAAGTAGGTCGGTGATCCATTGAAAGGCATCGTTCTGCTGTCAGGAGGCATAGATTCTCCCGTAGCGGCATACCTGATAGCAGGACAGGGGATGGACCTCGTCCTCGTGCATTTCGACAACAGACCGTTCACAAGCGATGCGGAGATAGACAAGGCCAAGGCGCTGATGATACAGCTGGACAAGGTCACAGGGAAGAATCATGCCAAGTTGATGGTTCCTCACGGTCCAACGCAGTCGGAGATCGCGAGGAACTGCAGGAGCAATATCCAGTGCGTCCTCTGCAGACGGACAATGCTGAGGGTTGCGGAGAGGTTGGCGGCGGAGCACGATGCGGGTTTCATCATAACGGGAGAGTCCATGGGACAGGTGGCATCCCAGACCCTAGCAAACATCCTCGTTGAGGAGAACGCGACTTCACTGCCGATTCTAAGACCACTGATAGGTTATGATAAAATCGAGATCGAGCGGATCGCCAAGGAGATCGGGACTTATGAGATATCAATCCTTCCGGGATCATGTTGTGCGGTCGCTCCGAACAAGCCATCCACATATAGCAAGCTGAAGCCCACCCTCGAAGAAGAAGGAAAGGTGGACATCGAGCGGCTGGTGGAGCTGGAGGCAAGGGGCGCATATGGGATATTGGAGTGAGATGTAATGAAGGGTCTTGTACTGGATACATCTGCACTATACTACGGCAAAGACCTTCCCGATGGATATGAACTGATCATCTCCCCAGGAGTCGTCAGAGAGTTGGAGAGGGAAGGAATGGGTCCACGCCTGGAATTCCTTCTGGCATCAAAAATTAGGGTATACTCCCCGGAAGAGAAGCACATCGAAAAGGTGCAGCTGGCAGCCAGGGTGACCGGCGATATTTCCAGGCTTTCTGACACGGACATCGAGGTGTTGGCCCTGGCCCACGAGACTGGCTATCAATTGGTTACCGATGATTACTCCATCCAGAACACTGCGGCCGAGCTCGGAGTGCCTTGCCGAGGACTCGACCAGAGAGGCATCACAAGCGTTTGGCATTGGGAAGCAAGATGCATCGGTTGCGGGAAGATCTTCGAATCGAATGTCAGTGTCTGCGACATATGCGGAAGCGGCACCAAATCTGCAAGGAAGAGGAAACCACGGACGAAGCGTTGATGACTCGGACCCGGCTCCAGACTCTAGAATAATATCCTCTTGCATCGAATCGCGCGGTCGAGACCTCTCCGTCCCAATATACGCATGGACATCCCAAGGAGCCGGTCGTTCAAGAAGAATATGTCTGCCAATCGCCTAGTGGACAGAGCGGTCCGCAATGGTTTCTCCATCACTTCTCGCCATCGCTTCTCATATACTGAAAGAGAGCATTTCCCGGCCAAGTGTTCAGCGATCGTCTTGCCGGCAATCCTTCCAGCTATCATCGCCGTCGGAATGCCCCCGCCGTTCGTCGCCATCACCTGCCCCGCAGCGTCGCCAACCAGCAATACATTCTCTCGTACAGTGGATGAGGCAGGTCCGGACATAGGGACCAGACCCATCGTGAGGTCCCCATATTCGCAATCCATAGTTGCCATGAATTTGTCGAAGACCGTCCGCGGGCGGCCCTTGAAGATGCGGGGGTTGAACCCGATCCCGATATTCGCACCACTGGCCTTCGGGATTATCCATCCATACCCACCCGGAGCGACACTACCGAAGTACATCTTGACAACCGGCTCGAACGAACCCTTCGCCTGACAGGTCACCGCAGGATAGTTCATGCGGGAATCGTCCATGCCCGTCTGTCTCATAGTCTTCGAGTTGGGACCATCCGCGCCAACTATCACCTTCGCCTTGATGTTCCCCAGGGTCGTCCGTGCGATGCCGTTCTCCAGGGACAGCAGGGACGAATCCATGCTAAGTCGAGATCCTGCGTTGATGGCCAAATCGACCAGGTGCTTGTCGAAGAACCGCCTATCGAGGACATGTGACTTGAATTCGCATCTGTATGTCTTTCCACCAGGTGATATGAGGTCAATATTGTCGCACGTTCTTTGGATCAGGTGCGATGGTAGTGTGAAGAGTTCCTTGAGATCCTGACCTTCGGGGAATATCGTGTACATCTCATCAGTGTCTGGAAGAAGCTCTCCACATTGCACAGGATAGCCTATCTCCCGCCGCCTATCGATCATTAAAACGTCGATGCCCTCGGACGCACAGAACCTCGCGGTCGTGCTCCCTGCTGGACCTGCACCGACTATCAGGACGTCGACGTCCAAGGTTTCTTCCCCCTGGTCATCGTGGCACCCTTCATCTTGAGGAACTCAGTCTTGACCTCTGAGAAACCCTGTTGGGATAGGAGGTTCTCATAGATCGATGTGAATCCGAATGCCTTGTAAGTGTCCACGAAAGTCATGTAAGGGTCTCGCTTCAGCCGATGGTATGACGCAGGATTCACAGCTATCCTGGCGAGCCTCGGGACGATGTGCTTGACATGCATATCAAGCAACTTCGCGAGCGGCCCTGGTGGCGGCTTCGCGACATCCACTATGCGAACCTCGCCTCCTGCTTTCAGAACCCTGTGGATCTCGGAGATCCCCTCACCCTTGTCGAAGAAATCTCTGAATGAGAATACGCAGAACACCTTATCAACGCTCTGATCCGCCATCGGTATCTTCTCGCCCACCGCCCTAACCAATTGTATGCGATTCTGATCCAGCAGCTCCTTCGAATAGTTCGCGAGTTCGCCGGATGGTTCGATGCAATATATCGATTTGGAGATTAGATGTCTGGCGAAAGAGCCCGGTCCAGAGCCTACCTCTAGGACAACATCATCGGGCTCTGCGTACGCGGCCACTTCTCGGCGCCATCTATCAGCGAGTCCGAATGTGATCAACTGGTTCACTCGATCATAGTCTGGGGCAATCTCCTCGAGCGCCTCAACGACCTCCGTCCAATGTCTCCCGGACATACCATTAGCATCCATCATAATCGAGTCACCTACGAATCTCTGTTCAAGACACTATTAACGAGCTCTCTCAGGGATCTGCTGTATTTGGTGTCGGGCAGGGAACCCAGGTGCTGCAACGCCTCAAGGGCATAATATTCGCCCATACCCTTCGCCTTATCCATCGCCCCGGATTCCACGACCAGATCGATACAATGTCTGACCTTCTCGGCAGACGGGTCATCCATCTTGACCAGTTCGAGTATCTCTTTGCGAGCAGTCTCCGAATCCTTCATGGCCAATAGTGATGGCAGGGTCAGATACCCCTCTTTAAGATCCATCCCGACGGGTTTGCCAGTACGCTTCTCATCACCAACGAAATCCAGGATATCATCAGCGATCTGGAATGCGATACCCATATTGAGGCCATAGCTCGCCAGATTGTTGATGTCTTCGAGAGTCCCACCGGCCAGGTAGGCCCCGACCATCGCGCCCGCCCTCAAGGGTTCCGCAGTCTTGCGCTCCATCACCTTCAGGTAGATGTCCACGGTCATGTTCTGAGTGTGCCTATATCTATTCTGAAGTATCTCGCCTTCGGCGAGTTTCGCACACGCATCCGCAGTTGTCTGGACAACATTCTTGTCGAACAGCCCTCCTAGAGAGAAGGCTTTCACGAAAAGGAAATCCCCTGTAACGATCGCGTTATGTAACCCGTACTTCTTGTAGACCGTCTCGCGACCTCGCCTAGCAAGCCCGCCATCATTAATATCGTCATGGATTAGCGTCGCAGAGTGTATGAGCTCGAAGGCAGCTGCGATATCGGCAATCTTCTGAACATCCTCTCCGCCTAGGCTCTTGAATGACAGTATCGTCACGGTTGGCCGGAGGCGCTTTCCACCGGCATCAATCACGTGCAACGCGGCCTCGGTGAGACTCTTCTCGCCAGAAGCGACCATCTGGCGGAGCTTCTCATCGACTAAGCTAAGCTCCTTAGAGATGCCAAAATCCCAAGGGGATGGACTCATCAATATTCGCATATGCCCCAATCTCTACTTAACCCTAGTGGTTGCTGGCTCTTGTTAGCAGATGATAGCCAGAAGGCGTTGGATTACCCGCATTATTTATATCCAAGTTTGACCAGTTGCATATCGAAATCTCATGAACGAAT
This sequence comes from Thermoplasmatota archaeon, assembly GCA_018818785.1. GTDB lineage: Archaea > Thermoplasmatota > Thermoplasmata > UBA10834 > UBA10834 > UBA9653. The sequence goes on along the minus strand of JAHIRF010000009.1, from coordinate 92,574 downwards.
CCAGCGGGAAACCATCCAAACTCAAGATATGGATCGCGGAACTGCGAGTGCCGTTCTTTACGGCCGCGATAATACCTGCGATACTTGGAACGGCCATCGCATGGCAATCCGAAGAGAGTTTTGACGCCATACTCTTCGGCCTCGTAACCTTAGGTGTCATTCTCGCTCACGCAGCAACCAACGTCATCAATGATTACTTTGACTACAAGAGCGGGACGGACATATACAATAAGAACAGGACCCCGTTCAACGGAGGAAGCCCGTTTCTTGTAGAAGGCGTGCTCACCCCGAAAGAGGTGTACATCGCCTCGATGCTTATGTTCGGCGGATGCGCGGCCATCGGATTCTATCTCGCTTATGCTACCACATGGCTCGTTATTCCGCTTGGAATCGTGGGCATAGGATTCGGATATTTCTACACGATACCGAGGTCGGGGCTTGCCGCGAAAGGCGTAGGGGAGGTCGCGCTAGGATTGGGTTTCGGTCCATTGATAGTGGAGGGCGCCTATCTGGTCCAGACCCAGACATTCAGCGTCCCGGTCTTCCTTGCAGGAGTCCCCGTAGGACTATTCATCGGGCTAGTGCTGTTCATCAATCAGTTCCCGGACAGAGAATCAGATGGAACCGCAGGTAAGAACCATTGGGTCGTCAGGATGGGGCTGGCCAAGGCAGCGTCATGGTACGTCGGGATCATGGTCGCAGCCTTTGCTATGATCGTGGCATTGCTATTGCTGAACGTGTACCCGCTGTACGCGCTAATCGCGCTTGCACCCTTGCCCATTGCGTTGAAGGCAATCAAGATTGTGCGTGAGAAGTGTGAGGCCGTGAGAGAACTGGTCCCTGCACAAGCGATGACAATACAGATACACCTCATCACAGGGCTGTTGCTCTCTGCTGGCATAATAGCTGCAGGATTCCTGTGAGCAAGGAGAACGGGTCAGTATCAGAACCCTATCGGCAGGTTGCTGAATGCCTCTGCTGCCCGTAGGCAGAGATCCATAACCGCGTCGAAGTATACGCCTAGCACGATAGTCATGGCGAGCGATATAGCGATTGCAGCCGTAGTGGATCTCGGCACCTTGACCTTCGCCTCCGACCCCTTCTCCATGTACATGTACTTGATCACGCGCGCATAATAGTACAGGGACAACGCGCTGTTCAGGACCGCAGCGACCGCAAGCCAGATCAACCAGCTCGGTCCGGGGTCACTCGAGCCGTACACGGCGGACGAGAACAGCACGAACTTACTGGCGAATCCCGCGAGAGGTGGTATGCCCGCCAGAGAGAATAGGAACAACGTCATGGAGATCGCGAGGAACGGGGAGCGTTTGCCTAGGCCTTTGAAATCGTCCAATTTCTCCCCTATCGCACAAGACGCCATGCCGGCAACGACCATGAACGCCCCGGATTTCATGAACGCATGCGTCAGGATATGGAATAACGCACCCGCGACAGCATACTGCGTGCCGACCGGGAGCGCGATGAGGATGTATCCTGCCTGAGCGACCGACGAATATGCTAGCATGCGCTTGATGTTCGTCTGCGACACAGCGATCAGGTTGCCCACGGTCATCGTTATGATAGCCAGTATCGCAATCGCGATGTCCCAATCTGATTTCGTGACTATCAAGCCGATCAGGAACACCTTGAAGAACGCGGCGAAACCCATCTTCTTGGATGCGGCTGCGAGCAGACCGGATATCGGTGTCGGCGCACCCTCGTACACATCGGGCGCCCACATGTGGAAGGGCACGAGCGCCACCTTGAAACCGAAGCCTGCCAGGACGAGCACAGTGGCGAGCAATGCGAACGATTCAGAACCTTCGAAAGAGGTGAAGGATGCATCCATCGCGGCACCCATAGCGGATATGTTCGTCGTGCCGGCGATGCCATAGAACAGAGATATCGCGAACAGCGTGAGTGCGGACGAGAAACCACCGATTATGAAATATTTCGTGGCGGCCTCGGCAGAACGTTTCTCGTGCTTTCTGAATCCAGACAGGGCGAACGAGGATATCCCAGCGATCTCCAAGCCCACGAATATGACGAACAGGTCGGCTGCGCTGGCCACCAGAGTCATACCTGCGATCGCAAGGAGTATCAAGGCATAGTATTCTCCCTGGTTCTTATCAGTCCTAACGAAATCCATCGAGGTGAGTACGACAATGATGCCGACGGCCAGGAAGACCAGCATGAACAGCCCGGAGAACAGATTGATCTCCACGAGGGCGATGCTGCTGCCCGGGGGTGTCCAAGAGTCCGTGAAGAGCCAAGTCACGACCGCACCCATGATGGCGATCAGCGGTATCAGTGACGCGAAAGCCACGATCCTCTTGTCCTTGAACAGGTAATCAAGCCCGGGCATCAGGGTCGCAAATAGTATCAGCAGGAGCTGCGGAAGGAACGGCTCCAGGGTATTCAGTATCTCCAAATCATCCACCTCCATACAGCCTTAGAAGGATCTCTACAGCGGGCGTGATCTTCGAGAATATCAATGACGGGAAGACCCCGAAGACCGCGATCAGGACTATCAGTATGGCGACGGGTACTCCTTCGTACCATGTGACATCTTTCAGGTGGGATGTGTCGATCTTGTCTGTCATCGGCCCGAACATGGACTTCTGCAACGCCCACAGATAGTAGGCAGCCGTGATTGCGACAGCTATTATCGGAACGAACACCCACATCGACCATTTCGCGAAAGTCGCGTATAACACCATGAACTCCGCTGCAAAGCTGACTAGACCAGGCAAGCCAAGTGATGCGAGGAATCCGATGGTAATCATCGCCGCCGCGATCGGCATCCTCTTGGCCAGTCCGCCCAGTTGCGGAATCAATCGCGTCCCACATTTGTGCTGCACAACGCCGCACATCATGAACAACACAGCAGTTACGAGACCGTGGGCGAACATCTGGAAGACTCCCGCGACGATGCCGACCTCACCCAGAGTGGCGAAGCCCAGCAAAACGAAGCCCATATGGCTTATCGACGAATATGCGACCATCTTCTTCAAATCGGTCTGTGCCAGACACAATATTGCACCGTAGATGATGCTCACGACACCCATGACGGCCATGAGCACGGAAAGGCTATCAGCGCCTTGAGGCAGGGAGGTCATCGCGACCCTGATGATCCCGTATCCACCCATCTTGAGCAACAAGCCGGCTAGCAGCACGCTCCCCGCAGTTGGCGCTTCGACATGTGCGTCAGGAAGCCATGTGTGGAACGGAACCATTGGGAGCTTCACACCGAACCCGAAGAACATCGCAGCGAAGATGGCCACCTGCACACCCTTGGCAAAGTCCACGCTTACGCCCGCTATCGCTTCCATGCTGAAGGTCTGCAGACCAGCCTCAAAATACATCGCCATGATGGCGATGAGCAATGCCAGGCTCGCGACATGCGTGTAGATGAAGAACTTGATCGCAGCATAGTCCTTCCTCGGACCGCCCCAGATACCGATCATGAAGTACATCGGTATCAGAACGACCTCCCAGAACACGTAGAACATGAAGTAGTCCAAGGAAACGAAAACGCCAAGGACTCCGACCTCAAGAATGAGCATGAGACCGAAGTATTCCTTCGGGCGCTTCTCAGTATCCCAGGAGAATATGATGGATAGCGTGCAAAGAAGGGTCGTTAGAACGAACAGCGGAAGGCTGATGCCATCCAGACCCACGATATAGTTGATCCCGAGCGTGCTGATCCATGCATGTTCCTCGTAGAACTGATAATCGGAATGATAGCCAGTCGCTGACGGCGAGGGATCGGTGGCGAACTCATATGCGATCAACAACGACAGTAGCAGCGCCCCGACCGAGAAGGCGAGGGCGATGTACTTCGCATACTTCCCATACTTGCCCAGCGAGAACGTGATGAACGCTCCGATGAGAGGAATGAGTATTGTCAGAGAAAGCACAGGCACACCTTCGAGCATCGTCAATCACCCACCCCATGGCAATATGTATAGAACGAGTATCAACAGCAGGCAGATACCAACCAATATGAGACTCGCGTAGCGCTGCACGTTGCCGTCCTGCAGCCGTCTGATGAAGTTTCCGGTATTGCCACCCAGGAACGCGAATCCGTTCACCAGGCCATCTATAACATATCTGTCGAACTTGTCTGCGATCAACGACAGGCCATAGACCACTTTCACAGCGAAGTCGTCGTAGAACTTGCTGATGTACCATCTGTTCTCGAGAGCGCGCTGAAGCTTGCCATTGAATCCGCGGGAGAACATGCTCCGGTCGAATCCCGGAGTGAGGTAGATCTTCCTCGCAAGCATTATCCCAACGACAGCGAGGGTAAGTGATACATAGGTCAGCGGATCGGTGAATATCTCGGCCGCGATGTCGACCAGTGACTCGTGCTCCGCACCGTGCAACAGTCCTTCGATCGACGATTCCATGAATCCCTTGAATCCGTCACCGATGAACAGAACGAATCCGGATGTCATGGCCAAGCCTGCAAGTATCATCAACGGAACAGTCATTATCCTGGGCGATTCGTGCGCGTGGTATTCGGACCGAGGCTCCCCCGCGAAAGTCATGAACCACATTCGGAACATGTAGAAGGCAGTCATGAACGCGGTGACTATGCCCATCAGCCAAAGCAGGAAGAAGACGGAATCGAACTCCCCGGCGTGCCATACGGCAGCCAGCACCTCGTCCTTGCTCCAGAAACCAGAGAACGGCGGTATGCCCGATATGGCTAACGCTCCGATCAGCATCGTGAGCGATGTGATCTTCATCTTCTTGCCTAAACCACCCATGAGTCGCATGTCGTTCGTGCCTATCGCGTGTATCACGCTTCCGGCGCAAAGGAACAGGAGGGCTTTGAAGAACGCATGGTTCATCAGGTGGAATGTCGCAGCCGCATATCCTCCAGGGGAATTCGCATATATCACCAGATAACCGCCGGCTCCCAGCCCGAGGATCATGTATCCGAGCTGGCTGATGGTGCTGTATGCCAGAACGCGTTTGATATCGTTCGCCGCCAAAGCGACTGTCGCGGCCAGTATCGCGGTCACGCCGCCGATGACTGCTACGAACAGCAGGCTCTCAGGGGCATGTATGAGCAGCGGATACGATCTCGCCACGAGATACACCCCTGCCTTGACCATCGTGGCCGCATGAATGAGGGCCGATACCGTTGTCGGGCCCTCCATAGCATCCGGCAACCATTCGTGCAGAGGGAATTGTGCGCTCTTTCCTATGGCTCCACCGAATATCAGCGCAGTGGCGAGTATCATCATGTCAGTAGGTACCGCGACGGCAGCGGATTCTGAGAAGAGCGTCTCGAAGTCGAGGCTCCCCACATACTTGAACAGGATTATGATGCCCGCCATGAACATTATATCTCCCACGCGGGTGACTATGAAAGCCCGCTTGGCAGCACTGGCTGCGGACGGTTTCTCGTACCAGAAACCTATGAGCAGGTATGAGCAAAGACCGACAAGCTCCCAGAATATGAACATCTGGAGATAGTTGTCGGATATCACCAGACCGAACATCACCGATATGAAGAGGGTTATCTCGGCGTAGTAGCGTCTCCTGCCCTCCCCTTCTTCGCGCATGTAACCGCCGGAGTAGACCACGACAAGGGTGCCGACTATGGAAACGACCACTAGCATGAGCGCGGTCAACTGGTCTATCCACACGCCGAACTCAAGAGAGAAGTCCCCCACTTCCAGCCACTTGAACTTGGGCGTATCCGTCGTGAGGGTCTCACCGTTCAGGACGCTCCAAACGACCAGCATGGAGAGCACCAACGAGCACAGTGTGCCTGCGATGGCGTAGACCGCACCCGATTCCCACCAGAGCGTGCGTTTCGGCAACAGCGCTATGAGTAGGAACGCCACGAACGGGAAGACTGGGATCAGCCACGCATACTCTAGCACTCTACCACCTCAGGATGTTTATCTTGTCGACATCGATCGTCTGATACCTTCTGTAAACCGATAGTATGATAGCCAGACCCACCGCGACCTCGGCGGCCGCTATGGCTATTGAGAACAGCGCGAACACCTGACCGGTCGCGTCTGGGACCGTGTGCAGGACGCTATGATAACTGCTGAACATCACGAGGTTAATGTTTGCCGCGTTGAGCATTATCTCTATGCACATGAGTACGACGATCGCGTTCTTCCGAGACACGACGCCATACGCACCAATGACGAACAGGAGCGAGCTGAATATGAGCCAGTACTCGATTGGGATCATTCCTTCTCCTCCTTTGCAAGAAAGATCCCGCCCAGCAACGCGACGAATAGGAGCACGCCAATCATCAGGACGATGAGGGCGTACCCGCTCGAGTTGTCCGTCCCGAACATCAACCACGCGACGTCCTCGTTCGTCACAGCATCCATATCACCCTCGGGCCACGACACGCCTGTCACGACCAGCACGAAGAGCAACGCGAGCAGGAGCAGAGACGAGCCCTTGATGATCGTGTTGAGCTTCATCAGTCACCACTCTCCATTATCTCGCGCTTGGTCAGCATTATTCCGAACAGGATGACGACTACGATTGCGCCTACATATACGAGTATCTGAACGATCGCGACGAATTCGGCATTAAGCATGATATACATACAAGCCACGGCAATGAAGCAGGTGGCCAGTGCCACTACTCCATGGATTATCTCCCTGGCTCTCACCACAAGAAGAGCAGATATCAACGCTGACGCGGCAAGGAACAGGAATATGAACAGCTCCCAGGTCACTTCTTCACCCCCGGCATCTCGATCGCTCCGAACTTACATGCTTTGAAACATCGACCACAGCCGACGCATTTCTCGAACACGAATACCGCCCGTTTCTTAGGCTTCCCTTTCTTGCCATCCTTGAGAGTCTTCTCGCTCCCAGGCATCTCCATCATGTAAATGGCATCTGTGGGGCACGCGCGCGCACATGCGGAACAACCCGTGCACTTGGACAGCAGCAATCTCGGTTCCGGCGTCTCGAAATATGATTCGTATACCTCGGTCGACACGAGCGCATTCTCAGGACACGCGGTGATACACTTCTCACATGATGTGCATTTGGCGAGGTTGATCTCGGGCTTCTTCTTGTCGACCTTCTCGATTGGCATCATGGCTATGCACATCTCGGGGCATTCTTCCGCGCACTTCTCGCAGCTGGTGCACTTAGACAAATCAAGATACGGCAGCTTGCGCGACTGGCGCTCCTCCTTGAATGTGGAAGCGAATGCATCGTCGCGAATGTCCTTCGGACTGAGGACGAAGCTCTCCCTCTCGCGGTCGGCCAACTCGAATTCGGTCGTCAAGTGCAGCGCGACCGTAGGACATACTTCAGCACAGAAGCCACAGAAGAGGCATCTGCCTAGATCGACACCAGGCCTTTCGATCTTTCCGAGTTCAGGATCTTCAATCTTCTCTAGCCACATGCATTCGTTTGGACAGATATTGAGACAGTTTCCGCAACCGATGCACTTCTTGAAATCAAGAGTGTGTTTCCCTCTGTATACCTGAGGCAACACCAGTTTCTCATGAGGATAGAGAACGGTATTGGGCCTGCCGAGTATGAGCGAGCGCACGAACTGACGGCCAGTGCGCATCATCGGCCTCACGACATATCCGAAGAAGCTCACCTTGCCTCGCTCTCTAACCACTGAACCACCCCATCGTCTTGAATGTCGCTGCTATGAGCAGGTTGAGGACGGCCAGTGGCAGGAGTCGCTTCCAGCCGAGCTCCAATATCTGGTCGACACGGACCCTTGGAAGGGACCATCTCATCCATTCGATGACTACGAACACGGTGTAAGCCTTGATCAGGAACCATATCTCGTCCGGTATCAGGGATGGCCCCTGCCATCCTCCCAGAAACAGTGCAGTAGCCAGCGCGCCACCGGCGTATCCGCGAAGATATGATGTCATCATGAATAATCCGAAGCGCATCCCGCTGTATTCTGTGGTCCATCCCTCGACGAGTTCTGCCTCGGCCTCGGGCAGATCGAACGGGGTCACCTCCACCTCAGCGGCTATGCAGACGAGGAATACGACCAAGCCGATGAACAGGGGTATCGCGAACCATATGTCATGCTGCGCATCGACTATCCCCACGAAACTGAAACTTCCTGCGAGCAGGACCACGCTGGCGACTGTCAGCAATAGTGGGATCTCATAGCTCATCATCTGAGCGGCGGACCTCATCCCACCTATCAGCGTGAACTTGTTGTTGGAAGACCAGCCTGCGAGCAGAATGGAGAACGGCGCTATCGCGAACGCAGCGAACGCGAAGAGCACTCCAGCAGTCACGAACTCTCCGGATTCGTTGGTCGCTATGCCGAAGTTGGGGCTCAATGGTATCGTCGCGAGGATGAGGAAGGAAGAGCCCACGAATATGACTGGAGCGAGAAGGAACCCGAGCTTGTCAGCCTTGGCGGGGACGATTATCTCCTTGACGAAAAGCTTCATGCCGTCCGCGAGGTTCTGTAGCCAGCCACCGATTCTGTAACCCACATAGTATGGACCGTAGAAGTCGAATATCCGGCCGCTGAGCTTTCTATCCAACCATATGAAGTTGAGGACGTTGATGAGCGCGACAATGATGACCATGAGCGATTCCAGCACTATAGTCATCACCACGATGTGACCGTGGGATCCTGCGAAGTCACCGATGCCAGTGAAGAAATCACCGAAGTACCACGGAAGCACATCCCCGAGCCAGTACCACAGGTTGTTGACCAGTTCCACGAGCCATACGATGATGCCATTGCAGAATTGGAAGAGGTTCATGGTCTCACCTGTCACACTCCCCGATGCACATGTCCAATCCACCCATTATGGCCACGACATCGGCCATCTTGTAGCCTACCAGCATACTAGGGGCGGCGGATACGGTTATGAAGATGGGGCTACGGATCTTGAGGCGATACGGCTTGTCCGAACCGTCTCCGACGACATACATCATCCCTTCGCCTCGGGGATCCTCGACCCTGCCCAAGCCGGTGCCTACGGGTGCGTTCCTCGGAGCGACTGTGCGCCATTTGCCTTTTGGCATGCGCTGTATCGCCTGTCTGATGATCTTACAGCTCTCCCACATCTCATCGATTCTTACGCGATATCGTGCGAAGCAGTCACCTTCAGGCCGCGAGCAGACCTCGAAATCGAGATCAGAGTAAACGGAATAGGGTCGGTCCTTGCGCATATCGTACCTCACGCCGCTCGCCCTCAAAGGTGGGCCAGTGACGCCTAGGTCGAGAGCATCTTCCTTCGTGAGGAGGCCGACATCGACGTTCCTCATCATGAATATCTTCGAACCCTCGTACAGGTCCTCGTATTCCTTCAGACGAGTTTCGATGTAATTGCATGCACGCAACGCCTCCCTGTCCCAGTTCGGTGGGAGGTCGTGCGCGACACCGCCTATACGAGGATAGTTATATGTCAACCGCGAACCCGAAAGGCTCTGGAGAAGGTCAACGAGGACCTCCCTGTCCCTCATCGAGTAGATGAATCCGGCCATCATCCCGAGGTCCACGGCATACGCCGCGAGCCACATGAGATGGGAGGCGAGCCTCTGCATCTCAAGGGTTACCACCCGGATGTACTCGGCCCTCTCAGGGACCTCGACCCCCATCAGGTCCTCAACTGTCATACAGTACAGGTGACTCCAGGTGAGCGAGGAACCATAGCAGAGCCTGTCCGCGAGCGGGATTATCTGCGGATATGTCCTGTTCTCGCAGATCTTCTCGATGCCGCGGTGGAGATAGCCGACCTCGGGTTCCGCGTCTACGATGGTCTCTCCATCCACCTTGACGCGGAGGTTCCACAGACCATGCGTCATAGGGTGCTGCGGTCCCATGTTGATCCACATTTCGGCCATCCATGATCACATCCTGAAATCCTTGCGCAGTGGGTGGTACATTGTATCCTTCGGCAACAGTATCCTTTCCAGCTTCGGATGGTCATTGAACACTATGCCCATCAGATCGTACGATTCCCTCTCGTTCCAATTGGCCCCGCCCCATATCGATGATATGGAATCGACCGTCGGGTCGTCCTTGGGTAGCTTCACGATGAGCTCCAGCATGATATTCGATTGATAGGAATTGATGTGATAGACTATCTCGAACCTGTCAGGGTAGTCGACCGCGGATATCATCGACAGGTGTTCGAATCCAAGGTCGTCTCTCAGGAGTTTGCATGCATCATAGAGACTGTCGCGAGCGAGCCTGGCGCGTATGAGTCCAGCCCTGACCCTCTCAGATCCCTCGACCGACTTGCCGAACTCGTCATTGATCGTCCGGAGCACATGCTCCTCAGGGTCCTCGCCTATCGTCAACGGGGCTCTCTCGATGTTCCCCGTAGGATCCTGGTTGCTTCGTCCCCCTTCCCTCATACATGATCCCCTGTAGTCTTCCATATCATCGGCCCGTAAGAAGGCCGCGCTTGTTCTCCAAGATCATCTTCTGCAATTTCAAGAACCCGTCGATCAACGCCTCGGGCCTGGCCGGGCATCCGGGTATGTAAATGTCGACTGGGATGAAAGCGTCCACGCCAGGGACTACATTGTAACTCTCCCAGAACGGTCCGCCGGATATCGCGCACTCACCCATGGCGATGACCCACTTGGGCCCAGGCATCTGATCGTATAGCCGCCTTAGGACGGGCTTCAACTTCTTGCTCACGGGGCCATTGACCAAGAGCACATCGCACTGACGGGGTGTCGATCTGTAGATGACCCCCATCCTCTGAGCGTCGAACCTCGGTGCCGAAGCGACGGCCATCTCCAAGGCACAACACATGATACCGAAATGAAGCGGATAGATGGAGTTCCTTGTGGCCCAGTTGAAGAAATCCTTCAACAATAGGTCCAGGGCGCCACCGACGGGTGTCTTCTTCAGGACGACCTCGATCGTCTCATCGGACCATTTGAGAAAATCCTTCGAGCGAAACATCATGACCTGGCCAACGGAAGGTCTGTCCCCATTGTTCAGATCCAGATAATCTCCTCCTTCTTGAGAGCGTAAACGACACCTACGAGAAGTATACCTAGGAAAGCCAGCATCGAGAACTTGGCCATATCACTCAGGTCGGCGAAAACGAAGGCCCACATGAGCACGAATACCGTGACCAGATCGAAGGCGACGAAAAGGATGGCGTACATGTAATACTGGAAATGGAACTGTATCTGTGCATGGCCAATCGGCACCTCACCGCATTCGTATGTAGTGGCACCTCGCGGATCCTTCTTGTCTGGCCTGAGATAACGCGACAAGAGGAAGACTAGGGCAGGAAACAGAATCGCTATGACCGCGAATGCAGCGACCCCCATATAGTCCTCTGCGAGCATCGCCCTCGGATTCGCATCAAAGTATTAAGCGTTTTCAGTGTACGGTTCTTAGATTGTGGGGCGTCAGTATCGAATTTTATTCAATTACTCCGTGCATTTGCAGCAGATAAGAGGCGGAGAATTAGATGAAAGAGGTTTTCGGGTCCGATTAAGTGACGAGACGTCTAACGGATCCGGGTTCCGCACCGTGCGCAGAATGATGTGTCCGAAGCCATGGCCGAACCGCAAGTCGGACATATGCCACTGGCACCCGCTGGCTGAGCGACTAAAGGCGCAGTACAAGGGCCTGCCGGCTGCGTCTCTTTCTTCTTACCATCTAGAAGGACGACCAGTAGGATGATAACGATGGCCACAATGATGACAACGATGATGATCCCAATAATGAGGAATGACCATGCAGCGTCCTCAACAGTCTCGAACCCATCAAACATGTTGACGGTGAAATCCAGATTCGCCGTTGATGCCCCCTCATTCGCCCAAGTGAAGGTATAATCCCCGGTCACCGTAGCATCTATGGATCCGGCATCAGACCTTGACACTTCATCCAGCAGGGTGGTTCCAGTCGGCGAGCGGATAGTGAAATGAAGGTCAGCATCTGCGAACCAGAAGTATGTGATCGTTTCCCCAGCAGTGACATGGGTGTCGTGGCTATGTTCAAATCCAGGCTGGATGACTATGTCAGCGTTGGCGTTCGTCCCGGTCGATGCGAACATCAGCATCATAACCGCAAATATCGAGCAGGCCAAGATCGAAGCAAGTTTCATGATATATCCCCGACTGCCATCGAATAAACAGATATTTAGCATTATAGTCCCGACTATCCACATTTCATGCAGTAGTTGGATATGTATTTAGTACGGCCGTCACAATCTTCGACCGAGATGTCGAGACCGGACCTCGTTTTGCTCCATCCGCCAAGCGTGATGGATTTTCGAAAGAAGACCATGTTGCTGGGTCCAGTGAGCGACCTGATACCTTCGACGCCGGTGTTCGAAATGTATCCGATCGGCTTCACGACGATGGCGTCTCATCTCGAGTCGAAGGGATACTCGGTCAGGATAGCCAACATTGCAAACAAGATGCTGTCATCCAGCAGGTTCAGCCCGGATAGGTTCGTGAAGTCCATCGATGCGGGCATGTTCGGAATCGACCTGCATTGGATGCCGCATGTTCAAGGAGCGTTGGAACTGGCGAGGATGGTCAAGAGGCATCATCCAGACAGGCCGGTGGTGATGGGCGGGTTCAGCTCATCTTACTATCACGAAGAGCTCATGGCGAAGCACCCGGAGGTGGACTACGTCCTGAGAGGGGATTCCACCGAGGTGCCACTTGAGAGGCTCATATCCGCTCTAGAATCAAGGAAATCCCTCGAAGAGATCCCGAACCTGACTTGGAGGAGAGGGGGAAGCACGAAGGTCAACCCCATCACAAATGTGCCGGAGACTCTCGACGACATCGAGATAGATTATGGATTGATGATCCGAAAGGTCCTCAGGTACAGGGATCTGGACGGGCACATGCCATACAAGAACTGGAAGAAGAACCCGATGTCCATAGCGGTGGCGGTCAGGGGATGCACCCATAACTGCATCAACTGCGCCGGATCGTGCGATTCGTTCGCCAGGAACTTCGGAAGGACCAAGCCCGCATATAGATCACCGGACCTGCTCGCAGATGACATCGCAAGGGCCGAGGAATACATCAAAGGGGCCACATTCATAGTCGGAGACATCAGACAGCCAGGGAAGGCCTACGCGTCGAAGTTCCTCAAGGCGATAAAGGAACGCCGCGTAGAGAACGAGGTCATCATCGAGCTCTTCACGCCCGCGGACAAGGAGTTCGCTGCAGATGTCGGGAAGAGCATCGAATCGTTCAATGTCCAGATGTCACCCGAGACTCACGATGATCAAGTCCGGAAGGCCCAGGGAAAGCCATATACAACGCTTGGGCTTGAGAGATCCATAGATGCCTTCATGAAGGCGGGTTGTGGTCGATTCGATATATTCTACATGATAGGCTTGCCGATGCAGACGCGCGATTCAGTCGATGGGACCGTGGCATATACCAGGAAGCTTTACGATCAGTTCAAAGGCCAGAACGTGTTCCCATTCATCAGCCCATTGGCACCATTCCTCGACCCCGGAGGGAACGCATTCGAATTCGCCGATAAACTCGGATACAAACTATTCGCGTCTACGCTCGAGGACCATCTGAGACTGGCATCCACACCGAGCTGGAAGTACGTCCTCAACTACGAGACGCAATGGATGACGAGGGACCAGATCGTCGAATCCACATATTCGGCTGGACTCAACCTCAACTTCATAAAGAGGGAGATGGGGCTGATAGAGGAAGATGTCGCCGATAGGACCGAGCGCAGGATAATCGCCGCTAGGGACATGATGCGCAGGATCGACTCCATCGTGGCAAAGGGCAAGGCAAGTGGAAGCGACCTCGATTCGTTGAGGGAAGTCGCGACCCGGCTCAGCGAATCCACGGTGTGCGAGAAGGAAGAACTGGATTGGTCCGAGAGCTCGATCTATGCTAGCATACCAAGGATGGTCAGCGCACTCCTCAGGAAGAAGTGAGGCTGAAGATATAAGAGCGGAATCGCACATGCCATTGACGATCCAATGATTCTGAACATATACGGTTATCAGGATTCAGGCAAGACCATAACAGTGGAGAAACTCGTCAAGAAGTTGGTTCAGAAAGGATACAAGGTAGCCTCCGTCAAGCACAGCAACACTGACGATGAGATCGACGAGGAGGGTAAGGATACCTGGAGGCACTGGAGGGCCGGAAGCGACCCTGTCGTCCTCTCCACCAAGAAAGGGACGGTGTTCTTCATACATTCCGGATCGTCCAGCTACGAGATCATCGATGGCCTCAAGTGCAGCCATGATCCAGATGTGATAATACTCGAGGGATTCAAGGATTCCGACATACATCCGAAGATCTCCGTCGGGGATATAAAACCCAGAAAGGGAACCGTCATGAGCAACCCGGATCTGGCAGCCCTGGTAGGTTATGTCGAAAAGGAGGTCGCGTTCGAGCGCCTGATCAAGAGACTGCCGATGCTCGACTGCGGCAAGTGCGGCATGGACTGCAACTCACTGGCGAGGGCCATAGTAGAAGGAAGCCGCAGGATGAAGGACTGCAGGGAAATGCCATCCAGAGGAGTCGAGATACTGGTCGGAGGGAAGAGGATGGCGACTGGCACTTTCGTGTCCGAGATAGTCGATGACACGATCAGGGGCATGCTTGGAAGCCTGAAAGGCTACGAACCCGACAAGGATGTTGAAATTCGTCTCAGGGCTAATAAGCAGGCTTCGAAAAGAAGTGCCTCGAAGAAATGAATAGGCAGGGACGGTTCAGCACTTCCATACATCCTGCGCTAGGTTTATGAATGACTACGATATCCTGAGAGCCAGTATCATACGGATCATTCTGCGCCTAAATCGCGGGAGGATCATAGAGGAGCGATAAACGCTCACCTGGTGACAACTCATGAGGAAGCTCTCAGAGATTGAAAAAGACCTCGATGCATGCCTTCAATGCGGATACTGCAGGGATACCTGCCCAGTCTATAAACAAATCGGCTGGGAATCTGCCACGCCAAGAGGCAAAGTGTTCTACCTGAAACAGATAAAGAACAAGACCCCAGTGGACACACTGCTCGGCCGGAAGCCGAAGATAGATGAGAAGTTCGTCGAGAGGATATTCCAATGCACTTCATGCGCTGCCTGCGAACACAACTGCCATGTCGAGATAGACTTCGCCAAGCTATGGGAGGAGGTCAAGGAATGGCTGATCGACCAAGGCCATGGTCCGATGGAAGCCCACAAGAAGATAAAGGAAAGGGTCCTGGCGAAGCGTAACCCATATGATGAGCCTAAGGAGAAGCGGCCTGCATGGCTGCCGAAGGATGTGAAGCTGTCAGATGACCCTGAGGTGGTCTTCTTCACAGGTTGCACTGAAGCGTATAGAATGCAGCCACTCGCTGTCGCGACCGCTAAGCTCATGGACAAGGCAGGGATCAAGTTCACGACCATGGGAGAAGAGGAATGGTGCTGCGGGTCGCCGCTCCTGAGGACCGGGCAGAAGATACCAGTGATGCAAGAGATCGCGCCTCACAACGTGCAGGAGATGGAGAGGCACGGCTGGAAGACGATGGTCACCGCATGCGCCGGCTGCTACAACACGATGAAGAACGACTATCCGAAGATGGTCGGGAAGCCTTCGTTCAAGATCTACCATATCTCAGAGTACCTGGAGAAGCTCATCAAAGAGAACAAACTCAAATTCACCAAGGAGTTCAAGAAGAAGGTCGCTTACCACGACCCGTGCCATCTGGGAAGGCACGCGAAGGTGTACGATGCCCCCAGGAACGTCCTCAAGGCCATACCTGGGCTGGAATTGGTGGTGATGAAGCACGAGGAGGAAGATTCTCAGTGCTGTGGCGCAGGCGGAGGATTCAAATCCGCCTTCAACGACATGGCAGAGAACATCGCGGCCGACAGAGTCAAGGAAGCCGTCGATGCGGGTGCTGAGCTGATTGTGACCTCGTGCCCATTCTGCCAGGTGAATCTCAATGCAGGGGCCAAGAAGGCGGGCGTGGACATCAAGACGATGGACGTCGTGCAGGTCGCCTTGCAGGCTCTCTGATCGAGAGCCGTCTGAGGACGGCCTCACTTCTCAGTTCTCTGAGAGCGTCCGAGGCGATCCATTTCGCGGGTCGGGAGTCCGATTCGGAGATCTCCTCTGCAATCTCGATCGCCAACTCGTTCAGCCTGAGGTTGCGCTTGCCGATCTGCCGGAGAGCCCAATTTACGGCCTTCTTGACGAAATTCCTATCGTCCTGGGACTCGCGTAAGATGACCGGAAGGAACATCATGAATGATTCGTCAGGTGCATTCTTGTCATGAACGGAGAGTGCCGCCATGATGACGAACCCCGCCCTCTTGACGTATTCTCGCTCTGACGATGAGAACTCCATCGCGATCTCATAAGCAAACGGGGTCTTATCGAAGAGGTTGCTGCAAACCTGGTCGCAAATATCCCACGAATCGAAATCAGATGTCCATGAAATCGTCTGCTCACGCGTGACCATCGACGGCTCGTCGATAATGGAAGCGAGTATCCGGGCCTCATGTATCCCAGACATCCAAAGAGCGATCGCAAGATCATGGTCTTTCGGGATGGATCTCGCCATCGCCCTCAGAGTGGTCACTGAGATGCCAAGTGTGTTGTGAGAGGATATCCCGAATCGGGCCATCCCCTCCACATTAGTAGGATTCTCCATCGACCGCAGTCTTTCAACGACTGACTCGAACCTCGACCTCAGATCCCCGTCCACGGAACCCCCTTATGGGCACTCATGACTATCTGAGTATCTGTCTCCTTGACGCCATCGATCTTCAGGAAATTGTCAATGAACTCCTGCAGCTCGCTCATGCCGACGAAGAGGGCCACGACGAGGAGGTCGTATTCGCCGGTGACGCGATAAACGGCGACCACGCGGTTATGGTTGACGACATGGTCGACGACCTTGTCCAGCTTATCGGTCACGGTCTTAAGATGGATATATGCCTTCACAGTGTTCTCGATAAGCCTGTAATCTATATGGATCGAGAAACGCATGATTATGCCCTTGTCAATGAGGTTCTTGATCCGTCTTCTGACCGTGGCCTCTGTGACATCGAGCTTCTTGGCGATCTCAGAGTTGCTCATCCTCGCGTTCTCGCGAAGCTCGCACAGGATGCGTATGTCGGTCTTGTCAATAGGAAGCAGCTTGAGATCCAGACCCTTCCATCTCTCGAATATCTCGCAAGGGTGCTGGCTCATCGGAAGTGTGTTCATCAGATCCCTGAGTCCCGTAGATTGATAGAGTACTTCAATCTAACGGAATTCATGCAAAAAGCGTGCGCATGTATGTGTTTTCGTACATGAACGACACATTTGTCGACGATTGATAGTGCAAAATTCGGCGAAAACGCTCATTTGCCGAATCGACGCACTCTCATCTGATATGATCTCACGGCCCTAAGGAAGTCGATCTTCCTGAAACCAGGCCAGTACACATCGGAGAAGTATAGCTCTGAATATGCCAGCTGCCATAACAGGAAATTGGATATCCGCTCCTCGCCAGATGTCCTCAGGATGAGGTCCGGGTCGGGGAGTTCTGCGGTATATAGATAGCTCGAGAACAACTCTGAATCGATGCTATCCACGGCGATCTTCCCGTCCTTGACGTCCCGTGCCATGCTCTTGATCGCGTCTACGATCTCCTCCCTTCCGCCATATCCCACTGCGATATTGAAGAAGTAGTTGTCGTAATCCTTAGTCTTCTCCTCAGCATACACGATGGATTCCTTGAGGTTCGCGGGCAGGAGGTCCCGGGAACCGATGACCCTGACCCGTATCCTGTTCTTATGCACCCTGTCATCATCGCCCAGCATTTTGAAGTTCTGCACGAACATGCGCATCAGTGTCTCGATCTCACCCTCTTCCCTGCTGACATTCTCGGTTGAGAAGGCAAAGACGGTGAGCACCTTGATGCCGATATCCATACACCATTCGAGCATCTCCTCTAGCTTGTCCTTGCCCTTCTCGTGGCCTTCGGAGATCAGAATTCCGACATCATGCGCGTAACGTCTGTTACCATCCATTATCACCGCCACATGATGCGGGACCGGGCTGGACATGACCTCCTTCAGCAGACGCTTCTCATAGGTCTGATAGGCAGTGCTTGAAATTGCCCTCGAAATCTCGCCAGTCATGTGTTTCGCACCAACTCTATAGAAGAGGCTTATTAAAGTTATGTGTGTCCGAAATCTTCGGGAAGGCCAGCGCTGTAAAGGCCCAAATCGAAACAACCGATGGCGGCGACCGCGCCTATCGCTCCGCGTTCGCCTGTCACCTTTATGATCCTGACACCTGTCTTCTCGGCCACATGTTCCGCATCGTGTATAGATAATATTGTATCCTTGGCCTGGGCCCCGAATCTGACAAGAGATGATGGTATGTCCAGCCCCTCGAAGGCGGTCATCACGGTCTGGTCGGAGTAGGTGTTCTCAGATATGAACTTCCGGCACCATTCGATCGTCCTCTCGATGTCATCCGGAAGAACAGCGAAGGCCAAAGCGGTAGCGGCGCAATTTGTTGTCTTATGAGGAGCATGAGGGTTGAGCTGGACTATCTTATGTGTCAGCATGAGCCCATGTGGCATCTCTCGGCCCAGATTAAGGCCAGTGACCCATGTCGCACCCTTGTCCTTCGTGTCCGTATCGTCGATGCCGATTATCAGACGTCTATGTGGAAGAGTGGTCAGCCTTATCTCCACCTGGCGCGAACCGCCTACCTGCTCGTCACTCAGATACTCCACTTTCTCTACGCCCTCGGCCTGTGGAAGGCATGCACCCACGCCCACGCTGGCTCCGGCGAGACCCATCCAAGTTGTCTCCACCTTGCCGTCGCGAACATAGAGGGATTTCAACGCCTGTCCGCCAGTATCCTTCGCTGCCGGGCCGAACCGTACCTCACCCTCGCCTATCCGCACATCCATTATCAGGGTCGTCCCCTGCACCTCGACATGATCGACAACGCCGCCTGCCCTGAGCCGATTGATCGCATCCCATTCGACCGGTCCCTGGGCACAGCATTCCTCCACTATCTTGGCCCGTTTGGAGCGCTCGTCCACCATGGTGATCAGCCGTCTGGCGAACATGCTACCATGTCGTTCACGTATCTGGGCAGGAGTGAATACATTTGACATTCGAGATCAGACTTCCAGGGTTTCGCCAGGTTGCATTATTGCCACTTTCGCCTTGGACGATTTCTTGACCAACTTCGCAAATTCTTCCGGGTCCTGCTCGACAAGAGGCCAGGTTCCGTAGTGCATGGGTATGACCATCTTAGGTCCTATCAACTTCACCGCAAGGGCGGCCTGTTTAGGGTCCATCGTGTAGAAACCGCCGATCGGAAGCATAGCGATTTCGGGTTTGTACAGCTCGCCGATAAGCTTCATGTCTCCGAACACACAGGTGTCCCCCGCGTGGTAGATGACCTTGCCGGTATCTATGATGAGTCCCACGGCCATGGCCGCTGAGAACTCCAGTCCAGGAGCACCTATGCTGGAAGAATGGAATGCAGGCACCATCGTGATGCTGGTATCGCGGATCTTCACGGTTCCGCCCAGGTTGAATCCGATGCTCTTGACTTCACATCTCTCGAGATAAGAGGACATCTCGACGATGGAGACGATCTCGGCTCCGGTCCTTCGTGCGATGGGCACGGCATCACCGAGATGGTCACCGTGCCCGTGAGTGACGCATATGATGTCGCAGTCAACCTCCTCGGGCTTCATGACAGCCTTCGGATTGCCCGTCAGGAACGGATCGACCAGCACCTTGTCTCGGCCTTCTATCAGAAACGCTGAATGACTTAGCCACTTAATCTTCATGCCAACCATCCCATGGACTCCATGGCCCATTGGCTATTTCTTAGTTTTGAACCAGGTCATCAGGGATCTGGTCCGATGGCCAGGTACCTGCCGACTAGATCCTGGAGGCTCATTGCCTTTATCCCACGATCCTCGTATATCAGCCATTTCCCTTTGATCCCCAGAGGGTTGCCCCTGTGCCGGCCGGAGGTCACCACGAGTTCCGGGGGGGATTGCAGGGGCAGCGATATCGGATATCCTTCAAGAAAGGTCAATGGTTCGGTCGAGAGACCGAAACAATTCTTGATCGAGGAGGCAATCGATCGGTACACGCACTCCATCGCATCATGATTGACGGGGTCGGAGAAACCCTGCAACACAGTCCTCTGACGAATCCCCTGAGAGATCCCAAGTCTTGAGGACACATCCTTCTCCGCAGACCTGGCTTTCCTCCTGTTGGGGTAACTTCCTATTATGGAGAATGCATCGGCGCCCTGCTCGATCAATCGACGCTCGACCCTTCGGGTGGAGCTCATCCCGATCTTCGACCGTGTATTGTAGAGCGCCAGGTAGAGAACATGCTCCCTCTTGCAGAACTCGATGTCACATTCCTCTCCCTCGCACCTAGGCTCGAACACGCATTCCTGGAACGGGAGGAACGACTCGCCAGAACACGATTCGCACTGAGAGAACTTGGTCACCGGAGATCCGCTTGGGCATTTGATATGCCTGTCACCGTCGAAGTATCCCACACATGTCTTCGACTTGCTCACGGTCATATCCAACCGAGGGGCGTCCAGCTCCACGATGCGGTCATTCCTCCGATCGAGACAGACCAGCGACGGTCTGTAGCCGTCCCACTCATATCCGAGCACGTGCAACGGTAGAGAATCCTGTCTCATCTCGAGCCAAAGCTCATCCGCGCCGACGAACATCTAGCATATCCTCTGACGTGACACCTTTTATCCATTATGGTGGGTCGGCTGAAAATAGACTGCGCCTTGCTGGATCTGACGGACCTATTCCTCGACATCCTTGGTAGGAGATGGGTCTTCTGGATCCGCGGGGCCTTCATCAGCATCGCGGACATCTGTAGATTCCAGTGGCGGGTGTTCCAGTGAGGGGTATTCCAGTGGTGGGTACTCCGACAGGTCGACCTCGATCTTCTTGAGATATTGAGGTGGCACATCGTTGGTGAGATATACCGTCTTCCCCGCCTTCTGGATTACGATGCCGTCCTCGGCCGCAGCATGGGAATCGACCTCGAGTATGATAGGGGCTTCAGTCCTGACCCTGCCCGCATTGACCGCATCGCCGACGGTCTTGCTCAGGTGGACTTTCTTCCTGTCCGAGGGTTTCAGACCGACCTCCAATACGATATCGGCCTCCTCGAGGGTTATTGGATAGTAGAGCTTGTCGGGTGTTCCTATCGAATCGGCGTCGAGCTCCACCTCGAATGAATGTGCGTAAGTGGCCCTTATCATGCCGTCCCGATGCTCGTACCGACCCTTGTCATCAGTCTCTATGATCGCGATTATGTGATGCGGGCGCAGCCAGTGATAGCGCCTCTGCTTCCTCTGGATGGCGTTCACGAATCCTCTGAGGTCCACGAAGCCCTGCCTGTCCACTTGGAGATCGAATCTCTCTGGGAAGTGCCTCAGCACACCAGCTAGGGTCCTGCTCAGCCTGTCCAGTTCCTCGTCGTTCATCAGGAACCGGCCCTCGTCTCCGCAGACAGGGCAGAACTCCGCCCTGAAATAACCGTGGTTCGTGCACTCCTTCATCATGTCTCCGACCTCCGAACACTTTTCCAGAACGTGGTTTAGCATATAGCTTTTTCCCGTGAGGACAAAGACGCGGACCTATGATTGTCGGAACTTGGTCGCCAGCCCACGAGGGCGTTCGAACCGAATGACTGCAGGCCATTCGACTGGGACTGCGACGGCATCATAAATGCTGAGAATGCAGTCGCCGCCCTGTCTAGAGGGTGGTGAGTGAAGTCCTGGCAAACAGAGAGGTCAGCGAGATCCTATCTGGAAGGACGCGACGAACTGGTCTGGCACGGGTCTATTCCAGAGGGCGGTACACTTCCCTCAGAGAAGCCTTAACTACCAGTTCGTATTACCGTTTGAAAACGAGAGCATCACACCAGACGAAACGCGCATTCCTCAGAAGTGCCTCAGAGGGTTGTGATTGCACCCGAGCTCTCGATTGGAGGAGGTTGAGTCGAATATGAGGCGTGTGGTGGTCATAGGTGGGGGGATAGCAGGAATACAGGCATCCCTGGACCTCGCAGACAGAGGGTTTGAGGTGCACCTCGTGGAGAAGAGCCCGTCCATCGGGGGCCACATGGCACAGCTTGACAAGACTTTTCCAACTAACGATTGCTCGATGTGCATCTTGTCCCCGAAGATGATCATGTGCGCTGATCACGCGAACATCAAGCTACATGCTTATTCTGAGATCGAAGAGGTATCCGGGAATTTCCCAGAATTCAAGGTCACTATAAAAGAGAAGGCCAGGTACGTGGATGTAAAGAAGTGCACTGGCTGTGGTGACTGCATCGCGAAGTGTCCAGTGAAGGTGCCATGGGAGTTTGAGGAGGGGTTGGTCAAGAGGAAAGCGGTCTACCTCCCGTTCCCGCAGGCCGTCCCAAGGAAGGTCACCATTGACGGGGATCACTGCCGCACGATCCAGGGCAAGAAGTGTGGCGTATGCAAGAAGATCTGCCAGGCGGGCGCCATCGATTATGAGCAGGAGGACTCGATCGTGGAGCTCGATGCGGCTTGCATCATCGTCGCCATCGGCTTTGAGTTGATGGATGCCAGCGTAATGTCCCAGTACGGCCTCGGTGTCTGCAAGGACGTGGTCACATCACTCCAACTTGAGAGGATACTGTCTGCATCCGGGCCGACCGGAGGTCACCTGACCAGACATTCGGACAATATGGAGCCGAAGAAGCTCGCTTTCATTCAATGCGTGGGTTCGAGAGACGCTCACATGCACGGTTACTGCAGCAGCGTCTGCTGCATGTATGCGACCAAGGAGTCCATACTCGCCAGAGAACACGCCCCAGGTCTTGAAGCCACCATATTTTACATGGACATGAGGGCCACCGGTAAGGGCTTCCAGGAGTTCGTGTCGAGAGCGAAACAGAACTACGGCGTAAGGTACATCAGGTCCCGACCAGCCAACGTGCAATTGCCTGCCGGAGGGAACGGGGTCCTAGTCAACTACGAGACAAGCGGCCTGTCAGGCGAATCTGTAACGGAGGAGTTCGACATGCTTGTGCTTTGCCCGGCTCTCATACCCTCGAAGGATGCCGGGAAACTCGCCGAGATTCTCGGGATCGATCTGGATGAGGACGGATTCATTGACATGCCGGACATGGCGAGACCAGTTGATACTTCCAGGAAGGGAGTGCTCGCATGCGGCTTCGTCAGCGGCCCCATTGACATTCCGGATTCCGTATCTCAGGCGTCAGCGGCGGCCGCACGGGCCGCAGAACTCGTCGATGGGGGGGACAGATGATGGTCAGGATAGGCGTGTTCATCTGCCATTGCGGGCACAACATCGCCTCCGCGGTCGATGTCGAAGAGGTCGTCGAGTACGCAAAGACCCTCCCGTGGGTCGCGCACGCAGGGCACAACCTCTATTCTTGCTCCGAGGAGGGCCTGGGGTCGATAAAGAGGAGCATAACCGAGAACAAATTAGATAGGGTGGTGGTGGCCGCGTGCACTCCGAGGACACATGAGCCACTCTTCAGACGTGCGTGCGAGCAAGCAGGCATCAACAAGTACCTCTTTGAGTTTGTCAACATCAGGGAGCATTGCTCTTGGATACACGCAAAGGAGCCGAAAGAGGCGACTGAAAAAGCCAAGAAACTCGTGGCCATGGGAGTCGCGAAGGCAGCTCTGCTCAAGCCGCAGACCGAGAGCGAGGCAGGCGTCATCCCCACGGCAGTCGTCATCGGCGGAGGCATCTCAGGACTGGTCGCCGCTGCCTCCCTCGTCGAGCAGGGCATCGAGACGCACCTGGTGGAGCAGACCGACCGGCTGGGCGGACTTCTGTGCGACATCACGACGATCGGTCCCGAAGGCAGGCATGCCCGAACATTGGTAAAGGATGTAGTCCAGAAACTCGAGGCGTCTCCTAAGACGCATATACATAGGAAGGCGAGGGTCTCGGATGTCAAGGGCTTCATCGGCAGCTTCGAGGTCACCATAGAAGGGTGCGACGGGCCGACAAAGGTGCCAGCGGGCGCAATCATAGTCGCTACTGGCACGAGAGAGTTCGCTCCCACGGGGGAGTATGGCTTTGGCGAACATCCCCAGGTCATCACGCAACTTGAGCTTGAGCGGAAACTCGCTATGGGCGAGAAGCCGAAGAGGGTCGTGTTCATCACCTGTGTCGGGAGCAGGCAGCCGGGAAGAGAGTATTGCTCCAGAGTCTGCTGCAATGTGACACTCAAGAACGCACTCGCTCTTTCAAAGGCCTCGCCTGACTCAAGGATACGCGTCATCCACAGAGACATCATGAGCAGCGGCAGTGCCGCTGAGAAGCTGTACAAGGAGACCTCGGACAGTGGTGTCAGGTTCCTCAGGTACGGATTGGAGAGACCTCCCGAAGTCGTAAGTGACGGGGACAGAGTCAATGTCATCGTCTACGATGAGACCCTTGACGAGGTCGTCAGTCTCGATGCAGACCTGGTCGTGCTAGCAGTGCCAATGCTGCCTCCGGACGATTCGGAAGTCACGGGCAAGCTACTCAAGGTACCCAGGGACAAGTTCGGGTTCTTCCTCGAGGCCCATGTCAAGCTCAGGCCAGTGGAATTCGCGACGGACGGAGTGTTCATATGCGGCTCGGCCAGGTGGCCTGTGAACGCCAGGGAGTGCATCTGGCAGGGCATGGCCGCGGCAGCGAAGGCATCCATCCCGATCAAGGAGGGGAAGGTAGTCATACAGGCTATCACGGCCGAGGTCGACCCTGAGAAATGCGCGGCGTGCGGGAACTGCGTGCTAGCTTGCCCATACGAGGCGATAGAGATCGTTGATCAGGATGGGAACAGGGCGGCAAAGGTGAATGAAGCACAGTGCAAGGGTTGTGGTACATGTGTCGCCGCGTGTCATAACGACGCCGTGAGCCAGAAGGGTTTCACGAGCGGCCAACTCGGTGCCATGATAGATGCGCTCGTCAAGGCATCGCTGGAGGGATCAAGATGACCGAGTTCAAACCGACCATACTGGCATTCTGCTGCAACTGGTGCTCGTACGCGGGTGCAGACCTAGCTGGTGTCAACAGACTCCAGATGCCGCCTAACGTGCATGTCATCAGAGTGATGTGCAGCGCGAGCGTGAAGCCCGAGTACGTCTTCAAGGCGATTTCGCAGGGCGTCGACGGCGTCCTTGTGCTAGGTTGCCACATAGGAGACTGCCACTATCTCACCGGCAATCACAGGACTGCGAAGCGCATACCTGTCACTAAGAAGATCCTCCATGATGTGGGCATAGACGACAGGCGCGTCAGGCTCGATTGGGTCAGCGCGGCCGAGGGGGAGAAGTTCCAGCAGGTCATAATCGAATTCGTTGCCGAAATCAAGACCCTCGGTCCCAACCCACAAAGGGAGGTGAATATGTGAACGATCTCGGAAGAAGGCTCGCAAGGATAGCCTTCGACGAGCGCGGCGCAGACATCCTCCTCATGATGGCAGAGAATCAGGGAAATGTCGGGCCAGTCATCATCAGCAAGGGCCAGGACCCCGGCGACGCCAGGATTGACGTGCCCTACCAGCTCGTCGCCATCCTGACCAACTTGCTCCCGTTCATTGGAAAAGCAAAGGTGGCCATCCTATGCAGGAGATGCGACGAGAAAGCTCTGATCGAGCTCGCGAAGAGGGGCATCGTGGATGATGCGAGCATGGTCAGGATAGGACTCGCATGCTCGAAGGAGCAGATCCAGGCATGCAGGTGCTCCGACTGCGTGCCCAGCAAGGTGGATATCGGAGAGGCTGCCGAACCATGTCCCGAGGATGCGCTCGCCATAGAGCTCGGCTCGATGACCATTGAGCAACGTGCGGCATTCTGGATGCGCCAGTTCAGGAAGTGTAACAAGTGCTTCGGGTGCACCCTGAACTGTCCCGTCTGCTTCTGCGACGATTGTGTGCTCGAGGAGAGAACTTACACGCCAAAAGAGGGCATACCCCCCGAACTCGCGTTCCACCTGATCAGGTCATTCCACCTAGCGGACAAGTGCGTCGAGTGCGGTGAGTGCGAACGCTCGTGCCCTGTAGATATACCGCTACTCACCCTCAGGAAGATGGTCAACAGGGACATGAAGAACATGTTCGACTACGGTTCAGGGGACGCAGAGAAGAAGAGTCCGCTGTTGACTACATTGGACGATCAACCGCTGGAGGATGATGGCCATGCATGTTGATCACGTACTGACCACGTGCCCCTACTGCGGAACTGGCTGCAGGTTCTATTTGCAGGTCGTCGATGGACGGCTCGTAGGGGTAGTCCCGTGCAAGACGGATGAGATCAGTCAGGGCAAGCTCTGTATCAAAGGGTACAACGCCCACGCGTTCGTGCAGCACCCCGACAGGCTAACCCACCCGATGGTAAGAGAGGATGGGCAGCTCAGGAAGGCGACCTGGGACGAAGCACTGGACAAGGTCGTTTCCGAGATAAAGAGGATCACGGCAGAACACGGACCTGATTCGGTCATAGTGCTCGCGTCAGCCAAGTGCACGAATGAGGAGAACTACCTGTTCCAGAAGCTAGCCCGGGCAGCCATCGGTACGAACAACGTCGACCACTGCGCGAGGCTCTGCCATGCGTCGACGGTCGCCGGCCTGCTGATGTCCTTCGGAAGCGGCGCGATGACCAACACCATACCAGAGTTCGAGGATGCGGACTGCGTGCTCGTGACGGGGTCGAACACGCTCGAAGCGCATCCGCTGATAGGCGCCCGCATACTGCGCGCACAGGACAAGGGCGCCAAGATAGTCGTAGTGGATCCGAGGGACACCCCCTTATCGAGGATCGCATACAGCAGTATCCGCCAGAAGCCAGGCACTGACATCGCATGGATCAATGGCATGATCAAGATCATCATAGACGAAGGACTCCACGACGAGGGGTTCATCAAGGACCATACATCTGGCTTCGAGGACCTGAAGAGGATCGTCCAGCCTTACACACCTGAGAGGGTCGAGGAGATCACCAGCATACCCAAGGAGAGGCTCATCGACGCAGCGCGCACGTATGCGAGTGCTGAGCGCGCTATGATCGCTTACGCGATGGGCGTCACGCAGCATACCAATGGTACGAATATCGTTCGCGCGCTCGCGAACCTCGCCATGGTCACTGGCAATGTAGGCAGAGAGTCGACAGGCGTGAATCCGTTGAGGGGGCAGTGCAACGTCCAGGGCGCATGCGATGCTGGTGGCCTCCCAGACCTATTCCCCGGTTATCAGAAGGTAGAGGATGCTGACGCGAGGAAGAAATTCGAAGCCGCCTGGGGCAAGCCGCTCCCACCGAACAAGGGCACGACCCTGACATGCGCATTCAAGGACGCGCTGATAGGGAAGGTCAAGGCCATGATCATATTCGGCGAGAACCCGATGCTCTCAGACCCGGACATCGCCCATGTAGAGGAAGCCATCAAAGAGCTCGAGTTCCTAGCTGTGACGGAGATATTCCCAACGGCCACCACGAAATTGGCGCATGTAGTCCTCGCTGGTGCATGCTACGCCGAAAAGGATGGGACTTTCACATCGACCGATAGGGCCATCAGACCGGTACATAAGGCGATAGACCCACCGGGGGAGGCCAGGCCCGACTGGCAGATAGCGTGCGAACTCGGAAGAAGGCTCGGCGCGTCTGGTTTCGACTTCTCGTCCCCTTCAGAGATAATGGATGAGATGGCGAGGCTAGCGCCCCCGTACGGTGGAATAAGCCATGCGAGGGCAGACAGAGAGGTCCTCAGATGGCCGTGTCCATCCAAGGATCACAAAGGTACGCCGGTGTTGCATGTCGGCGGGTTCAAGATCGGGAAGGGGGTGCTAGTGCCCGTAGACCACGCACCGCCTGCGGAGCAGACCTCGGAGGAGTATCCGTTCATACTCACCACTGGCAGGAACCTGTTCCAATTCCACACGGGAACGATGACCAGGAGGTCCCCGAAACTGGAGCGTGAGGCGCCTGAACCATATGTCGAGGTGAACACCACCGATGCGAAGAGGTTGGGCATATCGGACGGCGGTCGCGTGAGGGTCTCCTCAAGGAGGGGAGAGATATCGCTCAAGGCCAGGGTCACCGGATGGATAATGCCTGGTGTGATCTTCATACCGTTCCATTACGCTGAAGCCGCTGCGAACAGACTCACCAACCCAGCTCTGGACCCCGTCGCAAAGATACCTGAGTTCAAGGTCTGCGCGGCGCAGTTGGAAAAAGCGTGAAGTGGCGGATGCGCGCACTCGCGCGCCCGCCAAAGTTTCTTGGGGTTTCACTTCTTCTGCGGAGGCCTTATCACCATGGCCATGGCGAAAGTCACAAGGGATGCGATACCCACTGCAACGAACACCCAGGTGAAGCCGTCGTCCGAACCCGCGAGTAGTGACGGTATCAACGAGCCAAGGACACCCGCAGCGCCATAGCCCGTGAATACAAGTCCGTAGTTGACTCCAAGGTTCTTTGTGCCGAAGTAATCCGCCGTGGCTGATGGGAACAGAGCGAAATTACCTCCGAACGTGAACCCTATCGCCGATGCGAACGCGGTCAGCCCGATGAACTGCAGCATCTCACCAGCTGGCTTCGCCCAGACGAACGCGGCCGCGCCGAACAGTATCAGGGCCTGTATCAAGAACACAAGTCTCATCGTCTTGTTCCTGCCCAGAATGTCGGATACCTTGCCCCAGCCGATCCTGCCAGCGCCATTGAAGAGTGCCAGCACACCTGCGATGGTCGGAGCCTGCGCGACCACCAGCATCGTCTTCGACGGATCAAGATACGCCGCAACGTTGCTCACGTTGCCGATCATCATCAGACCAGCGGTGGCAGAGAGCAGGAACATCATGTTCAGCAGTATGAATGACCTGGACTTCACCATCTCGTGCCAATCGTAATCAACGACCTGGCCATTGTGTTTCGAGTCAGGGTTGAAGCCCTTCGGCATCCAGCCCACAGGTGGATTCCTGAGCAACTGGGCACCGGCGACAACCATCGCGATGAATATGAGTCCGAGATACAGGAACGCATTGGACAGGCCATCGTCCGAGGCGTTGATGATGTATTTGCCAACTTGGGTGAATATGAAGGCGCCTGCACCGAAGCCCGCTACTGCAATGCCGCTGACGAGTCCCTTCTTGTCCGGGAACCATTTGACGACCGCTGCGAGTGGGCAGACGTACCCCAATCCGAGACCGATACCACCTATGATACCGTATGATACGTACAGCATCGCTATGTTCTCGGTGAAGAACGAGGCTACGATATAGCCGGCACCATACACCAGTCCGCCCAAGGTCGCGACGACTCTCGGGCCTCTCTTGTCCTGGAGACGCCCGGCAACGATCATCGTAATGGCGAACACTGCTATGGCGGTCCCGAATATTCCAAGTATGTAGAACGAAGTTCTCGCATGACCCAGGGTTTCCGATAGGGGCCCTGTGAATATCGAGAACGCGTAGACGGCGCCGAGCGCGAGTTGGATCAATAGCGCACCAACGACTGGCAGCCATCTGTTCATTGTATTCTTCTCACTTGCTTCCATCTTATCTCTCCAATATCCGATTCTCTGTAATCCCGAATCTTAAATGAACCTGACAACGCCAGTCCGTATATCGAACATGGCGCCATACACGACTAGTTTCTCCGTCCTGACAGCATCGCCTATGACGGGGCTGCAGTACAGAAGTCGACTGATCTGCACTCGGACGTTGCTGAGGGCAACCTGGTCCGGATCCTTTGCCTCCAGGCCTTTCAGAGCAGACTTTGCAGACTCCATGTCGGTCATGACAGATTTCAAGTTATCGACGTCGCAACACTCACAGGAGGCTTTGATGGCCCCGCAGTCTGTGTGTCCCATCACCACTATGGCCTTCACGCCCAGATGGGAAGTTGCGTACTCAAGGCTCCCTAGCACGCTCGGGTCTGACGCGCAGTTGCCCGCAGTCCTGACGACGAACGCGCTTCCGAGGGATAGATTGAACACCTTCACAGGATCGACCCGCGAATCAGAGCAGGCCAGTATGGCAACGAACGGCTCCTGCTTCTCGGCGAGCCGAGCGAGCATGTTCGGGTCGGCAGACTTGCTGAACACCGAATTGCCTTCCTGCAACCGCCTCTTCGCGTCTTCCGATTGTTCCATGTCGCACTCCTCGGACTAGTCGAACGCTGATTTCGGAGGGGCATAGCCCCTCCGGGAAAAGAAATGGGTTTATCTAGTCTTCCAGGGTGGACGTGTCGCCGATCGGGAGACCGAGTTCTCTAGCACGCAATAGTCTCCTCATGATCTTGCCGCTTCTTGTCTTCGGCAACGTCTTCACGACATCGATCTCCCTTGGGTACGCGTGCCCCGCGAGCCTGGTCTTCACGAACTTCTGTATTTCGACCTTGAGTTCGTCGCTCTCGGTGTGGCCAGGGGTCAGGACGATGAACGCCTTGATGATGTTGCCCCTGAGCTGGTCGGGCTTACCGATGACACCGGCTTCGGCTACAGCCGGGTGCTCGATGAGCGCGCTCTCGACCTCGAACGGACCAACCCTCTCGCCGGAGGTCTTGATCACATCGTCCGCGCGACCGACGTACCAGAAGTATCCGTCCTTGTCGATCTGGGCCGTGTCACCTGTGTAGTACCAGTCATTTCTCATGTATTCGTTGTACTTCGCAGGGTTCTTCCATATCTGCCTCATCATGGACGGCCAGCCTGGCTTTAGGACCAAGCTACCCTCTTCGCCTTGGGGCAGGACATCTCCGTTCTCGTCGACGATCGCTGCCTCGACACCTGGCAGAGGCTTACCCATGGAACCTGGCTTGATCGGCATCTCGGGGAAGTTCGTTATGAGTATACTGCCGGTCTCTGTCTGCCACCATGTGTCATGGAACGGCTTGCTGTCAAACACCTCGAGTGCCCACTTGACACCCTCGGGGTTCAGCGGCTCGCCGACGGAGTAGAGCGCCCTGAGGCTGCTCAGGTCGTACTTGGCCGGGAGCTCGTCGCCCTTTGCCATGAGCATCCTGACAGCCGTAGGTGCGGTGTACCAGACGGTGATCTTGTAGTTCTGGATGGTCTTGTACCATGTCTCGGGATCGAACCTGCCGCCCAGACCGATCTGGGTGATTCCGTTCGACCATGGTCCGAGCACGCCGTATACGACGCCAGTGACCCAGCCTATGTCGGCCGTGCACCAGTAGATATCATCGTCATGTACATCGAGAACCCATCTCGTCGTAAGGGTCTGCTGGACGATACCCTTGTGCGCATGCACGACACCCTTAGGCTTGCCGGTCGTGCCGGAAGTGTAGAGCATGAACATGAATTCCTCAGGGTCCATCGGGACCGTCTCGAACTCTTTCGATGCGGTCGCCATCTCCTTGGAGTAGCTGAGCTCCCCTGCGGGTGGGTTGTCTTCGCCCACGACGATCAGGTGCTTCAGGTCAGGCAGGTCGTTCTTGACCTGGTAGAACCTCTTCTTGAGCTCGGGGTCAGTGACCAGCACGACAGCGCTGCTGTCCAGGAGTCTGTCCTTGATAGCGTCCGGACCGAATGCAGGGAACATCGGACTTGCGATGGCACCGTACTTGATCGCTCCGAGGAAGCTGGCGTAGCACTCGACGGTCCTCTGAAGGAAGACGAATACCCTGTCCTGCCTCTTGACGCCCAACTTCTTCAGGACGTTCGCGAACTTGTTCGCTTCGTCGTTCAACTGCTTGAAAGTATACTTCTTGACAGTGCCCGCGCCATCATCATATATGAGAGCGAGCTTGTCAGCATTCTTGCCCTTAGCATGCCTATCCAGCACGTTGTACGCAGCGTTTATCTTTCCGCCAGGGAACCAGTCTACCATTTTTTCAGCGTCGGCCCACTTGAAACTCTTCCTCAGACCGTTGTAGTCCTGGAGATTCGGCTTCAATCTGAGTTTCGAGGGGTCCTTCACTATAATTTCGCCCTTCATTAGTTCGGTGTCTTTCTCTGCCATCTCTTCACATCCAATCTAGCTTGCCAGGACCTTCGTCAGTCCATGCCTATGGCATCGCCGTTCTCGTGATCAGATTTCGCCCATCACACTCGCGCAGCGTTCTTCAAGAGTCAATAATCCTCTCGAATCGTTCTTCTTTGCACATTCAGCGGCGCGGGTCTTGGTGCACTTCACCGAAGCGGCATCCGAGCCCGCAAGGCGACATCCTAACGACTGCATTTGTGATATCCTTATAAGGTTTTTCGATGCGACAACGGCGATTTCACTCGATTCTGTATCCCATGAGAGGTATTTGCTGAGTCGAATGTGACGATATTCGTCCGGTTACGACGAAAAGCGAACCATTTTCGCCGACACTTAGTCGAATCTAGGGGTTATTAAGAGGTTTGCATCACATTTGACGAATAATCACTTTTTCAAGTTGTGATGTATCTTCGCGGCCTTGACCGTGTTCTTCATAAGCATCGTGATGGTCATTGGCCCGACCCCTCCCGGTACAGGAGTGATCGCCTTGGCCTTCTCCTTCACGGATTCGAAGTCGACATCGCCCACGAGCCTAGTGCCATTCTTCGCGGTCGGGTCGTTGATCCTGTTGACACCCACGTCGATCACGACGACCCCCTCTCGGACCATGTCCGCCTTCACGAAGTTCGGCACACCTATGGCCGCGATGAGTATGTCGGCCTGTTTCGTGAACCCGCTCATGTTCTGCGTCCTAGAGTGACATATGGTGACTGTTGCATCCGCTCCAGGAGCTTTCTGAAGAAGGATGTTCGTGATCGGTTTCCCGACGATGTTGCTTCTGCCGATGACAACGACATGCTTCCCCTTCGGATCGTTCCCGCTCCTTACCAGGAGTTCCTGTATCCCGTGCGGTGTGCATGGCAGATAGCAGTCCTCGGCTCCGACGACCATCTTCCCGACGTTCACGGGGTGGAAGCCGTCCACATCCTTGCTCGGATCGATCCTTAGCAACACATTCTGCTCGTTGATATGCTTCGGCAGCGGGAGCTGGACCAGAATGCCATCGAACTTCTTGTCGTTGTTGTACTTTTCGATGAGGTCGAGGAGCTCCTGTTCAGTCGTTTCCGCAGGGAGGCGTATCGTCTCGGAGTCAATACCTAGCTCCACGCACGCTTCGCCTTTCTTTCTCACATAGACCTGTGAAGCAGGATCCTCCCCCACGATGATCACTACCAGACCAGGGGTCACCCCGGACATCTTCATCCCAGCGATCTCTTCCTTGAGCTCTGCTCGGATGCTCTTCGCAACCTCGTTTCCGTTGATTATTTGGGCCACCAATTCAAACGCCTCCGAAAACGTGATGCTCCCCCTTTACTTAAGATTTCGCGCACTTTTAAGTGCATGACACATAAATTCCGAAAGGCTTTATTATTTGGTCCATATACGGGTTAAAAGGGGGTTGACAAATGGCGATGAAGCCAGATATTGAAATTGCTCAGGCAGCCAAGGTACAGCACATCGAGAAGATTGCGGAGAAGGTCGGCCTTTCCCGCGATGACCTAGACTTCTATGGGAAGTACAAAGCCAAAGTCCCTCTCGACGTGCTAAAGAGATTCGACAGCAACAAGGATGGCAAACTCATCTTTGTCACAGCCATCACCGCCACAAAGGCCGGTGAGGGGAAGACAGTCACGTCCATAGGTCTGTGCCAGGGCATGGGCCAGCTGGGGAAAAAGGTCATGCTTTCCCTCAGAGAACCATCGCTCGGCCCGACATTCGGCATCAAAGGCGGTGCGACCGGAGGAGGATACTCTCAGATCTATCCGATGTGGGACATCGACCTTCACTTCACAGGCGACATACACGCAGTCGGGACAGCCCATAACCTTCTGTCCGCACTCGTGGAGAACCATATCTCAAAGAAGAACCCACTGGGGATCGACCCAACAAAGATCACCTGGAGAAAGGCCATGGACATGAATGCCAGGGAGTTGAGGAAGGTCGTGGTCGGACTCGGAGGCAGAACCGTGGGTGGTGTACCACACGAGAGCGGCTTCGATATCACAGTCGCCAGCGAGATCATGGCCATACTGGCGCTCTCCAAGGACATGGCCGATCTCAGACTCAGAATGTCCAGGATGGTCGTGGGATACACGTACGACAAGAAGCCTGTCACCGCGGACCAGTTGAAGGGCATAGGCGCGATGTGCCTCCTGCTGAAGGACGCGATCGCTCCAACACTGGTTCAGACACTAGAGGGACAGCCCGCGCTCATACACGGTGCACCGTTCGCGAATATCGCACACGGCAACAGCTCGATCATCGCCACCAAGTACGCGCTCAAGATGGCAGACTACGTCATCACCGAGGGCGGATTCGCGATGGATCTCGGAGGCGAGAAGTTCTTCGATATCGTCTGCAGGATAACCGGCCTGAAACCTGACGTCGCAGTACTCGTCGCCAGCATAAGGGCGCTCAAGATGCATGGTGGGATGGATCAGAAGGAGATCGGTAAGCCAGATGTCGGATTCCTTGAGAAGGGTTACAGCAACCTCGACAAGCACATAGAGAACATCAAGAAGTTCGGGGTGCCGGTCGTAGTCGCGATCAACCAGTTCCCGACTGACAGCCCAGAGGAGATCGAGCACATCAAGAAGCACTGTGAGAAGGTGGGTGCGAGATTCGGTCTATCCAAGGTGTTCGTCGAGGGCGGCAAGGGCGGTGTCGAGCTAGGCAATGCCGTGCTGGAGTCACTCGAGAAGGAGAAGAGCAACTTCAAGGTGCTCTACGACGAGAAGCTGCCGATCAAGGAGAAGATAAAGATCATCGCAACGGAGATCTACGGGGCAAAGGATGTCGTATATACTGGCACGGCTCCCGGAGACATCGCGGCGATCGAGGCTGCCGGAAACGACAAGCTTCCGATCTGCATGGCGAAGACCCAGCACTCGCTCACGGACGACCCGGCGAAGAAGGGTGCGCCCAAGGACTGGGTCTTGACGGTCAGGGAGGTCAGGTTGGCCGCTGGTGCGGGCTTCATCGTGCCTCTGACCGGAGAGATGATGACGATCCCAGGATTGCCGACATCTCCTGCAGCTGAGAGGATCAACATCGACGACAACGGCTACATAACCGGACTCAACTGATCGTCGACGGCATCATGCCCAGCTTTCCAAACCTATTATTCTCGTTGCCCACCGGGAGGGTTTCTGTCCCCGGTGAGCCAAACACATTATCGAGACGGTCGCTCGACCGCTCTGCCAGCCCTTCATGATCGTGCAATTTGGGAGGGAGAATATGTCAAGAAGTGTCCTCATTATTGGAGGAGGGCCCGCAGGTGTATCCGCGGCGAAGGCCCTCGTTGACAGAAGCGAAGGAATCGTGCTCGTGGAGAGGTCCGAATCCCTCGGCGGGATGGCAAGGGAGCTGACCTGCAAGGGCGTGAGCGAGTGCAGGAACTGCGGGGCATGCTACGTCGTCGACCGATCGACGGAACTGCTCAGAGACCAATCCGCGGAGGTTCTGTTGCTCTCAGAGACTACCCAGGTCAAGAAGAACGGAAATGGGTATGAAGTCAAGATCAAGATCTCACCCAGATATGTCACTAACAACTGCATTGGATGCAATAAGTGCATCGAAGCGTGTCCAGTTGATGACAAGGCGATCTTCGCCCCGACGGGCAACGGTCAGCCGAGGCATCACTGGATCGACAGGAGCAAGTGCCTGCACTTCAAGAAGGACAAGTGTCAGAAGTGCGCGGATGTGTGCCCGACCAAGGCGATAGATTACGAGGATAGGGCGAGGAACGTTACCAGGAAAGTCTCATCAATCATCTGTGCCACAGGTATGGAGCCAGTAGACGCTTCCGAAGTCAAGAGGCTAGGCGGGGGCGTGCTGGAGAACGCGATCTCGAGCCTCGATGCGGAACGCATCCTCAACAAGCACGGTAGGCTGCTCAGGCCATCGGATGGCAAGCAGCCGAAGAAGGTCGCGGTCATACAATGTGTTGGATCCAGATCCATGAAGACGGGTGTTGAGTACTGCTCCAAGTTCTGCTGCAAGTATGCGACCAAGATCTCTCAGCTGCTCATCGACCAGGACCCAGAGGTCAACTTGGATTTCTATTTCATGGACCTTAGGACCCTGTACGAGCCACATGACGACTTCAAGAGATGGGTCAAGGAGAGGAAGAAGACGGTCAGGATGATCCGGAGCATGCCGGCAGTCGTGCTGCCTGGAAATGACGGCAACCTGGTCGTGAGGGCAGCGACGGAGACGGACTCAGAGGTCATCGAGACGGAATATGACCTGGTCTTGCTCTCGGTAGGAATGCGCCCTGCTGGCAATTCGAAGGAACTCATGGACGCCCTCGGCATCAAAGCGGATGAGAGAGGATTCGCGATATGCGACAAGTCCCTCGAAGACTCGGGAGTGTTCCTGGTCGGGACGACCTGCGAGCCCATGGACATAGAGGAGACATCTGTGAAGGCTGCCGCCGCGGCATCTCGTGCGAGCCATCGGAAGGAGGGAGCTTGATGAAAGGACAGATACAGGTCATCGGATGCAAATCCTGCACCGAAATCCCTCAACTCATAGACATGAACAAGTTGATCGAGAAGGCATCGACGATGGATCTTGTCGTATCGACAGTACTGGTCGGAGCCGTCTGCGATTCAAAGAGCATAAAACAAGTCGTCCAGGAGGCAAAGGAAAGGGAGGTGGACAGGGTCGTGGTACTCGCATGTCCCAAGAAGGTTGTCAACCCCGCGCTCCTGGCAGCATTCAAGAAGGCGAAGGTGAACGAATTCCTGGTCGAGTATGTCAACATAAGGGACGAGGTGGTCCTTCCGCACATGGACGATCCGCCCAGAGCGCAGGCAAAGGCAGAGACCATGATGGTCGCTGCGCTACAGAAGGTGATGGGCCTCAAACCGCTGGAGACCCTCAAAGAGCAAATGAGGACGAGGAATGTCGTCGTGCTAGGCGGAGGTGCGTCTGGTAGGAAGGCGGCGGAAACCGCCGCGAAGACCGGAGCTCATACGATAATCATCGAGAAGGGCACGAAGAGCTTCAAGGCCCCTGGCGTACTGATGCAGAACTCAGTCCTGTTGAAATCCAAAGGGTACGGTGGCAATTTCGTGTTGACCATCAGGGCAGGGGAGAAGGTGGAGGAGCTCCAGTGCGCAGCGATCGTGGTTGCGACCGGCGGCGGCTGGACCAGACTCAATGGACCTCTCGCGAAGGCATGCAAGAGCGCGTTGCCTCTGTACGAACTGGACGAGCAGATACGCGCTGGCAAGAAGATGGAAGGCCCCATCGTGATCGTCGATTCGCCAGATCCAGCGGGCAAGTCCATGCAAGTTCGTGACTACGCATGGGATGAGTCACTGGAGCTAGCGATCGAACTCAAGAGACGTTCAACGGATTCAGACATCACCATCGTATTCCAAGAGATGAGGGCTTTCGGCCTATCCGAGCTGAGGTACAAGGAAGCAGCAGAGCTTGGAGTCCGATTCATCAGGTACGATGCGACTGGAATCCCCAAGATCGATCCCAAGGAACCGAACGTGGTATCCGTCAAGGACCTCGCACAGGGCGAGACGATCAGGTTGAGATTCGGGACTCTGGCATTCGCCTCGATACCCGCGAACGATGACAACGAAGGCATCGCGGATACGCTGAGGATACCGATGTCTCCAGATGGTGGCATCAGGCACGGGAGCATACAGAGAGGACCGGTGAGCACCCCAAGGCCGGGGATATTCATCTGCGGCTCAGCCCTCTTCCCCAAGACGAAGGATATCGCCGAGGAGGAAGGTATGGTTGCGGGCGAACTCGCAGGTGAGTTCGCATCCAAGGGAATCATCGAATACGGAGGATCGGTCGCCGAGGTCACGCAGGAGAAATGCTCCGCGTGTCTGACATGCATCAGGACATGTCCATACGAGGCCCCGTTCATAGGCATTGCCAACAAAGCGGAGATACGCACCCAGGCATGCCAAGGGTGCGGGATGTGCGTCGGCATATGCCCGAGCAAAGCGATCGAGTTGCGCAACTGCACCGACGACATCATAATGCAGGAGACCAAGACGATGCTGAGAGGTGATTTCTGATGACACCGCGCAGACCCAAGATAGTCGGCTTCTGCTGTGAGCGGCATGGTCTGGATTCACCCGTTGCAGCCGCGAAATCGGGCATCACATATGATGCGAGTGTGAGGATCATCGATGTACCATGCACCGGAAGGGTGGATGGACTGCACATACTGAAGGCGCTCGAGGATGGCGCAGATGCCGTCTTCGTGCTCGGGTGTCTCGAGAAGAACTGTTACTATGATACTGGCTCCATAGAAGGCAGGAAGCGAGTGGAACATGTCAGATCGATGCTCGAGGAGGCAGGCATCGAGAAAGAAAGGGTTGAGATGTTCAATACATCCTCGACCATGACTTGGAGATTCCCGGAGATAGTCTCGAAGATGTGTGATGTCGTCAATCGACTCGGTCCGCTCGGCAAGGAGGGTGATGAGCAATGATAGTCGCGAAGAGAAAACCCCTCGGAGAGATCGCAGACATGATCGCTCCGTACAAGAAGATCACGGTGATCGGGTGCAGGAGCTGTGTGGCGATCTGTCTGGCAGGTGGAGAGAAGGAAGTCAAGATGCTCGTCTCCGCGCTCAAAGTCAAGAACAAGAAGGAGGGCAGGAAGCAACAGTTCGAAGCACTCGTTGTAGAGAGACAGTGCGAGAAGGAATGGATCCAGGAGGTCGAGGACAAGATACTCGATTCCGATCTCGTATTATCCATGGCCTGCTCGCTGGGTGCCCAGACGATAGGTGACAACTATCCGCACAAGCTCGCGTTCCCTGCGCTCAATACGGGGATATTCGGCGTGCCAGAGGAGCAGGGCGTGTGGTCCGAGAAGTGCGTTGGTTGCGGCAATTGCATCATACACACGACCGGAGGCATATGCCCCATAGCGAGATGCGCCAAGAGCATGTTGAACGGTCCATGCGGTGGATCATCGGACGGTCATTGTGAAGTGAACCTGGAGATCGATTGCGCGTGGTATGCGATCCACGAGAGACTCAAGCTGCAGAACAGACTTGAGCTGATCGAGCAGGTATCAGCACCTAAGGATTGGTCGACCAGCCATTCAGGTGGAAGACGCACATACGTCAGAGAGGACGCGAAGCTGACTCAGCACCAGAAGAAAGGAAAGGGGGCGGTCAGATGAAGGCTGGCAGCAACCTGGAGAGGGTCTTCGAATCGGGCAAGTTCGTCGTCACCGCCGAGATCGGTCCGCCACAGTCCGCGAATCCGGAACCGCTCGTCCACCATGCAAAGATGTTGAAGGGCTATGCGGACGCGTTCAACCTTACGGACAACCAGACCGCGGTGGTGAGGTTATCCAGCATCGCCAGTGCGGCCATAGTCATGAGAGAAGGTGTGGAACCGGTCATCCAGATGACCTGCAGGGACAGGAACAGGATCGCTCTCCAGAGTGATCTGTTGGGCGCGAGTGCCCTCGGAGTGAGGAACGTGCTCTGCTTGACCGGGGACCATCAGATCTTCGGCAACGAGAAAGGCGCGAAGAGCGTGTTCGACTTCGATTCGATCTCTGAACTACAGGTATTTGACAGGCTTAGAAGGGAAGGCAAGCAGGTCGGTGGAGGAGAGATAAAGGACCCTCCCAAGGTGTATCTGGGCTGCGCAGAGAACCCTTTCGCGACTCCATACGAGTTCAGGGCTTCGCGGTTGGCGAAGAAGGTAGCGGCCGGCGCCGACTTCTGTCAAACGCAGGCCATATTCGATATGGACTTGTTCGAGAAGTGGATGGATGAAGTCCGTAGCCGAGGTCTAGATAAGAAAATCCACATACTAGCCGGGGTCATACCTATGAAGACCGCCGGCGCTGCGAGATACATGAAGAACAAGGTCCCTGGAATGATCGTCCCCAACCATATCATCGACAGGATGAAGAATGCCAAGGACTCCAAGGAAGAGGGCATCAGGCTATGCGTGGAACAGATCGAGACACTCAAGAAGATGAAAGGGGTCCATGGCATCCACATTATGGCAGTCATGTGGGAAGATATCGTGCCCAGGATAGTCGAAGAGGCAGGACTCCTTCCGAGACCGACTTTCTGACCCGATTCCGCGGCCGATGCCTGTGAGGTATGATACGATGTCGCAAACTGAATTCGACCGATTGAACGAGCAGATGCTCGTGAAGCTATTCGAGATCAGCCCGGATGCAGCCACGCAATTCGGAAAGCACAAACCATACGACCTACACCTACCTCATGGTGGTTTCAAGCGTCTGGACGATACGCTCAAGCTTCTAGAATCATGGCACAAGGAAGCGAGCAGGATCGCGGACTCGGCGGAACTCACGCCGGATCAGGGCATTTCACTCGAGTTGCTGGAGATGTCCCTCGAGCTCCAGAGGTTCGCGATAGACGATTATCCGATGTGGAAGATGTATCCGAATGGGCTCGAGCACCCAGGCTGGCTCCTTTTCATGATGGCGGTAAGGGAGTACGCACCCCTTCCGGATAGGGTTGAGGGCATCGTGTCGAGGATAGGCGAGTTGCCACGCTATCTCGGTGAATTCAGACAGCGGTTCTCAGATTCGAAGCCTGTAAGGGCATGGACCGAGATCGCGATCGAGACATGCGAAGGCGTACCAGACTACCTTGCTCATCTGCGGAGCTTCTCTAAGGATAGCATATCATCATCCCTTCTCGCCCAGATGGATAAGAACATCGCGTATGCGAACGAGGATATCGCAGATCACAAGGACTGGCTGAAAGGAATGCTCGATGTATCCGTTGAGCAGTTCGCGATGGGCAGGGAGAAGTTCGCAAAACTGCTAAAGATCCGTGGGATCGATTATCTCCCCAACGAGATCATTGCCATAGGCGAGATGACGATACATGAACTCAAAGAGGAACGCGCCATCATCTCTAGCAGGATATCCCTGGACGGGACTCCAGAGAAGGCCAGGCAAATAGTCGAATCGGACACACCCGACACCATCGAAGATGTGCTAGCAGTCACCAGCAGCGAGACGGAGAACGCTAAACAGTTCCTAATCGAGCACGACCTTATCACCCTCGACCATGAGGGGATCCTCAATTTCGTCAAGACCCCTGAATTCCTCAGTTCGGCGATCCCGACCGCAGCG
The DNA here is from genome assembly GCA_018818785.1 of Thermoplasmatota archaeon. Lineage (GTDB taxonomy): Archaea > Thermoplasmatota > Thermoplasmata > UBA10834 > UBA10834 > UBA9653. Next base: position 51,461 of record JAHIRF010000009.1, on the reverse strand, counting down.
TTGATGATGCCAGCCGTCTTTGACAAGATCCAACACGGGACTTATCTGATCACGGACCCGCTGGACAAAGCCGATCTCAATAACCTTTGGAACCGTGCGGCCATCATCAATACAGTGGTACACGAAGCATATCCGGGCCATTTCCATCAAGGGGTTGTGTCGAACAACAAGCCATGGATGCATCAGCTGCCGCACATGCTGATCGCCTCGGACACAATGATCCCTGCCTATGAGATGATGGAGGGGTGGGCACATTATTGCGAGAAGATGATGTACGACCATAAGTTCTGCGGAACGGACAAGGACGCTCTCGCGATGATAGGGTTCGGCCTCTGGAGAGCCTGCAGGGCGATATACGATGTGGAACTCGCTCATGGGGACGCGTCGATTCACGAGATGGTGGAGATGTTCGTCCGTGAGACGGACACTACGAGGAATTCCGCAGAGGCGGATGTCAAAGGATTCTCGCACACGCCAGGCTACGGTCTATCATACATGATGGGAAGGAAGATGGTCCTGGGGCTCAGGAAAGAGCTGGAGCACGAGCTCGGGGAGCGATTCGACGAGAAGCTCTTCCACGACCTCATGGCAGAGAACGGCAATCTCCCGTTCCATCTGGCCAGGAAAGTCGTCAGGTCAGCGATGGTACCCCACTGACGGAATGCGATACCCCGATTGTGGCTTCGAAAGACTCATGCAGCATGATGCCATCTCCCTGCCAGGTGATCATGTGGGAGCACATGCCTTTGATCAGCTGAACGAAGAGATGTTCAAGAGAATACTCGCGGTGAATCCAGATGTCGGCACGGCATTGGGGCTACACGACCCATATGACATGTATCTGCCTCATGGCGGAGTGAAGCGCATCGACGACACTCTGGACATTCTCAAGGAATGGCGGATCAAGGCGCGTGCACTCGATTCTACAGATTTCACACTGGACAGAAGACTCATGTTGAAGGTGCTCGACATCTCCATCGATTTCGCCACCTTCGGCAGGCATGAGTATCCTCTCTGGAGGATGTATCCAGACGTGATCGAAGGACTTGGGGGGCTCGTGTTCATGATGTTCTCGAGGGATTATGCGTCCATCGAATTCAGGGCTCGGGCCATGGCTAGTCGGCTGCACCAGGTGCCGAGGCACTTCGAGGAGTTCAGGGCAAGGTTCAACGGACAAAGGACCGTGAAACTGTGGACTGAAGGAGCCATCGAATCATGTGACCAGTTCCCAGATTTCCTGACATTCGTCGAGCAGTCCTGGAAGGATCATATCACGCCGGAGACAGCCAAGGCTCTCTCCGAAGGCGTGAATGTGACCAAAACAGCCATCACGGTGCAGAAAGCGTGGCTCGAGGGACTCCTGAAGACAGCTGATGCGGATTTCGCGATGGGCAGAACGAAGTTCGAGAAGCTGATCGAGATGAGAGGTTTGGGCATGGATTCAGATGCGATCCTGGCTCTCGGAGAGAAGTACCTGAAGGATCTCAAGGCCGAGCGAGAGGTCATATCCGAAAAGATCTCACCAGGCGGAGGAGTCGATGGCGCGAAGAAAGTGGTGGAATCACACGCGCCAAAGACTTTCGAAGAAGGACTGAAAGCAACAGAGGAGGAGATGCTCAAAGCCAAACGGTTCATCATAGCGAACGGGATAGCTACCATAGATGAGACCAGTGTTCTCAAGATAATCGAGACTCCGGCATTCCTCGCCCCCGTGTTGCCCTATGCGGCGCTGTTCATGCCGTCCAAGTTCGACAAGATCCAGGAAGGGGCGTATGTAGTAACTAGGCCCAAGGATCCCAAGGACCTTGGCAGCCACCTCAACCACGGGTCCATAATAAACACCGCGGTGCACGAGGCATACCCGGGACACTTCCACCAGGGTGTCAGATCCAATGGCAAGCACTGGATGCTGCAGCTGCATCAGATGTCAGACAACCTTTACGTCGCTGCGGAAACGGTGGAGGGATGGGCTCACTACTGCGAGAAGATGATGTATGATCACGGATACGGGACCGATGACGAAGCCGTCCTGGAAATGGTCAACGGAGCCCTTTGGCGGGCATACAGGATAGTCGCGGACATCAGACTTGCAGTAGGTGAGGCTACTGTCGATGAAATGGTCGACCTCGCAGTGAACGAGATAGGCATCCCAAGGAACGCCGCGAGAGATGAAGTGATCAGATACACCAGGAGTCCAGGACAGGCACTATCATATCTCATCGGCAGACATCTGATAATCGAGTTCAGGAAGGAGATGGAGAAGGAACTGGGAGGTGCTTTCGACGAGAAGATGTTCCATGATCTTGTCGCAGACTATGCGTACCTGCCGATATTCCTGATGAGGGATGCAGTGAAGGAGAGCATGAAGGGGTGAGAACGAGACATCACCCGATGCACCGCTGTAGATGAACGCCGAACTGCATCACACCCAAATGATTCATGTGCTAGCTCGTCATCCACCCTTCGGATATGCAGCTCTTCAAGAAACCGATCCTCAGAATCGCGTCCCTGACGTTCCTAGCGATGTTCAACCTGACTTTCGTGGTCCCATCGATAAAGGAGATCGTAGTTGACCGATTCGATACGACGACCACTATGGCGTCGCTTTTCATAACCATCGAGATGATCGCGTATATCATATTCGGGGTAGTGTGGGGTGCTCTATCAGACAAGAGAGGGGAGCGCAGGATATTCATCGTGATAGGATTCCTCGGATCCGCGATGTTGTACTACATGATGACGCTCGCACCCGACCTTACCACACTCTTCGTTATGAGGTTCATGCAGGGGGCCATGACGGTCATGGCATGGTCATTGCTGATGACGCTGGCGATGGACATGTCGCATTCGGATAGTCGTGGCGCATATATGGGCATAATCGGTGCGGCGCTGGCTCTCGGGATGGGGCTGGGTGCGCCTATCGGTGGACTCGTGGCCGACCATGGAGTCCTCCTTCCACTTTATGCAGCATCAGCAGTCTTCGTCCTGGCAACGGTCCTCTCCATCATGTTCGTGAAAGATATCCCGATAAGGAGCAAGGCCGAATCACTAGCTCAGAGCATCAGGCAACTCTATAGGGACAGAGAGGCGAGGGCGCCATATCTGTTCAGCTTTGCTGAGAGATTCAGCGCAGGATACCTCGTGGTCCTCCTCCCATTGTATCTAGCATATGAGTTCGATTCGTCGCCAGGAGTAAGAGGCATGTACCTTGCGGCTTTCCTCCTACCCTTCGCATTGCTCCAGTATCATTTCGGGAAGCTCTCGGACCGGTACGGCAGGGAATGGATGCTGGTAATCGGTGGCTTCGCATATGCGGCCCTATTGGGAACCCTTTGCTTCGTCACCATCGATGCCCTCTTCGCGCTCATGGTCGTCTCAGGAGCGCTCGCTGCCATGCTCCTGCCAGCCAGCCTCGGACTCCTTGCGGACATCGTCCCAAGAGGAGAGCATGCGACGTTCATGGGAGGATTCAACGCATTCGGATCGCTCGGATTTGCGATCGCGCCTCTATTGGCGGTCGGCCTGTCTGAATGGGTAGGATACCAATTATCGCTAGTGACTGGGGGGGCAATAATCGCGGTCACGGTCGCGCTCACCATCCCCACCTTGTTCCCTGGGAAAGAGGAGATCGATGGAGAGAGTCCTGAACTCAACCTCTACGAGATGCAGCATGAGGACGACTGAAGTCGAGGGCTCATTTTTGCTCATAAGCGAACGAAAACCGTTATATCGGAATAGCAGATACCATCCAGGCATACCTTTTGCCTTGCACGGGGAGGGATGCACGAGCCAGATAACGGAGCGTATGATAGATGAGCAAGGTAAGGAGAGCACTGATAAGCGTATCTGACAAGACAGGATTGGTGGAATTCGCAAGGGGCCTATCTGAGATGGGCGTTGCTATCCTGTCGACCGGTGGAACGGCTTCGACTCTGGAGAAGAACGGAATTCCAGTGGTCGGCGTGTCCGATGTGACCAAATTCCCGGAGATGCTGGATGGAAGGGTCAAGACACTTCATCCGGCGATCCACGGTGGTCTGTTGGCCATGAGAGAGAAGCATGAGCACATGGAGGCCATAAAGAAGCACGGAATAGAGCCGATCGACATGGTCGTCGTGAATCTGTATCCGTTCGAGGCCACCGTCGCGAAATCCGACGTGAAGATCGAAGACGCGATTGAGAACATAGATATCGGCGGGCCCTCGATGATAAGATCGGCGGCCAAGAACAACTCCTCAGTCACGGTCGTCGTGAATCCGGCACAGTATGAGAAGATACTTGCGGAGATGAAGGAGAACGATGGCAAGGTATCGGACGAGACCAGGAAATCGTGCGCACTCGAGGCGTTCAGGGCCACTGCAAGATATGATTCAGCGATCGCATCATACCTCGGCAAGAAGTTCAGCAACGAGATACTCCCGAAGAACCTGACATTGTCGTTCGAGAAGCTCAGCGACCTGAGGTACGGAGAGAACCCGCACCAGAAAGCGGCATTCTACAAGGACCTGTTTGACCAGACCCCTCTGAGCGTCGCAGCGGCCGAGAAGATGCACGGGAAGGAGATCTCGTACTGCAACGTCCTGGACCTTGATGCGGCACTTGCTATCGTTTCAGATTTCGAGAAGCCGACAGCGGCGGTCATAAAGCACACCAACCCTTCGGGCGTGGCGAGCGCGGATACGATCGCTGAAGCATTCAGGATAGCCTACAACGCCGACTCCCTCAGTGCATTTGGCTGCGTGGTCGGTCTGAACCGACAGGTTGATCTCGAGACGGCAAAAGAGATATCGAGTCACTTCGTGGAAGCAGTCATCGCGCCTGGATACGACCCAGATGCGGAGAAGCTTCTGGAAGAGAAGAAGAGCATCAGACTACTCAGGACCAACATGCCGATCAAGAGAGAGGAAGGACGCAAGTTCATGGCGAAGGTCAAGGGTGGATTGCTCGTTCAGACGGATGCCTATACCGAGATAGACAGGAGCAAGCTCAAGGTGGTCACAAAGCGTTCGCCTACACAAGAAGAGATGGATGCGATGATATTCGGCGCCAAGGTCTGCAGACACATCAAGTCCAACACGATCCTTCTAGTCAAGGGTGAGAGGACCGTCGGTGTCGGAGCAGGACAGATGAGCCGGGTGGATTCCGCGACGATCGCGGGGATGAAGGCTGGTCCGGAGGCGAAAGGGTCGGTCCTGATATCCGATGCGTTCTTCCCGTTCAGAGATGGTATCGATGCCGCAGCAAAGGTGGGCGCATCAGTCATCATCCAACCAGGCGGATCCGTCAGGGACGATGAGGCGATCGCGGCGGCGGACGAATACGGGATGGCGATGGTGTTCAGCGGGCTCAGACTCTTCAAGCACTGAAGCCCCAGAACAAACTTGATGAAACCCCTTGATCCATATTTCTTGAGTGCAGATTGAATCAACGATCGGAGTTCCAGTTCCAACTCAGGAATGTCCCTCCACCGAGCTCATCGTCGAACTCGATCCCGAACGGCACCCAGCTGAAGGGTCAGCTGAGACGGCCACGACTTGATTCCCCGGGAACATGCATACCTCATGGCGAGGCGCTATGGAATCGTGCGCCAGATTCCACTAGAGTATGGGTACGAGCTTCGGTCTGAAGTCGCCCTTCTCCGGGTCCGTCATCGCATATGGAGCGGAATAGGGTTCTTCTCCGCGGACCATTGTAATGCCTGAAGTCTTATCGATCCTGATGTGCGTGTGTGCCAGATCAGTCAACCTGCTCGTGGACTTCACGGACGGAGTCACCGTTGCGATGAACACACCATCGTTGTTCATGAGTGAAGTCAGGAAATCCATCAGGCCGTCCAGGACCTCGGGACCATACATCGATTCCAGCGAGTCGAACCCGATCATAGCCATGTATGGCTGTTCGGTACCCTTCAGAGCGTACTGAATGTCCTGCCACTTGATGTCCACTTTGACATCCTCACCCTCGAGCGTCATCGCATATGGCTTCGGAGACTCAGATGCGGCATGAGGCTCCAGTATCCGGACATGCTCATCGAAATCGCTCGCCTTTAGGAATCCGAGCAGGTCCTCCCTGGCAGCTTCCGCCCCAGTCTTCTTCGTCGGGAGCCAGGCCACACCTCTGCCAAGCGACGCAGCATTGCAGATGATGGCGTTCTCGATGGACGATGAAGACACCACGGGCACACCTGACCCCAACTCTATCAACGCGATCGTTCCCTTCCTGAGGCCGCCTTCGAGCAGTTCATCCAGGGCACCGTTGCCTGTAGATACGAACCTCTTTGTCGGGTCAGGGATGGGATCGATGGTCAGGGGCTTCTCAGGCTTTGAATATCTCGAGTACTCGAATGTCCGGACGCGACCGCCAAGGAGTGTGTACACGTACTTGGGCTGCCTTATCTCGCAACCTCTGAGCTTGAGCAGATCCAGCTCCCGTATCCTGCGACCAGTCGAGTTGCTAAGGGACAGGTACACTACACCGTCTCCAAGATAATCCAGAAGAGGATCTGGGGTCTCTAGCACGTATACTATGTTGGTGCCACACCCCTCCACGAGGTCCTTCTGAAGCGCATTGATCAATCGCGACGGTTGAAGTCCGTATTTCTCCGCGAGCGCATCGATGCTATCGATGATTATGAGAGTCCTCTCAGGAAGAGCCTTGTCGATGACATCGTAGGCCATCTCGATCTCGGGCATCATCGCTCCGACGGTCACTGTGAGCTCCGATTCGCCGCTCGCTTCCGCAACCGGTTCTTCGTCTCCGCCAACCTCAATGTTGCCCTCGAGACGCTTGAGTTCTTTTCTTGGGGTCTTGATCTTGTCTGCCTTCAGCTCGCCCTTTATCGCTGCCAGCCCCAGGAGGATCTTCTCTACAGCCATCTCGGAATCCGCCTTCTTCTTGTACTTCTTCCGAGCCTTGAGAATCTCTCCTTCCTTGACTTTCTCGAGCAACCAAGGGAACTGGTTGAAGAGCGATTGGTCCGACACCCTTGTCGACATGTAATAGCTCTGCTGCACCTGAGCTAGCTCTTCGATCAGCTGCAGCGCGAGCGTGGTCTTCCCCGTGCCGGCCATACCCCTGACTATCAACGAGTGCCCGCCGGGGTTCGACAGGAACTTGATCATCTCCCTTGGGAATGTTGCCGTCCCAGCTATTGTGTCTTCAGCCATTTTGACTCAACTCCTCTCTGAGCGTCATGTTCCTAAACGGATCAGCGCTCCTTTGGCCTGAACAGGCCTCCAGGTAGCGCATCCTCTTCTTCTTCCGCTTCGATCAGCTTGATCTCTTTCCATTCTCCTCCAAAGTCCTGCGTCTGCCCAGTGATCATCTGGAACCGGACCCTGAGCTTGCCTCCTTCGAAGAAGATGTAGGCGTTTTTCAATTGTGAAAAGTAAAGGACAATGCGTTTCCCCTGCTGCGTCAGAGCCCGCTCGACGGCCTTGAGAAGGCCGGCCTTCTCAAGAGCATGTATTCTCCGGTAGCAGGCTGCGATAGGGATGTTCAGCTTGGCACTTAGCTCAAGGGCGTGCTTAGGCTTGCGTGAGCAAGCAACTAATATCTTTGCGGCGTAGGTGTCCATTATGAGCCGCGATGCTTCGATAGGATCCAAGAGCTAGCCTCCATTGGTTGACATCGCTGCGGGTGCCTTTGGCAGTATCAAGATCTGGGGGGATCGTTCCACAGCATACCAATCGCGTTACGCGAGGAGCGAATATACTCCTGGCGTTTAATAGTCTTTCGTCGACGACAAGATTTCACAGAGGATGTCCATTCCACAACAAATATAATGACGAAGGTGAGCAGTCAGGTGAGTCTAGAAGCGTTACGATAGCGGAGATGACCGATTTGAAGGGCTCGAAGTGCAGATGCGGTTTCGCCGTGAATACCGCGAACATCAAATGCCCCAAGTGCGGGAAGAACATGAAGTCCGCAAAATGGGCGGATGAAGGCACGGTCATATCTTGTGTCAAAGTCGGTTTCCCTCCCGAAGGAGAGCACGGACCCATGAACATAGCCTTGGTCCAAGTGGCAGGCCGGGGGCCGAAGGTCATCTGTTGGACCGATGTCTGCTTCTCGACGGGTGATGCGGTCACGATAAGCGAGCCTGCCAAGCAGCGGTATCTATGCCAGAAGGCCTCCGGCCAGTCCGCAATCAGACCTTGATCGGGGCGAACCCTACCAACGCGAAGGCAGGACCCAACGACTCTATCGATTTCTTCAGCGTCTCCTCGATCGTCTTCGAGTCCTTCCCTGACGCACGTATGTCTGCGACCACTTCGCACTTCATCTTCTCGTAGTATACCAGCACATTGGTATTGCCCGTGATAACGTTTATCGAGAGACTGCCCAACGTCTTCATGATCTCGAACACTGCGCCGGGTCTATCAGGGATATCGAACTTCATCCGCACAAGAGATACATCATCGTTCAGGAACACGACGGACAGTATCCATGAATCGGGTTCAGCAATGAACATAACCGGACCGGAGTCCTTTCCGAGGAAGTTGATGTATGCCAGAGGCATCTCGAATGTCCCATCGTTGATGGTACTCGCCTTCTTCTCGGTCTTTCTGAGAGCCTTGGTCTTCACCTTCTCGTTGTCCGTGGCCGCGCCCCTGGTATACCGCGTGGCCAGGTCCGAATTCTCGACGAGCATGCAGTCCACCATGCTCATGGCCTGGTCCCTCGCCCGCTTAGCATCGTCGAACTCGGATTTCAGCGACAGCGAGTCGCCGAAGAACGATAGATCGACCAGCATCTCCCACACCATGACCACGTTCGGTATGGAGCTGACCGTCTCTGAATTCAATATATCGATGTTCCTGACTTTCAAGAACTGAGCGGCCTGAGCCAGCGCACCCGGCTCATCCCGGATATGGAATGTGACATAGGCGATCTCGCGGTAGTTCTCCGGCCCGAAAGGTGACAGCACGATCTCGAAGGTTCCCTTTCCGTTCGCCTCATAATTGAACATGGAGCTGAAGACCTCGCTCCCGTCCACAAGGCCCAATGGGGCACCGATCTTCTGACTGATCTTGATCTTCCCGGACTCCATATGCCCGAAGTCTACCAAAGTCATCGTTCTCGCCTCACGTGGGCGGTAAGCGAAGCACGGAAATAAAGGTGTTGAGCGAATCTCAACCTTTGGGGGAGAAAATGTACAGAGTAGGTATCCTGCGCTTCAACCCTGTCCAATATCCACAAGCCTTACACTTGTATCCCCGAGTGACCGTGCCACCGTACACCGTCAGGTTCTTTATGCGCTCGGTGCGGCCCCCACACACCGGACAGGCGCTCGCTGAGGTCTTCTCGTGCGACTCCCGGGCCCGGATATCAATGGAAACGAGATCGTTCGCGAGGGCGAGCCTGCGGATACGGACCTCGCTCACGGAATAGTCAGAATCGTGCCTCCGCAGCTCTGCCAGGACGAGTTCCCCAAATTTCTTCTGAGAATGGATGACCCCGTGCCTACGGAGAGCATCCTTGACCGCTTCGACAATCTCCGTATCAGAAGGTTTCCTGTAGGCCATCGGGAGGGCATGGATATCCGTTTACGAAAAGCTTTCCATCCCTTACTGACACTTTTCGTCGCCGCGTAAATAATATATCGTTGCACCGTTTAACCGGGAAACCAGTGAGAGCATGCGAGCGAAAGTAATCATTATGGGAGCGGCAGGAAGAGACTTCCACAATTTCAACGTCTACTTCCGGGACAATGCCAACTATGAGGTTGTGGCGTTCACAGCCACGCAGATACCGAACATCGATGGACGCAAGTATCCGGCCAGTCTTGCGGGCAAACTGTACCCGAACGGGATAGATATCCATCCCGAAAAGGACCTACCCGAACTGATCAAGAAGCTCGGTGTGGAACAGGTCGTGTTTGCGTACTCGGACATCGCGCACATAGACGTCATGCACAAGGCATCGATAACGAACGCTGCTGGAGCGGACTTCAGGCTCATGGGCGCCAATCAGACGGAGCTCAAGGCCAAGGTGCCAGTCATCGCGATCTGCGCCGTCAGGACAGGGGCTGGCAAGAGTCAGACCACCAGGGCCGTGGCGTCGTACCTCATCTCGAAAGGGAAGAAGGTCGTCGCGATCAGGCACCCGATGCCCTATGGCGACCTCGAAAAACAGGCAGTCCAGAGATTCGCTACATACGAGGATCTCGACAAGCACCAGTGCACGATCGAGGAGCGAGAGGAATACGAACCCCATATCGACAAGGGGATCATAGTCTACGCAGGCGTCGACTATGAGAAGATCCTCAGACAGGCAGAGCAAGAAGCCGATGTGATACTCTGGGACGGCGGTAACAACGACACTCCGTTCTATTCAGCGGACCTTCATATAGTGGTCGCAGACCCGCACAGGGCGGGCCACGGCAAGCTTTACCATCCCGGTGAGACGAACATGAGGATGGCAGATGTCATCATCGTGAACAAGGTCGACACGGCGGATCCGAAGAACGTCGAGCTCGTGAAAGAGGTGGCCAGGGAACTCAACCCTAATGCGAAGGTCGTGCTGGCAGATTCACCTGTCACGGCGGAGAAGCCTGAGGCGATAATGGGCAAGAGGGTGCTCGTAATAGAAGATGGACCAACTGTCACCCATGGCGAAATGGCTTACGGTGCAGGCCTGATAGCGGCTCAGAAATCCGGTGCAAAGGAGATCATAGACCCGAGACCCTTCGCGGTCAACTCCATCAAGCAGACCTTCGAAAAGTACAAACATCTTGAGAAGGTACTTCCTGCGATGGGGTACGGAAACGAGCAGATCAATGACCTCCAGGAGACCATCAACCGGGCGGACTGCGACATTGTCGTCTCTGGGACACCCATCAACCTGAACAGGGTGCTGAAGGCGAACAAGCCCATAGTCAGAGTCAGCTACGATTTGAAGATCAGGGAAGGAGCTTCTCTGACCGACCTGCTCAAGCAGTTCTGACCTCAAAAAGGGTTAAGGAGCCCCTGGAAGATAGGGGCGCTGCGGGAGTAGCTAAGCCTGGACAACGGCGCAGGACTTAAGGTCCTCTAGGAGAGGATAAGAAATCCTGTCTCGAAGGAGTACGGGGGTTCGAATCCCCTCTCCCGCACATTTTCATTCATCTAGTGGTCATGAGCCGCTGATGAGCTCTCGGACCAGTTCGTAATAGGCGTTGGCAGCCGGTCCCAACTGGGCCACGCTTATAGCCTCTTCTGGCTGATGATAGCGAGCGAGGTTCCCGGTTTCGCCTGGGCCCATGCAGATGGTAGGTATCTTGAGAGCATGGGCAATGAGGTTGTCATCTGCTTCGGATACGCCACATACGAGTGTCGGCTCCGTGCCGACTATCCGTTTCAGCACTCTCGAGGCCGCCTGTACCAAAGGTGAATTTGGCGGGGTCATGTAGGGATAGTACAGCTCCTTGGGGTCGGTGTTCAACCGCAGGCTGACCTTGCTTTTCAAACCGAGGCTGTCGATAACAGAAACGAACTCGTCGCTGATGTCTACCTTGCCTCCCGGAATGGTGCATCTGACAACCCTTATGGAGCACTTCTCAGGAACGCTCAGGCTCCACGAACCACCGGATATCCTAAGTACAGTCTGAGACTCCGATAATGGCCGCAACTCATCTGAGAGGACACCGCCAGTCTTGCTCATTGGCATGTCAGATATCGCGGTTATCACCCTCGAAGCGTCTTCGATGGCATTCACGCCCCTGTGCGGTATTGCTCCGTGCGAAGATACTCCCTGGACATCGATATCGTAATATGATCCACCCCTTCTGCCGATCGTGGCGACCTTCAGTCCGCCGAAACCCTCGCCGACGATTACGGCGGATGCACCGTCGAGTTCTCCAGATTCTATCAATTTCCTGGTCCCATCTCCGAGCCGTTCCTCGCCGGATACCGCCTGGAAACACACATGTGCATGATCCGCCAGATCGGATTCCGCGAGGCGTCGGAACGCGAGCATCATGGCGGCCAGACCACATTTCATGTCCAGAGAGCCGAGACCGTACAGAAGCCCGTCTTCGACCACTGCTCCGAACGGGTCGTGCTGCCATCCATTCATGACCTCTACGGTATCCATGTGGCCCGTGAGTACTATCTTCGGATTCGATTTTGAACCGAAAGATGCGACGATATCTGGGCCATGCTCAGGAACATCGATCTCCCTGGGGCTGAAACCATTCTCATCCATCCACGAATGGATGAATTCCGCGATAGCTGTCTCCTTGCCATATACACTCGGAATCTGTATGAGCTTCCTGGAAAGATCCAGCACGCTTCTTCCATCGATAGTCTTCGGAGCAACCACGAACGACAACTCCTGTGAGGTTATCGGGACGACTGTTCTCAAGGGACTTTAACCTTATCCGGATCGATAAAAAGGTGAGATAACCCAATAACCAAGTATCATCAGCCCATGTACTCGACAACTCACAAGTACAAAGGGGTAGCGATGATGGAGATACCTGAGAAGTTATCGTTGATGATCGAGGAATACCTGAACAAGTGGATGAAACTCAATGGCACTCCTGGACTCTCGCTGGCTATAACGGACAGCGATAGGATGATTGCATCCTATTGCATAGGAGAAGCTGATATTTCGAGCCATCGACCGGTTTCACCCCACACACTGTTCCAGATAGGATCTGTCAGCAAATCATTCACATGCATAGCCTTGCTCCAACTGGCCGAGAAGGGAGTGATTGATCTCAACAAGAAAATCGTGTCATATCTTCCATGGTTCGAGACAAAGTCGGGACATGAGGACATAACCATACATCACATGATGACCCATACCTCGGGGTTGATAATAGGATCGGATGCCCTTCCGACTGCAGAGTCAGAGGTATGGTCGCTCAGATCGACGGATGCTACTTCTCCGAAGGGATCACATTTCCACTACTCAAATTCCGCATACAAGACTCTTGGGATTCTCTTGGAGACGATCACAGGTGAAAGCTATGAAAACATCATGCGCGACCGCATACTGAAGCCGCTGGGTATGGACTCGACCGAACCCGTCATCAGGAACAACATCAAGGAACGCTCAGCGGTCGGGTACTCTCCGCTGTACGATGACCGCCCTTTCATCGCAGGCGCTGCATTGTCACCATCCACTTGGTTCGAGAGCAACACTGCGGATGGATCCATATCATCGACAGGAGCGGACATGTGCGCGTACATGCGCATGTTACTCAACCAAGGTAGGCATCCAGAGGGCAGGATCCTTGCAGAGGAAGTCTTCGAGAAGATGGTATCACCGTACGTCGACACCAATGATGGAGTTCACGGACGGAGCTACGGATACGGGCTGAACATAGAGGAGATCGATGGCAACCCAGGCTTAGGGCATCAGGGAGGGATGGTAGGCTTCTACACATCGATGCTCATGGATTCTGTGAAAGGGATTGGTGTGATCGTGATGATAAACGGTCCTGGTGAACCCTACGATGTGGCAAAATCAGTGCTCAGGATTGTGGGATCGAACGGAAGCGGTACCCCACCCGTACCGAAGGACCCTGCATTGATCAGCGACCCGATGGATTGGGTAGGCAGATACGTCTCAAGAACCGAGACTATAGAGTTCTTATCGAGGGATGGACGAGTCTATCTGAGCTGCGAAGGAAAGGAGCACCAGGCGATCGAGATCGATAGAGGCGCCATTTATGTGAATGCACCCACCAAAGAATTGTGCGCCTTTGGGTTGAAGAAGAGAGATGGCAGGATCGTTGGCGTCACTCATGACCACTCTATGTATCAGAAGGAAGGAGAAGAGATCCCATCAAATATTCTTATCCCAGATGAGTGGAAGGCATATTCGGGGCACTATAGATCGCATAACCCCTGGCTGAACAACTTCAGAATCGTGCTGAGGGATTCAGGACTTGTCATGATTTATCCTATGGGACAAGAAGAACCGTTGACTTGGCGGGATGACGGTTCGTTCCGGATAGGAGCCGACCCGATGTCCCCGGAGAGGATATCCTTTGACGCCATCATCGACGGCAGAGCATTGATCGCGCACATATCGGGCGGTGGCATGTACGGCAGGACATTCACTGCCTAGCCCCACCTAGATCTCTGAACTTGCCAGGCGGGACGACGATCTCGAATCTCGCGCCTTTGCCGTATTCGCCTACTTCGCGTATCGTGATGCCAGTCATGCTGAGGACCTCCCGGCACAAGAACATCCCAAGACCAGTATTGCGTCCGTATCCATTATCGAATATGAGTTCCTTCGACTCTGGAGGAACGCCCCTTCCGTCATCCTCATATATGATAAGAAGACGCTTCCCCTTGATGAGGGCGCGAATGCCTATTCGTTTCAAATTCCCCCCATGACGCAGGGAATTATCGATGAGATTGAACATCACCTTTTCGAACATGGGGTCCGCCCAGATTTCGATGTTGCCCAGGTCGTGTTTGACTATAACATCACCCAGATCGATCGAGTTCAACGCGCCCGCGAGATCGAGTCGTAGATGGACCCATTCTGGAGCCTTCGTCCCCGCCTTCTGATATGTACCAGCGAACTCCAACTGCTGGATGACAGTCGAGCTCGCGGCTCTCGCCAAACGAAGATGATTGGCTCTATCGCTGTCGCTCTTATCGTCCTCCATGAGCGTGAGTGCACCCATGATTATGCCTATCTGATTCATCACATCGTGACGGGTTATACTGCCCATCAGGCTCAGCTTCTCGTTCGCCAGTCTCAGCGCTTCCTCCGCCTGCTTCCTAGCCGTTATGTCCACCACGATGCCCTGATGATGGTCAGATCCACCTTTATCCCCACGACGGACGGTCGTCCTGTCATCTACCCAGCAGACTCGCCCATCCTTCGTAAGTATCCTGTATTCGAGAGTGAATTCCTTGGCAGAGTTATCATGATGTTCGGTTAGTTCACCGAGGATTCGTTCTCGATCCTCGGGCATTATGATCGATGAATATGAGGGACGGCTAGAGATCAGATCTGACGGGGAATAGCCGAATTGCTGAACGTTGTTTGTCACGAACTGAACCCTCCGTTCACCATCGAAAGTCCATCTGAACACCACTGCAGGACTGGCGTTGACAATCGATTCTAGCTCTTCGAGGCTCATCATAACTGTTCTCAAGGCATCTTCAGCCATCTTTCGTTCAGTCATGTCACGGGCAATCGCCAGCACTGCAGGTTCTCCAGAATATTCAATCAATCTCGCATTGATTTCGATAGGCAATTCAGTCCCATCATTCCGAATCAGGACGCTCTCAAACGATACCTCACCTATCGCCTCTAGCGTATCCCGTAGTTCTTCGAACCTACCTCTAATGTCTGCCCGCTCGATTTCTTTGAGGGTCTTCGCCATCAGATCATACCGCGAATAGCCAGTCGATGCGATCGCGGCCATGTTCAAATCGATGAATCGCCCGTCCAGGCCGAGTATGAATATGCCATCATTAGCACTATCGAAAAGCATCCTGTACTTTTCCTCAGATTGGGATAATTGCACTTCGGCCGCTTTTCTGTCTGTTATATCGAAAATGACTCCGTGGAGACGAACCACTATGCCTTGAGGGTCGCGCGTCGCTATCGTCCGTTCATCAACCCAACGGATCTCGCCAGTCCTAGTCACTAGCCTATATTCATGATGCCACTCACGAATCTTCTTACCGGTCAGCGCTCTTATCTCGGCATTCAAACGATCGACATCATCTGGATGGATCATATCAGAGTACTTCAGACGGCCTGACATCAGATCGTCCTGTGTGTAGCCGAACCGAGATACGTTCTTTGAGATGAATCGCACGGGCCATCCGGGTTCATCGGACCAGATGATCACAGTCACAGGGCTGGATTCGATTATTGCGTCAATCTCATCAAGTCTGCTCGTCGTATCATCCAGCACTTGTTCAGCACTCTTCTGATCAGTCATGTCAACGCCAACCAACGCAACACGCGCTTTGCAGACCTCGCCATCATTCTTCCGTACCTTCGCCCTAGAACACAATCAGAGAATCATAGTATCAAGTTTTCGCACCTTGGTGAATAAGAACTGTAAATGAATGACATCACCTTCGTAATCGCGCGACCTACGTCCAGCAACCAGGCTCATCCACATGGAGTCTGATAATATATCATACCCTGCGCACAGGAGTCTGTGCTCCTTTGTGGGAGCATCAACTCATCTGCGTATCATGTGAGTGTAATGGCATTCAGGACACTCGACCGTCTTGCCATCTGTCTCCACTAGTTTCACATGCTTCTTATGCTTCTCGCATTCAGGGCACATAATGTCCTTCTCTGTCTTCCTGAAGTAATCGAATATCCCCATGAATTCACCCGTCAGAGTATCAGTGAATTCAGTATATAACATTGTGACGTGCGAGTAGGGTTTGCCTCAGATAGAATGAACTGTATCGACCACATGCTCGAGTTGGGACTCAAGGCCGCCATTTTCAACAAGCGTGCCAGTCACAACGATATCTCCGCCAGCCCGGAGGACGGTTGCTGCGTGTTCCGAAGAAGTTATTCCGCCTCCGATTATCAAAGGGATCCTGACACTCTCCCTCACAGCTCGAATCATGTCGCTTGGGACAGGTTCAGGCGCTCCTGACCCTGATTCCAGGTACAGGAGATCCATGCCGAACATCTCGGCGGTCAGCGCGTATCCGACCGCCATCGGGATATTGTCGCGGGGCACGACTTCTGCCTCACCGACCTCACCCACTTTCATACCAGGTTCTACGATGACATATCCCATGGAGATTGTCTCGAGCCCGAGCTTACGGATAGTCAGTGCACCCTTTGATTGCTCCCCAGTGACATTCTTCACATTGAGTGAATTCAGCATGCTCATGAAGTATATCGCATCGCATCTCTGAGCGATGGCATTTGCCCCCGAAGGGAAGTAGATCACAGGAAGGTCTGTCACGCCTTTGATGCACTCGATCGTTTTGTCGAGCTTCTCCTGAGTGATTCCAGT
This sequence comes from Thermoplasmatota archaeon, assembly GCA_018818785.1. Lineage (GTDB taxonomy): Archaea > Thermoplasmatota > Thermoplasmata > UBA10834 > UBA10834 > UBA9653. The sequence goes on along the minus strand of JAHIRF010000009.1, from coordinate 34,504 downwards.
CGACCCTCCGACCATTATCGCGTCGGTCTTGAATGCCACGGCTCTCTTGGCGATTCTGGCAGATGCCTCGGGCAGCTGCTTATCAGGATCGATCAGCGTCATATGCATCTTGTGATCTTTCAATGTCTCGAGGATATATTGTTTGACGCTCAGATTATCCCTCCAAAAAGAAACGCTATCAATGCAACTAGCATGGCCAACTTGGCCACCTTCTGCCCTCTTTTTGGGTCGGCGAAATGAATCATCGCGCAATATATAAAGATTGCATCCGAAACCAGCACAATCGGCACATAGTATATCGATAGGAGTTCCTGCATATAGGGAACTGGACTGAGTAGCACAGCACCGACGAACGATAATGAAGCCACAAATCCCGCATTCCTAGTCCCTATTCTCATCGGCAGGGTGAGTCGAATCCCTTTGTCTCCCTCGACATCCTGAATATCTTTTACGATCTCTCTGCCAAGTGTTGCCAGGAACGCCAATGCACCCAATATCCATGCAACGTCCATCCTGCCTACCGCCGCGCCGCCGAACAGGAAGAGGGCACCCGTCAGCCAACTGATCGCGAGGTTACCTGCAAGCCCTTCGCGCTTCAGGCTCACCTCGTATGAAATCATGAATAATATCGATGTGAGGACTATCCCGAGGGACCACAGATTGATGAAGGAGCTGAGGATGATCGCTATCAAGAAGGATACCACAGAGAGTATCAACGCAGATCTTGGCGATACCAGTCCTTGGGGGATCGGACGTTCAGGGTGCGCCGTCTTGTCTATCTCCCGATCGAAATAGTCGTTCAACGAGTTGCCCGCACCCGTGAAGAAGATGACTACGAACAGCGAGAAGAGCACCTCGGAACCATAGTCAAGGAATTCCTCGGGGCCCACGCATATGATCGATGCGAGCAATGTCCCGGCCGCACCCATGAGGCAATTCGCGGGCCGGAGCAGACGGAATAGACCTTCAATGGGCTTCCGCTCAATCCGATTCGCCATCAATGATGTCAGATAATGCCCGGATATAAGACTTTTCGTAAATGCTGGCTTGGGGGATTACGTACAAAGTCTTATGTAGTGATGCCATGTTGGGCAGAATACCATGGTACAATCCGCCCCACCAGATGCTTCAAAAGAGATAGAATTTGTGAAGGGTCTGGTGGCCAGACACTTCCCTGTCTACGATGTACGCATCAGCTATGACGTCGTGCAGTTCTTCTGCAAGATTGATGAATCCATACTGGAAGTGGAGTTTGAGACCCTACGAGAGGAAATGGCACCTCACGGATTCATTCCGATGGTCACCTACGATAAGGGCGAGCACATAATCATGGTGGGGAGAAAGCCTCCTGCAAAGTACAAGAGCATCTACGTGAACCTTGCGATGCTGGTCATTACGTTCCTTGCGATGATGCTCGCAGGAGTACTCGGCTGGGCATCCTATGCGGACGTGCCGGGAGACGAGACGTTCTCCGTGGAGAACATACTCGTGGGAACGCTCGTGTTCACATTGCCATTGATGGCCATCTTGGGAGTTCATGAACTCGGCCATTTCTTCATGGCACGCAAGAGGAAGGTCGCCGCGTCGCTGCCTTTCTTCATACCTTCGATTCCACCATTGGGGACCTTTGGAGCGTTCATATCCTTGCGGGATCCGATACCGAACAGGAAGGCCCTCCTGGAGATAGGTGTCGCAGGACCGCTTGCAGGATTGGCAGTGGCGATACCACTGGCAATCCTTGGTCTCATACTCACGAACGCCGAGGCTCGTCCGATTCCAGAGGACCTGGGTACTGGCACCGTGGCAAGCATCTCTTTCCCGATGATATATCTCTGGCTCGAACAATTATTCCCTATCAAGGGAGACTATCTCCTTCATCCGACTGCGTTCGCAGCATGGGTAGGATTCCTCGTGACCGCTTTGAACCTCCTTCCCGCAGGTCAGCTCGATGGTGGACACATCGCAAGGGCGCTCCTCGGGAAAAAGGCCAAGTATGCGAGCTGGGTCACAATCGCAGCACTTATCGCGATGTCGATATTCTACATATCTTGGATGTTCTTCGCAATACTGATATTATTCCTTGGCTCGAAGCACCCACCACCACTCAATGACATCAACAAGCTCGATCTCAAGAGGAAGGTCATAGGCTCTTTCGCGTTCGTCATATTGGTCATTGCGTTCGTCCCTGTACCCATGTCGATAATAACTCCGGATTACACATATGGCATGGAATCTGTAGATCATTCGACGAACGCCACTATCATACCTGGCGAATCCTTGATATTCACCATCTTTGTCGAGAATCTCGGCAACACGAAGAACAACATCTCATTCGAGAAGGCGTCATCGCCACAGGGGTGGGCAGTCTCGTTCAAACTATCCACTGAACCCGATGATGCGTACTCTGAGGTCTACCCGCTCGTGCTGAACAACTCGCAGAATGCCACGATGAACGTCATGATAGAATCGGACCCGGGCACTCCCATCGGTAACTACACGGTCTCGATTGAAGGATCGGCACCGGCCTCTGAAGAGGTGGCGAGCTATACGGGCACGATGGAATTCCACATCAGCGTCATCCTGCCATCATTGACATTCTCGCTGCAGGACGACGGACAGACGGTGGCAACCACATCGAGTGCCAATTACACGATTCAGGTCAATAACACTGGCATCGTCGATGTCACGATAACCATGTCCATAAGGGACCTGCCAGCATATATCGCGGCAGTTATCGGCATAGTCGGCTCAGAAGAATCGAACTGGACCTCAACAAGCTTGGAAGTCACTGTTCCAGCGGAGGGGAACATCACTCTCGTCGCCGTGTTCTTCGTATTGAATGATGCAACCCTGGGAACGCAGTACGCAACGATAGAATCGACTTACCAGGACTTGCTGCTCGAAGAGACGGTCATATCCATGGTAGTCGAGTGATATCAGAGGCGCTCCAATATCGAGAAATGCCGAGTCAATGAACGATGCACCCACAGTGGATGCGTTTCCACAGATGCAAACCCCTCCACCGATGAGATCATGGATTCGTCGGGCTTGGCGAGCACCACACGCGCCCCTTTCTCAAGTATCTCACCGAAGGACGCGACTGATCGGGCATATAACGAATCGAGGCTTTCCCCATTGGTGCTGGTGGAGCGACCATATGGAGGGTCGGTTGCTATACCGTCTACAGGGCCTACGACGTCTTTCAGATGACCGACATCGCATACGAAGAATTCAGCGCCAACGCCCAAATGAGCCAGATTCTGCTTCGCACCCGATATCATGTCCTCGGATAGGTCCGAGCCCATGGCGTTCAGGCCGGCCAGTGCCGCCTCGGTGACGATAGCACCTGTTCCGCAGAACGGGTCAAGGACATTGCCTCCATCTCTGACACGAGTGAGGTTGACCATCGCCCTCGCGAATTTCGGATGGACCGAAATGGGATAGTTGAAAGGGAGGTACCTGTTCTTGCGCTTCTCGAACGATGGGCGATCGATCGAGCCGATCAACCGTCCTAGGTACAGTCGCCTCGATGACACGATCCTCAGCTCTGATCGAGGAGAATGAAGATCGACACCACGCCCCTTCCCGATTATGCCACCAATCCTGCGAGACATGTCCTGCAGATCAAGTCCAGCCTTGGGCAGACCCACCTTGGTCGCCCTCACCCTGATAGGACCTTCGACATCGGTTGCCTCAGCCAATGCATCGATCTCCGCGAGATCACAAGACCCTTTGAACTCAGATACATGATGACACAGGGCGAGCCGGTCAACCAATCGCTCGGGATCGGCGCACGTTTCCAGCACCAATATGCCGTCGTCCTCTGCCACCACGCGAGGATCAGCATCCATGATCGAGGCGACGGCTTTTGCCTCGGAACGGGCGAGAGATTCGCATTCCATGGACAGTTCGAACAGCAGCTTCACGCATCTGCCAGATGCGCACGTATGCTTTAATCCTTCGACTCAGTCGGATATTCCACCCTCTGAGACCATGAACACTGCCTCTGCCTCTGGCAGGTTGGGTGAGTCGATGAGCCTGGCGATCCTCTTGCCGCCTTTGCTCTTGCGCAGGTATATCCTGAATGTCGCGGTGTGGCCCACGATATGACCACCTATGGGCCTCGTAGGGTCCCCGAAGAACGCGTCTGGCTTCGCAGATACCTGGTTGGTCACCGCAATCACCGAGTTGTTCTTATCGCCGAATCGCAGAAGGTCGTGCATGTGCTTGTTGAGCATCTGCTGTCTCTCCGCAAGCGCACCCCTACCTATGTATTCCGCACGGAAATGCGCGGTCAACGAATCCACCACAAGCAGACGCACAGGATATTCCTTTGATAGTTCAGTCGCCTTGTCGACCAACAGAGTCTGATGGTGGCTGTTGAAAGCCCGCGCGACATGTATCTTCTTCAAGATCTCCTCAGGGTCCAAGTCCTGCGCTTCTGACATCTGGACGATCCTCTCAGGTCTGAAAGTCTGCTCCGTGTCTATAATCATCGTGTGACCGTCCAACCCTCCTTCGTCCACAGGTTTCGTGGTGTTCACAGCCATCTGATGACATAATTGAGTGTTATGAAGGACCGTGGGAAGATTGCCGCCTATGAACGAATGCGTCTTCGGGACGACGAGGTCATAAACATAGTCGTCGTGGATGAATGGTCGCACTGCCCTGATCTCGTCCCATGAAAGAAGGTCCCGACGCTCGATGAATCCATCATCATCGTAGCAGTCCTTGCTTGCCGGAGTCGCGATGAAGTCCCCAGGCCTCAGTGCCGAAGTCGGAGTCCAAGCGATATCACTATCCCTCATCGCGAACAATCTATGGGGACCCGTGAGCTCCAGGACTCGACCGCCCTGGGTGACTACCTCGAACATGCGGGAGACGCGCTCGCGATATATCGCCGCGGCAGGCACCTTCGCCAAAGCGCCCTCGGACAAACTCGGCACGCGGATGTCGTCCAGCGACGCCATCTCACCCGAATCGAACGGCCTCGAGCTGTCGCTCGCGTAGCGTTCATACATCCTGGCAATCGATTCGACACGTACGGCGCCCGAGCAGGAATATACAAGTTCGGTCTGGCCAGAGACGCACTTGCCGGACCCGAACTCGCCGAAGAATTCTGTTATAGCCCGGCTCTCGAATCCTCCCCCCATTAGTTCGTCCAACGCCTTCGAGTTCGAACCCAGTTTGGAGATGCTCTTCCTGCGCTCGAGAAGGACGTCCCCGGTCTCGAATCCACCGACATCGGCAGCTTTCTTGGCCGCTGCGATTATCTTGGCGGCAGTGGACTCCCCTATCTCGGCAACCTCGGCCAGATTCTTAGGTGAATCTACGGCGATCGTCATGACATCTGTATAGCCAGCCTCTCTGAGCTTCTCAAAGATCGCGGGGCCGACACCAGGGAGCTTTTCGACATCCTCCTCGGACATAGTGATCAAACACCTTCTGAATCAAAACCAGTCGGGCTGTTTATAAGGGTATTGATTGGAGGTATGCGAAAATGGTCCAGCACGGTTTGCCGTAGGACCGTCCAGTCATCACGAATCCGATTGAAATAGTCACCGAAAGGTATTAAACCAGATTCGTTCTTCGAGGGAAAGAATGGCCAAGAAGAGGAAGAAGGACAAGGAGGAGAAAGAGGAATACGAATTCAAGCCTCCTACGTTCGACGAGAAGGAGTTTCTGGAGAAGGAACTCCGAGACACGAAGACCGTGCTGTTCACGATTGGATATGCCGCGTTGTTCGGACTCATCGCGGGACTGATAGCCAATTTGGACCAGGACCTCGCGATGATCGGCTTGATCATAGTGATAGGCGGTCTGATATCCCTCAAATACTTCTACTCGGTGATCAAGGTGGACACGACCCAGTTCCAGAAGAAGAACTGGGCGGGCAATGCAATATGGTTCTTCTTCACATTCCTTGCCATATGGGTACTCCTCTTCAACTATCCATTCGCGGACCATGCAGACCCTTCGGTCAGGGATGTGGTCGTATGGGTCTATGACGGGGACAGCTATACGGCGATCGATTACAAATATGTCGACACCGCAGGAAGCTATGCGTGGGTGCCGAGGGATGATGTCGCACTCAACACCATAGTCCATGCATCCTCCAATTATACGGTCAACATAACCGCGAGGATAGCTGACAACGGCCATCTGGAAACGGCGAGGATAGTCATCGGCGGTGGCACATACATCCCCATGACCTACGAAGGAAACCACAGATACGGGTATCAGATAGACGGCGCCGATCTGTCTTCGGGACTGTTGTCATTCACGATCGAGGCCACGGACGAAGTCGAGAACGTGACTACATTCACACCGGTCTCGATACCTGTAGTCTGATGATCATGCGGCGGGAACACTCCTCATTCGTCACGTTCCCAGGGCATGCGGTCATCGAAGTGTTGCGTCAGCGCGGACATGTACTCTTTTGACGCAAGCGTCTTACCGCTGACCACAGAGATATCATCCAGCTTCTTGACGTCCTTGCCAAGCTTCAGATCCCTCATCTTGTCTCGAAGGAGGGCATCGGCGCGTGTGAACTCCCGCTTCACATGAACGAACCAGCGACCGTCCTCAACATACGGTTCCGAGAGTCCGTTCGAGCGCCATTTCTCCAGGAACTCCGAGGCGTTCTCAGAATAATCAGGTGGCCCTTTGTGGACCCTCCGCTCATCCAGTCTGCTCGATGAAAGCTCGATGAGGAGATCAACCCTATCCCCGACGAAGATGGACGTCTTCTCCACCTCGAAATCGTTCCTCTTGAGCAACGATTCGGCAGCGACCAGAGATTTCCTCAACTGAGGGTACAGGACATCGTCGATGAGGTCCAGCTTGGGCATGCTGATGGCGACAAGTTCATCCAGTCTTTTCCCTGCCACCTTCTTCAGCTGGTCGGGACTCCAGGTCTTCCGTTCGGCGGGGAAGAAGAATCCTGCGCAGGGATGACCGAGGTACTCCCTGCTGGCTCTCACGAAACGGACCAGCGACTCTGTGGAGACCGCGGATGCTACGTTCCTGGCTGAGTCCACCGGGTCAATGAACGTGATAGGCTCCCTGAAGGATTCCCCTGGGAATTCAGGCAACTCGATATGTTGCCCCGAGGTCCATCCTGCCGCCGACTCGAGCACCTCACGGAAGCTCCCGAAGCGAATGACCAACAGTTCGCACATATAGCCTGAGAACCCCTGGACCTTCGCTTCCGCACCGTAGCAATCGATTCCTTTCATGAACCGTTTGAGAAGGCGGACCTGGTCGGTCTGTCCCGGCGATAGATTGTCATTTATGAACTTCGTATGGAAGGGCGTGCGGTCGACCGCGCTCATCTTCATTCTGGTGTCGCGTATCTTGAAGGCGGGAACGAGGTCCACCTGAAATCCCATGAAATGCCCTCGCACGTAAGGGTGTTGCGCATAGTGTTCCCTGCCAGTGATGACATTCCTCGCGATCTCCAGACCCTTCTCCTTGAGCAGCTCCAAGGGAGTGCTCTCGGGGAATAGCATGAACAGATCGATATCAGGGTCCTTCAGATGGGTCCCTTTGGCTACCGAGCCCACGAGCATGACCTCTATGTGTGCGTGCCTTCTCCGCGCCTCGTTCAGAACCATCTCCGTGAGCTTGCTGGCAGCATCATGCACATTGCGGTCCTGGGCCGCAGTGGGCCTGCACTTCTTGAGGATCTCGGTCTCGATTGGCATCGTCACAGTGATTGACCCCTGGGATAATAAAGAGAGTCGGGCGGCCCGATTGAAATTTCTTTTACGAATATCGGACCTGCGTGAATGATGCACATTCGTGCCCTATCGCTTTGTCACAAAATCAGGATGGAAAGGAAGGATGGTGTCTTTCGGTCGGTGTGGTGGGGATTGTCAAAATTTCTTGCTTAGGAGGAAAGTTGAGCCACTGACCTAAGACACCAAAAAGAGCCTAGTCGAGATGATATATATGAGCGTTTCTCCCATACTATCCAGATAGGCCGGGATTAGTATCGAAAGGATGTTTTTCGTATGTCAGAGACCATCCCTGATGGTCGACGAATGGATATTTGAAGCGGATATCGAGTCCTCGAGTTCCTTCAGATGGATCTCATCGGTCTCGGAGACGCTTACGAGTTCCGTATTCGTCCCTCCGATATACAACACGATGACGATTCTTCCGTTCGAATATAGTTCGGCGAATCCGAAATCGGAAGCAGGGGCCCACATGTTCCTCCTGAAAGACAGCGAGCATGCGGATGCTATACTTTCGAAGAGAGAGACCAATTCGGTCGGCGCCTTCTCAGTGCGGATGATCGCCAGAGTCATGGGGGATTTCATGCAATGAGCGCTTATCTCGGCGACCTCGTGGTCCGCCAGTTTGGCCGGCATCGGTCGCGCCTATCCCACGGATGTTAGATAACCCTTCCGCAGGAAATGCATTTGCAGATTCAGGACGATGTCTCAAGATTGAATAGCCCCGACGGCGACCACGCGGTCCAAGGGGATGAGATCACAATGTGTCCAGATAGAGATCGCCAGACACTCAGATGGATGATCACCGCGTGCGACCCGTGCATGAAGAACAACAACAACGCACGGAAGGGCGGTGCCGACATCCCGGATGAGAGGACTGGCCCTCGGATGCATCGATCACTTATCCGGTGACAGTCTTATCCTGTCGCTGACCTCGATACCGTCCTTCTCGAACTCCAGACACATGAAATCGCGGGCGGCGACGGTCCTCACGCCGGTGCTGTTCTCTATCCACTTGGCCTGTGTCTCCGGGTTCTCCTGTATCACGCGCATGCCGAAGTGCGTGATGACCGCCATCTCCGGGCGTATCTTCTCGATGAGGTATCCAGCGTCCTCGGTGCTCAGATGGTGCGGGATCCTCTGCCCGAGCGGGCGCGTGACGCACGCTATGAGTATCCTGCACTTCTTATGGGCCTTGATGACCTGCTCGAGGAGCTGAGTGTCCGAGATGTATGACACGATGCCGCCGGAGGTCTGTATCCTGAATCCCACTGAGCTCGTGTCGGAATGAGCCGACGGGGTCGCCCATACCTCGAACGGCTTGAGAGTCATCTTGGAGAACGGCTCCATTATCTTGACATGCTTTGGTTTGGCCAGATGATACTTGGATATCGCGGGCCCGAAATCGCCGTTGCCATCGATGACGCTCTTGCTCCCGATCAGTATGCCCTGCTTCCTGGTCCCTCCCTCGGTCATCGCCTCGATGAGTATCTCGGCGTCCATGTAATGGTCCGGGTGGCAGTGGGAGACGAGGATGGCGTGGGTCTTCATGGGGTCGAGACCTATCGAACGCATCTGCACGAGGGCTCCCGGTCCCGGGTCGACATGCATGTTCCGCTCATCCTCTATGTATATGCCGCCCGTCGCCCTGGCCTGATAAATGGTAGCGAACCGACCTCCGCCAGTCCCCAGAAAAGTGATACGTACCATGACTAACAAACCTTAATGCTTGGTCCCTTTAATACCCTTCCGCAGCCAGAGGTGAGCATATCTGTCAACTCTAATCAAGAACGGCATCGTCGTGACTCAGGACGCGAACAGGCAGATACTCCGAGGGGATGTTCTAATCGAAGGGGACAGAGTAGCCCAGGTGGGTAAGGTGGACCGCAAGGCGGACGATATCCTGGACGCCAGCGGATGCATCGTGATGCCCGGCCTGATCAATTGTCATGCACATGTCTCGATGGCCCTCATGCGTAGCGTGGCCGATGATGTGAAGCTAGAGGGGTTCCTCGAGCGCACGTTCGCTGTCGACTCCAAGCGGACCGCGGAAGATGTCGGCATCGGCGCGAGCCTTGGATGCCTTGAGATGGCCAGGACTGGCACCACGACTTTTCTCGACATCTACTACGGTCAGGATGTCATCGCGAAGAGCGTCGAAGAGATAGGGATAAGGGGGTATCTGGGATGGGCGGTCCTAGACGAACAGTTCACGACACAAATGGGTGCCCCGATCAAGAACTGCGAGAAGTTCATACGAGATCACAAGGAGAGGAGGCTGATCACACCGGTGGTCGCGCCCCAGGGAGTCTATGTCTGTTCTGACGAGACGCTCATGAGCTCCAAGGAGCTTGCAGCTAAGAGCAGAACGTTCTGTCACTTCCACCTGTCCGAGACGAGGTACGAGGTGTACGAGTATCAGAAGGTCAAGGGGAAGAGGCCTTGCGACCATCTCGCAGACATCGGCTTCTTCTCGAAGGGAGATGTCGCTGCCCACGGGGTCTGGCTCACCATCAACGAGATCAGGAAGCTGGCCAAGGCCGGAGTGTCTGTAGCTCATTGCCCCACATCCAACATGAAGCTCGCGAGCGGGGGCGTCGCACCTCTTCCAGAGATGTTCGAGAACGGCGTCACCGTCGCCTTGGGCACGGACGGCTGTTCGTCCAATAACGGGCTCGACATGTTCCTCGAGATGAAGTTCGCATCGCTCATGCACAAGGCGCATAGGTGGGACGCGTCCGTGCTGCCAGCTCAGAAGGTCCTCGACCTCTCGACCATAGATGCGGCCAAGGCGTTGGGCGCGGAGAAGGATCTGGGCTCGATCGAGCCTGGTAAGAAGGCCGACATCGTCATAATCGACTGTGACACCCCAGGCATGACACCTACCACCCTGGACAACGCGGTCGCGAACCTCGCGTACGCATCCGCAGGCTCGTCGGTCAGGGACACTATCGTGGATGGGAGGTTCGTCGTGCTAAACCACGAGGTCGTGACGGTCGACGAGAAGAAGGTGCTCCAGAGGGCCCGAGAGGCGGCAGAGGACCTGCTCTCAAAGTGTTGAAATGGATAGAAAGCAAGAGGTTTGGCGGAAAGGGTTTGACTCCTCACCAGGAAGATCTATTCGTCGTCGGCCTTCTGACCGACCCTTGCCATCTTGTCCTTCTTGGCGATATCAGCGATCTTCTCGGCCTCGATCTTCTCCTGGATCAGAACATCCTCGATGGCTTTCATGTCCCTTCGGAGTTCCTCTGGCTTCGGGATAGGACCGAGGACGTCGTCGGCCTTGCCGACCGATCTCTCAATGTCTGCGATGTTCGAGACTTCACGCTGCGGGGTCTGACGGCCGACGCCGAGGTACTCGGAAACACCATCCATCAGTCTCGTCATCTCGAACGGGAAGATGATCTTGGTCGCCTGCCCGTTGCTCAGATGCTTAAGGGCCTCAAGGGACAGCACGGTCAATGCTTTCGAGTCGAGCGGGGCTGAACCGACGGATATCACCCTCAGCTTCTGGGCCTCACCCTGAGCCTCCAGTATTATCGCTAGCCTGGCTCCCTCGGCCTCGAGTATCCTCGACTGCCTCAGACCTTCAGCCTGCAATATGCGGGATTGCTTGTCACCCTCGGCGTTGAGGATAGAGGCGCGCTTCTGGCCGTCCGCCCTAAGGATAGCCGCCCTCCTCAACCTCTCCGCGGATGTCTGCTCCTCCATCGCGTCCTTGACCTTGCCCGCGGGGTCGACCTCTCTGATCTCAACCGCCTCGACCTTCACGCCCCACTTGTCCGTGGCCTCGTCCAGAACGTCCCTGAGGTGAGTGTTGATCCTCTCCCTGTTGGAGAGAATCTCATCCAGCTCCATGTCACCGATGACGGATCTAAGGGTTGTCTGCGCGAGGTAGATGGTCGCTGTGCGATAGTTCGTGACCTCGAAGAACGCCTTCTTCGGGTCGATGACCTTGATGTAGATGATCGCATCGACGTTCGTAGGCGAGTTGTCCTTCGTTATGACCTCCTGCCTCGGGACGTCGAGCACCTGGGTCCTCAGGTCTATCTTGATGACCTCGTTTATCAACGGACGGACCCAATTGAAACCCTGGTCCAGTATCTTCATGTACCTACCCAGGCTCATGTAGATACCCTGCTCGTACGGTCTGATGATCTTGATCCCGTTCGTCAATATGACCAGGGCCACGATGACCATCAGTATGACGAATGCTATGATTGTCCCTACTGCCATTCCAAATCCTCCTCCAATATCGATATTACACATTCAGAAGGCTCACGGAGCCTTCTCTACGACCGAGGGCAGCTCCTCCACTACCACATGGACGCCCATGCTGTCCCGGACGATGACCTTCCTCCCCATAGGGATGACCTTCGATGACGTCGCGCTCCATGTATCGTTGGCCACGCGCACCTTGCCCTTCAACGAATCCGGGAGCACCTCCCTCTCGACGACCCCCACCTTGCCGATCAGCGATGTCGCGACGGTGGTTTCAGGGGGTCCAGGCGGGGCCAGGTTCTGGTAGAGCTTGATCGTGACCAGTGTCATCGGCACCAACACCACGAGTGCCAGGACCGGTGCGTACCAGGTGATCAGCCAATCGGGATACAGCAACCCCACGCCACCTAGAACGACGAGTACCGTCGCCGGCACGATTATGAATGACCCTGGCGACATTGCCTCAGCCAATAGCATGAATATCCCTACGACGAGGATTACCAGAGCCAATTCGAATTCGATGGCCATATTCAGGAACACTTCATTGTGCCTATATATTGTTTATGTAGGAAAGCCGGGACGCTGCTGCCGCTGGGATCGAACGGTTTCGAGCAGGCTCATTCCCCGCACATCTACCTCAGTCTCATCCTGGCGACGTGGTAGCACCATAGGCCGTGCTTCATAAGCGCGTCGTTCGTATTCTGGTGTGTGACCCTCTGAGGCTCTGTCCTGTACTTCAGGACATCCTCGATAGGATAGCCGATGTAATCCGACAGTCTGAGCAGGCGCTCGTACGGGAACGGCTGCTCGCCCACGAGTATCTGCCTCACACTCCAGCCAGGGTGTATCCTCGAGCGGTATCCCATTTCCCTGGCAAGTCGGTTTATGCTTCCTGCCTTCTCGATCCCGGTCTTGATCAAAAACACCCGGAACGACGAAGCTATCCAGACGCGCGCATCGTTCGCGTGAACCCTAATGTGTCTACCGCCATACACGTCCGCGGGACCCATGTAGCGACACTATTGCAATCATTCATTATATATCTCTTCCTGAGATGTGCATCCGACCTCACGGTACATACCAGATTTCCTGACCTTTGGCATAGTACATTCATCAAACTATGCACCATTTATCAGCACAGGCGCCTTTACTGTTGACGAGGAGAGACCATGACTGCGTTTTCGAACAGGATCAAACTGCAGACCAAGGCTCACGACGATATCATCGACATCACTGAGAGGGTGCAGGGGATCGTGACGGAGTCCAGGATATCGGACGGCTTGGTGTGCGTGTTCGTCGCAGGCTCCACCGCCGCGGTCACGACGATAGAATACGAACCGGGGTTGGTCATAGACATGCACAAGGCAATGGACAGGTTGTATCCAAAGGACGAGGAATACGAGCATCACAACCGGTGGGGAGACGGCAACGGACATTCGCATGTGAGGGCGTCTTTCGTGGGACCGTCGTTGACGGTCCCTGTGGAGGACGGAAGGCTGGTCCTCGGGACCTGGCAGCAGATCGTGTTCATCGAGCTGGATGTGAGGCCCAGGACAAGAGAGATAGTCGTCAAGGTTCTTGGCGAACCTTGAATTTGACTGTTTGGACGAGGGCGCAAACATATTATAGATGAGACCGTTGGCCTCCACTATGCCGATCGAGTGCGAGTTCCTGGGCGGCGGCGATGAGGTCGGAAGGCTCGGGATATATCTGAAGAAGGAAGGAGCGCGCATGCTCTTCGACTACGGCATGACGGCGTCGGATCCGCCGAAATACCCGAAGCCCGCGCCACCGATCGACCGCGTATTTCTGACGCACTCGCACTTGGACCATTGCGGGATGATACCATGGCTGACCGCGCGATACGATATCGACATCACGGCCACCAGGGCGTCTAAGATGGTCGGCGAGCTCCTTATGGTGGACAGTATCAAGGTCGCCGCTTCCGAAGGATACCCAGAGATGTACGGGAAGGGCGAGATCGGTATCGCCTCGAGGAGATTCAGCGACATCACTTTCGGAGAGGACACGGTCGTCGGTTCCACTCATGTCACCGCGCACACGGCCGGGCACATCCCGGGGGCGACCATGTACGAGATAAGTGGGAAGAGGACCACGCTCGTGACAGGTGACATACACACGACCGACACTCGCCTCGTGGGCGGCGCGAAGCCAGTCAAATGCGATAACCTCATCATGGAATCGACCTACTCTGGCAGGAACCACCCGAACAGGAACAAGACGGAGTACGAGTTCATCAAGAAAGTCCACGAGGTCGTCGACAGGGGAGGGAAGGCGATAGTGCCTTCGTTCGCGGTCGGCAGGAGCCAGGAGATGCTATTGCTCCTGAAGGACAGCAAGCTCGAATACTGGCTGGACGGCATGGGCAAGTCCGTCAACAGCATATACCTAGACAATCCCGAATATGTGAAGTCGATCAAGAAGCTGAGGCAGGCCATCTCGAGGACCAACGAGGTCAGGAACTACAAGGCCCGCGCGCGAGCGCACAAGGGACAGGTTATCGTGACCACGAGCGGGATGCTGGACGGAGGGCCTGTGCTCGGGTACGTCGAAGGAGTCAGGAGCGACCCGAAGAGCGCCATATTGCTGACGGGCTATCAGGTCGAGGGCAGCAACGGCAGACAACTGCTCGATACCGGCACGATGGAGTTCCAGGGGGTCACGGAGAAGGTGGCGTGCGAGGTCGTCAAGTTCGATTTCTCGGCCCATGCAGGGCACGACGACCTATTCAAATTCGCCAAAGAGTGCTCCCCTCAAAAGATAGTCCTGTGTCACGGTGACCATAGAGAACTGCTCGCCAACGACCTCACCAAGGAAGGGTTCGAGGTGCTTCTACCGAAGAACGGCGAGAAGTTCAAGCTCTGAGCCTGAAGATGAAAGGATTATTAGGGGTCATATCTCTACGACAGAGTGCATGAGGTCCAAGATCCACGAGTACCTGCGAGAGGACATCGGGTCAGGTGACATCACATCGGAGCTGCTCATACCCCCGGATCAGAAAGCCAGGGGGAGGATAATCGCGAAGGAGCGGTGCGTCCTCGCGGGAGCTTCGGAGGCGTCTGAGGTGTTCAAGGAGCTCGGCGCCAAGGCGGTCATGCGCAGGAGCGACGGGGCCTCGGTCAAGAAAGGGGATTTCGTGCTGAGCGTATCGGGCCCCGCGAGGTCCATACTCGCGGGCGAGAGACTCGCACTCAACTTCCTGATGAAGATGAGCGGCATAGCCACAGTCACGAATGAGTTGCTGGAGAAATGCCGGATCAAGAACCCGAACATCAGGATAGCCGCGACGAGGAAGACCACACCAGGGTTCAGGGAATTCGAGAAGAAGGCTGTGGTCCTCGGAGGCGGTGACCCGCACAGGTTCGGGCTTAGCGATGCGATCCTTATCAAGGACAATCACATCATGCTGGCGGGCAGCGTCAAGGAAGCCCTCAGGAGGGCCAGGAAATCGAGCTTCACGAAGAAGATCGAGATCGAAGTCGAGAACGAGAAGGACGCGTTCACCGCACTGGAGGCCGGGGCGGACATCATAATGCTCGACAATTTCTCGCCTTCCGATGCGAGGGCCCTGTACAGGGTGTTGAAGGATAAGAGCCCGGACATAATCATCGAGGCCTCGGGCGGCATCAAGCCAGATAACATAGCGCTCTATGCGGACGCCGCGGACATCATATCGGTTGGCTGGTTGACCCACTCAGTCAGATCCGTCGACTTCTCGATGTCCGTAGAGAAAGTATAGCACAGACCACAGGTTTTTCTAGACGCCGATTGCTCCATGTAGTGTTAGAATGGGTGCGAAACAGGCATGGGGAGCGTTCTCCCTCATACTCGTCCTCGCAGTAGTCACTGTCGCAGCCATGCTCATCAGCACAGGATACGACCCGTATCAGATATCTGCGTTCGCGGCCATCGTTCTGATGGTCCACTTCTACATATTGTACAAGAGGTACCACATCGAGGTCGTAACCGAAGGGGATGTCCTCCTGTTCAACGACGAGGAAGACCTGAAGATCCTGTGCGAGATATACGGGCTTGGTGATTCTGGCAGAGCATACATAAACAGGCAGAGGCTGCGCAACTTCGCGAGGGAGAACGAAGACACGGACTTCGTCTGGATAGCTCCCCGGTTCGTCCACTCGTTCAGTTCCGCGCTGGAGATCGAGTTCCCCGCGGAGAAGGAGAAGGATATCAGCGTGCCTGAGCTGATCAAGCGGCTGGTGTCGGACGCGCCGTCCAAGGACAGGTTCACGAGCCCTCTCATGTGGGGGACACCCAGGGATTCCAGGAGGCTGTCGACCATCGATATCTGTCCGGTCTGCGAGACCAAGGTGAAAGGATCGATGGGGATATGCAAGGAGTGCGGTGCAGACCTGGAGTTCTATGTGGTCCTCGCAGAGTCCAAGCTGGGCAGGAGGCTCCTATCCGCGAAAGGAATGGCAGGCAAGAGGAAGCTTAGATATTCGGTTGCCATGATACCGGAGAAATGAGGAGGCAGGTAGTTGATCAAGAACGAGACATGTCAGATATGCGGCGAACCAGCCACGAGATTCCTGTTCGCAGCCTTCGTGTGCGATGACGAGAAATGCATCGAGAAGGCGCGCATGGAGAGGGGAGGACCAGCCGGCCATAAGAAACAGGATTTCCTGAAGTTCTCCCGCGACGACAAGTGCTGACTGCTTGGAGAAGTATTATACGACCATCATCATTCCCTGAACTCATGAAGGGGAGCGCGTTCGCGGGTCTCATGTTGATCGAGACCATGCTCGCATTCGGCAACACATTTGCCGCTTCCTTCAGCATGATCTACCTCT
This sequence comes from Thermoplasmatota archaeon, assembly GCA_018818785.1. Lineage (GTDB taxonomy): Archaea > Thermoplasmatota > Thermoplasmata > UBA10834 > UBA10834 > UBA9653. Next base: position 17,712 of record JAHIRF010000009.1, on the reverse strand, counting down.
ACAACGAGCTCGACATGCCCCTGTGGTCAGGGCCGATCTACATCTGCCTGGGATTCGCGATATCGGCGGTCATCAGCGTCTGGATGTCCCGTAGGCCGAGTATGGACCCGAGGAACGCCATAGTATTCGGACTCGCATGGCTCATAGTCGAGTACTCGCTCTTCCTGATGGTTCACGACGGCTGGATGATCGGCCTGCTCGTGGGCATAGCATTCGGGATATACTATCCGTTCTTCTGGACGCCCATCAACATGCTGATGGCGCAGATGACCGAGAAGAACGACAGAGGCGTGAAGTACGGAGCGTTCTTCTTCGTCTGGCCCCTGGCAGGATTCATTGCGCCGCTCCTCGGGGGCATCGTGATCGGCATTTGGAGCTACAGGATCCTGTACCTCGTCGGGATCGCAATCATATCGTTGACCGCGCTGCTCGTGGTCGCGTACAGGAACCACATACCCAAGAACCAGGTCATGAAGATACGGTTGGAGGCCGTCGGGCGCAGGAATGTCATAGCACTCATCGGCGAGGGCGGGTTCGAAGGCATATTCTGGATAGATGTCACGCTCGTAGCCTACATATTCTCCCAGGACGAGGTATCGCTGGGAGCGCTGTTCTCCCTGTTCGGACTCTGCGCGGGCGTAATGGGGATCATCCTCGGGAAGGTTTCTGACAAGATCCAGAACAGGTCCTTCTTCCTGAAACTCAGCGTCATCGGTTCGATCCCGTGCATAATATTGGTAGCGTTGTCGAGTAACATGGACGAGTTCATCCTTGCCAACGGATTACTCGAGTTCGCATGCTTCGTCCTCCCAGTCTTCCTGTTCGCGATACTGACGGACACCATGGAGGAGAAGAAGAACGATTCGGTCATCACCAGAGAATACATCCTCGACATCGCAAGAGCAGGGGCAATAGCGCTCCTGATGCTGATGTTGTATCTCGGGTTCACGCCGCAGGAGACTTTCCTTCTCGCGATACCGTTCCTGATACTCATGCTCGTCGCGAAGGAGAAGAAGAAACAAGAAGGGACGGCTCACATGAGTATGCTGGATAAGAGCCAGTAGCCCAGCACTACGAATATTCCTGTGACGATTATCCCGGCCGATGCTGCCCACTTGCCGAAATCATCCCTTATGAGGTCATCACCCGCAAGCATGAACATAGGGCTCAATATTATATCTGGGCGGTCGAGCGTTGTGAGCATGCGTGGGTCCGAGCCATAGGTCTTCCGATACCTCTTCTTGAAGCCCACGAACCGATAGTACATGCCCCATGAGAACGCAAGGAACCCGAGCAGTACGAAGACCAATGACATAGTCTCGCTGTCCAGTATCATTGCGATTATCGATAGGAAGAAACCGACGATCAGCGCGGCTATGCCGAGCGCGAAGGCGACTATGCCTATCGCCCTGTTCTGCATCAGAAGGAAATGCCGCGGATCCACCGGTCGTTGGTTCCTAGAACGGTTGATGGCCCGGTCGGAAGGGCGTTCCTCCTGTGGTGGCGATGTCTCGGTCATGGGCTCATCAATCCTTGCATGCCGATGCGACCAGCTCCATCAGATCGGTCATCTTGAGCTTGGAACCTCTTGCTTCGATCGTCGTCTTCAAGCTCTGATAACAGAACGGGCAGGAAGTGGTGAGCATATCCGCGCCCGACTTCTCGGCGTCGTCAATGCGTATGTCGGATATCTTCTGCGCGAGGTCAGGGAAGGCAGTCTTGACCCCGCCACCGGCCCCACAGCATCTCGACTCCGACCTGTTCCTCTCCATCTCCACGAGCTCGAGCCCGGGTACATGTCTCAGTATCCTCCTCGGTTCGTCGTACAATCCGTTGTGCCTTCCGAGGTGACAAGGGTCGTGGAATGTCACTTTCTGCTCCATCCTCTTGTCGAGCACCAGCTTTCCGGAATCGAGCAGCTCGTTCACCATTTCAGTTATGTGCATAACCTTCGGTTGCACCTTGCCCATCTTCGGATAATCCTGACGGATGGTCTTGTAGCACCCCGCACAGCTGGTGACGATGATGCTCGGAGCAGCTCTCTCGAACATCTCGATATTCTTCTCGGCCATCTTGCGAGCATTGTCGATCAACCCGGTCCTCAGAAGTGTGGAACCGCAGCATCCTTCCTCGTTTCCGAGGGTCCCGAAATCTACCTTGGCCTTGGAGAGTATGCGAGCGGTGTTAAGAGCCATCTCCTTGATGTTGGGGTCGTAGGCGGCCGTGCATCCAACGAAATACAGCACTTCGCACTTCTCTTTCAAGGCGTCCTTCACCTTGATATCATTCTCGAGCCGACGAGCCCATCGTGATCGTTGTGTCCGTGGTTGCATCCATGGATTATCGTAGTTCTCGATGCTCTTTATCAGCTGGTCGTGCTCTGGCATCGGGCCGAGGCCGTTGTGCACCAGGAACTCCCGCATGTTCTCCCACATCTCGATGGTATCCAGATGAGCGGGACACACCGTCTTGCACTGCCCGCATATCGTGCACTCGTATGCCCTCCGAGATAATTCGGTCAACTGATCCTGAGGGATCTCCTTCGGACCGAACAACTTGGCCTTCAGCCCGTACTGGGCTCTGTGAAGCTCCCGTAGCCTCAGTATCTTGCCCCTCGGAGTGACGAGCTCGTCCTCCTGTGCTTCACCACCAGTGGGGCATGTGACCGTGCACTCACCGCAGCGAGTGCACGCATCGTATCTGATGAGCGAGAGCACATCCAGCTTGGAGATATCCAGCTTCTTCATGCGCTCCCCTCCTTGTCTGTCATCAAGCGCTCCAGCTCGATCGCGATCGGGGTCGCGATCATGTGGAAGAGCTTGCTGAACGGTATGTAGGCGATCAATAGTGCGCTCATGACGCCATGCACGAGCCACGCGGCATCGTACCAGTCACCGCTCGAGGCAGGCATCACCAGGGAGAATGCATACCCGACGAACGAGTATTCTACATTCTGGTCATGGCCAGGTATGCCACCTGCAATACCCATGCCTTCGAGTATGAACCCACCCAGAACGACTGCTAACAGGAACAGGATGGACGCGGCGTCTGGAAGCTCGGTCCGTACAATCTTGGGCTTCAGAATCGATCGTCGGATAGCTGCCATGATCAGACCGATGAGCATCATCAGACCTACGAGGTCGAAGCCGAAGTCACGGAGCCATAGTTTGGCCCAGCCTGTCTCGTCAATCATCGGTTGATATCTCAGGATGTCCAGCGAGAATGTGACTATGAGATCGAGAATGAACATGAGTATGAATCCGCCCAGGATCATGAGATGCATGAACCACCGCGAGACGCTCCTTTCCTTCAGCTTGGATAGATAGAGAGCATCTTTCAGAAGGGTGCGTGTGGCCCTCAACAAGCGGCCATGTGCCAATGAGATAATGGCGAGCTTGGCGAATCCGATGAGCCTACGCTCGGGGGTGGTGGTCAGACCTTTTCCCCGCATCCACATGAGGAAATTGTAGAGGGTGCCGAGAAAGAACACGGCGACGCTCAGCACTATCACGACAAGGAACAGTGACAGGTAGGTCCGGTCGCGTATGTACACCGTCTCGTATGGCAGGAGAAGGATCACCGCGCAAAGCAGTGCGATGAATGAGAAGAACGGCACGTACAGAGTCGCCCTCTCGCTCAGGTATCTGTCCGTCGCCATCGCGGCTCTAATCAGATTCGGGCGATATATATTCGTTACCTTCTGGCGGAGAAGTGCTCGTTGACCGTCAGTCTTGCGGCCTCGACCAGGTTCGACGGGGCGCTCTCGACCTCCTGCGCATCCCGTGATGACGCTTCGAGTATCTCGTCCCTGGATGCCTTCAGGAGATTGTCGACCCGATCGGACACCATTCCATCGGCGCTTGATTTCCGGATCTCGATAGCGTCGAGGAGTTCCATGAGCCGACCGCCGTCCCACAATTTCGAACCGACGACGAACGACCTATGCTCGAGACCCAGAATGGCCACTTTGAGATCGGCGATTGATCGGTCAAGATTCGTCTTCCGTTGCCAAGGGATACGGACTGATCTGTCATTACCAGTCATGCGCATGAGGCCGAGCATGACATCGTTCGCTTCTGGGAAGTCGGGATGCTCCAGATGAGGTCCCAGCAATAACAGCTCTCCAGATCCGAAGCGACATCTTATGACGGCGGGTGTGCGGTCCAATACAGTCCTCACCTCATCATGCGACATATTCGTTGTGGCTTGCTCTGCCATTCCAGCATATCGAGCCAGGACTTCGTCCTCATCCGGCTCCTTGAACACTGGTCCTCCGTACAACGGGGCGACGATCGAAGAGCCGTGGATGTCCAACAGAACGCTTCCCCGTACCGGATGGAATATGCTGCAGCTGCCGTACCGCACGGCATATCTCGTAGTCGATGATTCGGCTAGGGAAATACCGGGTCGGATGTTGCTGATCCTGGTCTTCGAGATATTGAACTGCTGAAATGGGGATATCGAAGAAGGCAGCGGAAGATAGGCGCCCGCGCATATGCCTATGTACTGACCGCCGTCTCTGATGAATGCCTTCAGGTTTGAGAAACCTTTGCCGTTGAGGGCTTCCGCGATCTCAAAACCGTCGCCCCCGGATATGATCACTCTCGAATGGGAACCTTCGATGCCACCCTGAAGATCGCTCTCGCTCCCGAATACTACGTTGAAGATTCCGCGACTCTCGAACAGGTCCGCGAGCCATGTCCAAGAGTGCGAGGAGCCCGAGCCCGCGTAGACCATTGTGGTGCAACTATCCCTGGGCACGAGCACTGAAATGCTCCCTGGGCCCATAAAGGGAGCGCAGAACACTGGCCCGAGCTTGGGGGATAGAAAGTGTTATAGAACCCCTTGCCTTATCTCGCTCTTCACAAGGGCCCATGGTCTAGCGGTTATGACACCTGCTTGACATCGCTTCTCCTCCGGGAAAGCGTCAAATTGCAGGTAATCACCGGTTCGAATCCGGTTGGGCCCACTCCAAACATCATGAGTATTTTCGGTGCTCTCGATCGGGCTGTCCCCGTCAGTTGTATTTACGAACCCTTTGCCACTGAAGCACTTGCTCGCTAAAGCACAAAATATCCATTCGCCAGGACAAACGCCGGGCAGATATGGCTATCCGATAATTATAAATATAGTTCATATTACAAGATATATCCGATGATTTAATATATAGAAGACACGATGAGATATAGCGTGACAGTCCAAGAGGACAGCCCTGAGTTCTCACGTTACATTCAAGAGGGTGACAAGGTTGAGCGTGTCTATCGGATTCTTCTGAGTAAACATGGGACCGCTCGAACCTGGTATCGTATCGCCAAGGATGCGGATGTGAGCTACGGCTGGGCCTATCGCATCCTGAAAGGCCTGGAGCATGACGGGCTGATCGATGGATCAAAGATAATCCAACCCAAGGGACTGTTCTTAAGGTGGGCAGAAAGAAGGGATCTCAGACTATTTCGGGAATATAACGTCCAACAGCCGGACGAAACCATCGCCGGGTCGGAACTCGATCACGCCTTCACTGGATACTTCGCCGAGAACCACCTCGGTCAGTACCTATTTCCCCGTTACCGCGAGTTCTACATCAAGAAGGAAGATATGATAAAATGGCATCAGCTCCTGACCAAGCATGGCTATGTAGGCAAGGGGAACACGCAGGTCCTGCTAGCCGATGACCATGTGTTCTTCGAAAGACAACACGTAGACAGCCATTCTCTTGTATCCATACAACAGCTGATCGTTGACCTGTATCGCACTGGAGCCGAGTGCGCTGAGGCGGCTGATCTTTTGGTGTCGAAGTCCTATCTATGACGGTACCGCTCTATGATTCACAGGAAACGGGAACGGCATTGGATGCGCTTGGAGCGCTCTCTAGGTCACTGCCAGAACCGTTCCTGCTCATAGGCGGATGGGCTGTTTACCTCACCGTTAACGAATCATTCAGCCAGATACACGGAACACCATACCTCGGTTCCCGGGACATTGATGTCTGTTTTCATGTCGACCCGGAACAAGCCGTCGATGCCCTCCGTACCAGCACATTTGCCCAGGCGTTGAAGGTCGTGAAAGAGGCGGGTTACAGGCCTCACGGCTCCTACCGATTCTGCAAGATGATCCGCAGAGTCGACGGAACGGTTCTGACCGAGGAGACAGCAAAGGGGTTCCCACTCCACGAGATTGTCTATCTGTATGTTGACATGATGGTGGATAACGTTCATCCACGACACAAACATGTTTTCAGATGCGATCCGCTTGATGAGCCTATCGCGGCCCAGATGTTCATAGATGGAGATTTTGTGAAGCAACCATTGGGAGATTTTGATATTCATATTCCCAATCCAGCATCTCTGCTCGCGACCAAACTGAGGTCCATCCCCCAACGTCAACAGGATGATAAGCTCTGGAAAGACGCATGTGACATATATTCGATTATATGGCATTCATCGGAGGACTATTCATCCATAATCAGAAAGGTAAGAAAAGAATATCCTGGTGATTGCACGAAGGCCCGCATTGCCATGACAGATGAGGTTGCGGGTCGGGCTGCCTACCATATAGGGATCGAGAGGGACGAGTTTACGAGCATCATCGATCTTCTTGAAGGGTAGGCGAGCACGCGACGTAATATCGGTTGATGCAGACGATATTTCAGAAGGTCTGATAGCTGGCTCTGCGAACCGTCTGAAAATTGATCTCAATCATTCATCATCTGGCTTGAACGATGTGCAGTCCCGGTTGGACCCGCCACCAATCCCCACCGAAGTTTTGATTTCTTCAAACGCTATCATGCTCGCATATGAAGGAGGAACTGATCGCTCCGTGCGGCATGAACTGCAATGTATGCGCCTCGTACCTGGCGGTCACGCACGATGTCAAGAGCAAGGGCATCCGAATGATGTACTGTATCGGGTGCAGGCCCAGGAACAAGCCCTGCGCGTTTCTGAAGAAGAAGTGCGACCTTCTCCTCAAGAACAAGGTCCGATACTGCTACGAGTGCAAGGACTTCCCATGTGAACCTTTGTCGACCATCGACAGAAGGTACAGAGCACAATTCAGGATGAGCGAAATCGATAATCTGCACCGTATCAGAGACGAGGGTATCAAACCCTTTTTGGAGGCGGAGGAGAAGAGATGGAAATGCCTGGAATGTGGTGGGGTGCTATCATGTCACAACGGCATCTGTTTCGACTGCGGCTTGGATAGATTGAGAAACAGGAAGCGGCTATATCGATGGGACAGTAAGAAGGGCTGATGCGCGGGGACACCGAGGACCGTCTACGCTCATGCTCCGCCGACACATAGGAAAGAGATCACATACGTCGAACGCACCGTAGTCCAATGACCATCCAGTCGATGAGAATCCATCTTATTCATCCGATGATAACCGTTTGACAACTCTTTATTTCCTGTACTGAATCTAATGGATCATGACCACAAAAATAGTCGTGCTTGGTCTCGCGTGCCTCCTGGCTGTGACAGCAATCGCGACAGTTGGCAACGTCTCAGCATCTGGAGATCAGGTCCAGCATACCCATGGGGAGGATGAAGGGTACTATGATGCGAACAACAACAACCCGTTCGAAGATGAGACATTCCCCGGGCAGTCATCCCAGAACAGAAGCGGGATGTAGTGCCGGAGATCGGACTGAATTGGACCTCTCCGTTCTACAGGAGCCAAACCTTTTCCCCCGTTCGGGGATATTTGTATGCGCGTCCACTATGATTACGAACATGCGTACGGATACCATCGAGGAAGGGCAACATGACGAATAGAGCTACATTCGCAGCGGGATGCTTCTGGGGCGTCGAGTCGATATTCCGGAAGGTACACGGTGTCATATCCACTCGTGTCGGATACACGGGTGGGAAGACGGATGATCCTACATACGAGGAGGTCTGCTCTGGCAGGACGGGTCATGCGGAAGCGGTCGAGGTGGGATTCGACCCGAGCACGGTCACATACGAGCGATTGTTGGAGATATTCTGGGAAATGCACGACCCGACTACCCTGAACAGGCAGGGACCAGACAGAGGGACTCAGTACAGGTCCGCAATAATCTATCATGACCCTGAGCAGAAGAGACTCGCTGAGGAATCGCTGCAGACGCTGGAGAATTCCGGGCGTCATGGTGACAGGAGGATCGTCACGGAGATCGTACCAGCCGACACATTCTGGCCGGCAGAGGAGTATCATCAATGTTATTTCGAGAAGACTGGCAGGGACTCCTGCAGAGTGCATTGATACCAGTCTGAACGAAGGATTCTAGCCACTTCTGCTCAGAAAGAACTATTTGACTGAGGCGTTTAACCCTCGACAGAGGCATGCCAATACAGCCTACTGACGGATTCGAGGCCGTTTGATGTTCAGCGACATCCAAAAATCACTCAGAGGTCATATTCGGAGCGAGTTCCTGGGAGAGTATGCCAGACTCAACATAATCGCAGCCATGGTCGGAGGATTGGCTGCGCTCATCGCCATAGGATTCAGATGGCTCATACTCGCGTTCCAGGAATTCTTCTTCGTGGGCGGGAACCCGTTGAACAACGAGCTTGGGCTCTGGGTCTTCGCGGTGCCCATGATAGGTGCGGTCTTCGTCGGCATGATCGCCTACTGGCTCGCACCTGAGGTGAAGGGAGCCGGCGTGGCCGAAGTCATGCGTAGCCTGATGGCGGACAAGGGAAGGGTCAGGGCGAGAGTGCCTGCCCTCAAGGCACTCGCATCCGCGATCACTCTGGGTTCGGGCGGATCGGCAGGCAGAGAAGGGCCGATAGTCCAGATAGGAGCGTCCTTCGCGTCCGTGGTCGGCCAGAAGCTCAAGATGACCACGACCGAGGTCAGGATAATGGTGGCCTGCGGTGCGGCTGCCGGGATAGCAGCCACGTTCAACACCCCGATCGCCGCAGCTGTGTTCGCACTCGAACTGCTCCTGCTAGAGTTCAGGACGAGATCGTTCATCCCACTCATCATATCGACAGTATTCGCGACTCTCATCTCTAGGCTGTTCCTTGGGGATTATCCCACTTTCTCGATGGAGCTGACTTACTCGCTCGTGAGCCCGTACGAACTGGCATTCTATCTGGTCCTCGGATTGCTCGCAGGAATTGTAGGTGTCATATTCATAAAGATGCTCTACAAGATGGAGGACGTGTTCGACGCATTGTCGATACCGGGTTATGCCAAACCGGTTGTCGGTATCGCGATGGTTGGCGCCATCGGCCTGTTCTATCCTAGCGTGTTGGGCGTCGGGTATGACACGGTCACCGCAGCACTCAACGGACATCTCGACCAGCTGTTCGACGTCCGGATGCTCGGACTGTTCGTCGTCGTTGTACTGATACTGAAGCTGATAGCGACATCGCTGACGATATCGTCCGGGAACGCAGGCGGCGTATTCGGTCCGTCATTGTTCCTCGGTGCCATGCTGGGTGCAGCATTCGGCATGGCAGCCAATCAGTTCTTCCCGAACATGACCGCTGAGTACGGCGCGTATGCGCTCGTAGGCATGGCCGCAGTGTTCGCGTCCACTGCGAGGGCGACACTCACGGCCATATTGATGCTGTTCGAGATGACATCGAGCTACGAGATCATCCTACCACTCATGTTCGCGTGCGTCGTCAGCGACGCCGTGAGCAGCATGCTGTCCAAGGAGACGATATACACCGCGAAGCTGGCAAAGCAAGGGATACGGTATGTTCATGATCTCTCAGCGAACATATTGGAGGCCGCGAAGGTCAAGGAGGCGATGGACATCAAGTTCGTCTCGTTGTCCCCTGACACGCCACTGAGGAAGGTGGTGGACCTGCAACTGTACAGCGGCAAGAAAGGCTACCCGGTGGTCTCCTCAGACGGGAAGCTGAAGGGCATAGTCACTCTGACGGATGTTCGAAAGGCATTCGAGAGCGGCAAGCAGGATTCGACCGTGAACGACATCATGACCAAGAGGATAGTGACCGTGTATCCAGAAGAGACCCTTCAAGTGGCTATGGAAAAGATGGTCCTGAGGAAGATAGGTCATCTACCAGTGGTGGATCCTGCGAAGCCGAACAGGATCATCGCCATGATAGACAGGGAAGCGATTCTTGACAGATACAGAGGAGTCCTTGCAGAAGAAGTTTCAGAGGAATCACTTCAGGGCAGACTCATGGAGTGAGGCTCTGGGTCATCCGACCATTCAAGTGGTGTTTTCGGAGATATCCAGACCAGAGCTGATTGTGTTGATGACCTTGCCCGATTCATCACATATGTAGGTGTTGTGCCAGGATATGATCTTGATCTCTCCGCTCTTCGTCAATACCTTCTCGACGACTTGCTCGTGCCTTGAGATATCGCCACCAATGATAGTTTCAAAGATCTCCTTCACGGTCTCCCGTGATTCCGGAGGTAGGAAGTTATCGAACCAGTTTTTACCTATCACTTCTGATTCATGGTAGCCCAATATCTCGCAGCCTTTCTTGTTCAACAGAGAGACTATTCCACTCCTGTCGATGACGACGATCATCACATTGGCAAGATCGAGATACTTCTGGGCTGCCGCTCGTTCCATATTCAACTCTTGACTCATCTGCTCGCGGTGGATTGCCTCACCAATTTTGCCGGCGACAGCCTGCAGCAACTGCAGCTCATCATGCAATATGGTCTCGTTTCCCGGTTCATGCAGCTCAGGAGGATGGAACACTTCGAGACTTCCCAGGATGACTCCCGACATAGTGATGCTCGCCGAGATCTTGTCCGAAGTCTCCGCGAACCCTTTGGATGAGTATATCTTATCGCGAATGCTCATCCTGATCTTTGGCAGATTAGAATGCTGCATCGCTACTGAGAGCGCGTCGACGACTCTCGCGCAGAATCCGTCAAAGTCGAGCCCTTCCTGATTGCTCAGCTCGGAAACCGTATACAAGCAACTGAGCTGGCTCACCCTCCTCGCAAGGTCGATCGTCCTCTGGCTCAGCCGATCCTCAAAATCAAGCGAACTGAGTGCATAGGATACATCAGCTGCAATTTCCCGCAGGAGTCCAAGATCGTCTTCGGCGAAATAATCGGACTTCTTGGAGTATAGATTCAGAGAACCTATCACCCGACCTTGCATACGCAAAGGAATCGCAGACAATGAATTATATCCCAGTGAACGCACCTGTTCTGGAAGGTGCTGATCATCCCCGACCCGGACTCCGCGACTGTGAATCACTATCCGATGCTCAGTGATTGCCGCCATGAGTGAATTCGACCCAGGAGAATTGCCATTCAAAGGAGCTCTGAGCCTGGCGATGTCGGCATTGTCAATCGGTGCCCATGCCTCAGGAATGACGATGTTCGAAACCGGATCGACGAGCCCGACCCATGCAAGATCGAGCTTGCCGTATTCGATCGCTACCTGGCAAAGCAGGGGGAACAGTTCATGACGATTCTTGCTTCTGAGGATGGCTTGATTGACATGGCTGAGGAACTCAAACATCCGGTTCATACGCGCCAATCCAGCCTCTGCATCACGAATATGAGTTATGTCGACGAAAGGAGTGATAATCAATTTCATCGAAGGAAGAAACTTCGGACTAGCTATGACCAGCCGCTTGGAACCATCCTTTCGCTTCAGCCATATCTCATAACTTGTTGGTGCATTTTCAGGGTTCGTCTTCCGGGTCTCGAAGTCCTTTCGAGCCATATCGATCGAACTCTCGTAGATGAAGGTGGTCCACATCTTCCCCTCTATATCCTCATTTTTGAATCCAGTCAATTCTTCGAACGCCTTGTTCACCAACAGTACCCGGCCATCAGAATCGCCCATCGCCATGGCGGATCCTGAGTTCTCAAAGATGCCACGATATCTTTCTTCGCTCTCAATGAGGCTGACTTCTGCGGTTCGCCGACCTACGAGCTGGTCGATCATGTTGGACAGTTCGGCGTACAGCGACTTGGTGTCCGAACCCTTCTGCAAATAGAAATCGGCCCCCAGGTTCAGCGCTTCGATTGCGACCTCCTCACGACCCTTGCCAGTGAATACGATAAAGGGTGTGTCATCTCCCTGCTCACGAAGAAGTTTCAGGAATTCAAGACCATCCATGACCGGCATCTGATAATCGGAGACTATAGCGTCGTACTTGCGAGAGGAGATTCTGTCCAGAGCTGCCTCTGCTGAATCGGCGAGATCGATCTCATAACTATCTGACCGGCTCAGGTAGCTCCTCGTAAGTTCAAGGAACGCAGGCTCATCGTCCACGCAAAGGATGACTGCCATCCATTTCCTCCTATTGATACAACTGTGCTCACGGTATTTCTAATTCACGACGAACTCAGAAAAGATGATGCGAATTGAAGATGAATCCGCAAAAATCATGCTGATTGTTAATTCATTCCGAGGAGGATTTGCCATTGTATCTTTGACAGCATTCACGAGGGTCAGTGAGCATGATCATGATCATGTTTGACCTCAAAATTTACCGGCTGCAATCGGCCGAAAGCAGCTGCGAGCACCTCAGACAGAGTGGGGTGTATTATCTGTACACGCGCGAGCGGCGCATATGTCTGCGATTCTGAGACCATCAAGTTCACGATCTGCTGTATCAGGACGGCAGCTTGGGGACCCACCGCAGTCGCGCCGAGTATCTTACGTGTAGGATGCTCGACAATCACCTTGACGAAGGTGTCCTCATCGCCGTAGGCGAACCCCATGGCAGTGTCATGATACCTGGCGACCCCGACCATGACATTCCGGCCAGAGACCGCCTCCAGCTCAGTCATCCCCACCTGACCCACCTGAGGGTTCGTGAACACTGCATGAGGGACTGCGTGGAGATCCAGTGCGCGTTTCTCCTTCGAGTAGAGGTTGTGGCCGACTATCGAAGATTGATAGTTCGCGGTGTGACGGTACATGTTTCTTCCTAGGGCATCTCCGAGCGCATAGATGCCAGGTTTCGAGGTTTCGAGGTACTCATTGGTCTTGATCCAGCCGCGTTCGTCCGTGTGCACCCCCGTGTTCTCCGGTTTGAGCCAATCCGAGTTCGACCTGACACCGGTGGCAACGAACAGGTGTTGGCCATCGATCACGCGTTCTTGCTTTCCGTCAGAATCGCGCACAGATACGGAAATGGACCCATCATGACCTTCGACGGAGACGGTATCAGTCCCCGTATGAATCTCGACATGTTTGGAGAGCCTCTTCTTCACGAGTGCGCTCGTCTCGGGTTCTTCGTGCGGAAGCAGGACCGGGTTGCGGCCAATCATGAATACCCGAGTGCCGATTGCGGAGAAGAAATGGGCGAATTCGCAGCCGATGTAACCGCCACCCAATATGACGATGCTCTCGGGCTGTTCCTCGATATCGAATATCGTCCTGTAGGTGTGGTATTTGACCTTGTCGAGCCCAGGGATTCTGGGAATGTTGGCCCTCGCCCCTGATGCGATGACTATCTTCGGTGCACTGATGGTCTCTTCGCCCACCTTCAGCGTGTGATCAGACACGAAGCTGCCGATCAGGTTGTATAGATCTACGCCGGAGGCCGCCTTGACTCCCCGCTCCATCTCGTGCCTTCCGTTCAGGACTATGTCCCACATACGTTTCTTGAGCAGGGGGAAATCGATCTTGTCGAGACGCATATGCACCCCGATCAGCTCAGCCTCCTCGGCCTCACGGATCACGTCGGCCGCATGAATGAGGACCTTTGACGGTATGCACCCTCGGTTCAGACACGTGCCACCAAGAGGTCCTTCCTCCACCACGGCAACCTTCTCCCCTCTCTGGAGCGGAAGGTCCACTACGTTCATGCCTGCCCCCGATCCAATCACAATCAGGCCATACTCCTTCATTCCGATACCCCGGACCATCAATGCAATCGCATGCCATTAAACTTCTCGGCAATAGCGTCGAAAACTGTCATATCACCCGGTCACACCATTTGAATAGTATACTAGCGATATCTGGGTTCGGTGATTTTGTGGGGAGAATCGATCTGCCAATGCCAGAACTAGGGCGTGGCACCCAGTTCCTTGAAGCATCAGCCGATGAATTGCAGGCGAAGATACGATCGAAGGTTCCTAAACAATACAGGAGCTCCGTAGTGGTCAGACCGTTCAAGAGGAGAGGGTCGACAGGCCTGTCAGTCGAATATGAGGACATCATCGAGGCCGAAGTCATGTCCGCTATCGAGGGCAGGTTTGGCTGACCATCGGCTTGTTCAGATGCGATTTTGCAGATACATTTAATGACATGGCTTGCGATTAATGCAATCCAGGATGTCGACCTCAGTGCCAAGAACTCACGTACCCAGGAGTCTGACGGAGAAGGAGATGGCCCTGATCAGGGACCGCGATGACAGACTCGAGCGCTATATCAGGACCGCCCGATTCATACAGTCGAAGTGGTTCATGCTGGCAGGGGCCGTCGCGATAGGCATCTTCCTCCTGGCAGTCTATCTCGTGTCAAGATGAGAACTCACTTCTTCTTGTGGACAGGGCAGGGGTAACCTAGCTTGCAGTACCTGCATTTCTCCTCGGGCGTCGGGGGTATCACCTTTCTCAATCGACCATACTTACGCCTGGGCAAGGTCCACCACTGGTTGAGAGGAATGCGACCATCGTACATAAAATCAGTCGGGGTTTCGTTCAGGGCGCCCTCGGCAACGATATGTTGAACACACAGCCGTTGGAGGGATTGCCAGGCACCATGTCCGTGATCCACATGCTCCCGACATAACGTTCCGCGATGGCTCTTGAGGTCGCCAGTCCCATCCCGAACCCGCCAGACAGTTCGGATTTGGCGGCCTTGGTCATTCGCAGCACCTCCCGCTTGAGATTGTCTGGAATGCTTCGCCCCGGCTGAGATATCTTGACCCACCACATCTCGTTCCTTCCCTCGCGTCTGGGCTCCGCGTGGACCTGGAGCATGACTGGATCCTGTCGCGTCGATTTTGCAGCTGTGACGAACAGATTCTCGAACAGGCCTTCAAGCAATTCGTCTGCCATCACACGGACCGGCTCCCCAGACATCCGGACTTCGATCTCAAGAGACTTGTTCTGCACCTTTCGCTTGGTCTTGTCGATCGCTCGGTGTATCGTATCCTCGAGCAGAAAAGGTGTGAGCCTGACCGAACCGTTGTGTCGGACCTTGTGCATGGTCCGCACCATGTCCACCATCTGCATGATGTTGTCCATCTGGGACGAGATGTTCATAACTGCCGAGATCACCTGCGGGTCGAGGTCTTTCCTGGAACCTATCGAGTCGATGTATGCGATCATCGGGGTGGTATAGTTCGCGATGTCATGGGTCATGAGGTCCATGTACAGCTCCATCTGGTCCCTCGTACGAGAGACCTCCTTCAGGAGCTGGGCGTTCTCCATGGCCACCGCCGCATGGTTGGCGAACAGTGTTGCCACCTCGAGATCCTCCTTGGAGAAGGTGTCAGGAGGGTATTTCGTCAGCTCGATCACCCCAAGGACGTCCTTCCGACCGAGTATGGGGATCACGAGCATACGACAGTGCATCACCGGAGTTCCCGGGATCTGCTCACCCCGAGGGTCATCCTCCGTGTCCAGGACGATCTCAGCCTTCTTGGTCCTCGATACATGGCCGATATATCCGACATCGACCGGGAAGTTTCTGTCCTCCATTATCTCAGAAGCGTATGGTCCGGTCGCATATGCTGGGTTGCAGATGTTCCTGCTCCAGTCAAACACATAGAACGCGAGCTCGTTGCACGGGATGAGCTCGGACATCTTGTCGCCGATGATCCTGAAGACCTCGCTGGATTCTATCTCCTGCTGCAGGTTGGCGGCTGTCTCTATGAGGGCTCTCTGCGCCCTCGACATGATGCTCAGCCGCTCGAACATGTCGACATTGTTGAGGACCTTCATCACGTCCGCCCCGATCTCCTCCGCCAAGCTCACTTCGTCTGGGGTGAACGGGTTAGGCCCAGTGCTATCTCCGATGAAAAGCAGTCCCTCGACCTCGTCGTCGTGAATCAAAGGGACAGCGAGACAATGCTCGAAGCTGAGATTACCCAGGATCTTCTTCCTCTGCATAGGAGACCAGTGATTGGAGACGCACGTCTTCGTTGTCCTCTGGTCGATCGCCTCCGCGGCCATGGTGAACCTGTTCAATGAGATCATCGTGCCGCGCGAGAGCACCACACCCTTCGCGGCACAGACCAGACAGATCATATCGTTGGCGTCCTCCTGCAATCTGAAGACGGAGACGAAGTCCGCATCGAAGTAATCCATGGCGTTCCTGCAGAACTTGGCGAACGCATGGTCGAGCTCCGAGCGTACGCCTAGAGTCGATGACATGCAGTTGTTCAGCACGGATTGCAGCTGGGCGTACTCGCCCATGAGCGCAGATGTCTCCAGAACGCCCAGGTCCACGATCGAACACGCCTGCTCCTTTGCGACATCCCTGGATTCCGAAGGCATCTTGGATTCTATGATATCATAGAGCACCTTCCTCAGGGCGTGTTGGTTCATCACCACGCGACTAAGGTCCAGCGTGCGCAGATGCTCTGAACGCAGGGCGCTCCTGAGTGACTCCCTCGCCTTCAATGAGGATGGATCGGCGGCATATTCGATGAGGGAGCCGAAGTAGTTCCGGAACCTTTCGCTCCTCACACTCACAGGTGAGGTGACCTCGGAGACCTTGGAGAAAGGCACGCGGTTGATCTCAGAGACCCATGCGAGGACTATGTCCTCGGACTCATTCCTCAATATACCGATAAGCGGCCCCGAGCCCAATGGTGCGGAAGCCGGTCCAGATTTATGATGCATGATGGATTTATTCTCCTCCAGTATTTAGCGTGATAGGATTCGCAATATGGCGCTCAGGGAATATATCGCTTTTGTCATGGGCACTTTTCGATGAGGAGATGGCCCGACAGCGTGTGCACCCGACCAGCTCTTGAGGCGCTTGGGGTGAATAACATTTCGATTTAGGTCAAATATCCTTATATTTGGGCACCCGATTGCACGCTCCAGAGTGGTGTATTAGGATGCCCACACAACATACTCCGGTCAAGACCTTGCTTCTGACAGGGAAGCAGGTCATGAAGCTCCTGGACATGAAGGATGTGCTCGCAGCCGTCGAGGACGCCTTCAGGCACAAGGGGCTTGGAAAGGTTCAGATGCCGCCAAAAGCCTACCTTTTTTACGAGAAATTCGACGGCGACCTGAGAACGATGCCCTCTTACGTGGAGGACATGGATGTATCGGCCGTCAAGATAGTGAACGTTCACCCGCAGAATGCGAAGAACCACGGCATGAGGACCGTCATGGCCCTCCTTGTCCTGGTGGACCCGCACACGGGTGCTCCGCTCGCGGTCATGGACGCTACCCACATCACCGACATGAGGACCGGTGGCGCGAGCGCGATAGCCTCCAAGTACCTTGCCAGACCGAACCCGAAGGTCGTTGGGATCATAGGCGCGGGGAACCAGGCGAAGACACAGATGCTCGCGTTGATCACCCAGTTCGGCTCGTTCGACCAGGTCAAGGTGTACGACCTGTACCCTGACAAGGCCAAGGAACGCGTCAGGGAGTTCAGGCGCAAGTACAAGGAGAATGTACTCAAGATCAAGGCAGTGGCAACCGCCAAGGATGCGGTCGTGGACTCAGACATAATCGTCACATGCACATCGTCCCGCGCACCCATCGTCATGGACGAGTGGGTCAAGGACGGAGCGCACATCAACTGCATAGGCGCGGACGCCCCCGGGAAGCAGGAGACGGACCCGAAGGTG
>JAHIRF010000008.1 GCA_018818785.1 Thermoplasmatota archaeon | reverse complement strand
TCATATACGTAGCACGAGTAGAGTATAGCAGTAGTCCCGCGTGCGGCGCGCTCGAACTCCGCCGGATGGCGAGTTCGAAACGCATAAATACCGCATCGGACTTAAGCGGGGCTACCCAAACAGCTGCGACAGCGGCGAAGGTTGGGAGGGAGGCGTTAACTCGCCATTATCTGTGATCAACCCTACTCCATCTGTCGCAGACATGGTGGAGGATCAAGATCTCCGGCGAGCGTCGTGACCTCTTGATTCTGACGTTCGATGATAGAAGGTTTCGTGCAAATCCTGTGGCACAACATGTGTCACACGCAGGGAAATAACACGAGTCGGTGAGACTTGAGAACCCTGCCGATTTCAATGAGACAAGATCAAGCGACCAACAATAGTAGTGGCGACGACAGATCGATCAATTCCGGTTGATCCTGCCGGCGGGCACCGCTATCGGAATGCGATTAAGGCATGCGAGTCGAGAGGTGTAAGACCTCGGCAGACGGCTGAGTAACACGCGGATAATCTGCCCTGGAGTGGGGGATAATCTCGGGAAACTGAGGATAATACCCCATAGGTGAGGTGTGCTGGAATGCTTCCACGCTTAAAACCCCGGTGCTCCAGGATGAGTCTGCGGCCTATCAGGCAGTAGTGGGTGTAACGGACCCACTAACCTACGACGGGTAGGGGCGTTGAGAGACGGAGCCCCCAGATGGATTCTGAGACACGAATCCAGGCCCTACGGGGCGCAGCAGCTACGAAAACTGCACAATGTGGGAAACCACGATGCGGGCATACCGAGTGACAACGCTTTGCGTTGTCTGTTCTTTCGCCTAAAAAGCGAGAGAAGTAAGGGCCGGGTAAGACGGGTGCCAGCCGCCGCGGTAATACCCGCGGCCCGAGTGGTGCTCATTATTATTGAGCTTAAAGCGTTCGTAGCCGGCCTTGTAAATCCTTGGGTAAATCGGGCAGCTTAACTGTTCGAATTCCGAGGAGACTGCAAGGCTCGGGACCGGGAGAGGTTAGAGGTACTCTCGGGGTAGGGGTAAAATCCTGTAATCCTGAGAGGACCACCAGTGGCGAAGGCGTCTAACTAGAACGGATCCGACGGTGAGGGACGAAGCCCTGGGGCGCAAACGGGATTAGATACCCCGGTAGTCCAGGGTGTAAACGCTGCGGGCTTGGTGTCGGAGGTCCTACGTGGGCGTTCGGTGCCGGAGAGAAATTGTTAAGCCTGCCGCTTGGGGAGTACGGTCGCAAGACTGAAACTTAAAGGAATTGGCGGGAGAGCACCGCAACGGGAGGAGCGTGCGGTTCAATTGGATTCAACGCCGTACAACTCACCAGGAGCGACGGTTACATGAAGGCCAGGTTGACGATCTTGCCTGATTTTCCGAGAGGTGGTGCATGGCCGTCGTCAGTTCGTACCGTAGGGCGTTCTCTTAAGTGAGATAACGAACGAGACCCTCGCCGCTAATTGCAAACCTTTCCGTGAGGGGAGGTGCACATTATCGGGACCGCTGGCGCTAAGTCAGAGGAAGGGGAGGTCAACGGTAGGTCAGTATGCCCCGAATCTCCTGGGCTACACGCGCGCTACAAAGATTGGGACAATGGGCTCCTATGCCGAAAGGCAACGGTAATCCCGAAACCCAACCGTAGTTCGGATTGAGGGCTGTAACTCGCCCTCATGAAGCTGGATTCCGTAGTAATCGCGTGTCAACATCACGCGGTGAATATGCCCCTGCTCTTTGCACACACCGCCCGTCAAACCATCCGAGTTGGGTCCAAGTGATGTTGCCTCTACCTGGGGCGTTAGAACTTGGGTTCAGCAAGGGGGGTTAAGTCGTAACAAGGTATCTGTAGGGGAACCTGCAGATGGATCACCTCCTACGCAATCAACGGAGGGGAACTACCCCTCCAACCAGATTTGCAGAAGAAGGCAAGGTTCCGAGACCTGGAACGCAACTGTCTGCCATCGAACGACCATCATAACTTTTTTATTCACATCGATCAGCTTCAGCTCTATTGGCATTGAATTCGAAAAGTGCGAATACGCTCTTGAGCCAACTGATCAAGAAGATAAAACGGTAAGAGGTTTAATGGGTTTGGTTTCTGCTTCCACGATTATTCTACTGGTGGTGGAGGCACGGACTTCGGTCTCATGAGCATCATGACGACCAGCAGCAGGATGACGATGATGACCAGAACGATCATGACATAGTTCATCGTGTTGTCCGTATCATCGGCCGCCACATCAGCACTCACGTTGTCGAGCGAGTCCTGGAGCAGAGCTATCTGGTCCTGCAGTGCGGTGATTTCGTCCATCAGATCCTGGTTGTCGGAGGACACGGATGCCTCCAACGCTGCCAGAGCATCTTCGAGGGCTGTCACTTGGGTCTGCAGTGCTGCTATTTCCGTCTGGAGGGCGCTGATATCCTCGGCCTGTAAGTCCATCTGAGCAGACAGGGCGTCCAACTGGGCGGCCATATCGTCTTGGAGGGCAGTCAGGTTCTCCTCGAGCATGGCCACCTGCTCCTCGAGCGTGTAGGCGCTCAATACGGTGAACTCCAGTTCGATACCTTCAAAATCAATGCTCCCAGCATCGGTGTCGATGTACCACATGACCGAGACAGTGTAGTCACCTGGTTCGGAACTCACGGATACGGTCATGTCGAACGCGACCGAGGAGTATTCCCCAGGGACATAACCATAGATTGGGTTGAATGGAGTCCCGTCAGATGACAAGATTGTCGCGAGATATTCGAGACCGCCATCAGGCATCGCGTAAGCCATATCGACGCTGAGCATAACTGTGAAACTCTCGCCTGGGTTCAAGGTCGTCTTTGATAGGCTCGCGTGGGAAACATACACCTGCAATGATGAGATATCATCGTAAGTGGCCAGTTCGTCGTTCCCGCCAAGGGCATATATGATGCCATCCAGACTCGTAGCGGCGCCGAGGTACCTTGCAGCGAAAGAGAGATTTCCAAGTCGTGTCCATTCATTGGTTTCCGTGTTGTAGCAGAAGCTGGAGTTGTACGCCGAGCCGACGTTCAATCCCGATGAACCTCCACCAAGGACGTATATGAGGTCGTCCGGACCCATGATGGCAACGTGCGAAGCAAGAGCAACTGGCATGCTATCCAACGTGCTCCATGAATCGCCCCAGTAGTAGTATCTGTAGACACTATCAGTCGCCGAGTAGCCACCATCTCCGCCACCGAAGTAGTAGAAGTAAGAGCCATCGGCGACCAACGCGCCAGCGATTGGTGCCGCAGGTGCGCTCGCCCGTGCGGACCAGCTGTCGCCTTCAGTGTCATAGATGTATGTCGCGGATCCGAGGCCTTCGCCGCCGACCAGCAGAATCTCATTGTCGTATACGCCGGCGACTGCCTTGCCCTCCCAGACCGCGCTAGGAGCATCCGTGCCGTAGCTCCAACTGTCCATCATTGGATCGTATATCTGGGTATATGCTACCGTACCTATCGAACTGTTGACGCCTCCGATCACATATATCTTGCCATCATGACCCATAGCACCGGCTGCGCCTCGCACGCCTATCGTCATGGGGGCGATTACGGACCATTCTTCTGTCGCCGGATTGAAGACGTAGGAATCCGGAACCTCCGCCCCGTATCCAGACCCGACGAATTCGTTCACTCCGCCGAGTGCATATATCATGCCGTCCTCGTTCTGAACAACCACTCCCTGTGTCATATTGAAAGACATAGGCTCCTCCACCTGCCATGTCGGAACATAAGATGCTCCGGATGCAGGAGGAAGACAGACCAGTGAGCATAGCGCCAGTAGGGACACTGTGCATAATGCCATGCCTCTCACTACCATAACATTCTTCATCTTTTCAACCTCTTTGATCCACCCAATATCCATTGAGTGCATCCCTTTCTAAGACCATCACGGTCCATTCAATATTACCCGAACAGTTTAAAAACTCTGCGAAATAGCGATTTCTAAATGTAAGCTTACTAGCCCCTGCCCTTTCTGTGTGTACATGTGCGATGGATTAATGATGAGGAGCGAATCGTATCACCACTACTATAGAATGCTCATCATTCGCATAGCCATTCATATTGAATAAAAATCGATGAGACCACCCGCGAATTCAACCGTTTTTCGGTGCCCGTTCCGAATGTTTTTATACCACGGCTCGATACTCCCAACTACACGACTTATCCACAGGTCTGGCAGTCTTTTGCATGCGCCT
The DNA here is from genome assembly GCA_018818785.1 of Thermoplasmatota archaeon. Lineage (GTDB taxonomy): Archaea > Thermoplasmatota > Thermoplasmata > UBA10834 > UBA10834 > UBA9653. Next base: position 208,910 of record JAHIRF010000008.1, on the reverse strand, counting down.
GTGTTGAGATAGGGTGATACTCCGAGCTAGGGAAGAGATACCATGATGATTTTGAAGATGAAGAAAGAGGACCTTCCCGCTTTCCTCGAGAGCGCCAAGGAATGGGGGGAGCTATGGGGTCCTACGAGCAAGGGCGGCAAGACGACCTACGCGAAGGTCGAATCGCTCTCCCAGATGGATCTGAAGGCGACCAGGACGGTCATCCCGCCGAAGAAGTTCCTATACCCGCCAAAGTTCACAATGTTCGACTTTGACGAGGAAGGGTTCGTCGAGAGGACGGGCGATGTCTCGAAGAAGATTCTGTTCGGTCTGCACCCATGCGACGTACACGGGATCTTGATCATGGACAAGCTCTTCCTGGAGACTTACAAGGACCCGTACTACGCCGAGCGCAGGGAGAAAACCATACTCTTGGGCCACAGCTGCATTCCGGATGAGAAGTGCATGTGCTTCGCGACGAACACCGATTTCGTTGCTGAGGGTTTCGATCTGTTCTTCACGGACCTCAAGATGTTCTATCTGGTCTGGGTCGGCTCCAGCAGGGGCCACGACCTCATCAGGATGAGGCCAGAGCTGTTCAGCCGGGACCTGAGCAAGGACGATATCCTCAATTACACTGAATATAGGAAGTGGAAGAACTCCCAGTTCAAGGCGAAGGTGGACTTCACCGGCATGCCAGACATATTCGAGCTCGCCTACAGCAGCCCGATATGGGAAGAGCTGGGGGAGAAGTGCCTGTCATGCGGACAGTGCTCCATGGTCTGCCCGACCTGCAACTGCTTCAACGTGGTCGACGAGGTCGAACTCGGGACCGCGGAAGGAACGAGGGAACGGTCCTGGGATAGCTGCATGTTCAGGGAGTATTCGCTCGTCGCGGGCGGACATAACTTCAGGGACAAGAGAGCCGACAGACTGAGGCTCTGGTACACTCACAAACTGCAGGCATACATCGGCGAGTTCGGGAAGCCGGCCTGCGTTGGCTGCGGAAGATGCGTCTCGACCTGCCCGGTAGACATCAATGTCGAGACGGTTTCGCAGGCGTTGAAGGAACAGGAGGTGGGCAAGTGAAGAGACTGTGCGTGGTGCTGGACGACAGGGAGGTCGATGAGAACCCCTACCAGCCGGACATGTGGCGGATCGTCCGCAAGTACCCGTTGACCAGCGATGTGAATTTCTTCCAGGTGAGGCCCGTGGATGTGGATGAGGCGTTGAAGATGAGTTATCTTCCTGGGCAGTTCGTCATGCTCTCCGTTCCTGGAGAGGGTGAGGCACCGTTCTGCATATCGTCCACGCCGTCGAGGCCGGGGCTCCTGGAGTTCTGCATAAGGAAGACGGGAACCCTGACGGAATCCCTCTTCGGACTGAAGGAGAACCAGACGATCGGGATAAGGGGGCCGTACGGCAACACCTTCCCTATCGAGAAGATGGAAGGCAAGGACATCATGATCGTCGCTGGAGGTATGGGAGTCGCTCCGTTGAGGTCGCTGCTCCTTTACATCTTGGATAACAGGGACAAGTTCGGCAAGGTGACCTATCTGCACGGCGCGAAGAACCCGGGAGAGATGCTCTTCAGGGAGGAGTTCTTCCAGCTGAAGGAGCGGGAGGACCTGAACTGTCTCCTCACCGTGGACAAGGACGACACGGGCAAGTGGACCGAGAAGGTCGGATTGATCACGACCCTGTTCAAGGACCTCGGACCGGTCGACGCGAAGAACACATACGCGGCCGTTTGCGGTCCGCCTATCATGTACAAGTTCGTGATGGAGAACCTGGTGAAGCTCGGCATACCGAAGCACCAGATTGTGATGACCCTTGAGAGGAGGATGAAGTGCGGGATCGGCAAGTGCGGGCACTGTGCAATAGAATATCTGTACACTTGCATCGACGGTCCTATATTCACCTACTGGGACGTGCTCCACATGAAGGAGCTCATAGGGAGGGGTGTCAGTGACAAAATCATCGCCTAAGATCGGAGTATACGGATTCACGGGTTGCGCGGGCGACCAGCTCATGATACTCAACTGCGAGGATCAGCTGGTGGATATCTTCGGCGCGACCGAGATACGCTCGTTCGTGATGGCGAAGAGCGACAACCACGAGGGAGAGATGGACGTCGCGCTCGTCGAGGGATCGATATCCACCGAGGCGCAGCTGAAGCATCTGAAGGATATCAGAGGGCGGGCCAAGATACTCATCGCGATCGGCACATGCGCCTGCTGGGGAGGACCCCAGGCGATGAAGCTCGGCGATGGCGGCTTCGAGGAGCGCTACAAGAAGGTCTATGGCAACGCCAAGATCACTATATCCAAGGCGTTCGAGGCGCAGCCACTGGACGCGTTCGTCAAGGTGGACATGAAGATCCCGGGATGCCCGATAGATAAGATGGAGTTCTTGAAATCAGTATCGAAACTGGTCGCTGGCAAACACCCGTACCTGCTGAAGTCACCCGTATGCCTGGAGTGTAAGTGGAAGGAGAACATCTGCCTGCTCAACGAAGGTAAGTTCTGCGCAGGCCCACTCACGAAGGGAGGATGTGGCGCGGTATGTCCGTCTCACAACATACCATGCGTTGGCTGTTGGGGACCGACTGACGATCTGAATGTGACTTCGGAATACAACCTGCTCAAGGAGAAGGGGTACGATCCGAATGAGATCATCACGAAGATCAGGAAGTTCGGCGGGTCTGGTGTCGTCGAGCTTGTCAAGGACCTCGAGAAGAAGAAGGGGGCTAAGAAATGAGGGAGCTTAACGTTCCAGCACTCGCAAGGGTCGAGGGAGACGGTGGCATAACCGTCACACTCGAAGGCAAGAAGGTAAAGAGCGTCACATTGGATGTCCACGAGGGCCCGAGGCTCATAGAGCAGCTGGTACGTGGCATGACACCGGCTGACGATCTGAACGTGGTGCCGAGGATATGCGCCATATGCACCCTATCTCACAAGTTCGCCGCGATCCGCGGCCTTGAGAAAGCGCTCGGCATAACGCCGCCAGAGAAGGCGCAGCTCACGAGGGAGCTGATGATGCTCGGAGAGAACGTCGAGAGCAACTCGCTTCACACGTTCCTCCTGGCACTGCCCGACTTCCTCGGATATCCGTCCGCGATCGCCATGTTGAACGACTTCGGTGACGATGTCAAGCGTGCGCTGCGTCTGAAGAAGTTCGGTAACCATGTCATGGCGGTCACCAGTGGAAGGATCGTGCACGGTGAGAACCCGATCATCGGAGGATTCGGCAAGTACCCGAGCAAGAAGTCGCTCGAAGAGATCAAGCTGAGGTCCCGCGAGCTCGTGCCCGACGCGGTAAGGGCTGTCGAGCTATTCGCAACCGTGGTCGAGTACCCCGAGTACCCGGAATCCGAGAAGATGGTCTTCATGTCCGTGAACGCTCCGAAGAAGAAGTACGGATACCACGGAGACACCATCCTCATATCGAACGGCAAGGAAACGAGCGCAGAGGATTACAAGAAGCTCACGAATGAGCGCGTCGTCCCGCACTCGTTCGCCAAGAGGTCGCTGTTCAACGAGAAGCCATTCACGGTCGGAGCTAACGCCAGGATGGTCAACATGGGCAAGAGGCTCGACGGGCAAGCTGCGGATCTCTTCAAGGAACACTTCAACGACAAGTGGCTCGTGAACCCGCTGTACAACAACCTCGCCCAGGCCATCGAGATGCTATGGTCGATGGAGCACCTACCCGAGGCATGCGACCAGGTCGCAGCTCTGGCCGACCCGGCGATAGAGCAGCCTACGAGGCAGACTGGATCTGGTACAGGGGCGGTCGAAGCTCCTCGCGGTACGCTATACCACCACTACGAGATCAAGGACGGTCTGATCGATGTCGCGGACATCATCACACCCACCGCGCAGAACCTCGATGACATAGAGCTGCACATGAAGGTCACGGCCGAGAGGATGCTCGCGGACGACAAGAGCGATGCCGAGGTCAGACTTGGCCTAGAGATGGTAGCGAGGGCGTACGATCCATGCATAAGCTGTGCGACACACCTTGTGAATCTGAAGAGGATCTGAGGCGCTGTCTCGAAGAGATCGCGGGCAAGGGGCGTGTCTATGTCCTTGGCCTGGGATACCTGGACAAGGCCGATGACGGTGCGGGCGTGCTCGTGGCCGAGGCCTTGAAGAAACTCTTTCCAGCCTATTCATTTTCAGAGCACGACGGAGTAGAGGGCACTGTCCTGGACATCTCCGAGAAGGACGAGGACGCGACTGTATTCTTCGTCGATGCGGCTGCACTCAAATCAGAGCCCGGTACCATCCGCGTGATCATGAGGGAAGAGATACAGGAAAGGGAGATCACCACGCACAGGGTCGCTGTCGCGCTCCTGTCATCAGTGCTGGCCAAGGCGGGCAAGAGGGTCGCAGTCATAGGCATTCAACCCGGCACGATCGAGTTCCGAGGAGAGGTATCGCAGCCGGTCGCGGAAGCGATCGCTGCGGTAACTGGTGCACTCGGCAGCCTCATGAAGCTGATGAACTGATTCATATCCATCGATCAATGAAGATGCACCTGATAGATACCACACGTACGATACAGTCCGCATCCCAAGGGACAGATATGCCTGGTGACCCCATCGGAAGTCGTAGCAAATCTTTAAGTTGGTCCGAACTGTTCTCCGTATCCCGTGAGTTAAGATGAAGTGTATTATTGTCACGGGCGGAGTTTTGTCTGGCCTCGGAAAGGGCATCACATCGTCGTCCATCGGATGCGTTCTGAGAGCACGGGGTGTCAACGTCACTGCGATGAAGATCGACCCGTATCTCAACTCCGATGCGGGGACACTCAACCCGTTCGAACATGGAGAGGTCTTCGTCCTCGATGATGGGGGAGAAGCCGATCTCGACCTCGGCAATTATGAACGTTTCATGGATGCCAGCCTCACCAGCGACCACGTCATGACCACGGGGAAGGTCTATGGCAATGTGATCGAGAAGGAGAGGGATGGCCACTTCCTAGGAAAGACCGTGCAGATAATCCCGCACATAACGAACGAGATCAAATCGATGATATCCAATGTCGGTATCAAGTCCGGTGCGGAGGTGGTCATAGTCGAGCTTGGAGGCACCGTCGGTGACATCGAGTCCATGCCGTTCCTGGAGGCCATGAGGCAGATGCACTCCGAGATGGGACACGAGAACATTCTGTTCGTACACACCACCCTCGTCCCGACGTTGGGGTCGTTGAAGGAGCAGAAGACTAAACCGACCCAGCACTCAGTCAGAGAGCTCAGAGGACTCGGGATACAGCCCGATGTGATCGTCGCGAGGTGCGAACGGCCGCTTGAGGATAGTGCGAGGAAGAAGATAGCCCTGTTCTGCGATGTCCCTTTGGAAGCCGTCGTTAGCGCCCCCGATGCGAAATCGATCTACCAGGTCCCGATATTCCTGGATGAACAGGGGCTTCCGGATTATCTGATGAAGCGGATGAACATCAATGTGCCCAAGGACGGGCTCAAGGAATGGAAGAAGTTCCTGAACAAGGTGATGAACCCCAAGCACGAGGTCAAGATCGCGCTCGTGGGAAAGTACATGGACCAATACGATTCGTACATGAGCCATTACGAGGCATTGGCACATGCAGGGGCCGAACTCGATACGAAAGTAACCTTCATCAGACTTGAAGCGGAGGATATCGAGAAGGATAACCCCAAGAAGTTTCTGGACGATGCAGATGGCGTTCTCATCCCCGGAGGGTTCGGCTCGAGAGGTGCCGAGGGCAAGATTGAGGCGATCAAGCACGCCAGGATGAACAAGGTTCCGTTCCTTGGGGTATGCCTCGGATTCCAGCTCGCCACGGTCGAGTTCTCGAGGAACGTCCTTCAGATGCACGACGCGAACAGCACTGAGTTCGACTCACACACATCACATCCAGTAATCGACATCCTTCCCGAGCAGAAGAATGTGACAAGGATGGGCGCGACCATGAGATTGGGAGCGCAGGCGATCGTGATAGAGAAGGGATCGAAAGCAGAGAAAATGTATGGATCGAACGAGATCTCGGAGAGACACAGGCATAGGTACGAGGTCAACCCGCACTACATCGACAGGATACAGGAGAGCGGGCTCAAGTACACTGGAAGATCCCCCGATGGTAAAAGGATGGAGATATTCGAACTCGATGGACATCCGTTCTTCATGGGATCCCAGTTCCACCCAGAGTTCAAGTCGAGACCTCAGAAACCGGCGCACATGCATTTCGGCCTGGTCAAAGCCGCCCTGGAGTTCTCGAAGAAGAGGAAGATGTAGATCGGGATCCGGCAGCGCTGATTCACTTCTCCCGAGGTCGAGCCTTTGGAAGCATGATCTTGAAGACCGTGCCATTCGAGAAATCGCCAGGGACTCTGTCCTCGACCCATATCCTACCCTGGAACTTCTCTACGATGGTGCTAACGATCGATAGGCCGAGTCCGAACCCTTTCACACCGGTACTGCCCGTGGCGAACCTTTCGAACACGGTCTTCTTCCGTTCATCCGAGATACCGCGACCTCTGTCGATGACCGATATCACCCAGAAGGCCCCCTTCGCATCGGTCGCATCCGATACCATGATATCGACGTGGACCGATTTCGCGCTGTCGAACTTGACAGCATTCGATATGATGTTCTGGAACAGATCTGTAATAAATTGATTCGCCATCACATAATGCTCGCCCTTCGGAACCGATGACGCCACCGTCACCGTCCGGTCGGAGAATGACTTATTCAAGACATCTACCGCGTTGGCGATTGGATCGTACAGATCCCATTGCACGAAGTCCTTATCGGCCATCGCCCGGACCTTGGACAACTTGCGTATGTTGTCTATGATACGTGCGTTGTTCCTCACCTGCACCAACGCCTTATCTGCATATCTGCGTGGACCATCCTCCAGGCGCCTGTCCTGAAGTAACAACTCGATATAGCCCATTATGCCCTGGTTGAAGTTGTTGATGTCATGGGTCATCAGATCGTTCAGCAACGCGATCTCGTTGACAGCAAAGACTTGCTTCTCGAACAGCCTGGAGTTCTCGACAGCGATCGATGCGATCCCTGACAATATTTCGAGGAACTCGATCTGTTCCTTCGTGGGAACTTTCATATCGGCCGGCTCGTCCACAAGCATATAGCCTGTGAGTCGACCGCTTCGATCCTTCAGCGCGAGCATCAGGATATCTCTCTCGTGCCAGGCGTCTTCTGATTCACGGGGCTTCGATGCGAGTTCGGGGTGCGCGATGAAGTCGAACTTCTCTATGCCATACTCCTGCTTCTCGTATGGGACGTAATAACTTGTCTCACCCACCCGGAACTCATCCTTCATGTCCTCGAGGACCTCCTCCGCAGGCATGTGCTCGCCCACCGACACCCATTCAGGGTATCCGGCCAACGCACAGTTCACGAACACATTCTTGTCCGGCTCGAGCAGGGATACGGACGCTCGCTTGAATCCGAACGACCGGACGGTCGCATTCGCCAGTCTTCGCAGAAGGGTGTCGAGGCTGTCCATGTACATCACGGATGTCGTAAGCTCGAGTACGCTGGACATCTGTTCGATCTTCTTCTTGCTCTCATTCAGGAGACTCTCTTCCGTCTTGTACAGTTCGGCGTTCTCGACCGCGACCGTAGCTTGGTTGGCGAATAACTGAGCGATCTCGAATTCGGATGATGTGAAAACCTTGCCTCCCTGTCGATACACCGTCAGTACGCCGATCACGCGCTCGCGGCCCTTCAGCGGGATGGCCAAGATGGCCTCCTCATCCAAGGGTGTGCCCTCGACCTGGACCGCGCGGGAATCGGAGATCGCGTCATTGATTACCTCAGCCTTGCCAGTCTGGGCGACTTGGCCGGTAACTCCGGTTCCGATCGGGAATATGTCGGACATCACCTCGTCCGTATACGGTCCTATCGCGAGGACGGGCACGACCAGCTCATTCTCGGCATCCAATCGATAGAATGTAAGGGCATCGTACCAGATGACTTCACGGAGCTTCTCCGCGACGTATTCGTATATTCCGCTCGAATCGATCTGTCTCTGCATGAGGAAGGCGGTCTCGAGGAGCGCTAGCTGAGACCGTACCCTCTGGTTCAGGGATGTCATCAAGTTGGAGTTCTCAAGGGCGATCGCCGCATGATCCGCGAGCGAGGACAAGAAGAGCGCATCGCTCTTCGTGAATTTGGCACCATCCTGCTTGTTGTATACATTTATCACGCCGATGCCACGTCCCTCGATGATCAAGGGCGCCGATACGATAGACTTGATATTGAAAAGCTGCGCATCCCTCGGGCGCGCGTCCGAGTCGAGCAGATAATTGTTCACCACTTCTGTCTTCAGCTGGGACATGGCACGCCCAGTCACTCCTCGGTCCGAGTTGAACTCGAGCTTGTCAAGCATTGATGTCTCGACATTGCATGATGCTAACCATCGCAGGCACTCCGTTCCCTCCTCTTTCAGACCTACTAGAGCCTTCTCGCCCTTCAGCAGGGATACGGCGTCCCTGGCGACCTGGTCGAGAATCACCGCGGGCTCCCTCCTGAAGGAGATCTGTCTGCTAATCCTGTCCAGGATGGTAAGCGCCTGCTCTCGTTCCTTGGATTCCGTGAATGTCCTAGCGTTGATTATGGATGTGGCGAGGATATCGGCGAGCATCTCGAGCAATGTGACATCGTTTCTGGTGAACGCATCCTTGGCATCGCTCTGGATATCCAATATACCTATGAGGTCGCCTCTGAATACGATGGGGATAGCTAGTTCGGATTTTGTGGTGCTGATGTCCTTGCTCAAATAGCGTGGGTCGGAATCGACGTCCCCTGTCACCAGCGTCTCTCCGAAGAATGCGGCATGACCTATTATGCCCTCCTTCAGCTTGATCGTGATGTCCCTGTGGACCTGGCGTATTTTGGAACCCTCGCCTGCATTGAAGTGCAGCTCGCCCCGATCCTTGTCCATCATCATGATCACGACATGTTGATATCCGAACCCGCTGGCGATGGACTTTGCGAACTCCTTTATCAGGTCGTCTGGGTCCAGGATCGATGTCACTACCCTGCTGATCTTGTTGATGGTCGTGAGCTGGTTGACCCGTCTTGCAAGCTCGGCGGTCCTTGCTTCCATCTTCTTCTCCAGCTGCGATTTGTACTTCTCGAGCTCGACCTTTTCGCACCGTTCCCTCGTGATATCCCTGAACAAACCTACTATGCCGATCGCGGTTCCTTCAGGCGTCTTGACGGGTTTGGTTTCGACATGGATGATGGACGGTCCATTGCCGCCTCGATCGATGGTCATCTCTCCGGACCAACCGTGGCCCAGCGAGTCCTTGAGTATCTGACGTACCAGGCCCTCGGATTCGATGTGCTCTTCCATCGTAATTATGTTGAGTTTAGAGAGCCTATCTCTGCTGTACCCTGTCACAGTCTCGAAGAATTTGTTGGAATAGACGATGCGTCCGTCTGCGTCTGCCACGGCGACCGCTTCTGCCATCTGATCTAGCGATGCGGCGAGGCTTCTCAGATACCGCTCCTGCTCGACCTGCACGGTTATGTCACGCTCGAATGAGAAGTAGTAAACCTCGCCGGTCTCATCGTCTTCGTATCTGGTCGTGGTCAGTTCGTACGTTGTTCCGTCCGGCTCCTTCGTTGTGCGGGAGTGTGGGAAATTGGATGCATCCCAGTTCTGGGCAACAGGACATCCTTTGCACACGTCCTCGGATCCGAGCGCGGTCTCGTAACATTTCTTGCCCACGAGATCGCCATACGAATCCCGCAGAGCTTTGCTCATGAAGACAACTGTGCGGTCCTCACGAACCACGGATACGCGCCCCGGATAGGCTTCCAGCAACGAAAGCCGATGCTCGAACGAACCGGCTGGCTTCTCATGCTTAAGGGTGTCTATAGAACTCCTCATCGTCGTCAATTTCACCCTACTTCGAGGCTGGCAATCCGACTCATAGTTCCCGGTCATCAATAAACGTTTCGCAGCGGGTCGCCTCTATGGAGAAGTAGGTGATCCGCACGCTCATTCTGGCCTGCGATTGCACGAGTTGTCCGCTATGGAATCCAATAGCTTTAACTAGCAAATCCACTATGGAACCACGATGGCGGCCGACGAGAGTGTCGATTACGAAGCCCTCCTCGAAAGGGCAAAGAAGAAGTTGCCCCTGAAAGTGGAGTCACACGAGAGGTTCAAGATACCTGAGCCAGATGTGATGATCGAGGGCAAGACTACTGCCATCAGGAACTTCGCTGATATCGTCGATACACTCAGACGGGAACCCGACCACCTCCTAGGATATCTGCTTAGAGAACTCGGGACAGCAGGGACGATGGAGGGAACGAGGGTGGTCTTCAAGGGTAAGGTCGCCACATCGCAGATCGTCGACAGGATCGACAATTACGTTTCAGAATACGTACTATGCTCTGAGTGCGAGAGCCCTGATACGAACATGGTCAAAGACGGGAGAGTGCTCATACTCACCTGTGAGACCTGCGGCGCTCATAGACCGGTGCATGTGAGAAAGCACATGAAGGCCGAAGAAGTGAAGGAGATAGAGGCCGGAAAGGTGTACGACCTCCTCATAAAAGATGTCGGCAAGAAGGGTGATGGAATCGCTCGCAAGGGAGAGTTCATCATCTATGTACCTGGCACTGCAAAGGGCGTTCAGGTCAAGGTCATGATCGAGAAGGTATCCGGAACTGTGGCTTTTGGCACACTCGTGAGATAGGACGCAGCATCACGGGACCGTTATCTTCCCTCTCACGGTCGGCCTCACGGATCCGCCCACATCCACTTTCTTTATGGTCGATCCACGCTTCTCAATTCTGATATGGATCCTGGATGGCCGTCCCATGAAATGCCCCTGCTCGATTATCACTTCACCCAGTCTATCCCTGGGTATGAAATCATTATCTGCGATGTACGATGCAAGGGCACCTGCGGGCATGCCTGATGCTGGGTCCTCATGAAACGACGGCGTCGGGAGGAAGCATCTAGTATGGACGGTCGTGGAAGAATCGAACCCTCCCCACACATAGACCGCGACCGCGCCCACCTCGAGATCCTTGCATAGGCTGACAAGTTCATTCGGTCGTGGGTTGAGCCTCTCGATCACTTCGAGGGATCGCACCGCGACCAGCAAACAAGGCAACCCCGTCGATGCTCTGCTCATCGGAAACTCTTTGTGGAATATCGATTCCGCACCGATGCCCAGCGCGCTGGCCACCTCAGTCACTTCCTCGACCTTGGAGAACAGTGGCCGCTTCTGAGTCATCCATACCCTCTTGGTCCCCTCAGGGCTGAGTTCCACATAGAACGGGAGTATGCCCACTGAGGTCTCGGCTCGGTGCCTGCTCCCGAAGGATGTCCCGAAAGCGCCCTGGTCTGCCATGGCCCAGAGCGCGCCTATCGTCGAGTGTCCGCTTATCGGCTCCTCAGAATCACCATTGAAAAATCTCAGTCTGACATCCGCCTTCTTCGATCTCATGATGAAGACAGTCTCGGGTGATCCGAGCTCGTACGCTATTCGCTGCATCACGACCTCATCGAGCGTGTCCGCATCGAACACCACCCATGTGGGATTGCCGCTAAACAGGCTCTCCGCGAACACGTCCAGCTTGAGCACTTCCAGCTCAGTCACGGATATTGCTAGGGCTTTTGGCTATATTGATGTTTTTCCCATCGGACGCAAAAGTATTTCTAAAGCGCGTCGGAATAGCGGGACGATGGACGACACCAACAGAGCGGTTCTGATCATGGCTGCGATATTCGTGTTCTCGCAGCTGGGAGCGCTAGCACTCGTCGCGTCCGCGCTTGGAGAGGAGAACCAGGCGTTCGAGGATCCGAACGATCCGATGATACCGGTGTATTATGTGATTGCCATCGTGCTGTTCACATTCCTTGTATTATACATAATAAAGAAGAAGCGAGACGATGTCGTGAGGATCATATTCATCGGCGCGGTTTCGTTCACGATATTCTATGTGATCCTGACAGTCGCGACGCTGTTCGACGAGGGATTGCTGGCGCTGATGGTCTCGATCATGCTCACAGCCATCCTGGTATATCTGCTCGCGAAGAAACCAGAATGGTACGTCGTCGATGCGACAGGGATACTAGTCGCGATAGGCGTCATCGGGATACTGGGCGTATCGCTCAACATCCTGCCAGTTCTGATATTACTCATAATACTCGCCGTATACGATGCGATATCGGTCTATGGCACGAAGCACATGATCGATCTGGCGGATGGCGTGACCAAGATGCATCTCCCCATCCTGCTGGTCATACCGAAGAGAAGAGGGTTCTCATATCTCCGACAGAAGTCTCTGAAGGCTCAGCTCGACGATGGAGAGGAGAGGGAGGCCATGTACATGGGCCTGGGAGACATCATAATCCCGGGTGTGCTCGTGGCTTCGGCGTTCTATTTCCTGCCATCCGATATCGTGGGAGGAATAGGAGCGGGCAACCTATTGATCGCACTGGGCACCATAGTCGGCGCAACGATTGGATTCTTGGTGCTCATGAGATACGTGATCAAAGGGAACCCTCTGGCGGGGCTACCATTGTTGAACGGTGGCGCTGTCGCCGGATACGTGATATCCTATCTTATCGTATTCCAGGAATTCTCTCTGGGAATCGTAACGCCATGGTGATCTGATGAAGGAATTGAGATTGCTGATATGCGCCGACCTCCACGCGTCGGAGGATGCGATCAAGCTGCTGGGTAAGGTGGCGAGCGAAGACACTTACGATGCGGTAGTAGTGTGCGGCGACCTCACGACATATGGTTCCGAGAAGTATGTGAAGAAGGTCATGGACACCTTCGGGCCGAAGCTGCTAGCAGTTCCTGGCAACTGCGACACTGCGGACACGCTCAAGTTGCTGGAACAATCGGGATGCAGCCTGCACGGCGCATCGTTCGAGATAGATGGTAGAGTGTTCTATGGCTGCGGTGGAGGGCTCCCCTCGACCGCATCAATGCCATTCGAACTGGATGAGCAGGAGGTGGTCAGGATATTGAACGATGTCGCGGTCAGAGGAGGCGTCATGGTGACCCATACGCCACCCCATGGCATGAACGATGTCGACAGGTCTGGAAGGAACGCGGGATCGCGGGGGATCATGGGAGTGATAGAGAAACACAGACCAAGAATGGTACTCTCAGGACACATCCATGAGTCCAGAGGATGCAAGGAGAAGGACGGCACAGTCTTCGTGAACCCTGGACCTGCTAGGGGAGGGCACTATGCCATCGCCAGGATAGGGGAAGGCATCCTGGTCGATCTCTTCTGAGTCGCCGGTGAGTCGCAAAAGCTTTTAATACCCTTCCCACTTTCACATCTCGCGAGAGGTTTCAGATGGCCATTTGGCAAGGAAGACCAAAGAGGAAGTCTTCGGGCGGAAGGATTACACCGGCCAGGAAGAAGAGGAAGTTCGAGATCGGCCGAGAGAAGCAGTTCACCCGCCTGGGCCCCAGGAAGGTCAAGATGTACAGGACGAAGGGGGCAAACTCGAAGGCAAGACTCCTGATGGTCGATTCGGTGAATGTCGTGGACCCGACAACGAAGACCATCAAGAAGGTCGAGATCCAGACGGTCAAGAGTAACCCCTCGAATCCGAACTATGTCCAGCGTAACATCATGACGAAGGGCGCTACGATCATGACTGAGCTGGGCGAGGCTGTCATCACATCCAGATGCGGTCAAGACGGCGTTGTGAACGCCACCTTGATCAAGCCGGAATGATCGGCGACCAGGTTCAGAGGATTATTTTCCCGATTCTTTGCATGATTACGCTGAGCGCGTGATATTCGCCTTTCTCATGCGTAGCCAGGGCAAGGTGGACGGTGGAGAAGCTTCGTCCCACCAGAAGACCTCCTGGGCAGCCTTTGTTATACCATCCACGTTCTTCCAGAGATTCAGCATGTTGTCGCTCACCCGGATATTCTTGACAGAGCCAACTATCTCTCCGTCCCGTATTTGCAGAATGGCGTCACGAGGTATCGTTGAGAAATCTCCTTTCGAATAGCTCTGGAACCTAGTGTACCAGGCATTGTTCAAGTAAAGGCCGGATTTGGTATCTTCTATCAGCTCATCCGTCTTCCAGCTGCCCGACTCTATGATCGGGTGGAAGGCGTACGGTTGACCGGGGAAATTGAAAGCGATCGGGATGAGAGATCCCATGTTGCTGGTGGACTTCGTCTTGAATTTCTTGGCAGTCGATGTGTTGTGGAGATATGTCTTGAGGATACCATCCTTGATCACGACGTTGCGTCTTGTAGGCACACCTTCATGATCGAAAGACCTTCTGGAAGTGGATATGATAGTGGGATCATCAACGAACGTGACCTCATCCGACATAACCTTCTTTCCGAGCTTCTTCGCGAACATGGACATGCCGATATCCACCGCGAACGCTGACATCATATCGGATGTCGAATGCGTCAAGCTTCCAAGGAACAGCGGTTCGACGATGATGTCGGTCCTTCCCACATCGCCATGCATAGGATTCTTGGCACTCTTTGCCAGAGTTCCTGCGCGAACCCCGGTACCACGCGCATCCATCTTGGCGAGTCGGGGAACGCAACAGATCGCGTGACCAGATGCTTCCGGTTCCGAGAAAGCCCGGACGGAGAGCTCGACGGATGCGGATTCATCATCTGCATACGCGCCTCCGGAACTCGCAATCCCTGCCTTGTTATGTCGTGCGAAGAAAGTGCCGCCAACTTCGATCGCTCCCTCGGACTCCGCACCCGAGATCGCATCGTAGACGAACTTCGCAGGAGACCTTAGGTCGGTGATCTTCTTGTCGGCAGGAGATCGTTTGTACTTGAATCGGCCGCCAGGGATGCCGCTATAGTTCCTGTTCTCAGGCGCGATCCTCGCAGCCTGGACCACATCTGGTACCGCATCCAGAGCGTGGTTGATGTCCCTCAGATCCGTGACGAAGTTCCTCTTGCCTATCGCAACGAAAAGAACCGCGTGATGCTCACGCCACATGTTGGAGGCGTCGATGCGGTTGGAAGAATACCTGATCTGATTGGTCCTGGACTCGATCACTTCGCATATGACGTCGTCCGCGCCAAGGCTGCGGGCTTTCTGCACGATCTCCTCGGCCGTGTCCTTGAAGCTCCTCAAGATAACGTCACCCCCCCTCAAACGCATCATCGGCCCGCCGGTGAACACCGCCATGCTCTGGATCGGGTCGCCCTTCCCACATTCCGCTGCCTGATATTCGACATTCTTGGACACTGCATCCAGGGAGCCCCAGAATTCAGGGGTCGTTATCTCGAGAACGCACTTTCTCGCGGGTTCGGCCAACTCACCATCTTTTATGAAGTATGCCTCGCGAGAGACATATTTCTGATTGAATCTCTTGTCATCGATGTTCCATTCGGTGAACGAATGCATCAACACGCCCGATTTCACCGACCCGAATATCTCATCATCCTCAAAATCTCCTGGGGCCACATACGTGTTCGCCATACGGACGATCGGCTCCTGAAGGTATGTCTCTGATCTTGATGAGCCATTGCTGGTCGTGTCAAGCCTACCCGCGGTCTCTCTGTTGGTGTAGAACTCATTGATGATGCCCTCTTTGTACAAGTGTCGCGGACGGGCCTTCACCCCTTCCTGATCATACGCATAGTAACCGTAGGAGTTACGGACCGTCGGATCATCTATGACCGTCGCATATTCCGAGCCGATCCTCGACCCGATCATGCCAGGGGAAACGAATGATTTGCCTGCCTGTGACATCTCCCGCCCCAGTATGCGGTCGGCCTCCATCGGGTGGCCGCACGATTCATGAGCAGCTATGCCAGCAACCTCAGGTCCGCAGATCAAATCATATTTCCCGAGCTTCACAGGCTTGCCATGCTCGATCATCTTCTTGAGCATGTGCACTTCCTTGTCGAGCGCGCTCGGCAGATCCCATCCCTCTGCGACCTCCCAGCCGCCGGTTCCGCCCCATTCCCTGCTCGATTGTTCGCTCTGGCCCTTCGATGTTACCACCATGTACGAATCGAACCTCAACCTCGGCAGATGGGATGATATCCTCGATCCTTCAGAATTCGCAAAATAGCTCTCGATTTTGGCGTCGCGAAGCTGGAGGAATCTTCCTTGGACTTTCACCTTCGAACCAATGATCGACTTGTCGATTCCCTTGAGGAACTCGACCCTGTCATCTATCGTCATGTCTACGATGGGTTTAGACTCACTGACCGACCAGTTTGTAGTGACTGCAGGTTCGTCCGAGAAAGAGATCGGCACCTTGAGGTCGACATTCCTTGCTAGTTTGAACGCCTTGTCCACGATCGCCTTGCCGATTTCCTTCGAGACGCCATTCGTGCTTGCGAAGCCTATCCCGGTCGGAAGGACTACGCGAACATTCATTCCGATATCTCTATTGGAGCCCAGACTGCCAACCACTCCGGATTGAACAGTGACATCCGTCTTCTCAGAGACTTCCATACGGACCTCCACCAGTTTCGCATTCGCGAACGAGCGTGCATAATCAAGGACCGTTTCGGCAATATCTTCGTCAATCACAACCTCGCCCCGGCCAGGTAATCGCATAGTCCGGTAGATAAGAGTACTTCCGAACGTGCGAACCGACAGGATTAGATATGGGTGGGACATTTGGACTGATGAGCCATATGACCGTAGATCCTGAGAAAGCCATCGTCCTCTGGCCGACTTATTTCGATGTGAAGATAAGCAGGGAGGGTGGACGGCGAGTGCCTAGGAGGGACGCCATCGATGCGCCCACGGCACACATGCTCTATCAGGCGGTGAGGGCCCTCAACCTGGATTGTATACTCGAACTCGATAAGGCGTATCCGAGATTCTGGTACAGGAAAGAGGGAAGAGTGCTTGTGGAGCCCAAGCTGGACAAGAAGAAGTTGGTTGCCGAGGTGGCAGCTAAACTGAAGACGACACCCCGCGAAAAGTAGATCGGGAACTCAGCGGTCCTGAGGGGTCTCCACTTCTTCGACGAGCATCTTGCCCGCGGACACGCTGTCGACCGAGTGGATCACGGCTCCGCAATCGGAGATGGTCTCTTCGAGGCTCTCGAAATCGATTGCATTGCCAACGACCGTGATCTTCACGCTCTCGGTCTCGCGATCCACTTCCTCAAGGCTGCAGTTCACACCAGAGACACCATTCAGAACCGATATCCTACGCGACAGTTCGATGATGGTCGGATGGTGTGGTTTCAATACGTCCAATACCAGACGTTTTATATCGCTCAATTATACGATCCCTGCCAGTATTTCGGGACTACGAAGTCTGTGTATTTAGTTCTTTTGAAAAACCGCGCGCCTCATCGTCTTTGGGCTCATAAAGGCAACTAGTCACGTTTATTACGTTTCCGACCAATCAGCGCTCGTGGTCAAGGCAGCTATTCCCCCGGAAGAGGTCAAGGTTCTAGACATCAACGCCGCTTATCACGGCGTCAGGACTATCACGCTCATGGAACGCGCAGGCGAAGCTGTGGCCAGATACATAATCGAGAATTATCCGACGAACTCGCGCATAGCGATCATCTGCGGGAAGGGCAACAACGGCGGGGACGGCTTCGTCGCTGCCAGGCATCTTCTCAAGAGCATGAGGCCAGATGTGTTCCTCGTGGAATCCGAGCAGGAGATCACGACAGACCTCGCACGATCAAACCTGCACCTGGTCAGAGGTGTGGCCAGACCGATCAAGTTCATGGATATCCGGCAGTACGATATCATCATAGATTCGATGCTCGGCGTGGGCATCAAGGGCCGACCGAGGGAGCCGTATGCCAGCATCATTAGAAGTCTGAACAGGACTAAGAAGCCAAGGATAGCTGTGGATGTGCCATCAGGATGGCCTTCGAACTTGGCGGTCCGCGCAGATACCACGATCACTTTCCACGCTCCGAAGACTGGGATGACCAAGCGGAACTGTGGCAAGATAGTCGTCGCGGATATTGGCATACCACCCGAAGCGGAGATGTACTGCGGACCCGGGGAGTATGCACTCCTGCCACCGAGGATTAGGGACAGCCACAAGGGTGACTCTGGGAGGGTCCTGGTGATCGGCGGGGGACCTTACAGCGGCGCACCCGCATTTGCAGGTATGGCCGCCATGAGGTCGGGCATCGATCTGATATTCGTTGCGACACCGGAGCCTGCCGCGATCCCAGTATCGATATATTCACCCAACCTGATCGTTCGTCCGCTCAAAGGTATGGTGTTCGGGTCCGAGCACGTGGAGGAACTGCTCAAAATGTCCGCGGAGTTCGATGTAGTGGTCATAGGACCTGGACTGGGGGACTCCAAGCCGACCATGATAGCTGTTCAGAGATTCATAAGCAAATGTAGGAAACCTATGGTGATAGATGCGGATGCCATCGCTGCGTGCGGAGCGAAGCCGCACATACTGAGAGGAAAATCCGGGGTCATCACCCCCCATGCGGGCGAATTCAAGAAGCTCACGAGGAAGACCGTGCCCCAGGATGATTACGAGAGACGTGCCCAGATGGTCCGTGAGGCCGCCGCCAAGCTGAGTATGACGGTCGTCCTCAAAGGTCCGAGGGACATCGTGAGCGATGGCAGGTATGTGAAGCTCAACAGGACCGGCAACGATGGGATGACCGTCGGGGGGACCGGGGACGTGCTGACCGGTCTGATTGCGGGGATAATGGCGCAGAAGGCGACTCCATATGCGGCTGGTCGGATAGGGGTGTTCACGGCCGGCCTCGCAGGGGACCTCGCATTCGAGGAGAAGAGCTACGGCCTTTTGGCCACTGATGTGATCGATAAGATACCCATCGTTCTGAGGAGGTATCTCGTGGCCATCGGAAGCTGAGTGAGGGCATGAGGCTGGGCGTGATCGCGGACGTGCATTCGAACATCCATGCCCTGAGGAGCGCGGTCGAGGTCATGGATGCCGAGAGGGTCGAGGCGATATTCTTCGCAGGCGATGCCGTCGGTTACGGTGCGAACCCGAACGAATGTTGTGATACCCTCCGGAGGATATGCCATCGCTCGATCCGAGGGAACCATGATGAAGCCGTCGTGACGAAGATATTCTCAGGGATGAATCCGTACGCCCATGCAGCGGCGAACTGGACCATTGGAGTGCTGAATGAGAGCGCACGGATGTTCCTCGAATCACTCCGACCGTCCGCAAACGAAGTCATCGACAACCGGACGATTGCCATGTACCATGGCTCACCGAGGACGATGAATGAGTATGTGTACGCGGAAAGTGCGCAAGAAGATATCCTGGACATCGCGAAGGCAGATATGGTCATCCTCGGCCATACTCATATGCCCTATGTCAAGGAGTTCACGAGAGGCATCATCCTGAACCCGGGCTCTGTCGGGCAGCCGAGGGACAGCGATCCGCATGGCAGCCTCGCGGTGGTTGAAACGGACCCGCTGAGATGCCGCATAATCCGCTTCGGCTACCTGATAGATGATGCCGCGAAAGCGATAAGAGACCAGGGGCTGCCCCATGTCCTGGCCGAGCGACTCAGGACAGGCCGATAGGGGAAGGATATTTATCACAGCCCAGGCGGTACAAGAGACCGTGGACCTGGAACCAGTGCCAGACATGCCAGCGCTCATAATGACGGGGAGGGACAGCTGGGCGGCCGTAGCGGACCTTCACATAGGCATAGAGGTCCAAATGAGGAGGGCTGGGTTCAGCATCCCCACCCAGATGCCAAGGATGATGAGGGATCTGGAATCCCTGTCAAAGATCGCACGTAACCTGGTCTTGCTGGGGGATCTCAAGCATAAGATACCCACCGTGGACCGAAAGGAGGATGCGGAAATCAGACAACTGCTCGGGCGCATGCTGGAGGTGTTCGACAGGGTCGTCCTGATCTCCGGCAATCACGATGGCGGCATCGCATCCGTTCTTCCCGAAGGGTGCGAGGGCATGGGAAGCAAGGGATGGACCGTGCAGGATACAGGTCTGTTCCACGGGCACGTGTGGCCGTCCGATGAGGTCATGAGATGCGAGAAGATCGTCATGGGACACATACACCCATCCGTTCTACTGAAGGATTCGCTCGGCGCGAGGAACATCGAGAAATGTTGGCTCAGAACATCCTTGCACGAGGAGACGACATTGGAGAGATACGATTCGTGTCCCAGTGAACTTGTAGTGATTCCAGCATTCAACCCTCTGCTGACAGGCACAGCGGTGAACAGCGACCCCAGAGCGTTCCTCGGACCCATATTCAGAAACTCCATCGCGGACGAGGGATCGTTCAGAGCATACCTTCTCGATGGTACATTTGTAGGAAATCCGCTGAAACTCCGGAATCCCTCGGAACTATGACCCATCACTTCTTCGTACGATCAAAGAAGATGCTCTTGCCTGTGGCAGACAGTGGTATACCATGGACGATATTCGACTGAGAGAGACCGAGACGCCTTGCTGAGACGCCCACACGATACATGATCCTGTTATCCACATTATGATCGGATGCAGTCTTAGCCGCCGAACCGAGGGCGATGCCCAGGTCGAGCAATCGAACCGCGCAGTTGGGTCCCTGGAAATCGCCCTTGTAGGTGGCCTCGTTGAACCCCGTGCAGCCATCGTATCCGCAGGCGCCGCAGTCCAGGCCTATCCCTTTGTGTGCCTGTAGACCGATGAGAAGCACTGCATCCGAATCGAGGACGTTCTGCCCGTCCCTCTCGAATCCTGGAGAGTTCCTTTCCTTAGCTATCTGGATCATGTCGTTGCCGACCGCTATCCGTTCGGAATCTGTGAGCAGCCTGATCTCGATGAAATCCTGGCCCACTGCCTTCGGAGCGGTCCTGGCGGACAGGGCCATCAGTTCGCCCACGAACCGTACAGTCTCCTTAAGGGACATGATGGGGGAATCGGGTGCCTGGAATTTATATCCGTTGCAGACGTTGCACTGATCGCTGGAGAAAAGAGTTTGTCTATCAGAGCAGGGAAATCATCCAGAATGACTGCTCCTCGTGGAAAGTCCAAGACTGGCCCGCGTCTGATCAAGGTGCCGAAGGGCCAGAAGATCCGGGCGGCCACCAGGAGGGTGCAGGTCCGGACAAGACCACAGGTCAAGGCGGTCAGAGTGAAGGGGCAGACCAAGTGCGACATATGCCTCGGGGTCATCAAGCAGGGGCTGCCAAGCGTCCTGTGCGGGTGCGGAAAGCAGTTCCACAACTCATGTGCCATGCGCGTCGAGAATTGCCCTGTGTGCGACAGAGAGCTCGGATACTCGAGGCAGAAACCTCATGTCGTCGACTCAGAGATGCCTTCGGTGAGGTCGATCTCTCTATCGAAAGAGGATAAATTACTGCTCATCGAGGAGAGGTTCCTGCTGGGAGAGATGACCGAGCACACTTATCTCGCCTTCAAGGGGCAGGTGCGGAGTTCGCCGGACAACGCGATGTTCTGCAACATATGCGGACGCAGGCTCATCGATGGCGAAAGCTGCGATTGCTCGCTGTACGAACGGGCTCTCCAATGCCCCGAGTGCGCGAACACATTATCGGAGGACGACCAGTTCTGCAACAGCTGCGGCGTCGTCTTCTCGACGGATTTCTCGAGAGACCTGTACCAATGCCCGGAATGTGGGCGGATAGTCTCCGATGAGGAGGGTCTATGCAAGTGCGGAGCGAGACTGGTCGGAGAAGGCAACATGATATGTACAGGATGCGGCGAGGAGATACCAGAGTCGTCGTCGGAGTGCCATTTCTGTGGACGGTCTTTCATTGAATACATTACCGAATGTCCATCGTGCGGACGACGGGTGGACAAGGACGCCTTCGCCTGTCTGTGCGGTGTCGTGTTCTCCGACAGAGTGGGCGGGGCGGAATGCTCCCTATGCGGGTCCAAGGTGAGTCTAGATGACAAGTTCTGCCCGAAGTGCGGTGCTAGGTTCGCGGACGAGCCAAAACTGGAAGGAAAGAGGGAGAGAAAAATCAAGGTTTAGGCGGGACGACCTCTCGGCCGCCGCGCCGTTTGTGTTTGTTGACTATCAGATCGGTCTATCTCACGAAGTCGATCCCAGAGTCGTCATCGGACCCGTACGATCGCGATGGTGCAGCTGAAGGCCTGTCATTGTTCGACTTGTCGGAGGCCACGCTGTTGTGGTTCTTGCCGATCAATGTGGTCGACTTCGCACCGGTCACGATCAGCAGCACGCGGACCTGTCCCTCGTAGGCCGGGTCCACACTGCATCCCCAGATGAGCCTCGCATGCTTGTTGATCCTCTCACCGACGACCTCCGCAGCCCTCTGAGCTTCGGTGACGGTCATGTCCGGTCCACCGACTACCCTGATGAGCGCACCCCTCGCGTCTCCGAGGTCGATCTCGCCCAGCAACGGAGAGTTAAGAGCCTCATCCACTGCGGACTGGATCCTCTCCTCGGCGTCTGTGTCCTCCGACTCGCCCATGCCTACGAAGGCCACTCCGCCCTCGTTCATGACGGTCATTATGTCGCTGTAGTCGAGGTTGACCAGTCCGGGCTTCGTTATGATCTCAGTAAGGCCTCTGATGGTCTGCATCAGTATCTCATCAGCAACCTTGAACGCAGCATCGACTGGTAGCTTCGGGACCAGTTCCAGGAGCTTGTCGTTCGGTATCACGATGGTTGTGTCGCAGAGTCTCCTCAGCCTCTCCAGCCCGTCAAGGGCGTTATCCATCCTGAGTTCTCCCTCAGCCTTGAATGGGAGGGTGACGACTCCGATGGTCAGTGCCTTCATCTCCTTCGCGAGCCTTGCAGCGAAGTGTGCCGAGCCAGTACCTGTTCCGCCACCCATGCCTGCGGTGACGAACACTATGTTGGCACCGTTCAGGAAATCGCGTATATCGCGCTCGTTCTCCTTCGCGGCGGCCTCTCCGACCTGCGGTATCGCGCCGGCACCCAGGCCCCGCGTGATGTTCTTTCCGATCAATATCTTCTTGGGCGCGTGTATCACCAGCAGATGCTTGGCATCCGTGTTTATGGCACACAACTGCGCTCCTGAGATCCCTCCCTCAACACACCTGTTTATGGTGTTCGATCCGCCACCACCGCAGCCTATGATCTTGATGCTAACATCCAGCTGTTCCGCGATCTTGGCAATCTCTTCATCGTCCGCGGACATAGGCGCAGGTTGTGAAGCATGCGCCTGCTGTTCGGGCTGTTGAGAAGATTTCTCGATAATTTCTTGCACGTCTTTTCCCAATGCGTCTTTGACAAGTGATTTCGGCATTAATGCACCCCATAAAGCTGTGTAAGATATCCAGTAACTCGAATATAAACATTCCTAAGTACTGGGTCTAGCCAGTATTTTTGTCTGAAACACGATAGAGTCCCGTTCCGCTCACCGTGCACGGGGGTGCGCGCGCTCGATGCTCGGTAATTCATCGTAGTCTATCTGAGCGTACGCATGCACATGCGGGCAGTCGAACAATGGACCCGTGAGATCAAAGGAACTGTCTCGGATGTTGCCCGAGACACGATGCGCGTGCGCGCTCACACACCTTCGGAGAAATGCATACTGGCGGGTGTGGATTCGTTTATATAGTTAGCTGATTATTTCATATCTGCAAACAATTTAGGATGGGATGAAATGAAATCACTCATAGATGATGCTCTCGAGCTGCACGCGACGGAAAAGAGCACGAAGGACAAGATGGGCATTCCCGAGGATGAGGAACTTGCCAAGATAGTCGAGAAGCTGAAGGTGAACATAACTATCGTAGGATGTGGAGGCGGAGGTTCCAACACGGTCAACCGCCTCCAGCAATCGGGCATTTTCGGTGCCGACATTGTCGCCGCGAACACCGATGCCAAGCACCTGTTGCATATCCATTCGCCACACAAGATTCTCCTAGGCAAGACCTTGACGAAGGGGTTGGGCGCAGGAGCACTCCCCGAGGTGGGCGAGAGAGCCGCGATGGAATCCGAAGAGGACCTGAAACAGTACGTGAAGGGGTCCAACATCGTCTTCGTCACTGCCGGTATGGGCGGCGGCACGGGCACTGGGTCCGCACCAGTCGTCGCGAGGATGGCCAGGGAATCCGGCGCTCTAACGATCGGAATAGTCACTATGCCATTCAAAGCCGAGGGCAAGATCCGCATGGAGAACGCGGTCAGGGGTCTAGACCGGCTCAGGATGAATTGCGATACCACCGCGGTCATATCGAACGACAAGCTTCTGGAGCTGGTCCCCAAACTGCCACTGGACGCTGCTTTCAGAGTGGCCGATGAAGTCCTGATGGAATCCATCAAGGGGCTCACCGAGATAATCACCAAACCCGGGCTCGTCAACCTGGATTTCAACGATGTCATGACTATCATGAAGAACGGCGGCGTCGCGCTCATAGGAATGGGCGAGGCGGACAACAAGACTTCCTCGAGAGGAGACCGCGTGGACAGCGCAGTTAGACAGGCGCTCGAATCGCCGCTCCTGGGAGATATCGACCTATCCAGTGCGAGGGGCGCCCTGATCAGGGTGACGGGCGGACCGGACATGACCGTCTCTGAGGCGGAGAAGGCGGCCGAACTCGTCAACGCGAAGATCAATCCGAACGCGAGGATAATCTGGGGTTGCAGCGTGGACCCGGCAATGGACGGACTCATGAGGGTCATGGTCGTCCTCACGGGAGTCAAGAGCCCGCAGCTGTTGTCCCCCGATCCCCAGAACACCGCCAAACATGGCATGGACTTCGTGCGCTGAGATCCATGCCGAAGAAGGCCCCTGGCGAGAGGTGGAGATACATCGCTTTCAGGATCGAGAGCGTGAGACCTTTCGCCAGAAACGATTTTCTCTCATCACTTCTGGCAAAGGCAAAAGGCACGCTCATCCAGAACGACTTCAGGATAACCGTGTTCGAGCCCGAGGTCGGGATACTCAAGGTACCTCACAGATTCAAGGACGAGGCGATAGAGGTGCTGACGAAGGTGGATTCTGTCATGAATGTCCCGTGCAAGGTAGTCACGCTCAGGACTTCGGGCACCATCAAGAACCTCAAGCGGCAATATCTGAAGGCGACCTCGCCCAAGCAGAAGACTCGGGAGTAGGTCGGGGTCCTTGTGACCACCACGCGATAATTGACAGAACCTCATTCGCCAAAAACCTTTATACCGGCAACCGCGTTAGGCACTTTCCAGACATAGCGGGCGATATGCTAGCTAGACTTATATCACAGTCAAGAAAAGAGGTGTAATGAAGATGCAGCCAGGACAGATGGCGTATGACCGGGCAATCACGGTGTTCTCACCCGATGGCAGACTATTCCAGGTCGAATACGCAAGAGAAGCAGTTAAGAGAGGCACTACGACAGTCGGTTTGAAGTTCAAGGACGGTGTCGCACTCATAGTCGACAAGAGGATAGCGAGCAGGCTCATCGAATCACGCTCGATAGAGAAGATATTCCAGATCGACGAGCACATAGGCTGCGCGACCTCCGGACTGGTCGCGGATGCAAGGGTGCTCGTGGACCACGCAAGAGTGGTCTCGCAGATCAACAAGGTCACCTATGCGGAGAAGGTCGATATCGAGACCCTCGTGAAGAGGCTCTGCGACTTCAAGCAGAACTACACACAATACGGCGGCGTCAGGCCGTTCGGAACAGCCCTCCTGGTCGCGGGTGTTGACGATCAAGGCTGCCACCTGTACGAGACGGACCCCAGCGGCGCGCTGGTCTCATACAAGGCAGGATCAATCGGTGCCGGCAAGAACGCCATCATAGATGTCTTCGAGGAGGAGTACAAAGAGGGCCTCACGGTGGACGAGGCCATCCTGCTCGGACTCAAGGCGCTATCGAAGGCCACCGAGGAGACCCTGAACACGAAGGCCGTGGAGATCGGCGTAGTCAGGGTCGGAGAGAATTTCCGGAGATTGACAGACACCGAAGTAGAGGGATACGTCAAGAAATTAACGGCATGAGCTGAGGACCATGGTCGACCTCGATGAGGCGATAGTCGCCAGGATGGAATCTCATGGCGAGAGCTTCGAGATACTGATAGACCCAGACGTCGTCCAGAAGATGAAGGACGGCAAAGAGGTAGACCTTCTTGACCACATGGCGATAGACACCATTTTCAAGAACGCCAAGAAGGGCACTAGGGCGTCCGAGGACAAGATCAAGGAGATATTCGGGACCACGGACCCGATGGAAGTCGCGAAAATCATCATCCTCAAGGGCGAGGTCCAGCTCACCACGGAACAGCGCAAGGTGATGCAGGAGAACAAGCGCAAGAGGGTCGTGGAGTACATCGCGAGGAACGCGATGAACCCTCAGACGGGCGGACCGCACCCACCGACCAGGATCGAGACCGCCATGGAAGAGGCGAGGATACACATAGACCCGTTCAAGTCTGTCGAGGCGCAGGTCCCCGCTATCATGGACGCGCTCAGACCGCTCATACCAATCAAGTTCGACAAGGTGAGGATCGCGGTCAAGGTGTCCGGGGAGGACTACGGTCGCTGCTACGAGGAATTCCGCCATTTCGGGAAGATCGTCAAGGAGGAATGGCAGACCGATGGTTCCTGGATAGGGGTCGTGGAGATGCCTGCGGGGCTGCAGACGGAGTTCTTCGAGAAGATAAACAACAAGACCCATGGAGAGGCCGACGTCAAGGTCCTGAAGGCGGGCAAGTGAGCACGCCCACTCCCTCACAATGCCAGGCAGTTCCCTGAAAGGACCCTATTACGACCAAAAGATTAAAACAGGAGATGTTCTTCAGCCATTCGAAAAGAGATAGAGGTAAATGCGCTGCAGGTCTCGGGACGAATCTTTGTCCAGGGCCGTGCTGGCATATTTATCTGACGGTGAATGCGAGTGAGTCAGATGCAGACAAGTGATTCTAAAGATGTTGAGAGAGAGATAGTTGTACCGGGGGACCTCCTGGACAGCTCCGGATTGACTCCGGGCCCCGGGACTTTCAACGAGGGCAAGAACATATACGCCGCACAGCTAGGGATTAAGAGTGTGAGGCAGAACGTGGTCGGCGTTGTCCCGTTGTCAGGGCAATATGTGCCCGATAGAGGAGACATGGTCGTTGGCAAGATCGTGGATGTGAGTTCATCCAACTGGTTGGTCGACATCAATTCCCCGTACCCAGCACCGTTGCATGTCAACGAGGTGCCTTGGAGGGTGGAGTTCGGAGAGACCAAGAGGTTCATGACAGTCGGAGACGTCGTGCTCCTCAAGGTCATCAATGTGGACGAGACTAGGAAGATCCATATCTCCATGAAGGAGGACGGATTGAGGAAGCTCACAGGGGGCATGATCCTGGACATATCGCCCTCGAAAGTACCACGAGTGATTGGCAAGAGCGGTTCCATGATCCAGATGTTGAAGAACTCGACTGGATGCAGGATATACGTCGGGCAGAACGGCAGGATATGGATCGACGGGGACCTCGATAATATTGTCAGGGCCATCAAGGCCGTCAAACTGATAGAGGAAGAGGCGCACAGCGTAGGCCTCACCGAGAAAGTCAAGAAACTCCTGGGAGACACGGTCCAGGAGACGGAGAGTGAGACTGATGGGCGGAACACCTATACCCAATGATATCAAGTTGCTAGATGAGAACGGCAAGAGGGTCGATGGCCGGAGACCCGACGAGATGAGGCCGATAAAGATCGAGGCGGGCGTGCTGAATAAGGCAGACGGCTCCGCATATGTCGAATGGGGACTGAACAAGGTACTAGCGGCGGTCTACGGACCGAGGGAATGTCACCCGAGGCATCTGCAGAACACGACTAGGGCCCTGGTGCAGTGCCACTACAACATGGCAGCGTTCTCGGTGGACGACAGGAAGAGACCGGGACCGGACAGGAGGTCCCACGAGATCTCCAAGATCACCAGTGAGGCACTCACGCATGTTGTGTTCACCGAGTACTTCCCGAGGACATCCATCGATGTGTACATCGAGGTCCTGCAGGCGAACGCCGGCACGAGATGTGCAGGGTTGACGGCTGCATCAGTCGCGCTGGCAGACGCTGGCGTGCCGATGAGGGACCTGGTCGCGTCATGCGCTGCTGGAAAGGCGGCAGACACCGTCATGGTGGACCTCGGAAAGGAGGAGGACAACTTCGGGCAGGCAGACGTGCCCGTCGGCTATGTCCCGAGGACCGAAGAGATCGTCCTGCTCCAGATGGACGGCGAACTCACACACGATGAATATACTCTGAGTCTGAAGATGGCGATCGAGGGCTGCAAGAAGGTGTACGAGGAGCAGAGGAACGCACTCAAAAGGAGATACCAGGTGCGGTCCGTGGATGCCGTGGAAGAACCGAAGGGGGTGGCCTAGATGAGCAAGGATGTGATGGCCGACCTGAAGAGGGACCACATAGTACAACTCCTGTCCAAGGGCACAAGGGTCGACGGGAGAGCCTTCGACGAGATGCGCCCGCTCACGGTGGAGATAAACTACGTCCTATCAGCAGAAGGATCCGCAAGGGTCCGACTGGGCAAAACGGACGTGCTGGTCGGCATCAAGATGATGGTAGGCTCGCCGTTCCCGGATACGCCCAACTCCGGCGTGATGACCACGAACGCAGAGCTCATCCCATTGGCAAGCGAGACATTCGAATCCGGTCCGCCGGACCAGGAATCGATCGAGGTGTCCCGTGTGATCGACAGAGGCATAAGGGAAGGGCACGCGGTCGACATGAAGAAGCTCTGCATAGAGGCTGGAAAGGAGGTCTGGATAATGTTCCTGGACATCCATGCACTCGACTTCGATGGCAACCTGTTCGACGCGGGCAACATTGGAGCCTTGGCCGCACTGAAGTCGGCGATCGTGCCGGCGGCAAGGGCGGGCAAGGGCGAGGATTATCCGATGCCGATCTCCCATGAACCGATCTCAGTAACCGCGGTCAAGATAGGCGAGCACCTGCTCATAGACCCGACCCACGACGAGGAGAGGGTCGCAGATGCGAGGCTCACGGTCGCGACTTTGGAGAACGGCAGCATATGCGCCATGCAGAAGGGTGGCAGCGGATCGCTCAAGATGGACGAAGTCTTCAAGATAATCGAGATGTCGAGGAAGCGGGGCGCGGAGGTGCGCGCCAAACTCTCTGGGTGATGACCATGGCCAAAAGAACCAAGAAGGTTGGCTCGGCCGGTCGGCTGGGCCCGAGATACGGCGTCAGGATCAGGAAACGCATAGCCGATATAGAGAAGCTGAGCAAGAAGTGGCATGAGTGCCCCAAGTGCATGGCGAAAGCCGTCAAGAGAGAGGCGAACGGCATCTGGAAATGCAGGCACTGTGGCGTATCTATTGCGAGCAGCTCGTACGTGCTGACGAAGCCCGTCGCAGTCAAACGCGAAGTGACAGACGTGCTCGCGGAGGCAAGGGCGCTGGCCAAAGCCGCTGCTGCCGCAGACGAGGAGAACGAAGTGCTCAGCGAAGAAGAGAGGCTGGAAGAGGTCTCTGAGAAGGAGTAGATGAACGAATGTACAAATGCTCGAGATGCAAAGAGCCCGTCAGGTCTGGCATGAACACCGTGGGACTTCAGTGTGAGAAGTGCGGGTCCAAGGTGTTCTACAAGGAGAGACCTAACGTGCGCAAATCGGTCAAGGGCAGATGAACTTGACGAACAGGGCGGAGTTGACCTTCAGGACGGTACATGCCGATGTGGTCGTGCGTGCGCTGTCCCCTGAGATGTCAGAGAGCATCCCACGGACGAAGGTCGATGTGCTCGGAGGAGAGGGCGAGGTGACGATTCGCGTACAGGCGGACGACCTCACATCGCTGAGAGCGGCCCTCAACTCATATATCAGATGGGCCAATGTGGCAGAGGAAACGGCAAAGGAGGCAAACAGATGATGGACAACATCCCACCGAAGGTTCAGAACCAGATCGCGCAGTTCCAGCAGCTCACGCAGCAGATACAGATGGTCACCACGCAGAAGATCCAGCTCGAGGCGCAGGCCAAGGAGCTGGACCGGACGGTCCAGGAGCTCGAGAGGGCCTCTGAGGATGCTGCGGTGTTCAAGAACGTCGGGACGCTTCTGGTCCAGAACAAGGACAGGAACGGGCTCGTGACCGAGCTGAAGGAGCAGAAGGAGACGGTAGAGGTGCGCGTGAAGACCCTCGAGAGGCAGGACAAGCATCTGAGGGAGAGGCACCAGACGCTCCAGCAGCAGATCACCCAGGCGCTCCAGGGCGGTCCCGCACAGAAGTCCGATGAATCCGAAGACAACTGATCGGACCGGATGAACCGACAAACTCTTTATCTTCATTCTAACCAGGATGCATGGTATTTTCGGCATCTATTTTATCGTAGGGCATCATTCAGCCTTGAGATACGTGCTTTCCAGTATAGTTGAGGAATTGTCGAAGGGGCCGACGAAGGTTGTCCTGCACGGAAACGCCGACCCTGATGCGATCGCTAGCGCGTTCGTGGTGCAGTCCGCTTTCCCCGATGTCGTCATCTGGACCCCTGGAGGGATAGATCGTATGGGGAAGGTGATGACGAAGACCCTCGGGATCGAGACCGTCGAGGGTCCTGACGAGCCGCCCGGCAGGCTCTTGGTCCTGGACACTTCGGGGCCTGAACAGCTCCCCGAAGGGATCGACCTCAAGGATGCTATTGTGATAGACCATCATGCCAGGAACGACAGATGGTCCGAAGCGATGTACTATTATTGTGATGACGGCAAGAGCTCCTGCGCTGAGATAGTGTACGAGCTAGTGAAGCTGGCAGGCATGAAGATGACGCGGGAGGTCGCGTTGGCGCTCATGGCGGGGATAATAACCGACACGGGCATGTTCAAGTTCGCCAAGCCAGCCACCCTGCGTGTGTTCTCTGAGCTGATGGAACAGAACGGCACACAGATAGACGAGGCCACCGGGCTGGTCTCTATAGACGTCGACACATCCGAGAAGATATCTCAGCTCAGAGGGGCCCAGAGATTGAAGTACTGGAAGGTCGGAGACAAGATCATCGCGGCGTCCCAAGGAAGCGCTTTCGAAGCATCCGTCTGCAAGGCGCTTATTGGCCTGGGAGCGGACATAGTGTTCGTGGGCTCGCAGAGAGGGAACATGTTCAGGATAAGCGCGAGAGCCACGCAGGCCATGGTGAGGCGCGGAGTGCACCTGGGCAAGTTGCTCGGAGGCATCGGGACGGAGACCACCAACGGCGGCGGGGGTCATCCAGGGGCGGCAGGCATAACTGGCATGGGCGACGTGGAAGCCATCCTGAACATTTCGGTCGACAACGCCATGAAGCTGCTGAGGAACCTGGACTCATCTCGTGATTGAGATGTTCTTCAGCCTGTCGAGGTTCTTCGGGTTCTTCGAGAAATACTCCCTGACTGGAGCTAGGACCGCTGCGAGAGAATCCGCGGCGCCCTTCTTGAGGTCCATCGGGTGCAGGCTCTTCGACTCGTAGGTCGAGTGGATCTCCTGGTAGCTGTCGAATGTGACCGGCCCTCCGAACTTCGCGGGCCTCTCGATGGTGACACCGCCCAGCTTCGGGAAGACAATCAACCTCATGACTTCCAACACGGGGTTGTTCTCCGCCTCGGGCGGGCAGAACGCGTTCTTCATCTTGCGGTGTATGTCCTCCGGCGTGTCATGGAGGAATATCGCACTGTTCGGATCGCTCTTCGACATCTTCGCCTCGACAGGGTCCATACGGCCTCCGCCCACTAGGTTCATCAAGAGCGGTGTGTGCAATGCGACGGGTTTCCTCCAACCGAGCTTCTCGGCGACATCCCTGGCCAGCATATGCGCCCTTCTCTGATCCATGCCCGCAAGTGCGATATCGACATCCAACTCGAATATATCCGCGACCTGCATCGGTGGGTACATCACCTTGGATGCATCAATCTCGGCCTCGTCCTCGGTCCTGCCCATTATGGTCATAGCCCTCTTGATCCTCATCAACGAGCTCGCCTTGCATACGCGTATGAATTTCTCCCAGTACTCTGCCCTGTTGACGAGATCGTTCGCCCATACGAACTTCGTATCTTCTCGGATGCCGAGCGCGATGAAGCTCTCTCGCATGTACTCGCCGCATATGCGGATGTTCTCGATGTCTGCACCCAGCTTGTCGTTTATCATGGCGTGCCAGTCGGCCAGGAACATGGTCACGTCGACGCCTGCCTTCTGGAGCTCCGCGATCTTGGTCGCAGTTATCACCTGTCCGACATGCACGAAACCGCTCGGCTCGTAGCCAATATACGCGGTCGGCGTCTGCTTCGTCTCGAAAAGTGTCTTGAGCTCATCCTCCGTGACCACTTCGAGTGCGTTCCTGGTTGCGAGCTCAACTTTCGAGTCGACGTCCATCCTAGTGCCTCGACAGTAAAGAATCGGACCCGTGGAAAAGCTTTGCGGAGGTCCGACCGAAAAGAGTTAAGAACTGAGCACGCATTAGCAATATCTCCCTGACGGGGCCGTGTAGAGGGGAGAAGATGCCTGTTTCTAGTCTTCGGAATGGAAAGATGATAATCAAGGTCTCAGACGTGAAGGATGCTGTGGGCGACCGACTCAGGATCTCGGAAGAATTCTACTGCGAGCTGGACCGTGAGGTCCACGAGATGATTGAGCGCGCGGTGAGAAGGGCCAAGAAGAACGGGCGCAAGACCCTGAAGCCATACGACCTCTGAGCATATTCTCGAAATCATACCACGGCGCGATCGAATGACTGGATTTGAGAGTGATAGTTGCCGGCGTCCTCGAAGGAAGGACGATGGGAGCGCTGTAGCCGTCTGGACGGAGAAGGAGTTCCTGAAAGGCAAGCTGCTCGATGCAGGCGTCATAATCCTACGGACGGGCGGTTGCAGCCATTTCCACACCGGCGGATGTTCCATGTGCGGGTACAACACCGTGTCGAAGATGGGCATCTCCGCCGAGCACATCGTGAAGCAGTTCGAACGCGCCCTCCCAGGCATAGGCGATGTGCAGGTCCTCAAGATCTATACCTCCGGGTCGTTCCTGGACAAGGCCGAGGTGCCTGAGGAAGCTGCAAGGAGGATCCTGGAGGAGTGTTCGTCGAGAGGGATGAGGCTCCTCGTGGAGTCCAGACCGGAATATGTCACCGGTGAGCGCGTCGATCAGATCCTGTCCGTGCATGATGACCTGGAGATCGCGATAGGTTTCGAGAGTGCGAATGACAAGGTTCTGAGATACTCAATCAATAAGGGGTTCACCGTTGCGGACTATGACCTGGCGGCGGATATCCTGAATGAACGGAAGGTGGACTTGCGATCATATGTTCTGATAAAGCCCCCGTTCCTCACAGAGGCGGAGGCGATCGCGGATGCGGTCGCGACCGTCAAGCATGCGGCCAGGACCAGCGCCACGATATCCATAAACGCGGTGAACGTCCAGAAGGGGACGGTCGTCGATAAGCTGTGGAGGAACTGGGCTTACAGACCGCCATGGTTATGGAGCGTCCTCCAGGTCGTGAGGGCGAGCGAGGACTTCGGAGTGAAGGTCGTGTGCGACCCGGTCGGCGGTGGCAGCATCAGGGGCGCGCACAACTGCGGAGAGTGCGACCAGACTATCATCGATGGCCTGAAGGATTTCAGCATCTCCCAGAACCGGTCAAGGTTGGGCTCCAAGGATTGCAGCTGCAAGGACATGTGGAACATGATCCTAGATATTGAAGGGCTGGTCACGGGCGGGACTTGCGACCTTCAGAGGTTCTTCAGATCACAACGCCGATGACGGATTCCCTCAGACGGGAGACTCCCTCATCCATCGCGCTAGGTGAGATTCTCATCCATCCACCCTCATGAATGGATAACATAACCATAAATGCATACCCATGGGGTGGACGCGAGGGGCTGGAGGATTCGCAAAGGTTTTTCAGTACCTATCGAGCTTAGAGGTTAGCAAGGTGACGACCGCATGAACGAGTACGATGTCAAGAGAGGGAAGTACGACAACGTCAAGGCCGACAATCTGAAGACTGCTATGAAGGAGAGCTTCGGGAACGTCAGCGAGAGGGATGGGAAGCTCTTCGCATCCTTCGGTGCACTCAAGGAACTGACAGCATGGCCAGGCGAGTCGAAGAAGTCCCTGTGCGTCGAGACAAAGATGGACCCGACCGTGGATGACGAGACCGCTCAGAAGACGATCAAGGCGTACAACACGTTCCTAGAGAATGTCACGGGATTGAACGCGAAGGAACGCGGCAAGCGCGCCCAGAAGAAAGTCAAGCAGGGCGGCGCATAGCCAACACCCCTCGCAGACACCTGCTAGATTTATATATAAGTACCCCATTCGCCACATTGCGATACCAGAGGCGGTATCGGCCAGACGCCGTTTGGGCAATGCCTAATGAGCAACCCATCACTCGCGCCAGAACAAATTTTCAGGCGTGCACGAGGCGTCACGGCCGAGAAGTGATGCCTCGGACTGTGTGCTCGAACTATTCGAGTTTGTTCAGCCAGGTCTGTCGCTTCAAGAAGAGGGATAGTAGATGTCAACCAGAAGAAGCCCAAGAAAAGGCTCGAGGGGATATTCTCCCAGGAAGAGAGCCAGGAGCATAACCGCCAGAGTCTCCACGTGGCCCGAGTCGGATGGAGATGGCGCGAAGCTGCAAGGGTTCGCAGGCTACAAGGCCGGAATGACTCACGCATTCGTCGTGGATTACAGGCCCAGGAGCACGACCGCCGGACAGGAGATACAGATCCCCGTGACGGTGCTCGAGGTCCCACCCATGAAAGTATGCGGAATACGATTCTATGCTGAGACTGCCTACGGCAAGAAGGTCGTGGGAGAGGTCTGGGCGAAGAAGTTGGACAAGGAACTCTCAAGGAAGTTCCCGGTCCCGAAGGATTACGATGAGGCATCCGCCTGGAAGAAGACCGACAAGCTGGAATATGACGATATCCGGGCCATCATGTACACACAGCCAGTGCTGGTGAGCGGGCTGCCCAAGAAGAGGCCCGAGATGATGGAAGTCAGGATCGGCGGAGCGAAGCTCGAGGACAGGATGAATTACGCAAAGGAGATCCTCGGCAAGCCAGTCACAGTCAAGGATTTTACGAAGGATGGCGAGATGGTCGATGTCGCATCCATCACCAAGGGCAGAGGATGGCAGGGTGTGACCAAGCGTTGGGGCACCAAGCTACTCATGCACAAGAACAGCAAGCACAGGAGACTCATCGGTACCCTCGGCCAAAAGAGGCCGAACTACGTCCACCCCACTGTCCCGCAGGGTGGACAGATAGGATTCCACCAGAGGACCGAGCTCAACAAGCGCATACTCAAGATCGGTGAGAAGGGCGAGGAGATCACACCCAAGGGAGGTTTCCTCCACTATGGGAATGTGTCCAACTCGTACGTCCTGTTGCACGGGTCGGTGCCGGGACCCTCGAAGCGTCTGATAAGGCTCAGGGAACCCGTGAGGGACATCGGAATCAAACTGTCGGAAGCGCCGCAGGTCACTTTTGTATCACTTGAATCAAAACAGGGAGTGTGATTCGATGGCCGAGAAGAAAGTGAAGAAAATAAAGGCAGACGAATCCAAGGTTCTGGCCGCTTCCGGCAAGGTCAATGTCTACGATCTCAAGGGTGATGTTTCGGGCGAGAGGGATCTGCCCGAGATATTCAAGAACGAGCTGAGGACCGATGTGATCCACAGGGCGGTCGTCGCCATAGAGGCGAACGCGAGGCAGCCCTACGGGCCGGGCAGGTGGAGCGGCAGCCGCCACTCAGTCGAGACATGGGGCAAGGGTCGCGGAGTCGCCAGGGTCCAGAGGATCAAGGGCGGCTCGAACGCTGCACAATCACCGAACAACGTCGGTGGCAGGCGTGCGCACCCGCCAAAGGTCGATAAGGACCTGGGCAAGAAGATCAACAAGAAGGAGATGTACCTGGCCAAGGTCTCCGCGCTCGGAGCAACCAGCTCGACAGACCTGGTGAAGGCCAGGGGTCACCAGTTCAAGGACGAATTGACGATGCCGGTCGTCGTGAAGGACGGCCTGGAATCATTGAAGAGCACGAAGGATGCGGTCGAGGCGCTCGAGTCGATCGGTGTCTACGACGATGTCCTGAGGGCGATCGACGGCAGGAGCGTCCGCGCAGGCAAGGGCAAGATGAGGGGCAGGAGATACAGGACCCCGAAGAGCTTGCTCGTGGTGCTCTCCAAGAGGGACTGCGAAGGAGGCAAGAGCCTCAGGAACCTGACGGGTGTGGATATCGCCACCCCAAAGTCGCTGAATGCGTCGCTATTGGCGCCTGGCGGCGATGCAGGTAGGCTGATGGTCCTGTCAGAGGCGGCTCTGGAAGAGATAAGGGGGTGGAGCTCGTGAAGCTCCTGAGACGACAGGTCCTACTTCATCCGTATGTGACTGAGAAGACGATGAACGCGATGTCTGGAACACCATCCCAGGACCTCAAGGACGGCAACAGGCTGGAATTCGTGGTCCGCAGGGACGCCAGGAGGCCGGAGATCAAGAAGGCCTTCGAGGAGCGGTTCGACGCGAAGGTGGACAAGATAAATATCAAGATATCGAAGGACGGCAAGCACGCGATCATCAAATTGAAGGAAGGCTACTCCGCAGAGGAGATTGGCATGAGGATAGGAATATTCTGAGGTGCTTACATGGGAAAGAGGCTGATAACACAGAGGAGAGGGCGCGGGTTCGGAAGATATCGATCCCCGAGTCACCTCAGGTTCACTGATGCGAAGCACCCGAAACTGAAGGAGACTGTCAACGGTACGATCACCGAGCTCAAACACGAGGCGGGCAGGATCGCACCTTTGGCCAAGGTCGAATACGGCGGCGCCGAGCACTGGATGCTGGCGCCGGATGGGATCTTGGTCGGCCAGGAGGTCACCTTCGGAAGAAGGGGTGCGATAACCGCTGGCAACACGATGCCCGTCGGGGACATGCCCGAGGGTACGTTGCTCCACAACATCGAGCTGCAGCCGGGAGACGGTGGCAAGCTCGCGAGGACTGCCGGGAACGCGGCAACGATCGTCAGCCACGGCGCGAAGACCGTAGTCCTGTTGCCGTCTGGCAAGTTCAAGGATATTGACAATAAATGTATCGCGACGGTGGGACTCGTATCCGGCGGAGGGCACACGGAGAAGCCCTTCGCGAAAGCAGGAAAGAAGTTCCACGCATACGGCGCGAAGTCGAAAGCATATTTCTCAGTGAAGGGTGTGGCCAAGAACCCGGTAGACCACCCGCACGGTGGTGGCAGTCACCCACACGTTGGTACGCAATCCAGCGTCGGAAGGAACACGCCACCGGGCAGGAAGGTCGGTAGATTGGCGCCCAAGAAGAAAGTAAGGAAGGTGTAGACATGGCCGAAGAGAAGAAGGCAACTGCCAAGGCTCCTGCCCAAGACAAGGGGAAGGCAGCAGCGGCTCCTGCAGCAGCGGCTCCGAAGACGGCAGCAGCTGCCGCAGTCGCTCCAGCGACCGCCCCGATGCAGAAGAAGATGAAGCCCTCTGCGAGACACGTGGGGTCAGCCAAAGCCGCGAGGAGAAAGCTCAGGAAGAAGAGGAGCCAGATACAGGCCAGAAGGAAGAAGGAATTCACATACCGCGGATACTCGCTGGAGGAGCTCCAGAAGATGCCGCTTGCAGACATAATCGAACTGTTGCCCGCGAGACCCCGCAGATCATATATCCGTGGACTCAACGAGGAGCAGCAGACTTTCGTCGACAAGCTCAGGAAATCTGACGTCCCGATCAGGACCCACAGGAGGGAGATACCGATACTCCCAGACTTCGTGGGCAAGACGGTGCACGTGTACAACGGGAAGGAGTTCCAGATGGTCGAGATCAAGTCCGAGATGATCGGACATGCCCTGGGAGAGTTCGCTCTCACTAGGAGGACCGTGAACCACAGCGGTCTAGGTGTCGGTGCCACGAGATCGTCCAAGTTCATGCCGCTGAAGTGAGGGATTTACATGGGATACACACAGGAAACCGACCCGGAGAAGACCTCGAAGGCGATAGGCAAGGAGAGGGGCGTCTCACCCAAGAACTGCAGAGAGGTACTGAAGGAACTCAAGGGCATGACCGTTGAGAAGGCGAAGGAGTATCTCCAAGGAGTCATCGAGCTGAAAGTGGCCGTTCCCCATACAAGATACAAGAAGTACGTCAGCCCGAAACCAGGGGTTGGCCCGGCCAAGTACCCCGTGAATGCCGCCAAGGCGATCCTCGAAGTGGTCGAGAGCGCCAGGGCGAACGCCGAGTACAAAGGTCTGGACGCCGACAACATGAAGATCAAGGTCGCCTGCGCCCACAGGGGCAGGATCGAGAAGTCCTTCATGCCGAGGGCGCAGGGCAGAAGCACGCCCTGGAACGAGCAGACCACCAATATAGAGATCATACTAGAGGAGGTCGAGGCGTCCTAGTCGCCTTCGAAGGAGGATATTACATGGCAAGTGAGAGAAAATTCGTCACTGAGAATGTCCGCAGAGTCCTGCTGAAGGAGTTCGTGCAGAAGAGAGTCAGCAGGGCCGGCTTCGGAGGATTGGACGTGCAGAGGACCCCCATGGGCACCAGGGTCACGCTCATAACGGAGAGGCCTGGGCTCGTCATCGGCCGCAGAGGAGAGGCGATCAAGAGCCTCACCAAAGCGATCGAAGAGGATTTCAAGTACAGCAACCCGCAGATCGAGGTGCAGGAAGTGGAAAACCCCAACCTGAACGCGCAGATCATGGCGGAGAAGCTGGCGAACGCACTCGAGCGTGGATGGCACTTCAGACGGGCGGGACACTCCACCGTCAGGAGGATCATGGAATCCGGCGCGAGGGGATGCCAGGTCGTCATATCCGGCAAGCTGACCGGACAGAGGCACAGGACTGAGAAGTTCAAGGACGGGCACATCAAGTACTGCGGCCATGTCAAGCTGGTGTTCATGCACAACGGATTCGCCGTCGCCAAGTTGAAGCCCGGAGTGATAGGCATCACCGTCAGGATAATGGATCCGAACGCTAGACTGCCGGATGAGATAGATATCATACCGCCAGCACCGGTCGAGGAGAAGCCCGAGGTCCCGGTTCAGAAGAAGGAGACCGCGAAGGAAGAGGAGAAGAAGGTCGACGAGGCGGTCCAGAATCTCAAGAAGGCCGCGGATGACGAGGAGAAGCCAAAGAGACGTTCCCCGAAGAAGAAGGACGCGACCGAGGCTGGCGCTGCGGGTGAGGAGAAGAAGCCCAGGAAGCGCGCCACCAAGAAGAAGGAAGTCGAGGAGAAGAAGGCCGAAGCGACAGAACCAGTTCCCGCCAAGGAGACGCCCGATGCGCCAAAGGTCGAGGCGCCAGCGGAGACGAAGGAGTGAGATAGATGGCTCTTCTCAAGACGAAGGATATCAGGGATATGAGGCCGGAGGACCG
This sequence comes from Thermoplasmatota archaeon, assembly GCA_018818785.1. Lineage (GTDB taxonomy): Archaea > Thermoplasmatota > Thermoplasmata > UBA10834 > UBA10834 > UBA9653. The sequence goes on along the minus strand of JAHIRF010000008.1, from coordinate 169,646 downwards.
GACCATCAAGCTACAGGAGCTCAAGGACGAGCTCATGCACGAACGCGGCGTCGCGGCGATGGGTGGCGCGCCAGCCAGCCCTGGTAAGATCAGGGCGCTGAGGACCAACGTCGCCAGGATGTTCACTATCATGCTCGAGAAGGAGAGGGCGGAGAAGGCCGCTCCTGCGAAGGCGAAGGCCAAGGGGATCGGGGCTTCCCCGAAGAAGGCTTCGACTTCTGCGAAGAAGAAGGAGAATGATGCCCAGGAGAAGGAGGAGAAGAAGTAATGGCTGGTATTTGCTCGGTTTGTGGATTGCCTGAAGAACTGTGCATGTGTGAACAGATCGCCAAAGAGCAGCAACAGATACGCATCTTAACGGACACTAGGCGCTACGGAAAGGTGATGACCGTGATCGTCGGGATAAACTCGGGTGAGATAGACATGGAAGACCTCGCGAGGAAGCTCAAGACACGGTGCGCCGCCGGAGGGACCTACAAGGACGGGAAGATAGAGCTGCAGGGCGACCACAAGAAGAAGGTGAAGGATGTCCTGGAGGAGCTGGGCTTCTCCGTGGACAGCAGGTAAACCGAGCATGAAGGCAGGTGACTTCCGAAGGCGCGAACTGATAGGCCTCGAAGTAGAGATCGTGCAGGCGACATGTGCTTCGTACCTCGAGATCCGCGGCAAGGTCGTGGACGAGACGAGGAACACATTCGTCATAGAGCACGAGGGGGCCGAGAAGGTCGTGCCGAAGGAGTGCTGTGAGTTCCTCTTCAGGGAGGGTTCGCATGCATTCAAGGTCTCCGGCAAGGACATCAAATTCAGACCTGAAGACAGGATCAAGAAAGTACGATGACACGAAGGTGAAGTACGATGGCAGACAAGTCAAAAGAGGCGGGCGACAAGCCCAAGGCGAACGATATAGGGCTGGACGTCGTGCCGCCGATGGAAGGCTGTGAAGACATCCACTGTCCGTTCCACGGAAAGCTCCCTGTGAGGGGCACCGTCTTGAGCGGCACGATAGTCTCGGCCAAGATGCAGGGCACAGTAGTCGTTGAGAGGGAGCACATGAAATACGTGCCCAAGTACGAGAGGTATGAGAAGAGGACCAGCAAGTACCTCGCTCATTCTCCGCCCTGCCAGCTAGCCAAGCTCGGGGACAAGGTCAGCATCATGGAGTGCAGGCCTCTCAGCAAGCGCGTATCATACGTCGTAATAGAGAACAGGAAGTGAGGTGGCCGCGATGAAAGGAGTTCCAGGAAGACAGACCAGGGGCATACCGACCGGGGCGAGGCTCGATTGCATAGACAACACGGGGGCCAAGATCGTCGAGGTAATCGCCGTTCTGAACTGGCACGGTGTGAAGAGGAGGTATCCGGCAGGCGCCCTTGGCGAAGTAATCGTGGTGACGGTCAAGAAGGGCTCACCGGAGACGAGGAAGCAGGTCATGAGGGCAGTCATAGTCCGTCAGAAGAGGGCGTTCAGGAGGCCCGAGGGCACGATGGTCCAGTTCGACGACAACGCAGTGGTCATCGTGACCGAGACTGGTGAGACCAAAGGTACGGATATCAAGGGACCCGTGGCGAGAGAGGCCGCCGAGAGATGGCCTCGGATCGCAGCGACGGCGTCCATGATAGTGTGAGGTGTTCAGGAATGACAACGACTAAGAGCACCAGGGCGGGGAAGCAGAGGAAGGCGAGGGCCAATGCCCCGTTGCACAAGAAGAGGCGTATGGTCGCAGCCCATCTGAGTTCCACGCTCATGAGTGAGTACAACGTGCGTTCGCTTACCGTGAAGAGAGGCGACACCGTCAAGGTGGTAAGAGGGCCCGAGGGCGTGAAGGGCGTCGAGTCGAAGGTCGCCTCCGTGGACCTCAACGAATGCAAGATCATCATAGAGAACATCACGATCGCGAAGGCTGACGGCACACAGAAACCGAGGGCGATCGACCCGTCGAACGTGTTGATCACCAAGCTGGACCTATCCGATCCGTGGAGAAAGCGCAAGCTCGACAGCCTTAAGGAGGCGAGAGCGTGAAGAAGCACATGAAGAGAATGACGGCTCCCCGGAGCTGGTCCGTGACAAGGAAGACCAGCCACTGGGTCACGAAGCCGAGGCCAGGACCGCACGCAATGATGGACAGCATACCCATCGAGACGGTCCTGAGGGACATGTTGAAAGTATGTGACAACGCGAGAGAGGCGAAACTCATACTGAGCAGCAGGAACATCGCGGTCGACGGACGCGTGGTCACGGACTACAAGTTCCCGGTCGGACTGATGGATGTCGTGACTATCAAGAAGACGAAGCTGAGCTACAGGATGCTGATGGACTACAAAGGCAGGCTGCAGCTCGCTCCGATTGACGAGAACGAGAGCGGCTGGAAGCTCGCGAGGGTCGACAACAAGACGACCGTACGCGGGGGCAAGACCCAGGTGACGCTCCACGACGGGAGGAACATACTCCTGCCTGTGGATCAGTACAAGACTGGCGATGTGCTCAAGATAGAGGTGCCGTCCCAGAAGGTCCTGAAGGCATTCACGCTGGACAAGGGCAGCGTCGCGCTGCTCACGGGAGGCTCGCACCCGGGCAGCCTCCAGACCGTCGACAGCTACCAGGTCAAGAGGGGTTCCGCTGCGAACATAGTGACATTCAAGGAGGGTCTGACGACCATCGAGAAGAACGTATTCGTAGTCGGCGACAAGACTCCTGAGATCACGCTCCTGGAGGCGAAAGTAGCATGAGCGACGTTATGAGAGACATACGACTGGAAAAGGTCGTGGTGAATATCGGTGCCGGCGACGCCGGAGAACGTCTCCTGAAAGCCGTGAAGGTCCTGGCGATGGTCACTGGTAAGAAGCCCGTGCGCACGATCGCGAAGACCACGAACAGGGACCTCGGCATCAGGGAGGGACAGGACATTGGGTGCAAGGTCACCCTTAGGCGCGAAGAGGCCGAGGAGTTCGTCAAGAAGGCACTCTGGATCAGGGAGAACAAGCTGGCCAAGTGGTCATTCGACCCGGAAGGCAACTTCTCCTTCGGCATCCAGGACTATACGGACTTCCCTGGCATGAAGTACGATCCGGAGATAGGCATATTCGGCCTAGATGTCTGCATCTCGTTGAGCCGACCAGGCAAGCGTGTGAGGATACGACGGGTCATGAAGAGATCCATCCCGAAGGACCATAGGATCACGACGGAAGAAGGCCAGGAGTTTGTAAGGTCCAAGTTCAACATAGAGGTGGTCGATTGAAGCCTAAGAAACAGTTTGGAAGAAAGATAGGGTGCCTGAGGTGCGGCAGGAAGAGGGGGCTCGTAAGGAGATATGGGCTCCACTTGTGCAGACAGTGCTTCAGAGAGATCGCCCCACAGATTGGATTCAGGAAATACTCATGAGGTGACCAGAAATGCAACAAGATACACTCAATGACGCGATGGTTACCATCAAGAACGCAGAGAAAGTCGGTAAGGGAGAATGCTACATCAAGCCGTCGTCCAAGCTCATCGGACGCGTCCTCCGGGTGATGGAGGAGAGCGGATACATCAAGCAGTTCGAGCTGCTGGAGGATGGAAGGAGCGGCATGTTCAAAGTCACTCTGGCCGGCCAGATAAACAATTGCGGGGTCATAAGACCAAGGTACTCGGTGAAGACGACCGACCTCGAGAAGTTCGAGGCGAGATACCTTCCTGCCCAGGACTTCGGCGTGCTGATACTCACGACCACCAAGGGGGTCGTGAACCACTCCGAGGCAAAGAAAGGAGGCGTCGGGGGCAAGCTCCTGGCGTATGTATACTGAGGTGTCACAGATGACTTCCGAAGGTTTGGTGACGGAGCAGGTCAAGGTGCCGGAGAAGGTCCAGGTCACCCTCGACAACGGCATGGTCAAGGTCAAGGGGCCGAAGGGGGAGATCTCCAGGAGACTCCACCACCCGAAGATCAGGATCGCACAGAAGGGGAAGGATTTCTTCGTCTCGTGCGAGACCATGAGGGCGAAGGAGAGGGCGCTTGTCGGCACCTATGCGGCGCACATGCGCAACATGATACTCGGAGTCACAGAAGGCTTCGAGTACAAGATGAAGATCGTGTACGCCCACTTCCCGATCAAGGCATCGGTGAAGGGTGACACGTTCGTGGTCGAGAACTTCCTTGGTGAGAAGTGCCCGAGGAAGACGAGCATCCTAGGGAAGACGAAGGTCACGGTCAAGGGCGACCAGGTCCTCCTGAACGGCTCGGACATCGAGGAGGTCGGACAGACCGCCGCGAACATAGAGAGGGCCACGAAGATCAGGGGATTCGACCCCAGGATATTCCAGGATGGCATATACATCACGGAGAAGCCCGGGAGGTGAGCGGTTTGGCAGAGAAGAAGGATCAACAGGATTTCATGAAGCTCAAGATGTTCAAGGAGGAGTACGTCGAGAAACTCGCAGCCTTGGGCATAGAGACGTTAGACGATCTGGCCGAAGCGCTCGCTGACGATGCCCGTGTGACGGAGATCCACGAGCACTGCAAGGGCGTGGGCCCGAAGACCATCGAACACTGGCGCGAGGAGCTCGGTGTCGAACCCGACGAAGAGGGAGACGAGGCCGAGGCAGAGGTGGAGGCTGACGAGAAGCCCGCCCCCAAGACGCGCAAGGTGAAGGAAGCCGATGAGGACGAAGACGTCGAGATCAAGGACGATGAGGAAGAGGACGTCAAGATCGGAGACGACGAGGACATCGGATACAAAGTCAAGCTCAAGCCCAAACTCTCGAAGGAGATGCTGGATGCGCTCAAGAAGCGCGCGGAGATACAATCCCGAAGGCCCGAGTTCCTCAGGCAGGAATGGCACAAGAGGCCAAGGCTTCAGAAAGTCAAATGGAGGAAGCCGATGGGTATGCACTCCAAGATGAGGCAGAACTTCGGATACAGGCGACCGGTCGTGTCGATCGGCTACGGCTCCCCGAAGCTCGCGAGGTATCTGCATCCATCGGGATTCAGAGAGGTGATGGTCCATAACGTCCGGGACCTCGAGAAGATAAACCCCGAGGTAGAGGCCGCGAGGATCGCACACAAGGTCGGCATGAAGAAGCGCATCGAGATCGAGGCGAAGGCCGATGAACTCAAGATCAGAGTACTCAACAGGAGCGTGTGACCATGGATCTGAAGAATCAGAGGAGGGTCGCTTCGGAGCTGCTCAAGTGCGGTGAGAACAGAGTCTGGATAGACCCGAACCGAACGGAAGACGCAGCAGACGCCATCACGAGGGCGGATGTGAGGACCCTCATCGCCTCGGGCACCATCGCCGCGAGGCAGAAGACCGGTGTGTCCAGAGGCAGGGCCAACCATAATAAGGACCAGAAGGCCAAAGGCCGCAGGAAGGGCCAGGGTTCCAGGCGTGGCACGAAGAACGCGAGGAAGCCCTCGAAGGAGGTCTGGATGCAGTCCATCCGACCCATCAGGATAAGGTTGAGGGAGCTCAGAGAAAATGGTAAGATAGACACCAGGACCTACAGGAAGTACTACATGAGGGCCAAGGGTGGAATGTTCAAGAACAGGCCGCACCTCGACTCGCACCTCAGGTCCGAAGGCATATTGAAGGAGTGAGCAAGATGGCCACAGGACCTAGATACAGAGTTCCGTTCAGAAGGAGACGCGAGGGCCGCACGGATTACAGGCGGAGGGCGGCGCTGCTCCGGAGCCATGTTCCGAGAGCGGTCGTTCGTAAGTCTAACAAGAACATGACGATACAGTTGATAGAATACAAGGACGGGGGCGACTTCGTCCTCGCATCGGCAGTCTCGACCGAGCTGGCCGAGCTGGGATGGAAGCTCTCTGGCAAGAACTCGCCAGGTGCCTACCTCACAGGTTACCTCGCAGGCACGAGGGCCAAGGAGAAGGGCATCGAAGAGGCGGTGCTGGACATCGGTCTGCACGAGCCGACCAAGGGCAACTTGCTGTTCGCGGCCCTCAAGGGGCTGCTCGATGCTGGCGTAGAGATCCCGCACGGCAAGGAAGTGCTGCCAGTGGGAGAGCGCATATCTGGCAAGCACATGAAGGAAGGTACCGAGGCGGCGTTCGAAGAAGTCAAGAAGAAGATTGGAGGTGGACACTGATGGCAGAGTGGATCCCGAAGACGATGCTGGGAAAGCTCGTCTCGCAGGGTAAGATCACCACGATGAGCGAAGCTCTCAATACGAGGCTCCCGCTCAGGGAACCGGAGATAGTGGACATACTTCTCCCGGATCTCGTGGACGAGGTGCTGGACGTGAACATGGTCCAGCGTATGACCGACTCTGGACGAAGAGTCAGGTTCGCGATAACCGTCGTCGTCGGCAACCAAGATGGCTTCGTAGGCCTTGGAAGGTTCAAGGGCAAGGAAGTCGGACCTGCGATCAGGGCCGCGATAGACGTCGCCAAACTGAACATAATCGAGGTCAAGAGAGGCTGCGGCTCGTGGGAATGCGGGTGCCTCACGCCTCACTCGTTGCCGTTCAACGTACAAGGACGTGCTGGATCGGTCGTCGTCACAGTCAAGCCAGCACCGAGAGGTACCGGTCTCGCGGTCGGCAAGATCGCGAAGAGCGTCATCAAGATGGCGGGCGTGGAGGATGCATGGGGGTTCACGAAGGGACACACGAAGACCACCATAAACTACTCCATAGCTGCGTTCGAGGCTCTCAGGCAGACCTCCGCAGTGAGGATCACCGGCGAGCAGAAGGAGAGGCTGAACATCGTCTCTGGACCCGTCAAGATGCATATTGCACCGTCCCCGATCGTGGTCGAGGAATCGGCCGAGAACGAGGGCGAGGTCGCCAAAGAGCAGGAGGGGAGTTAGATGCCTACAGTTGCGGTAGTAAGGGTTCGTGGCCATTCAAGGATAAACCACAAGGTCGTTGAGACTATGGAGATGCTCAGACTGTTCAGGCCTAACCATTGCGTACTACTCCCAGTGAACGACTGTAACAAGGGTATGCTACAGATGGTGAAGGATTTCGTCACTTGGGGCGAGGTCTCCCACGAGACGATCGCGCGGCTCCTCTTCCACAGAGGCGAGGTGGTCGGCGGCGATAGGCTCACTGACGCGTTCGTCAAGGAGAACTCGACATACACATCGATACTCTCGCTCGCGAAGGCGGTCGAGAAAGGAGAGGCGAAGCTCTCCGATGTCAAAGGGCTGAAGCCGGTCCTCAGGATGCATCCGCCAAGGACAGGTTACAAGGGTGCGAAGCTGCAGTTCGCGAATGGCGGCGCCCTCGGATACCGAGGGGCGGCGATGGAGACGCTCGTCGACAAGATGCTGCCGAAATCCCAGGAGGCGAAGTAGATGGTAAGTAGGACCAGCAAGTTCAGGGGAAGCAGGACCCACGGGCGTGGCCAGAAGGCCGGCAGGGGTGCTGGCCTGAGGGGCGGCCGCGGAAACGCAGGCCTTCACAAACACAAGTGGATAAGCACGGTTAAGTACTATCCCAATCATTTCGGCCACCACGGGTTCAAGAGGCCACAATCCGTAGTGGAAAGCAAGGTGACCATCAACCTCTCGGAGGTCGAGGCGACCTTGCCTACACTGGCGAAAGATGGATTCGCGACCGAGAAGAACGGGAAATGGATCGTGGACCTTACCAAGATGGGTGTGGACAAATTGCTGGGAACGGGCAGGATAAACCTACCGATCTCAGTCAAGGTTGCGGAAGCATCTGCCAAAGCCGCGGAGAAGCTCAAGGCGGCCGGTGGGGAACTGATCAAGGAATGACCTTCAGGACGACCACCTGATGGGTGGCTCCTGTCTGCGGGGCACGCGAGTGTCCTTTGAAACCATAGGATAACACTAGAGCCGTGGGACAAGAGGAAGGGTGCTGATGGCGGAGGGCAAAGAAGAGAAGAGCATGCTCTACAAGCTCAAGCCGATCACGGACCGGTTACCGGCCGTGACCAGGCCAGAAGGGCATGTTCATTTCAGAACGAAGATGATGTGGATCATCCTCATACTCATCATCTACTTCGCGATGACGAATGTCGTCATCTATGGGCTTGACGCGGAAACTAGAGTCGACCTGTTCGCACAGTACAGGGCGATACTTGCAGGCGCGCAGTTCTCTCTGATGCACCTTGGTATCGGTCCGATCGTCACCGGTTCTATCATCATGCAGCTGTTCACCGGTGCCAAGATCATCAAGCTCAACCTCAAGAACGAGGAGGACAAGGCGATATACCAGGGCACGCAGAAGCTCCTGGTCATAGTGATGATCATTGTCGAGTCCGTGCCTCAGGTCTACGGGTTCATGGAGCCGTCCCAGAAGTTCGTGGACGGCATGGGCTCGTTCATAGGCGGCAACGGCGACTCGATGGCTAGGATGCTCATAGTCGCGCAGCTGTTCGCAGGTTCATACCTGGTGTTCCTCATGGACGAGGTAGTGTCCAAGTGGGGCATAGGCAGCGGTATCTCGCTCTTCATCGCAGCCGGTGTCGCGCAGCAGATATTCACAGGCACGTTGAACTGGCATTCCGCGGACCCGAGCACGGCTTTGAGTGTGAACAACCCTCCCGCAGGGACGTTGCCGAAGACGATCTATATGTTCCACCATATGTCCGCGCCGGAATTATCTAGCGGCGGCTATGAACAGATCTTCTTAGCGCAGCCGAACCCGATGGTCGCGCTCATTGGCACCATTGTCATATTCCTATTCGTTGCATATACCGAATCCAGCAGGATAGAACTGCCTCTCTCGCATGGAGGTGCGAGGGGTGCGAGGGGAAGGTATCCGATCAAGCTGATATACGCATCCAACATCCCTGTCATATTGATGGCCGCGCTGCTGGCAAACGTGAGCATGTTCTCGATGCTTTTCTGGAGCCACGGGAGCTTCATGAACATGCCCTTGCTCGGCAATAATTGGATGTTAGGATACTATGCTGAGGGTAGCACCACGCCTGCCGCTGGTTTAGCGTATTATCTATCAACAGTTAACGGTGTTAGCGATTGGCTTCTACCCATGCTGAGTCCGGAGTACCTAGCGTCGTATAATTCGAACCTGTCTGGCGGGGTGGTGGTCAAATCGACCCTGCAGATAGGCATACACGTCATCGTCTACGTCTCGGTAATGATAGTAGGATCGATCATGTTCGCCAAGTTCTGGATAGAGACCACGAACATGGGTCCCGAAGCGGTCGCCTCGCAGATAGAGTCGAGCGGCATGCAGATACCTGGTTTCAGACGGGATCCCAGAGTGCTCAAGCGCGTGCTTGAGCGGTATATTCCTGTGGTCACGGTGATATCCGGCGCTACGGTAGGTGGTTTAGCCGCGGGAGCTGACCTCATAGGTACTGTAGGTAATGCTACAGGAACCGGTGTCCTGCTCGCGGTCGGTATAATGATACAGCTCTACGATGCGATAGGCCGAGAGCAGATGATGGAGATGCACCCTGTGATGAGAGGGTTCTTCGGCGGAGAGTAAGTAGATGGCAAGCAGCGGCACAGCCGGAGGTCCAGCCGGGAAACCGGCCGGATCTAACATGACCAATCAGCTAGTGATGCTGATGGCGTTCATGTTCGCCATATTCATCCTGTTCAACCCGAGCATCCGAGAGGGACTGGGAGAGATCGTGGGTTACGGTCTCGAGCCTGTCGTAGGCTTCAACGGGGAGTACCCGATCGTCACGCTGCTATTGAGCGGTCTCGTCATGACCTGCTTCAGCATATCGGTCAGGCACTTCTTCATCGACTGGGTGGGCCAGGCAAGGAACCAGAGGATACAGTCCGCCTTCTCGAAGGAGATGAGGGAGGCCAGGACGAGCAACAATACCTACAAGCTGAAGAAGCTCATGGAGCTCCAGCCGCAGATAATGTCGGCGTCGCTCAAGACGACGCAATCGCAGTTCAAGCTCATGCCCATAACGATGCTGGTGATCATCCCCATCTTCGCATGGTTGGCCAACTTCGTGTACATAGGTCTTGGTTCTACCGTGTTCTCGGTCCCGTGGGAGTTCAACTCGAACATGAGGAATTCGAACCTGCTGCCCAACTGGGTGCTGCTCTATTCTCTCATGACGTTGCCATTCGGACAGGTGCTCCAGAGATTCCTCAAGATGTTCAGCTTCAGCAGAAGGCTGAGGGAACTCGAGACGGTGGGCGTCGCGCCGCCTCTCGATCGATATAAGCATTAAGGATGGTTGCTGATGAGAATCGCTATATCCGGCCCCCCTGGGAGCGGAAAGACCACCGTGTCCGCGCTCGTCGCCCAGAGGCTCGGTTATGAGCTGGTGCTCGTCGGTCAGATTTTCAGACAGATGGCTTCCGAGAGAGGCGTGAGCCTGGAGACGTTCGGTGCCCTCGCGGAGGAGAACGAGACCATAGACAAGGAGCTGGACGACCGCACTATGAAGATCGCGGAATCGAAGACCGACGTGGTGCTCGAGGGACGGCTGACCGCAGCCCTGATGAAACGGAACGATATTCCTGGACTAACGATATACATCGATGCGCCAGAGAATGTGAGGGCGAAGCGTATAGTGGAGAGAGAGGGCAATGATTTCGAGACCGTCCTAAATGAGATGAACTCCAGGGAACGGTCCGAGAAGAAGCGATACAAGGCGTATTACGGGATAGATGTCTCGGACAAGTGCTCTTACGATCTGTGGCTCGAATCGGGCGAGATGACGCCCGACGATATCACGGACATCATTATCAAGGAGGTAAGGAGGATCCATGTCGAAGATGCTCGTCAAGTCCAAGAAGGCGTCTAGGTCTGGGACAGGCAAACGGCCCGAGGACAGATCCGTGGACGAGCTCATGGCCAACGGAGTCGTCGTGATCGACAAGCCATCGGGACCGACCTCCCACCAGATTACGACATGGGTGAAGGAGATGATCGGTGCCGACAAGGCTGCTCATGGTGGCACGCTGGACCCTCGGGTGACCGGGGTCTTGCCCGTCGGCGTCGGGATATGTGTCCGTGCCATGGATGTCCTACATTACGGCACGAAGGCGTATGTCGGGGTCATGAGGATGCACGGCAACGTGGACAAGACCAGGCTTGAGAATGTGTTCAAGGAGTTCACGGACGAGATATTCCAGACGCCACCGATGAGATCAGCGGTCAAGCGAGAACAGAGGGCGAGGAGGGTACACGAGTTGAACCTGCTCGAATCATCCGGAAGGGACATCCTGTTCGATGTCAAGTGCGATGCGGGGACGTATATCAGGAGCCTCGCGGTCGATGTCGGGGATGCGCTCGCAGTCGGGGCGCACCTCCAAGACCTCAGAAGGACGAGGGCTGGGGCGCTCGTGGAGGACGACGCTGTCACGCTCCACGACCTCCGAGACGCCATCGAGGCGCACAGGTCCGGCGACAGCTCGCACCTGGCCAAGATGATGAAGCCGCTGGAGTCGCTCCTTTCCCACATGCCAAAGATAGTGGTCAAGGATTCCGCAGTGGACGCGATCTGTCACGGAGCGAACCTCGCGATGCCTGGTATTATCTCTCTGGATGAGAGCATCAGGAAAGGGGATGTCGTAGCCGTGATGTCGCTAAGCGGAGAGAGCGTAGCTTTGGGACGCACCCTAATGGACAGCAGCGAGATGCTGATGAGATCTGAGGGTTTCGGCGTGGACATCTCAAGGGTGTTCATGGCCACTGGCACTTATACGAAATCGTGGGGCACTAGCAAGGAATAGGCCATTCAGAACTGGTCGATCATCCTCTGATTGGCGATCAATGGACGCGCATCGATGCCCAGCTCACTTCTTATGGATCCTGCGAACTCCCTTGCGAACCCATGGACCGTATACACGACCTCCGGTGCGCACCTCTTGACGAACCACAGCAGTTCGTCGTAGCCGCAGTGATCCGATAGGGGAAACGCGCGGTCGACATAGGACGATCGACCGCCGAACATGCCATCGACTGCCCATCCGGAGAATGCAGCGGTCTTCGCTCCACGTTTGCGCATCGTCTGCACCCTGCTGCTATCCTTGCCGAGGCCAGATGAGACATAGACTATCGGTGAGCCGCCCTTGATGTCTTCGAACGGTTCGCTCGGGATGTCGAAACCATGCGTGCGCAGGATTCGATTGTATGATGCTATGGCGGGATGGAAGAAGATGGGGAACTCGCGGAATATTGATGCGAGTTCCTGTGATTTCCCGAGAGGGTATGAGAGCAATATCGCGGACGACCCCGAATGGAGGACTTCAGAGACCCAGTCCTTCATGGCAGACACGACTTCAGAATGATCCGGGAACCTGTAACGAGGCTTACCGTATGTCGCTTCCATAACGAGCACTTCGCAGCTCAAGGGCTTCGCGCCATCTGTATGAGTTTTGGAGCGCACGCAGAAATCACCGGTATATACGACCCTCCTGCTCCCAGAGATGCGGCACATCGTAGATCCAGGTATGTGACCAGCGTCCACGAGTTCCACATGGTCGTCCTTGATGGCCCGCAGATCCTTTCGGCATCGTTCACTTGCGAAATCGCGCGTTATCTCGGAGCAGGTCACATCCAGCGTCTTGAACGATCGCGGTATGTGATCGGTATGCGCATGGGATATCACATTCGTATCATCAACGGTAGTCCTCCGTGGATCCAGACGATACCGACGGCCATCGACTTCGACCAAGATGCCGTTTCCGAGACATATCAAAGTGCCCACAATCCTCATGGTATCCGGCGGCTAGCATCACGTGACCGGCCCATGGGGATATAGTTATCTTATCCTCTCGAGTGAAAATGCTCCCATAAGGATTGCCTTGTTCGTGTGCCTGTAATCGATCCAGCCCCGTGTCTGGGCATCACATATCCCCTCGATACTCAACAGAGTCTTCTGTTTCTCGCTCTTGAAGTGGACCGCGCCCGTCATCTGATGCTGGATCGAGTTTAGCTGCTGGTCGGTGTGCATTCCTTTCTCCACGGCGAAAGAGGCCACTGCCTGATGTTGACGGACCTTGCTGGTCAACTCCTGCACGAACTGGAACGACCGCTTATCATCCTTGCCTGTGATGCTCATAGAGAGCGACAAATACGCCAACCTGAAGTATGATTTCCCGCTGGACATGGACAGTTTGACGGATTCGTCCAGACCTTTCAGGATGCCATCGAAATCGTCCTGACCTTTCGTCTTGAAGACATTGCTCCTGCGGCTGTTCGGATCTATCGGAAGACCTGTAGCGTCGATCCATCTCACAAGACCCAGCTGCTCGAATTCCATGAATGTGGGCATTATCGGAGCCATGTCCTTGGCTATCTCGACTGGCGGCTTGGAGGTGGTCACGATCATGACCGGCACACCTTTCTTCAGTCCCTCGGCTATGAACAGAAGCATGGCGGTCTCCTTGCCTATGAACGGCGGACCTGCGAACAGGATGTTGGACCCGAACGGCATACCACCGAGCAGCAGATCGTCCAGACGTTCTATGCCTGTCTTGACCTTCGCCTCCTTCTGCTCCTCCTGTACCTCCGTGCTCTCGTCCAGGTCTTTCATCAGATGCGCTTGAAGGGCGTGCTCGCGGTTCTCCAGCTCCTTCTCACGCTGGTAGAGCCGGGCCTTCATCTCGTGCTCCTTCTCCCGAAGGCGTCTCTCGCGCAGCTCTATCGTTTTTGAATGATCATCTGCAGGTGATATCTCGGCACGCGCACTCTCGACATCCTCGACCGACCGGAGCATGTCCCTCTCACGGGCCTTCAGCTCTGCGCTCCTGAGTGTCATCTTCGTTTCGTCAGCCTTCAGACCCTTCTCCCTCTCGAGCAGAGTCCTCAACTTCGAGTTCATCTGTTCCTGCTCGGCCCTGATCCGTTGCTCCAGGTCCTTGATGCTCGACTCGCGTCTCTCGAGGGCGGCCATCTTCCTGCTGAGCTCCTGCTCCTTTGCTGATACGCTGGCGATCTTGGTCCTGGTGTTCTCGGAAAGTGACAGGTATTGCTTCTCCCTCTCGCCCGCGGAATCCTTCGCTCGCTCGATCTCCTCCAGCTGGGTATTGAGCTTGCTCATCGAGTTCCTCAGCTCCGCTTCCCGGTCTGCGAAGGCTTTCTCGCGCTTGAGTAATGTATTCTCCTTGTCTACTAGCTCGTTCATCTGTTTGTCCGAGCGTTCTATCAGCCTTTGTGCGCGCTCAGAGGCCATCCTGAGCGAGGTCTCTTTCTCCCGTAGAGAGATCTCTTTCTCGGCGACAGATTCCTGCTTCAGCAGGAGCTGCTGCTCGATGCTCTTAACTATGTTCCTCTCTGCTGCGACCTTGCCCAGCTGTTCCTTCGCTGCGATGAGTTCCACGCTCTTCATGTCGAGGGAGTTCTCCCTCATGCTCAGATGCTTCTCCCTTTCCGCGAGAGATCTTTTCAGCGCGTCAAGTTCCTTCGCCCACAGCTCGAGCTCGGCCTCCTGAGCTCCGGCGTCGCCGAACTTCGCTCGGGCATCGCGCTCCTTAGCGTGTACGTCCAGGAGCACCTTCTCGGCCTCTGCTTCCCTTGCCGCCAACTTCTGTTCTTTGGACGATATCAATTTGAGCGATTTATCGAGCGTATTCTTCTGCACGTCGATGTCTGCCTGCATCAAGCGCAATGTGTCCAGCTTGCCCTCGTTATCGACATCCTTCCGCGCAAGCTCCTCGGCTGCTCGTCTGGATTGATTGATGCGCTGCTGGAGCTCCGCTTCCATAGACTCAATCTGCCGCTTTCCGTCATCGATCGATGCCAGCTCCTCGGACAGACGCTTCTCGTAGGCCTCCAGGTCCGATTCCCTTGAACGTAGCGCGTCCTCTCTGTACTCGAGCGCCTCCTTGCGCTTCTCGACGTCCACTATGATCATCTTGAGCTTCCCGTCGCTCGCCTTCAGGACCTCGCGCTCCTGGACGTTCGTGGAGCTCGCGATTATGTGGAGCATCGAACCGCTCAACTGGATCGACACCGCGCTGCCCAGGTATGCCATGGGCAGTATGCTGGCCAGCTCGAGCGGGGTGAATCTGAACAACATGGGGAATATCAGAAGGACTGGAGGGAACACCGCGGATGCTATGCTGATTATCTTGCGACGACTGGTGCCTTCCCAGGTCATCGCCAATGAGATCAAGGTTAAGCTCATGCCGAGCAACGATACGGAATAGAGCCAATCTGGCCGACCAATGGCGATGTACCCGCCCTCGTCTAGGGCCACTAGGGCAATCAGAACCGAGGGCACCGCGACCGATGCGGCGCTCATTATGAAATGCGGGTCTGTGCGGTCCGCGAAGTACGGCTCCCACTTCATCGCTATCGCGACTATTGCAACGGCCAGGCCTCCGACGAGCGGGACCACCCATTTCAACGCGGTCACGAACTCGGGAGCGTCCGTGAGATAGCTCCAGTTCTCCAGAAGATATGCGAGGACCGCGGTGACGGCCAGAGCGAGTCCGGATGCTATGCCCAGGACATGTGCCAACCGCCCCATCCTCAGTTGGAGCATCGCTGCCTTCCTGGACCTTGGTGCCTCTGAGGCTTCGATATCACTAGAATACTTGTCACGGACTCGTGAAGTGATCTTTGGCGCAGTCGCCGCAGATGATTTCTTCTTAGTCGATCTGGGCGCCATATATCTCAACTCTTCCGGGCCAGTCCCTTTCAGCTGCTGGACTATCGCTAAAGAGCATGCTATGGATACTTAAACATTGGTTTATGGTTTACAATCGGGACAAAATTCCCGATCATGCTGGCGCAATGCACCACTGACCCGATTTGTGCCCCATCGGAAGACCCGCCGGTCAAGAGCTTGAGACGTCCCATAAGGTATTGGGGGATATGACGCGGGTGCGTGCATCTATCATGACTAGTTTCACCGCCCTCCCCAGGCTATCGCTTTAACTCCCGCGCGGAGGATAGAATCATGCCGGTGATACCACGCACGACCATAGGCCAGCCTACGCTCAGGTCCATCCATTAGCGCACGAGTTCGAAGAGGAAACGCTGCATGTCGAGCGTGTACTCCGAACATCGGTCGCGCCCCTGGACAGGCTCGTAGGCGGCTTCAGGGCATCAGAATTGGTACTGTTCGAGGGGGATACGGGCTACGCGTCCACCCTACTTCATCTACTATGCGTCAAAGCGGTGCATGAGTTCGACGAGGAGGTCGTGTGGATCGACGGCGGGAACACGGTCGATCCGTACTCGATAAGCGCCCTGTGCAAGAAGATGCGCATGGACAAGAGGGATGTGCTCTCCAGGGTGAACATCTCGCGGGCGTTCACGGCATACCAACTCGTCACGCTCATAGATGAAAAGCTCGAGCAGGAGATCATCGAGAGCACTCCTGCTGTGGTAATAGTGTCGTCGCTCACAGACCTCTTCCAGGACAAGGACATGAAGTGGGCGGAATCGTACCAGTTACTGAGGAGGTGCGTAGACGACATAAGGAGGATGACCCAGGAGCATGAGACCATATCTTTCGTCACGGACCACACCGCGGGATATGGTAGAACGGACAACAGGCTGACTGCGCTGATACGCGTCCAGGCTGATCGCGTCATCCACATGAAAGAGAAGAAGGATGGGACCGTCTTCAATCTACCAAAGGAGGGGAGGTCCACACTATTCCATCCGGTCCCGTGGAACCAGTCCACGTTAGACGAGTACGGTGGTGATCACGACGGGGAGGACGGTGCCTACATATCGCCTAGCACTTGAGGCGATGGCCAGGCAATGGAACGATTTCAGAAGGGCGCTGAGGAAGGATGACAGGGTGGCTTTCGACTCGCTGATGAACAGGGCCCGCATGCACGCCTCTGCTGCGACATACGCGATAAGCATGGACCCGACGGAGTCCGCTCTGCTCTCGATGCTCCTGGAACACGAGAAAGAGTTGCTCGCCCTGAGGAAGAAGAACGAATGCTCGGAAGAGGATGGGAGTGTTTGGAGCGGTGAGTCCGATAGATGAGGGGCTGGCTGCTCGACATATATCCCGATTACAAGGACAACTCCATCGTCTACTGGATCAAGACCAGGAAGGGAGCGCACAAGATCGTCGAGCGTTCGTTCGTGCCGAAGATATTCGCGCACTCGTCCAGAGACGATATGGATGAGCTGGAGAAGGCGCTCCCGATATTGGACGCTGTAGCGAATGTTGAGCGCGAGATGAAGAGTACCTGGTTGGGCGAGGAGCCGCGCGAGGTGCTCGGCATCGGCATAAGGAAGTTCTCGAGGATAGAGGACGTCGCCCACACGATAGACAATCGCGGAAAATACAAGAGATACTCTTTGTTCAACGTAGACCTGCGTTTCAGCCAGCGGTTCTTCCATGAGAAGGATATCTTCCCGCTCGGGCTGATGGAGTTGAAGCCGAAACCGGCCATGCTCGACGACCGCTTCGCCTTAGATTACGAGAAGCCACCGTTGACAAGCGCGGAACTGAATGTGTCCGTGGCTGCGAAGAACAGGATGCCGGCCATGGACGACAAGCTCGTATCCGCGAGGGTGGGCGACACCACGATAGACGGAGACGAGGAACGGGTACTGAAAGGGGTCGTTGATACCCTAGACAGACTCGATCCAGATATCATATGCACAGAATTCGGAGACATATTCGACATACCTTACCTATACAACAAGGCCAAGCAGATTGGCATGGACCGCCTGCGCCTCGGTCGGGACGATGACGACCTAAACACGGATAGGAGAGGCAAGTCGTACTTCACATATGGCCAGATCAAGTACAAGCCACCATCGTACAAGCTCAGAGGGCGAATCCACATAGACAAGACCAGCTCGTTCATGTATGTCGAGAGTGGGTTGAACGGACTTATCGACCTCTCGAGGATATCTTCGGTGCCTGTCCAGGAGCTGGCGCGTCTGTCGCCCGGGAGCGCTATCAGCGCGATGGAAGTGAACCAGGCGCTCAAGGATGGATGCGTAGTGCTGTGGAAGAAGAACCTGCCAGAGGGGTTCAAGACTGCGCAGGAGTTGATATTGGCGGATAGGGGCGGGTTCATCTACGAGCCAGTAGTCGGCGTCCATGACCATGTGCTCGAAGTGGACTTCACATCGCTCTATCCGAACATCATGGCCAAGTTCAACATCTCGCCCGAGACGATCATGTGCTCCTGCTGTCCCGAGCCATCCATGAGAGTGCCCGTGCTTGGATATGGCATATGCGACAGGAGACATGGGCTGATACCTAGGGTCCTGAAACCAGTGGTCGACCGCAGGACGACGCTGAAGAGGCGGGTGAGGGACGGCGTAGGGGACACGAAAGACTACAAGGAGCGCGTGGACATACTGAAATGGCTCCTTGTGACTTGCCTGGACGGGTCCACGGAGATACCGTTCAAGCTCGACGGCAGGTTCGGGATCGAGGCGATACGGGACATCATCGACAGGGTGGCCGGAAGAGGGTGTGGCGAGCACAGGGTTAGAGGTTCGTTGAACCTGTTCGGCCTGGACCGATACCAGCAACCCGCTATGAAATCAGCGGTGACCGCGTTCAGATTCGAAGCGCCCGAGGAGATGGTGGAGCTTACTATCGATGGGGACCGTATCGTGGTGACTCCTGACCATCCCAGTTACATTTTCGATGGCAGTGTGCTGGAGGTGCGACGTGCGGACTCGCTGGCCGCGGGAGACCTGGTCCCGCGAATACTCCCGCTCTACGACCCAGAGGCGAGGAGGGGCCGTCATCTGTCCGAGGTAAGGATAGATTCCGTCAGTAGGACCGAGACATCTGGCCGACACGTCTACTGTTTCTCGGTGGATGGACCGATGCACGGGTTCGCTCTCTCCAACGGGATACTCACGCACAACTGTTTCGGATATACTGGATACAAGAACGCGAGGTTCGGGCGAATAGAATGTCACGAGGCGATCAACGCCTACGGAAGGGAGATATTGCTCCAGGCATCCGAGATAGCCGAGGCCCACGGGTTCGAGATACTCCACGGTATAGTCGACTCACTTTGGCTCAAGGGCACAGGGGACCCTGAGAGGTTCTGCGAGCATGCCTCCGGGCACATAGGCATACCGCTCGAACCCGAAGGGGTTTACAAATGGATCGTGTTCCTGCCTGACAAGACGAACGGCGTCGGCGTCCTGAACAGGTACTACGGCATGTTCGAGAACGGGAAGTTGAAGCTGAGGGGCATAGAGTTGAGACGCAGGGACACACCAGGAATCGTGAGGGACATGCAGACAGATGTCCTCGATCGTTTCTCTCAAGCGGACGACGCAGATGGTTTGAAGAGGCTCGTGCCAGCAGCATTGGAAGTCATAGAAAGATATGTCGATGACATCAAATCGGGCACAATCCCCATGAATAAGTTGGTACTCACGAAGAAGGTATCCAAACCGCTCGACGGATACACACAGCTGAACGACTCTGTCGCGGCGTTGTCCCAGCTGAGCGACGAGGGTATCGATGTGAAGCCAGGTGAGTGCATAGGATACGTCATTACAGCCTCGAAGAGCAAGGATCTAGAAGAGAGGGTTAGGGCGGAGATCCTGCTCACAGGATACGAAGAATACGATGCTAGCGCGTATGTGGAGCTGTTGCTGAGGGCTGCAGAGACGATGCTACTCCCGATGGGACACGGATGCGCAAAATTGCGCAATACATTGTTATGTTAGACCACTTCGGGCATCTAATTTTGACATTTGTTCTAAGGGGGGGGTCAGTAATAGATAAAACTATATACGATGTTGGCAAAACAGGTATGCGTAGACCGAGGGGGAGGACCACAGTAAAATGTTCGGTTCAAAATACACGGTACCTGTTGTCGCAATAGCTGTTTTCGCACTCATAGCCGTGCCCGCAACGATCGCATTCACAAATTCCGACGGTGCATGCGAACTCATCTCGGTCGAAGGAACAGTCACAGAGTTCGTCTGCTGTGACAACTACAATGAAACGGATGTTGACGATTGCTGCGACCTCTGCGAGGAACGAGAGGGCGCGTTCATCCTAGAGACTGACGACGGCGAGGAGGTCCTCGTGAAGTTCGGTCCATGGTGGTACTGGTCCACCCAGGAAGTGACAGTGAAGGACGTCGTCAGCGTAGGTGACAGAGTGAACGTCACCGGTGTGCTGAAGCTAGTGGATGACATAACAGTGCTCGAGGCGTGGAAGATAGTCAACCTCGACACTGGTGAAGAGATCACAATAAAGGTGGAAGGGCGCGTGCCTTGGGC
The DNA here is from genome assembly GCA_018818785.1 of Thermoplasmatota archaeon. Classification (GTDB taxonomy): domain Archaea; phylum Thermoplasmatota; class Thermoplasmata; order UBA10834; family UBA10834; genus UBA9653. Next base: position 149,549 of record JAHIRF010000008.1, on the reverse strand, counting down.
AGGCGGACCTGATGAGCTGGGTATTGAGCCCTGGCCTCCTTCTGAAGAGAAGGATTAACCGACCAGAGCGGCAATTGGGTCCACGCCAATTTTAAACGGGGGGAGAAAGGCCGTCACCCCTTCCACCTTCTTAACAATCCATTTCTTAGCATGAGCTGTGTCGATCGGGTGTCACCCCGTCAAGAACGATATCGATATGGGCACTAGCAGGCACCCCATAAGATGGATCCTACGGACGCCAAGCCTCGGAGGGAGTAGACCGAGCGAGCATGCGGCGGACATCAGCAATATGCCTCTGAAGCCTGTGAGGGCCGCTGCCAGGACGCATATGAAAATGATGCAGGTGATGGTCAATCTCTTGGACAGGAGATGCTTCGCGCCTCGCTTCAGTATGCCGCGCATCGATTGCATGAGCGAATGGGAGGCGATGGCTGACAGCATCATCGACAACAGGAGCGCACACGGCGCGACCAAGTCTCCCATCTCTCCGTCGAATGGGTCGATCTCTCCAAGGAATATCGTCACTGCATCCATGACGCCACTACGCGCGCGTAATATCACGAACAGAGCGCCAACTGAGAGCACAGCCCCCGCAGATGAGATCGCGGAATATAGCCATATGAAACGCCTCGACGCGTCCACGCCACAGCCTTCTCCCAGCGGCTTCCTAGCGATGATCGCACATAACGTGGCCGAAGACCCCGAGGTCATGCCAGGGATCCAGCCGACCAGCAATCCTCCAAACACTGTCAGGAGACTCTCCGAACGATATTTGCCAGCAGACAATTTGATGCCGCGCGCCATCTCGACATAAGCGCCCTCTTCCTGTGACAGGCTCAGCAGAAGCGTCGGTAAGCCGAACAACCCCGCAAACAGAGGGAGCAGCAAAGACGAGGATGGAATCGGCTCCGAACCGAATGGAAGTGGCGATAGGTCCGAGCAGAAATAATCGCTCTCCAGAACCACCATGCCCAGAAGTCCGGAGATTATGAAGATGCCAGATGCGATCATCGCGATCCTTACCCTGTCACCCACGCTACCAGATATTGGATCGTTGGACCCACGATCAGAGAGGACTAGAATCACGGAGAACAGGATGATCAGGACTCCCATCACCGTCTTGAGGGCGGCGTAGATTCCGATCCAAGGACCCATACAGAGGCAGACTGGCACGATCATGACTGTTGCGAGCAGCACACCCGCCATCGATCCATCTATGGATGATCTGACCGCGAGCCAGCCGAGGCCTGCCTTCGCTAGCCTATGCGCCGGCAGGACGGATACAGCATCCGACGCAGGGACGCCCACGAAAGTGTTGGGCGCAGCTTCCGAGAAGTTGTGCGATACCAAGGCGGACACCAGAAAGCACGATATCAGCAGCCCAGGGGCGTCACATCCCAGCAGCTCACCCATGACCGCGAAGCATCCAAGCATGGTTCCGGCATAGGCGACGACAGCGGCTGCGACGTTGTTCACATGAAGGCCGGGGACCAGACCCGTGACGAAGCCCAGGATGAAACCTGCGGTCGAAGAGACGGCTATCGATGCGAGGAGACCTATGTCGGACACGGACATCCAAAGGGTGCGGAAATACTCGATATGATGACTGCAAGTAGGCTTCGGATCACTAGAGAGTCTATGCTCCAATAAACAACATATTTAGAACAATCACTATGTTGGAGTGCGCTTTTTTAGCAATAGATGCCAATCTACAAGACGCGTACCTTGCCGTCTACTATCTCCACCTTGACGATGGTCTTTATCTGATGTCCGATCTTCCTTTCTATCTCGGCCTTCTTATCCGTCTTCTCGACGACCACGAGGATGTCCGCGATCTTGACCTGCATCTTCTTCAGAGCCTCTACGAGGGCCCACATAGTGCCGCCAGTACTGACGACATCGTCCACGATAGTAACCGTCTCTCCGGGCAGGACGCCGTTTAGGAACAAGGCGGACTTCGAGTATCCTGTGACCTGGGTAAGGTTCACTTCCCCGGGAAGGCCGTACATCCTCTTCCTCACGACCGCGAACGGCCTGCCGGTCCTGAGTGATAGAGCGGTCGCGAGCGGTATCCCGAGCGCTTCCACCGTCAGTATGACATCGCAATCGAAGTTGCCGACCTCGATCATCGCATCGACCACATCGTTCAGAATCTTCGGTTCGACTCGAGGTATGCCGTCTGTGAGTGGATGGATCATGTACTCATAATCCCCGCGTTCAACCACCAATGACTCCGCTAGTGAAGCTTTGAGTGCTTCGAGCACCATGCTGAAGAGAACGACTGACAAGTAATTGAAACTTGTTCTCTGGCTCCGACATGCTGAAAGTGGCTCAGAACTCGTTCGTCGTCTCGAGTCTGATCAACGAGTGTATCTCGTACTTGTCGCCAAGCTGCTTCCTCGGATTGAGATAATCCAGCTCAACCAGGAAACCCATACCGACGACCTCCCCTCCGAGGGTCTCGACCAATTCTGCATTGGCTCTGATAGTACCACCAGTGGCCAGGAGGTCGTCCACGAGCAGGATTCTGTCGCCAGGTTCGATGCCATCATCCCTGATCTCGATCACGTCGGATTCATATTCCTTCGCGTAGCTCAGGCTGCGCACCTTCGGCGGGAGCTTCCCCTTCTTCCTTATGGGTATGAATCCTACGCCGAGCTCGTGGGCTACCGCTGCGCCGATGATGAATCCTCTCGCCTCGTTCGAGGCGACGGCCCTGACGTCATGACCCCTGAAATGGTCTGCCAACTCCTCGATGCACTGGCCGAAGGCCTTCTTGTCCTTGAGCAATGGCGTGATGTCCCAGAATACCACTCCCTTGAACTCTGGCACCCTCTTGATCTTCGATCTCAAATCCATGGTACGGTCACCTTCAGAACCCATATCTTCCTATCGGCTGCGGTATATCCAGGACCTTCACTCTGGTCCAGATATGGATACATCCAAAGCGTTCCATCGATTTCAAACTTATGTCGTGATGCCATGCCGATAGTATGAACGTCAACAAAACTATGAACCCCCTGGCGATTCGCTATGAGGACGAGGGTTAGAAATGGTAGAGACACCGAAAGGGACGATTTGCATGGCTCCGAACGTCTATTGGGTCGGAGTTAAACATCACAACAGAAGATTGTTCGACGGACTGATTCCGCTGCCGCATGGAACCAGCTACAACGCGTACCTGGTCGTTGGCTCGGACAAGACCGCCCTGATCGATACAGTGAATCCGGGATTCGCCGAGGATCTGCTGGGAAGGATAGCTGAACACATGGATCCCGCCAAGCTCGACTATGTGATCATGAACCATGCTGAACCAGACCACGCAGATGCAGGTAGGTACGTGCTGGACGTCGCAAAGAACGCGAAGCTCGTCACGAGCGCGAAGGGAAAGGACGCCGCCATCATGTATTTCGGGATAGACTCCGAGAGGATCATAGTCGTCGACGAGTCGTCTAAACTGGAACTCGGCGGCAAGACCCTGAAGTTCATAGATGCACCCTGGCTCCATTGGCCGGAGACGATCTTCACATATCTCGAAGAGGACAAGATACTGTTCCCGTGCGACTTCTTCGGATCACACGTCGCATACGGCCAGTTCTACGCGGATGAGCTCGGCGAAGGAGTCTCGCTCGATCTGGCGAAGCTGTACTTCGCAGAGATCATGATGCCTTTCAGGAAGCCTGGGCAGACCGCGGTGGAGAAGGTGAAGAAGCTCGGCGTAAAGATGATCGCACCTTCGCACGGAGTGATATGGAACGATCCGAAGATCATACTCGACGCGTACACCGACTGGACCGGGGAGAAGATGAAGAAGAAGGTCCTGATACCGTACGTGTCCATGTGGGGCAGCACCGAGAAGATGGTCAACGCTCTCGCGGGCTCGCTCATCAACAAGGGGATAGAGGTCCAGCTCTTCGACCTTACAAACGCGGACATAGGGCATGTGGCGAAAGAGCTGATCGATTCTCCAGTCGTGGTCGTAGGTACACCCACCGTTCTCAATGGCATGCACCCGGTCGCGGCGTATGCTGCGATGCTCGTTAAACAATTGAGATCACCGACCAAGTATGCGGCACTGCTGACATCGCATGGATGGAGCGGTGGCGCGGTCAAGGCGGTCCAGGACTTGCTGGGCGGAACGAAAATAGAGATCCTCGGAGTCGTGGATGTCAAGGGCCCGCCCAAGGAGGCCGAGTTCGAGAAGATCAAGGAGCTGGCCGACAAGATCGAGGAGAAGTTGTCTGCTCTCTGAACTCTTGACGATCTCAAGGACAAACAATACGGCCGCCTGGTTCCAGGACTTGGCGGCGAACTATCGTTTTCGACCATGCCCGGGTTCTGTCAATTATCGGGTGGTGGTCATCATGACCGCCCGACCAATCGACTCGTTCCATTCGGCTCCGACCTTGCGCCCATCTCTGGGTCGTAGAGGGTCGTCACCACGTCATGCTGGAACGCGCCGGGGCTGAACCGTAAGCCCCCTGCCATCCCATTCGGGAAGGCTGTCTGCAGCAGGTTTATGCTGGCTGGAACACGACTGCTCTGTGGAGCATCAGAGGGTGGATATGGCCATGGGCATATCCACCACGCGGCTACACGCAGATTACACATGCAATCCATGAGGAATGTGTGGCATCGGAAAAAGGCACCGTCAACAACACCACCCGATAACTATACAGAACCTCATGCCCGCAACAGTGATTAGCATCACATACTCATTCGAATGCAATGGTATATCCGAGGGAAGCGCTCAATCGGCTCCGATGGAAGGGCGGAGAGTCACTGGATGACGCAACGATCTGGTACATACACAGAGGTGCGTCCGGGGACTATCTCAAGATATCCGGTTCGAGCATAAGGAATCTAGAGAGCTACTTCCTGGAGACGGATGACTCATCGATCCCTTATCACAGGATACTGAGGATAGATCATGGGGACAAGACCCTATTTCTGAAGGATGAGACGGCAAGTGACCTCAAATAGGGTAGATTCCTGACTGAAATCCGGATCGTAGCGTTGAGCGTGGTCTGGACGAATGTCTGGAAGAGACTGATCAGGCCTCATGAAGATGAAGGTTTCAGGGGCGCTATCCGTGAATTCCAATCTCGTTGACCAGAATAGGCAGAAATAGAAAGTTGGGCAGGCCAAATCCATGAATCGGATGAAGCCACCACCGAGATCCGTACATTTCGGTACCCGGTGTGCTAGATGGTGTGCACCCTACGCGTGAGCTATCGTAGATGGTTGCTGACGGGTCACAGACACATTGATATGGGATGTATTCAGTGTCACACGCGTATCATGGAGCACAAGACTTATCGTTATGTATCTTATGCTCCAATACCAACGAGAGACTCGAGCAGCCTGTGTTTAGTGAGGTTCTGATGGCAATCATCAAGATAGAGAACGTTGTCGCTTCAACGTCTCTGGGTGTGAAATTGGATTTGAACGCGATCGCTCTAGCGCTTGACGGCGCGGAGTATGAGCCAAAACAGTTCCCTGGCTTGATATACAGACTCAAGGAACCAAAGACTGCAGCGCTCCTGTTCGCGAGTGGAAAGGTTGTTTGCACTGGCGCGAAGAACCTCGAGCAGCTGAAGGCCGCGATAAGCAAGGTCGTGAAGCAGATCGAAGCTGCGGGCATAGTGATCAATGATGAGCCGGTTATCGTGGTGCAGAACATCGTTGCCACAAGCGATCTCGGGGCGAAGATCAATCTCAACGCAACAGCCATCACCCTTGGCCTTGAGAGGGTCGAATACGAACCAGAGCAGTTCCCTGGACTCGTGTACCGTCTTGACTCTCCGAAAGTGGTCATGCTTCTGTTTGGCAGCGGGAAGCTGGTATGCACTGGCGCCAGGAAGTCAGAGGATGCCGAGACTGCCGTCGATAAGATCACAGAAGAGCTGAAGGCTGCTGGTCTGCTTGCATAGGTTGAGATTGCAGGCTATACAGGTCCCCATTCCAGACGACGAGGGTCATGTGAACGTCTGCAAGGGATGAACATCGAGGGGTTAGTTCCTGGCAGCCTCCCGTAGCCGTCATCCTTTCCTTCCATGGTGCCTTCTCTCACGGGGAGCCTTGGTTGAACCAAAACGCCCAGCTCATTTCTTACAATCAAAGAACCCCGTAGTGGTTTGGTTCGCATTTGGCTTTGAAGATTATATTGCTGGCAGTTTTTATTGAGGGTAAATCTCGGGCCATAGTCCGGGCAGCTTTCGATATGTCACGCGGATTGTGGTTTCCGTAACCGCTCCAATTATCTAGAGGCATATCCATGAGCGGTTGATGCAGTGTATGACTGGTCCTTTCGATGAACGCGATCATGAATCTGCCATTTCCATGAGTCTAGTCGAGGCATTGGAGAATGACCCATTCTATGCTGCTATTACAAGAGATTTCTCAGGCGATGATGTCAAGCGGCACGAGGTCTTGGAAGCCTACTTTGATTATTCGATGAAGGAAGGCATGAGACTTGGATGCTGCACAATCCTGCCGGACGACGATAGGGGCGCTGCCATTTGGATCATGCCGAGACCTCAGAGGCTTCTAGCAGAATCCAGGTCTGAGAAGCATAGATTCCTGGAATCAATACTCGGAAGGGGCGGACTTGAGGATTATCATAGGATCATCGGATTCATGTCGCCTCGAGCGCGAGAGGTAGTGGGAAGCAGCACCTGGTACCTATCGATCCTGGGGGTACCTCCCAACGCACAGAACCGAGGACTCGGACGAAGGCTGCTGGAGCCTACTCTCTACGAAGCTGATGGTGTAGACGCCGAATGCTACTTGGAGACATATTCGCCTCGCAGCATCTCGTTCTACGAACGGCTCGGTTTCGAATGCGTCGTCTCACATATAGAGCCAGTGACATCATCAGAATATTGGATCATGATCCGTAAGCCATCCAAGACTCCTGTGTGAATGTCCTTTGCGATGTTGTTCCTAGACGACATCGATCAATATGCGATTGGACATCCACGATAATCAAGAAATATCAAGTGAACCATCCCTTGTTGGGAATCTGGAGTGGGGCGGCGTGAATAGAGTCGGCGAATTTGCACTTAAGCGACTTCTGATACTAGCTGTCGGCATGATTGTGATACTTACGGCGGAGTTCGTGATCCTGAGGGTCATGCCAGACGACGTCGCGAATCTAGTGATGCCGCGTAATCCTAGTATGTCCTTGGATGACGAAGAGGTCCACCGGCTTATGGCTTTGGTGGATAAACCTCTGTTCGAACAATACTTTGAATTCATCGGTGACATGCTCAGCGGAGATTTCCATTATAGCTACATACATCGCTCCGCGATTTCAGGCTTCATCTATGATTTTATGGGCAGGACCCTGATTCTGTTCATCGCATCCCTATCTATTGCACTTCTTATCGGCTCGTTTATCGGTCGTCTGATATCCAGAATGAGAGCTCATGTGTCTCGTCAAGTGGCCTCCTTCGTTCCTTTGGCGATGTTCTGTGTTCCAGTCATCGCATCCGCTTGGGTACTCTATTATTACCTTGTCTTTTCACTGCGTCTATTTCCTGGGGGTGGATGTCTCCCATACGATTATGAATCGGCTGGCTCGCTCGAACTCTTGTACTATTATGCTCGACATGCGGCACTCCCGATTTTGATCATATCCATGTCCATGATCGGAGCCTTTGCACTCATGATCAGGGACGGTCACTCACGAACTTCGAAGATTCCGCTGACTTATCCATCGAAGAATCCGAGGTTCATGGACGGCCTCTTCGCCGCGATGCCCAATATCCAATTCCTGATCGCCATGTCCATGTGCTTCGTGTTTGTGATTGAGGTGTTCTTCAGCTATCCTGGCCTGGGTTTCCTGTTCATTCAATCCCTATATCGATTCGACTACTTTGTGCTCCAGGCATCGTTCTTCCTCATGGCGATCATAGTATTCCTCACGAATTTCTTATTGGACCTGTTCGTGATGTTGCTCAGACCAGGCCGCAAGCTGGATTCTTACGAACTCCAGAACTCTGATGAGCTCGAAGAGGACCTTGATAGCTCAGCCACAGACCAGGTCCCGACACAATCGCCTATGCCGGCTAAGACCCTGAAAGTCATGGCTGGACTGGCTAGAGACTACCTAAGGAGTCCAGTAGGTATGGTCGCACTCATCATCTATCTGGGGTTCGTGGTGCTCGCAATTATCGGCCCTGCGATATCGTCCGATGAGATTGTCGTGCCATACATCTATTCACCCTCCAAATTATTCCTGGATGGCGCAACCGCCATGGTTGCCGTCCCTCTCTTAGTAGGTTTGATGGCATCTGTGATAGGGATTTCCATCGGAATCGTTGCAGGGTTGATCAGACCATACGCCGATGGCTTGGTGACCGGCGCCATGCAGGGTTTGGTCGCACTGCCACTGGTGTGCCTAGTCGGGATCATGGTGATCGCAAACAGATCATTGATCCGGCCAGGATTTTCTGGATACTTAGAAATCTCCACTGATCTAGTGCTGCCGGTTGCGGCTCTTATCGCTTTGCTCGTCTACTTCGGTTTCGTATCTTCGAGAGAGAGAATGGTCTCCAAGGGTGGCGAGCTCGAGGGACAATCTGTGCACTCCGTGCCATTCAAGCGCTCAGTCCCCTCTGTGCTTTCGTGGACGATTAGCGGCCTCAAATACGGCATGCCGATGATAGTACTTGCAGTTTTCATGTGCGACTTCATAGGCGTGTCCAATACGAGCAGCTGGGGGACAGCTGTGTATCGGGCATACACGTATTCGATGATGGCGACGGGAGGATGGGACTATGTCATCTATCCATTCATTGGAATGTTCTTCCTTCTTGGGTGCATCTTTCTCATATTCGACACTCTCGAGAGGATTGTGACGGCGAGATTCGCGGGGCAGTTATGATGTGAGCACACGTATGGCTATGTATGAAATGAGGTAGGCGCAACAACAAGCCTTGGTTTCTAGCTGTCTCGCGGTGGGCTAGAGGTCGTTCGAAATGCTCTTCAGTGTGAACCGTGCATAGGAGCACAGGGTGAAACGGCATCTGATCGGACAACCATCTTTCACATTCCTCACAAACACAGATTCCAAAACCGTCATTTCTTCTCAGGTCACTTTCGCAGTCTTGAAAGCTCGCCAGGCAAACACGAATGTGAGCCCCGTGAAGGCAAGCAACACGATGAACGAGAGGATGATGTCTCCACCAGTATACTCGTAATGAGTTCCCATTGCAGTGAAATCATCGCCAAGTGCGAAGTACCTGATCCCGTTCACGAGATATGTCAGAGGATTCACCGTTGAAACGGCTTGGAGCCATCCTGGGAATGCGCTCGTCGAGTAAAGCGCATTGCTGGAGAACATCAGGGGCAATGTCAACAGAGTCATCATCGCTTGAATGCTCTCCATGCTCTCGACTCTCATGGCGAGACCAGCTGAGAGGAATATGAATCCTGCAGAGAAGACCGCGATGAACGCGAATATCCCAAGCACAGCCATGACGGTTTCTATGGCTGAGAACCCTGAAAAGAACGTAACGCCGAGCACCAGCCCGAATACCATTATCAATCCGACCTGTATCAATGCCTTGGTGATTCCGCCTAGCCCCACACCGATCTGGATGTGATGATTTCTCATCGGGCTCGCGAGCATCTCCTTCATTATCCCCCAGTTCTTGTCAAATAGGAGCCCCATCCCGCCAAAGAGGCATGTGAAGAGGGCGGTCATTGCCATCACGCCTGCAGCCATGAACGTCAGGTAATCGATGGAGACCACCCCTGGAAGTGGTGAGAACGCGCCTGAGGCTGCATCGAAGTTGCTTGACATCGCCACGCCAAACAGCAGCAACCAAAGGGCTGGCTGGACGAGGGCTGCGAAAAGCTGCCCCTTGAACCTTGTGAACCGTATCATCTCTCTCCAGTAGATTGTGAGAAACTCCTTCCCCATGATCAGTGCCTCCTCATCTTAGGCATGCCATTTTCGCCGGAGCCGGTTCTAATCTCTCTTCCCGTGTAGTGCACGAAGACATCATCGAGCGATGGTTTCTTCATCTTGACGCTCAGGATGTCGATGCTCTCGTCTTCGATGGATCGGATGATCGTTGGTAGAACTCTGCTTCCGTCCGCATCCAGGATGAGCTCTAGACCTTTCGAGGTCTTCTTTACCTCAGTAACCTCCGAGACCCTCCTTGAGATCTCAGCAGATTTCTCATCATTCTCTGTTTCGAGGTAGATCATATCCTTGCCAAGGGTATTTTTCAAAGATTCGGAAGTTCCAGAAGCGATTATCTTGCCGTGATCCATGATCTCTATACGGTCACTCAGAAGATCTGCCTCATCCATGTAGTGGGTCGTAAGGAATATCGTCGTCCCCTCCTCATTGACGCGTTTTATATAGTCCCATATCCGAAGACGCGTCTGTGGGTCCAAGCCTATCGTTGGCTCATCTAGGAAGAGGACTCTCGGGCGAGTCATTAGACCCCGAGCGATCTCTAGGCGCCTCTTCATGCCTCCACTGAGGTGCTTAGTCCTGACATCCACTTTTTCCTCGAGTTCCACCAATTCCAGGAGTTCCTTCTCTCTCTCGAGCCTCTGTGCCCTTGGCATCGAGTAGATTCGTCCATGGAATTCCAAGGTCTCCTTGACGGTCATGTCCCTATCGAGTACCTCATCCTGAAACACTATGCCAATCGACTCCTTCACGGAATGAGGGGCCGTTCTGACATCGAACCCACATACGCGGACGGTTCCTTTCTGGCACGGCAATTGGGTGGTCAATACGTTGATCGTGGTGCTCTTGCCCGCTCCGTTGGGCCCGAGGAAAGAGAAGATCTCTCCTTCTTGAACTGAGAAGCTCACCTTATCGACGGCCTTTAGATCCCCGAATGAATGTTCGAGATTCTCCACTTCTATGATGTTGTCTGTCATGATCACACCACGATTTCTTCTATCCTTTCTTGGTCTACGCTGACATCTGCCTTCTGTTGAAGAAGTAGTATGCAAGAACCAGCGATATCACGGCATAAGCCAGCATGACTGCGATAGCCACGCCGATTTCAGGATAGTAATTGGTCATCTCGATCCCACCTGGAGCGAAACCCTCCGTTCCCCCAATGGCTGTGCCGCTGATTGGATACGGGTCCTGAGTGATGTAGCTGATTGTCCCACCGGAATAGCTCACTATGAACCACGGTTCCATGCCGCTCACTGTCAGCACTCCTGTTATGATCGTGAAGATGAACAGGAATAGGGCGAAAGTGAGTATCTGAGCACCGGTTGTCCCTTTCATTACTGAGCTAATCAGGAATCCAACTGAGATGGCTGCTGTTGCATACATCATCGCCAGGAGTAGCGATTCGACGCCAAGGATGGAGAACCTTCCAGTTATGAGGAGCCCTAGCCCGAGCGCGACGCCATAGTACAGGAACAACATGAGGAACATTGCCCCAGTTGATGCCAGGAATTTGCCTGCCAAGAGTGTACATCTCTTGACTGGCTTTGGAAACAGCAGATATCCCGTTCGGTTCTGGAATTCGGATACGATGGCATCTCCAGCGAATAATGTCGCGCCGATTATGATGAGGATGCCTGCAAAACTGGCATAGGTGTTTATGAATTCATCCGCATTGTCTGCATATGAATTACCGAGCAGCGGAGGGATCGCAGTTATGAGTAGAAGCACGAGCGCTTCGATGGCTACGAACCCGATTAGTCGGCTGCTTCGCAAGTATTTCAGAATGTCATATTTCATGACAATGCCTATCTGTGATAGGTCTGATGGTGCAACATATGGGCTCTTTCGGTCTGTCTTTGTTATGGTCTCGTTAATCTCAATCACCTCGAGTCCTTTATCAGTGACATGTACAGGTTTTCCAACGTGACTCCGTTCTCCTTGAAATGTACAAGCCGAAGCCCCATATTCTGAAGCCCAGTCAATAAATCGGCCTGCGTCTCATCGGCTCCTTCGAGTGAGAGCGAAAAGTCTCTTGAACCGAACGATTCAAGATCAGACACACCTTTGAATTGAGATATCTCCTTGAGCTGGGATTCTGTCGTCTCAGTTAGAGTCCTTACATCCAGTCTCCTTACATTCGCGGAAGCTATCATCTCTTCTACAGAACCGATCTTTAGGAGTTGTCCTCGGTTTATGAGTGCGACATCATCACATACCTGCTGTACCTCATTTAGCAGGTGGGATGACATCAGTATGGTGTAGTCCTCCTTCTTCAGTTCTGTCAGGATCTCACGAACTTCGTACATGCCTCTGGGATCAAGTCCACTGGTCGGTTCGTCGAGGATGATAACGGACGGTTCATGCAATATCGCCTGGGCGATGGCAATGCGTTGTTTCATTCCTTTGGAGAATTTGCCCACACGCTTGTCCGCCCATTCCGACATCTTGACAATCTCAAGTACTTCCTTCGTTCTCCTTCGAAGGTCCTCATCGCCCATTCCATGCAATTCGCCTAGGTATGCCAGTGTCTCCTTTGGTGTGAGGTAAGGATAGAATTCAGGGGTTTCGACGACTGTCCCCAGGTCAGTCAGAGCTTTCTTTGGATCTTCAGAGATATCAATCCCATTGATATATGCGGATCCACTTGATGGTGATAACAGGTCCGTTAATATCTTGATTGTTGTGGTCTTTCCAGCACCATTGGGTCCAAGAAATCCCATGAATGAATTCTTCCTGACAGCGATGCTGAGATTATCTAGCGCTCTGAATCCGTTGAAATTCTTTGTGAGATTCTCGGTTCTGATCGGTTCGTTCATTTCGGATGCCCCCTTTGATTGAGTGTTCATCTTCTATTCTTCTTCTTAGAAGAACGTTCTTTGTTGACATCCGTCACTGCCAACCCCATGCTTATCTTGCTGATCATTTCCTGCACTGCCTCCGCTCTGATCAGGGCGATACCATCCTTCATCGGTGTTCCGATTACCAGCATAAGGTCACCTGTCTTTATGCCGAACTCCTTTCTCGCCTCAGCAGGAATGACAACCTGTCCTCTCTCTCCGACCTTGACAGTTCCGTAAACGTTCAGGGTATGGGGCTTCATTTGAATTGTATTATTCATACAAATCACACATTGCACACAATTCATACGCAGTATATCAAGTCTTTCCCAGAATCAGGGTCTGATTGAAACGATGGATCATAGGTTTCGCCGTTTCTTGTATGAGCTCTCTTTTCTCACGGCTTCGAAACAGTCGCTGCTGAGTTCGAAAGCAATCTTGCCAGGGACCCCTTTCAGTGGGCATCGCATGCCTCGGAGCTTGGTCTGGCAGAACATGTAGGTCGTATTCTCATCACCTTCCATTCCCTGGTTGGTGACAATCCAGCATCTCGATCTTAATAGACGCAAGGCCATCAGATTCACTTCTGAGCGCTCAGAATCAATGTGCCTTATCTTCCTGCTGTCGAGACGGAGTCAACTATGTATGCCTATAGTCCAAGTCTTGACATGGAGTTTCTACCACCACATGACCATGCTGCCGCAACTCAGCCGAGACGCTATCATGAATCATCAATATTTGAAATCCATGTCATGTAGTCTGAGCCCATCCTTCCATTCTCTATTCTTCAAATCCATAAATAGCTCGACATGGCCGACAGTCGTCATGCCATTCATGCTGAAGAATCTGAGTGCGCTCAGATTCCTCGCAACTGGCTTGACGCTCAAGAATGTGGCGTTCCGGTTCTTCGCCTCTTGAATGGCAATCTCCATGAACCCTCTTCCTATGCCTTTCCCACGCTGAGACTGAGAGATGACGAGTGGCTCGATCGTAATCTCATCTTCTCCAATCTCGAGTCCCATGAGCCCCTTGACCTGACCATCCATCTCGGCGATCCATATGTTCTCAGTGCCGATCTTTTCGAGGTGTTCGTCGAAGAATTTGCCGGGGTCTGGACCACCTATGCTTGGATTGTCATAGATGGCTCGATGCGCGATTGTGAGCTGCTCCCAGAGATTACGACAGCTTCCAAGATCATTATCACTGAACTTTCGATAATTCACGGGTTCCGACTCATCCATATGACTCCTCCCTGGTGATAATCGATTATTCTTGACCCCTGCCAGGAACATATCCGAGGCTCAAATCAATGATAGTGGTTTGTGACCGGCTCCATGAGGTAGTTGATGAATCCAACTATCGATTTATCATCAGTCCAGAACGCAGTCATATCCTCTATCTGCTTCTCGTCCTTGTACTCACTCGCCACGAGTATGGTCTTCTTATCCGAACGGACGAACAGCACTTTCGGAGGATTCATCTCAGATGTCTTCATTTTTGACTTTGGACGAAGAATCTCTCCATATTTCTTCAGAGCCCTGATTTTATCGTGATCCGTGGTAGCGAATCGGATCTTGGTATTCTTTCCCTTGGCCATTTTCCATAGTCCCTCAAATGCGACGAGTAGGTCAGGGTACCCTGCGACGAGCAATTCCGATTCCGTGGAATCAATCATGCGCTCTATCCGCTCCTTCATTCTCGTCTTCCCTTTGATGGCCCAGATTCGGACATCTGATGCTCCCTGAGGGGGTGTGCATGCGAGTTCTTCGAGTCCTTCCCTTGCGTCTTTGACCGCATTCATCACTTCAGACTCTATCTTCGATATCGCTATCTTCGGAGATACCGCCCTGAATCGCCTCGGCCTCCCGGTTGATGTCTCGATGATCCCTCGGTGCTCCAAGCGATCCAGAGTCTCATAAATCGCGGACCTGGGGACCTCGGCGACTGTGTGGATTTCGCTGACTCTGGCTTCTCCCAATCTTGTGAGTGCGGAGAATACCTTGGCCTCGTATGTGGTCAAACCTAGTGAGATCAATCTATCAATAACTTTTTGATGGGTCAACGTATCCCTTTCTGTGATATCTACCAACGTAGATATGACTGCGAAATACTTATATGTTAGTTTGGATTTAACGACATTCTTGTTAGTAAGACAATGACAACATGTTTGAGGGTGCACCTATGGTATTCGAAAAGCTCGCTGATGGCGTAATCCGACATCACAAGAAGATCCTCGTCGCCTGGATAATCATCCTCGTGTTCGTTGTGCCTGCAGTGCTGAAAGTGAATGAGGTGCTGGTATACCAGGAATCCGAAATGGTTGCTGGCGATAAGGAGTCCCTCATCGCTCAAGATATCATTGATGAGCAGTTTCCTACCGCTGTAGCGAACAGCACCCTTATGATCGTCATCGGTGGGAATGATGTCACTAGCCCGTCTGTGAGGGATTTCTGTATTGACCTGGAGGACCAAGTTGCCGCGGAGGATGGACTCGAATACTTGGAATCCATGACCACTATCTATTCCGTGTTCACTGGCGCGATCACCGCCGCTGTAATCGAAATGGGACCGATGATGTACTCCGTCGAGTCTGAAGTCAATCAAACCGTGAACCTCTTTTATGGTGTTCCTTCTCTCTACCTGAATAACTGGATATACTACACTAATTCGACACTCAATATCTCTGATCGAGATGCCGAAGCATACACGATCACCCTGTCTGCCTTGGATGCCACTCTCGCAACCGAGGATGAAACGGTCAAACTTGTCACATATCAGTACTTCTCCTCGTTTGCCATAGCCTGGAACGCGACCTCTGAGAACTCCACACTAGCGTCCGATCCCATGGCTAGAGCGGATGACGCGATAACAGTCGCAGCGCCGATCTTCATCGATGAGATGCAATATCCTGAAGACCAGATGGTCATGATGACATCGGTTCTCTACTCATTCGATCTCACTACCTTCTCCAATGCTAGCGTCATCCATGGATTCTCCATTTCGATGATTTCGTCACTTTCTGGAATCGATGACTTGTCCTTCCTGGAAGAAGTCTATTCAATAGGTCCAGAATATGATTATTCGCAGGCTATTGCATTCGCTTCTCAAATTGTCGCCGAAGGTTCGATCTCGGATTATCCTATCAGCATTCCTGCCGAATATCTAGCCGGATTCGTGAGTCCGGATAACAGCACGATGTTGGTCATTCTTACCTTCGACAAGAGTTCGGATTTCATGGAGGGTGGCGAGAAACCCATCGTGGACAATGTGCAAGCTCTAAGGGATATGGTGTCGGATGCGAAGCCAACATCCCTCGGAACCGACTATGAGCTCTATGTGACTGGAGACGCAGCCATAACGGCTGATATGGAATCCTCAATGACAAATGAGCTGATGCTCATCGAGCCCATCACAATCGTTCTTATAATCGTGCTGATGGGCGTGTTCTTCAGATCTGTCGTGGCACAGTTCCTTCCGTTGGGTGGCGTGATGGTCGCATTGGGCGTGAGCCAGGCGATAGTGTTCGTTGTAGGTTCTTTGGTGGCCGATATTCACTACACTGTCGTAACAATGCTCTTCAGCATACTGATGGGTGTCGGCACCGACTATGCCATATTCATCGTCGCCAGATATAGGGAGGAGCGGATAAAGGGTCACGGGAGGGAGGATGCGGTCCGGACCTCCATAACATGGGCAGGCGAGAGCATATCCACCAGCGGTGCGACGGTGATGATATCCTTCTTTGCACTGTCAATCTCCGATTTCTCCATGATCAGGACAATGGGTCTGGTCCTTGGGATGGCAATCGGCATTTCGCTCATTGTGGCATTGACATTGGTCCCATCCCTGCTCCTGTTACTGGGAAACAGGATATTCTGGCCCACAAGAGGACAACGCTGGAAGAAGTTCGCTGAAAATGTGATGGCAAAGAGGGCGCAAGGCCATCGCAGCTATTTCCGCAAGGCCGCGACCTTCTCGATCAATCATGCGAAGGCTGTGATGCTCGTAGCCATTCTCATCTCAGTTCCAACGACTTATGTCTTCCTTACTGCGGAGACAAGTTTCGATTTCATCAGCGGTATGTCCTCTGGCGCGGAGAGTAACGAGGGTATCACAGCTATGACCGATGGATTCGGTGCTGGCAGGATAATGCCGACAGAGATCGTGGTGATATTCGATTCTCTCGTGTATGTCGATGGGAATTTCAGTATGCCTGCGTTGGATGCTGTTGCACTCGTCACTGCATCCATGACCAACCTGGAAAACGTGAAGCAGGTGACAGGCACCACGAACCCTCGGGGTTCTCCAATCGATTACAGGAACCTCAGCATGTTATCCTCGGAGACTCGCGCCAGTCAGGAGTCCCTCATGCTTGAAACCATAGGTCTGGACCAGCGCACGGTTCTGATAACTGTCATACTGGAGACTGGACCGATGACTTCAGACTCGATTGCCACCATCGATGACATTCGGGGTTTGATTGCTTCCTTGAAGGCTGACAATCCTTCACTGGCATCTGCAGTGGTATATGTCGGTGGGGCAACAGCGGTGATCGCCGACCTGGCCAAGGACTTGAACGAGCAGTTTACCATCATGGAGGTGGTCGTGGTCATCGGTATTTTCATCGTGCTGCTCATCGTGCTCAGAGCCGTTCTGCTCTCACTGTTCGCGATAATATCCATCATGCTGAGCATCTCATGGGCATTTGCTGCGACGGTTCTCCTGTTCGGTTATTCTTTGAACGAGCCGATCCTGTGGATTGCCCCTCTGATATTGTTCATAATGCTAATGGGCATCGGGATGGACTACAACATCTTCATACTGACTAGGATCCGGGAGGAGATGCACAAGGGGCGGTCAGACCGTGATGCGATAGTCGAATCCCTTGACTGGACCGGTGGTATCATCACTGCCTTGGCAGTGATCATGGGGTCGGCCTTCGCCATGATGATGATTTCGAGCACGGTGATGCTGAAGGAGATCGGATTCGCCCTCGGATTTGCCATCCTGTTGGATGCGATGGTCGTCAGAACATACATAGTCCCAGCGATGATGACTCTGCTAGGCAAGTGGGGTTGGTGGGCACCAGGACCGCTTCAGAGAGAGAGGCGTAAGGAGAAGGTATTCCGAGATCTCAAGGAACAATGAGGCAGCTCCGGGGCACGTCCATCCGAAAGTTGTTCCACATCAATCAACTGGACACATCGATTGAATAATTTAAGCGCACGTGTAGTCTCACCAAACCTCTTCGATATTCAAATATGGGGCCACCCTTCTTGCCCCAAGACAATCACCGGGCTGGTCAAAATCCTGTTAATCTCTGCGTGACGGCTCTCGACGCCCATCAAGATTCTAATCGGTCTCTGACTTGTGGGGTGATTCCATTCTCTGCATTCTCTCTGCGACCGTAGCTACGAATGCGATAGTGTTGGTCAGGCTCTTCAAAGGCCAGTTCTCATTGGGTGCATGTATGTTGACTCCCTTGAGATCGACCTGGCTGATGGTCAGGCACATGGGTGCATGAGGGGCGAATAGGTACCCTGG
Source organism: Thermoplasmatota archaeon (assembly GCA_018818785.1). Lineage (GTDB taxonomy): Archaea > Thermoplasmatota > Thermoplasmata > UBA10834 > UBA10834 > UBA9653. Next base: position 131,231 of record JAHIRF010000008.1, on the reverse strand, counting down.
CCCAGTTCCGAATGCCATCGGGACCACGCTCGAGGATGCAGGCACGGCGACTTCTTTTGATACCTCATGGATCAATCTGATGAATGGGTTGTCAACCGGAGTCTTGGCGGGGTCGTAGCTGCCTCCCCCCACATCTTGAATCACGATGTCATCGAATCCCTTATCCACAAAATGCTTCCTCAACAGTCCTATCGTGTTCTCTGCCGTGAGATGTGGGACGAGCCGGACTTCGAGCTTCGCGCGCGCGGTCGAAGGCACGATGGTCATGATTCCTGGACCATCGAAGCCTGCAGTTATGCCGCAGACTGTTATGCTGGGCTTCATGAACACCGCTTCTAGAGCATCCAATCCTGTGAGGTTGAGAAGCAGTCTGTCTAGACCATAATCGTCCTTCAGCATGCCCACGACGTCAGCCTTGTATTCTTCTAGAGCCTTCAGATCCTCTTCCGACAGTTTCATGACTCTTTCATCGATTCCATCCACGAGTATGTTCTCATTCTCGTCCTTCAATGAGCTCAATGCCTGAATCAAGCGCCATGCCGCGTTCGGAACTGCGTTTGAGAAGCCAGAGTGAACATCCGTTCGTGGAAACCTCGGTGGTCCACCAGCAATCACATCGAGATAGACCATCCCCTTGCTGCCGCAGTATATCTCTGCTGGACTTCCAGGCGTAGTAGTCAGTAATTCCATGGCGCAGCCATCAGCCTTCAAGAACTCTTCATGAGCCTTGGCAAACTCACTGAGATGTGCCGAGGATGCTTCCTCCTCTCCTTCGACCACGAACTTGACATTTATCGGGAGTTTTCCCAGTATCTCCTCGATCAGATTGATTCCCAACAGGTTCGCTACGAAAGGGCCCTTGTTATCCTGCGCTCCTCTTCCATATATCCGTTCGTCTCTTATCGTCATCTTCCACGGAGGGGATTCCCATAGTTCGAGAGGTCCCTCTGGTTGGACATCGTAGTGGTGATACAACAGGAGGGTCCGTTCTGCACCCACATTCTTCTCAGCGAATATGATCGGTGATCCTTCTGTTCGGAACTGGCTTGTCGTAAATCCATGATCTTTGAGCAGCGCCTGCACGTGATCTGCGCAGCTTTTTATCCCTAGATCGTCTCGAACCGCAACTGAAGGGAACCCGATGAGTCTTCGCAACATATCCAGAGCAAGTTCCTCTTTCTCCAGGGCCTTCAATAGAATCTGCTGATATGCAGTTGGCTCGTTCGTCATCTTCGGCTCCTTCTTCCTTGTGATGTATAATGGAGCGTATTCGCGGAGATATTCTTTTCTGTTTCGTGACTGCGGATGCGCCAGGTCTTCTGATCTGCATCTTCGTTCATTTCTTCCGGCGAGTCACAGCGACAACGACGATTACGACGACCGCAATGATTAGCAGTAGCACAAGCAGTCCGGCCGCTTGGATTGGGTTCGCATCGTCCTGTTGCTCTCCATCCTCGAAGCTCGTATACGCAGTATAGACTGGATCGTGCACCACCCTGTACCCATTCCATCCTGGGAACGAGACTGCGTACCACATCGGATACGCGTTGAAGCCATCCGCGTTGCCGGGCACCAGGCTCCTCTCCGCCAGGTCCATGGGTCCGTCATAGCTCTCCTGGACATGTTCGCTGAGGGCGTAAGCGAATATGCTCATGGCCCCGGCAGCGAATCCCAATTGCCAGCCAACGAGTAAGAGGTCGACAAGATGAGCGCCTATGATCGCATTCATGGCGGGCTGATCCTCCTTAATGACGTAGTCCGTGCTTTCGTTTATTAGATCGAAAGTCCCACGGGTCCCTATCTTCATGGCGCGCTCGGCGTCGTCACCCACCTTGAGGACGATATCCTCATCCAACGGAGCGTTGATGTTGGTATTGATGGTCGTACCCGTCGTATTACCTGAAGGGCCGACGTACTTCGAGGTGAATACGGTGACGAAATGGACGACGCTTATTCCCATTGTCTCAGGAAGCGCGTGGGGATCCGTCGGTATCGGTAATCCTAGGAATACAGTCCAGAGTTCGGTGACCTCTCCGAGCGTGTACCATGTCTCCGCGGTCACTTCTCCCGTCTCAGTGTTCATAGTGACCTCATAGCTGACCGTCAGCTCGGTGAATTTGGCTATCCATCCCGAACTCAATAGTATGCTCGCAAGAAGGTTCTGCGTTACGAATGCATACAGATTCTTGTACGATACGCCGAATCTATAATGTCCGTCTCCGAGCTTTGCGACGCTCTGGACTTCGACCTCAGGGGCATAGGCGTCCTCAAGCACTCCTCCAACTCCGAATGGAATTATGTAGTAGACCGGTTCGTTTCCTGGATCAGGTAGTCCGTTGGACCCAGGACCTGTGCCATTATATGTGTCGTCGAACGCCATGAGAAATGCGAGGACGGCACCGATGAAGACCTCCGTGTTGTCCGGGGTCCAGTAATGCAAACCAAATAGCTGGAACGGTACAGTTCCGCTTCCGGTGGAATTCTCGACCATGTTGAGTGAGAGCAGGAACGCCTGCACGTTTTGATAGTTGACATAGGACGCGGCAAAGCTGACATCATTGCCTGCTGGGCTGGTTTCGTTGAACGACTCGTTTGTCCAATACTCCTCCTCGAACGAATGACCGAATACCGCTACTTCATCTCCATCCTGCCAGGTTTCCGGTGGAAAAGCGCTCGCGCTTCCTATTAGCGCTAGACTGACTACAACACACGTCAAAATTGCGAACGAATGCCTAATGTTCATCACCCATCCCATGTCTGTCAGAATTATCTGACAGATGATCTCACGTCAGTAACCGTAAGAAATGATATAATGCTTCTCCAAGATTGGCATCGTACGTGCCCAACTTCTTCAATGGTTGTTGTTGATACGTGTCGTGTGATCTCATTGACTGAGGCTCCCATGCTGACGAGCGAACAAATCCTGGACGTGGTGCTGAGCGACCTCGAATTTACTAGCTACACCCACGCAGTCGATAATATCTGTGCTATAGGACAAGGTTTCTTTTTCAGATCATTACGTCATAAATGATGCAGATTTCGTTTGGCTGCATCAATATCATCTTAGCAAGTTCTTGAGACCAAGGGTCTCCGTGGGTATATTAGGTGCTCATCATATTCTAGTATCCGGGATTATGGCTGACGAACCATCCATACGATTAATGGCTGACACCGACCTGAGTCAAGTATTCTCACTGATTGACCGGGAGAATTGGGGTTGGGAGTTCCATGAGATCCGTAGGATATTCGCCCTTGACACCAGGAACTCCATAGTGGCTGAGATCGATGGCGATATAGTCGGTCTCATCACCCTGATCAACTTCGGGAAGACAGCATTCATAGTCCATGTGATCGTGAAGGAGGGTTGGAGGAAGAAGAAACTCGGCGCAAGAATGATGCGCGACGCTCTTCAGAACCTTGATTCTCTGGGTGTGGACAATGTAGAATTGCATGCGATGCCGGATGCTGCGGACTTCTACAATCAATTCGGATTTAAGAAGGTCGAAGAGATTTCATTCTTCTGCAAACATCGCGGGACAGGAGGATTTCAGGACACCGTTGATCCACCCATGGATGCGGAGTTCAGATTGCTCGACTCTGACGAGACACTGTCCTTGTCGGAATGCCAGGCTCGGATGATGGGCTTTCATGAGTGTGATTTTCAATACGCCTTGAATACAGATCTTCCCGAGTGTCCTGTCGGTAGAATCGTGGGGGGCTCGACGACGGCGATGCTTATTGCCAGAAAAGGTTCTGATTTGAATCCATTGGGTCCCTGGTTCATGAATCATCCCGATAGGAAGACCGCTCGAGCTATGCTCAGATATGTGATTGCGAGACTACCCGACCGCAGGACAGATGTTGGAATATCCTCGTCAAACGAACTGGCAAAGGAGATCTTCTTGGACGAAGGATTCTCATTGATGACCGAGGGCGTTGTCCGTGTCTCTCGATCGGCAAGGGCAGTCAGCCCATTTCCTCGTGAACTCCTGGCAATCGGTCATCTCGGAGTGATATGACCTGCGAATCGTTTGACGGATCGACCGTAGGGCACTGATGCGCTATTGGTCAGAGTACGTCTTCTGATATGGGCAAGACCGGGACGTCTGATTTCGTGAGTTCTCTCTCCATGCCGACCACGTACTGGGTTCCCATGGGCGTGTCCGTCTTCTCCCAATCCTGCAGCGTCCTTGCGAGGACAACGAAATCTGGGCGAACCTTCTGAACCACCTCATCGAAGTTGAGCGTGGTCACATGAGCTCTGATGTCCACTTTGGGTATGAGTCCTTGTGCGACCGCCTCCGGGGTCTCATGTGGGTCTGCCACGATTATTTCCAGCTTCGGATTCTTCCTAAGCTGCTTTATCACACGCACGCCGAACTTCCCCGCACCAATCACCAATACTCTCATCGAATGACCACCCCGTCCTCCTAAACTAGTCCGAACTTGACGAATATGTATACCATCAAGACCACTATCAATATCGCAGGGATCGTCACCCTCATCCCTCCAATCGCTATGTCTCTTCTGGATACTATCCCCGTGGAGAATATCAGAGTGAACGGTGGAGTTCCAATCGGGGTCATGAATGATAAGGACACGCATAACCCACATACGAGAACTAGCAGCTTCGGGTCAACGCCGAGCACCGAGGACATTCCGATAAGCACTGGTGCCAGGATTGCCGCGGTGGCCGTGTTGCTCATGAAATTGGACAGGGTCACAGACACTCCTGCGATTATCAACATGATCACGAGTATGTGGAAGCCATGAGTCACGCTGATCAATTGCTCGGCCATCCATCCAGCTGCTCCAGACACTTGGAGTCCTTCGCCCAAGGCGAGTCCTGCGCCGATTATCAGGAAGATGTCCCATGAGATTGTGCGCGCATCCTGCCAATCGAGGGTCCTCGTGGCGAACAGGATGACCACTGCACCGAGCGCAACTATCGTCGCGCTCATAAAACTCGCAGGGAATCCAAGCATCTCACCTATGTTCGCACCCACGATCCACAGGGCAACTGTCGGCAGGAAGATGCCCAGGGTTTTCATCTCGCCCGCGCTCAAGCGCCCCATCTCTTTCAGCTCCTTGCTGACTGAGGATATGTCCAATGATTTGATCTTGACTGGGAACACTTTCAGGAGGAGAAACCATGCGATGACCAGCAGAGCCATGCTCGTTGGTAGGCCGATCTTCATCCAATCGACAAAGGTCCACGTCATCCCGTCCTCTGCTAGCCTGGTTGCTAGTAATGATGATGCGACTGCGTTGGGGGCCGATCCCGTTACGGTGGCCATGCCTCCTATCGCGGATCCTATGCCTATGCCAAGCAGGAAGAGCACAGAGAGCCGTCCCTTCTCCTCACCTGCCTTTGACGCGAGACCGAGCACAACTGGTATGAGGAGCGCGACGGTCGCGGTGTTCGATATCCACATCGATAGGACGGCCGCGACGAGCATGAACGAGAAGAGTATCTTGTTGATCTCTCCTCCAAACTTCGATACAATCGAATATGCCAATCTTCTGTCCACACCGTGCTTTCGGAAAGCCTCGGCCAATATCAGTCCACCCATTAGGAGATAGACTACCGGATCTGCAAAAGGTACCAAAGCCTCTGTCGTGTGGAATATTCCATAGAATGTGAGCAGAACCGGAACCAGTAGCGCGGTCACCGGAAGAGGCAGAGCACCGAAGGTCCACAGCATAGATATGCAGACGAAGATCGCAAGCGCATACTGTATCTGCTGATCTACAGGAAGTGGCAGAATGGTCATCAGCAACAGCGCCACGAACGGTAGGGTGAGCTTGATCGACCTCTGAACGAGTTTCGGCAGTCTGCCGAAGAATTTGAAGAACGATGGTGATAGCTCGACGATCTCCTGTCCGAAGAGCTCGAAGGTCCCTATGACTGTCTTCAGAGGCTTCTTTTTCGGATATGGACCTTGCATTGTAATTCCGCAATAGACCTGAGGTTATTTGAAGGCACTGGCCTGTCGGCTATCAACCTGATACTGTCCGAGTCCTTCATACCCCGTGCTGTCTCATGGTACAGAAGTACTTCAGGAGAACCTCGTTCCACCCGCTGTCGGCAACGAAATCCAGTTCCAACTTGTCGTAGACACGATAGAGGCTGTCCCAATTCACATCATAAATGCCTATCGACGGTGGGACGAACACGGCCAAACCCGATAGCCTATCCCTCGTCCTCCAGCTCTCCCAGTTCTTCACGATCACATCGTTCGCGGCGTCGACTATCTCGTCACACAATCCGGCAACCACGGGATGGGAATCAGCGAGCTCTTCGGCAAGTTGTCCGAACATCCCCCTGATATCCGAGTTGAATCCGCAGCCCATGTTGTTCATCCACATGGCAACGAAATGCTCTTGTGCGGCGGTATTCAATGGAGTGATCAATGTGCCATCCTTAGGAAGAAGTTCGTCTGATAGTGCAGCGAAGGCCGTACCAAGGCCTTCCATCCTTGAGAGATCCATCACGGAGAGCGTGGCGAAATCCTGCATGTACGGATACAGCGTGGGATATGTGCCCAGTGGTGCCGAGTACCATTCCTCGTAATCATCCACCATCTTGCACGCGAGATCAAGAGGCAGTATGTCGGGATTCTCCGACAACCCATCGAGGAGAGCGATGTAGTTGAGTCCGTCGAACGGCACCGCGATCTCAGATGCGACATAGTATGATGCCTTGTTTCTGAGTTCGTATGCGACCTCGACCGTAGCGAGGGTGCATGCGTCGAGATCGATTATGTCGAGCTTCTTCCCCGTCGCAACCATCGCCGCATCCAGAGCTTTGCCGAGCCCGTCTATGCTCATCCATGGTCTTCCCTCCTCACCCTCGTCGACACAGATTCCAAGGTAACCGAGGCCGTGATCCTGGATTATGAGCATGTAGTTCTCAGCCTCGAGATACTGCTCAGTCATGAAGAATTCGATGAAATCAGACAACGTCTCTGGATCGGATGAGTTGACATCACCCATGCATTCCCTCTCGATCCAACCTTCCTCGGTGACCGTGCTTATGTTGGCGGGAAGTTCCAACCTGTCTATGAATATCGCCAGAGAGACGTCATCACGGTTCCAGAGATTGTCGAGCCAGATATCAAGGAAAGTATCCGTCATGCTGTCTATGTTGTTATCTGCCGCCCAATACATCCCGATAGTCCAAGATCTCTCAGAATCTCTCTCCTGTGCCGCGAGATCATCCGAAACGCTGGCCAAAGAACCGTTTTCCGAAATCGATCCACATTGAGCAGAAAGACCACTCGCCATGAATGCTGATGAGAACAGTCCACAAAACGCAATCGCCAATGCTATCCCCCGAGCTATCATGATTTCCCCCCTATGCAAGATGGGAACCCATGCGGTCCGTCCGTCTCGCAGCACCAAGAGTACATTTGCGCTAGTTGAATGTTGTCATGGCTCAGGCGGGCCAGTGATTCCTTCTCATACGATCTTGGTCGCGGTCTCGCCTGGGGTTCATGCTCCTTGCTATCATGGTTTATCCTACGCGTTTGTATCCCCGAACTATTAATGTACGAATGTGTACGTTAACCATCTTGATGTTTCCCAAGCGAGTCGCATCGTTGAAGATGTCCGGGATAAGGAGATTGTTCGAATCAGCACCACCTGGCGCCATCAACCTCGGTCTTGGAGAGCCGGACGTCCAGCCACCACCTGAGACGATCGAGGCGTTCAAGAGGGCGTTGGACGCTGGCCGGAACAAGTACGGGCCAAGCGCTGGAATCACGGAGCTGCGTGAGTCGATAGCGAAGAGTCTCAAACGCTTCAGGCACGATGTCACCTTTGAGAACATAATCATTACCGCGGGAGCGACCGAGGGTATGATGATCGCATGCGATACGATCATCGACGAGGGTGACGAGGTCCTCGTACCCAACCCCGGTTTCATCATCTATGGCCCGGACGTTGCGCTTGCAGGGGGCCGTCCGGTAGAATACTCACTGACGCATGAGAACTCCTTCATGCCTGACATAGAGGAGATGAAATCTCTTGTGACCCCTAGGACCAAAGCGATAATCGTGAACAGCCCATCCAATCCGACTGGGTCAGTCTTTCCGAAGGATTGCGTGAAGGCGATTTGCGACATAGCGGCTGAACACGACCTCTATATCCTCTCGGACGAGGTGTATCACAATTTCATCTATGATGGTGATCATTGGTCATTCGCCCGTTTCCATGACGATACCATAATCATCGATTCGTTCTCGAAATCATTGGCAGCAACGGGATGGAGGATCGGATATGTCGCGACCTCCAAGGAAATAGTCCAGCAGCTTTCGAAGGTGCAATACTATGCACTCGCATGCCCATCGACGCCTACCCAATATGCGGTGCTCGAGGGGTTGAAGCACGGAGAACGGTTCAAGAAACAGCTCCAGGACACCTTCAGGAGGAGGAGGGATATCGCCCTGAGGAAGCTGCTGGAGATACCGACATTCTCCACAACACCCATCGGAGGCGCGTTCTATGCGTTCCCGAAATACTCGCAGAGCCTGCCATCGGATGATTTCGCCATGAGGATCCTGAAGGAAGGGGTCATATGCGCTCCAGGTAGCGCCTTCGGGTCCCTGGGCGAGGGCCATCTGAGATTCTCATATGCGAATTCTGAGGAGAATATCGAGAAAGGACTGGAGATCGTGAAGCGAGTCGCAGCCTCCATCTGAACCTGGCTTAATTCCATAGATTTATATGGACACCCATATCTTTAGGATTCATGCCTGAGGAGGGCGCCAGCACAGCAGCCACCCCTGATAGGCTGATGAGTTCTAAGGCTGCCCTCTCGGTCTTGAATAGTGTTTTGGGCGCAGTTCTCGGAACGACGGCACTCGTGTTCATAGCGAAGAACATGGGGCCATCCGTCCTCGGCATACTCGGCTATGCGATGGCGTCCGTGGGCATCCTGAGCTTCCTTTCAGACTTCGGAATGGGTTCGGTACACAGGACCCACATCAAGCATTCGATCGACGTCGCAAAATGCATCGGGGCATATGCAGCGATACGGCTAACTCTCCTGGCGATCTTCGCGGTCGTCACATTCTTCATGATTGAGTTGTGGAAGGATGGATACATGGGTGCGGGCATGCCAACCGATTCGTATGTCCTGACCCAACTCGTTGATTCGATGTACGTCTTTCTGGTCTACTACGTCCTTCTCGGGATCAGTCAGATCGCGACTCACACGTTCGACGCTTTGGATGCGAGTGCGAAGGTGCAGGTTCCCGCCATATTGGAACTCATCGTGCGAGTCGCGTTCGTGATCTATGTGGCCACATCCGTGATGGGCAGCAGCTACAATGGCCCCGCCCTTCTGTCCGCAGCGTACGCCGCCGGAATGATCACCTCTGTCCTGCTCGTGGCATTGCTCATGCGTCGCTACCCCATTTCGGTCCCGGACCGAATGATGATGATGAGCTACATCCGCTCGCTCGTACCGGTCTTCGTAGTTTCGGCGACGATCATACTGGACCTGTATCTCGATAAATGGATCGTTGGCTATTTCTGGGGGGAGACGGAGTTGGGACTCTATTTCGGCGTGCAGAGGATGGCTGTCTTCGTTGGTGTCTTTTCGTTATCCGTGGCGACACTCATTCTCCCGTCCGTCACTACTTATTTCATAAAGAACGATGTCGGAGCGAGCTGGGATGTCGTCAATCAAGCCGAGAGATATGTATCATTGGTGGTCATTCCTACCGCCGCTTTCTACCTGGTTTTCGGCTCCGATATCCTAAGGATCTTCCTGACTGAGGAATTCTCCACAGCGATCACTACTATGAACATCCTTGTCCTCGCCGGCGCAGTCCTCGCGTTAGTGCTCCCGCTCAGGTCGGTCATTGCAGGCGTGGGAAGACCCGTTACCCTGTTCATGGTCGGGATCGGTGGATTGTTGGTGCAGCTGGCACTGATGATAATACTGGTCCCGAAGACGTTTATGGGGATACCCATGATGGGATTGAAAGGAACTGGAGCGGGGCTCGCACTGCTGGCGACCTCAATATTCTATTTCTTCACACTCAGATACATGGCCTGGCGAATAGGCAAGATACTCCCGAACTCGCGATCGTTCAGACACCTTCTGAGCGCGATTGCCATGGTGGCGTCCATGTATGTCGTCAGATGGTTGGTGGTGCCATCGATCGACTGGATATCGCTCATATTCCTTGCGATTATCGGAGCCATAAGCTACGGGTTCGCTGCATATCTCCTTGGCGAACTGGACTCCGATGACTACAGATACTTCAGGAAGATGCTCAATCCACAGGACACATATCAATACGTCGTCAACGAGCTTCTGGGCAAGAGAGTGTGAGCCCACCCGATTCTCTTATAGGCACCGACCATGATTACTGCGCTGGTCAGGATGGGCGAAGATACAATCATTGCGCACGCATCAGAGCTTCTCACACTGAGGGGGCCAAAGAGAGCTAGGATCCGTGCCGAGATGGCAGATCTATCCATAATCCCCGATGGAGCTGTGGTCGTATCCGATGGTGTCGTGGTGGATGTCGGTCGCTCAGAGGCAGTATTGAAGAAGCATGGCGCCACAGGGATGGAGCTGATCGATGCATCCGGCAAGGTCGTCATGCCTGGTCTTATCGATCCACACACTCACCTCGTGTTCGCAGGGTCGCGGGAGTTCGAACTCGCGCTGAAGCTGAAGGGGAAATCGTATCTGGAGATTCTATCAATGGGTGGCGGCATATCGCGTACCGTCAAGGACACCAGGGCCGCGTCTGAGAATGAATTGTTCTCTCAATCTGCAAGACGGCTCGAGTCGATGATCGCTCACGGATCAACGACGATCGAGGCGAAATCCGGATACGGTCTTGATAGAGATGTGGAGCTCCGTATCCTGGAGACAACGCACAAGCTCGGCCAGACCTATCCAATCGATATCGTTCCAACGTTCCTGGGTGCCCATTCCGTACCACCAGAATTCGAAGGACGGTCCGATGATTACATCTCATTCGTGGTCGACGATGTGATGCCCGAGGTCGCGAAGCGTTCTCTGGCCAAGTACTGCGATGTCTTCTGTGAACGCGGAGTGTTCGATGTGGAACAGTCGCGCAGGGTCCTTCTCGCAGCCAAGGCTCTTGGGCTCGGACTGAAGGTCCACGCGGACGAGTTCGTGACAACCGGAGGTGCCGAACTCGCAGCGGAATGCGGCGCGATTTCCGCTGAGCATCTCGCGAAGCCATCGGACGATGGGATCATGGCAATGGCCAGGAAGGACGTTATCGGAGTGATGCTTCCCGGCACACCTTTCACATCGATGACCGGTATTTACGCGGATGCACGGAGACTGATCGACCTGGGACTGCCGATAGCACTCGGTACGGATATGAACCCGAACTGCTGGAACGAATCTATGCAGTTCACCATGGCCCTCGCATGTTATCAGATGCGAATGACTCCTGAGGAGTCCATCACCGCTGCGACCTTCAATGCCGCAGCTGCGATAGGGCTTGAGAAAAGGGTCGGGTCGCTGGAGCACGGGAAGAGGGCGGATATCGTGATGATGGATGTGCCATCACACGCTCATATGCCATACCGATTCGGCACCAACCTGTGCTCACTCGTGATGAAGAATGGAACGGTCATCTGGCGGAAGGATGCTGGGCTGCAGTCCTAGAACCTCAGGATTACTATCCCGAGCACGACGGTTCCGATGCCGATCCATTCCTTCATGCTCAGCTGTTCCCTGAGGAAGATCAATGCGAGCATGGTCGTGAAGACCGCATTCGACGTGGCTATGGCTGCGGTCGCCCCCGTGCCCATGTCTGAGTGTGACATCGCATAGACGAACGATAGGAGGCCGATGCCCAGGCATGTGCCTGCAGCGAGAGGGAATACGATCTTGGTGTCGATCGATTCGTACTTTCCCGTGAACCAGATGTATGCGAAGAGGGCGATCCCCAATGCGCCCATCGCCATCCACATTATCGCCGTGAACAGGTTGGGGTCGATCTTCTGGTTCTTCTCACCGTAGCCTATCAGAAAGTTGGTTGTACCCCACAGTATGAACGTTCCTATTGCGAACATCAATGCATAGGTCGCCATCGTCTTCCTCTCCACGGAGCCGTCGAGCACCGGTTATCTATAAATACGTTTCTTGGAAGGAACTGGCCATCCTCGTTTCTCCGGTACGATCACGTTCAACCAGCTGGGTTATTTATTTATCCACGCAGACAGATGCTCGCGGTGTTGGGGTGCGCGACTAACCGCCCCTGATTACTCTCAGGTTGGACTTCAAATGGTATCGGTATGCATGCTCACTGAGCTCGAATCTTACAAGGGCATCATACCATACAAGAACCCTGGCGGCATGGGAACGAACGCTCCGATGGTCGTGAGGGAGCTGGAGAAGCTCGGATGCAGGGTTATTATGAACAAGCCGGAGGAGGATTATGACGTCCTTCATATACACAGCCCTCTGCCCAACTCATTTCTATGGGCGATCAAGAGGAAGATCTCCGGAAAACCACTGGTCGTACATGGCCGGCATCTGCCCGAGCTCATCAAAGGGGGGTTCGTTGGTGGTTCCCTGTTCTATCCCTTCGTCCGCATGTATTCGGTCCTCTTCTACAATATGGGTGATATTGTCCTGGGTGCAACGCCATATGTGGCCAAGTCTCTATCCAGAGACGGAGTGAGGCGGCCATTCAGGATCATTCCGAACGGAATCAACAGGGAAGTGTTCGTTAGAGACCCGCAACGGGGTGCATCATTCAGAGAGCGTTGGGGTGTCAAGCCCGATGAGAGACTGGTGGTCAGTGTTGGCCTGCGCATCCCCAGAAAAGGCGTCGACACTTTCGTATCCATGTCCTCCCGGATGGCTCACAGACCTGATGTGAAGTTCGTATGGGTGGGCTCGTCCGAGGTGCTCTTGGAGGATGCTCTCGATGAGACATCCACTGGCAGAGTATCCTTCGTTGGACACATTCCTTTCGAGGACATAGTAGGGGTATACTCCGCTGCGGATGTGTTCGTGTTCCCCACCAAAGCCGAGAGCTATGGCAATGTCATGCTAGAAGCGGCCAGCTGCGGATGTCCGTTGCTGATCCGGGACATTCCCGTCTACGAGGAATGGGTCAAGGACGGCACCCACTGCCTGAAGGCCAGGACCGACGAGGAGTTCGTGTCGAATCTAGAGCAGATGCTCGATGATCCGGCGCTGAGAGCGAGCATGGTGACTGGCGCGAGGTCCCTTGCCGAGGAGCACGACATAAAGAAGTGCGCCAAGATGCTCAAAGCGATGTACGAGGAAATGGCTGAAGGAGGTATCCGGGCTGATAGGTGAGGATATCATCAACACCTTCTCGTCACTGGGCGATCCTGGGATGCTCCTCGCCCTCGCATCGATCATATTGATTGATGGTACCGGTTTCCCGACGCTCCCAGAGATATGGACCGTCTTCATATTCGGCGCACATTCGAATTCCTTCGCATGGGGTGCCCTGATCGTCATCGTGTCCAGCTTCTCCAGCCTGTGCGGGAACTTCCTGCTATATTCACTTGTCAAATTCGCAAAATTGCCACATTGGATTGAGAAGAGGATGAAGCAATACACCGATTTCCTCATCGTTAAGGACGAGAGGTTGCTGTTATTGAACAGGTTAGCGCCGGTCGTCCCGTATACTGGTGCGTTCATGGCCGTGTGTGGTTGGGACATAAGGAAATGCGCAGTCTACATATTCGTCGGAGCGGTGGTCAAGTCCTCGGTCGTTGTCGTTCTATCATGGCTTAGCTATGACAACCTGAGGGGAGACCTCGCCACTTGGGTGGCCATAGCCGCTGTCCTGATCGTCATCTCAGTGAGCATGGTAGCATCATTAATCTACAAGAGACGGCTTCGGCTCAAGGGGGAACCAATACGATCTCCGTGATAGTCCCGACATACAATGAACGGGACAATGTTGAGGAACTGGTCCGGAGGGTCAACGTTGCGTGCTCTGCCTCGGGCATCGACGTCGAGATGGTCATTGTCGATGACAACAGCCCGGACGGTACTGGCCAGTTGGCCGATGACCTGGGAAAGAAGTACGATATCAAGGTGATTCATCGAGCAGGCAAGCTTGGCCTTTCTACAGCCGTGCTGGAGGGATTCGATGCTGCAAAGGGGGAGATTCTCGTGGTCATGGACGCAGACCTCAGCCATCCCCCAGAGAAGATACCCGCGATGATCGCAAAACTGGTCGATGAGAACGCGGACATGGTCATTGGAAGCAGATACATAAAGGGCGGAATGGTCGAGAACTGGCCTTTCCACAGGCGCGTGATATCCAAATGTGCAACCCTCCTTGCCAAGGGTCTGACCAAGGTGAAGGATCCGATGTCAGGCTTCTTCGCCATCAAACGCGAAGTGATTGACGGAGTCGAGCTGAATCCCATTGGCTACAAGATCGCTCTCGAGATACTCGTCAAGGGGAGGATCAAGAAGGTAGACGAGGTCCCTATCACTTTCGCAGACAGGAAGGCCGGCAAGAGCAAATTGGGGACTTCGGTCACCCTGAAGTATGTCGATCATTGCATCAAGCTCTACGAGCACAAGAAACCCTGGCTCGCGAGATACATAAAGTTCGCCTTCGTGGGCGGGATCGGCACGGTGATCAACCTTGCGATCCTGTGGGCGGGCGTCGAGCTGTTCATGCTCTACTATCTCACGGCTGAGGCCATCGCGTTCGTCGTTGCAGATACGAACAATTTCATCTGGAATCGGTGGTGGACCTTCCGGTCGAAGGGCAAGATACGCATACAGTATCCTCAGTTCCTGCTGGTCAGTTTGGATGGCCTAATGCTGAACCTGATACTATTGTATCTGCTCGTGGAGAGCGTATTCCCCGCGGTCGGGGTCGGTCAGGACAAGGCTAGCGTGTATCTCCTGCTCGCCCAGGTGATAGTGATCTTCCTGGTCAGCACATTCAACTTCTTCGCGAACTCCCTGTGGACCTTCTCGAAGGAGATGACATTCAAGCCTAAGGTTTGATCCTCATAAGGATCGGTATGTCGAGAGCGAATGCGAGGTCGTTCTTGATGTAAAAGTAGACTGGGTCGATGCTGTCCTCGAAAAGGTCAAGCACGGTGTCGTTCCCGCTACCGATGTACCTGGGCAATATCATCGAGTAGTTGTTCTCTCGGAGGTATGTGGTCAGTCCTCCTATGTCCTTGAGGCGGAAGCATACGACCACCACGGATACATTGTATTCGTCTATCGCGTTCGTCACATCATCCAGTGTCAGTTGCGGATACCGTCTATATGCGACATTGGCGACCTGTGGTGGTGTGAGCACACCGGCCTGGGTCGCGATCAGCGGGTCGCCACAGATCACCCAAGTGTCGTTCCCTGTGAGGTTCTCGATGCCATCCGCTATATCTCGCAGCATCTCCGCATACGTTATCTCAGACGGTTCGCCCTGGGCGGCGATACCGTAGAACGCCAGACCGGCGGATGCGACCACGTCCATGAGGATGACAGCCGCCGCGAAGCGTCTCATCGCAGTGTTCTTTTTTAGCATCTTCCCGAGGTTGGTCCTCCTCCTGATGCTCTTTTTGGTCCTGACGGTCTCAGCCGTCACCACACCTGCAAGTATGGCGAGGGAAGGACTCATCAGGACCAGGTGATGGAAGAACACCAGGGGTTGGAATAACATCAAGAGCAACAGAACCGCGGAGACGACCATGAGGAGACGTATCTCTCGTCCCGCGGACCACAAGCTGCGCGCGTAGATGAATGGAAGTATGTATGACAAGTTCAGCCCGAGATATGCCAGGATCGCCAACTTCAGGAAAGGTTCGAATTCTCTATGCGCCTGGTCGAATATCATTCCCTGGAGCATCGCCGATGTGTCCAGGACAACCAGGAAGAGAACCAGCGGCAGTATGGATGTTGAGACGAACAGCGTCATATCCACGGCTCTCTTCGAGCCGAGGGATCTTTCCCTGACCACTTCGATTATGAAGAATAGGAGCACGCCCACGACCCCGAAAGCTCCCAAGAGTTTCACTGATGCGGATACCCCCATCAGCAACCCTCCGACGACAAGGGCCACTCTGCTATCCTTTTGGATGTAATATACAAGGGCCAAGAACGAGAACGCCAGGAAGTAGCTGGCCATTCCATCCAGCGAGTACAGCCGCGACTCCCTCAGGAACGCGAAGTCGACCGCAAGGAAGAGTCCGGTTGCGAGCATGGCGACATCTCCGCTGATCCGCCTTGCCGCGGCCATGCACGCGAGGATCGCGAATATCGACAGCACCACTTCCAACGAGCGAAGCGTGACGACATCTCCGCTGAATATCGCGCCAATGTAGAATGCGAAAGGCGCTTGATCGCACGGGAGTTCCGTGTAGAGTTCGAAGCCGTAATCGATGAGCAGCGACCGCTGAAGCATCACACCCTCGTCGACGCCGTTGTTTGAGAAGCTCCAGCCGATATGATAGAATCTGATCGAAGACGCGAGCAGTATTATCAGACCCGCTACTATGATCACGTTCCGCCTATTCTCGGTTAGGCGTTCGAGCAATCTCATCCGGTCACTCCTTCGCCCGTATCCGAACCGTCATCAGTGCGTATGCGATGTCTGGCCTTCTCAGAGGAATTCCTGGAATTCCTTGACGAGTTCTGGATACTTATCCCCTATTGCTTTCAGTATCGCGAGCGTGGACATTTTCTCCACGCCCACATCATTCAATGTCGCGATCACCTTGTCGAAAGTCTCGTCTGGGAGAGTCACGAGCTTCTCCTTGGCGAGCCAGTTCCTGTAGAGCTGGTTCTCGATCAGGTTGCGCCAGCCGTTCTCATATCGCATGAGCGACTTCTCGCTGAAGTCGTTCTCCTGGGTGGCTTTCGCAAGGACCTCTCCCGCGACCTTTCCCGATTTGCATGAGTTCGATATCCCTCCTCCGGTGATCGGGTCGATCTGTCTCGCAGCGTCACCGACGAGGATGACTCCATCGCCTATCGTTTTTTCGATGGGAGCACATATCGAAACCGCACCGCTCACCAATTCCAGTGGCTTCCCCTTCCTCAATCTGGGGTCGCCCTGGATGAACTTGTCCAGGTGCTTCTTGACGTCAGCTATCTCATGCAGCTTCGTGAATTGCATGCCGATTCCGACATTTGCCGTGTCTTCGTTCTTCGGGAATATCCAGATGTATCCTCCCGGCGCTTTGCTCCCGAGCACGAATTCGCAGTATTCATGTTCGATATCGATGTTTGTGAGCCTGTACTGGAAGCAGGTGGTGATGTCCCTGGGCGCGAGAGAGGTGTCGATGCCTGCCCATCTGCCTACCTGGGATTCGAAACCATCTGCCGCGACGACGCAGCCGCAGCTTATGTCTCTGGGTCCATCCATTGAATTCACGTGCACTCCCACAACCTTGCTCCCTTCCTTGATGAGCTTGGTCGCAGAGGCTTTGAGCTGAAGGTCCGCGCCAGCCTTTATGGCCTCTCTCGCGAGCTGCTTGTCGAAGAAGACGCGATCGATGACGATGCCGACCTCGTCCCCTGCCATCTTCTCTCCCAAGTAGAACGGAGTGCCGTTGGGTGCGACGAGCTTCGCGCCCTTGACCTCCCACGCCAAGCTCTTCTTGTCGAGCTTGAGCCCTACGGAGTCGTGCCATGCCCTGGAGATCCCTTCGCCGCATCTGACAGGCGAGCCGATCTCCTGGCGTTTCTCTATCATTAGGACGCGGGCGCCGTTCTTGGCTGCCCACTTCGCAGTCATGGAACCCGCCGGTCCCGCACCCACGATCACAATGTCATAGTCTCGTTTCATATCAGGCACTCTCCACGAGCTTGATCGCGCCGACCGGGCACGCCTTTATGCACCTCTTGCACAAGGTGCAGCTGTCATTGAATTCAAGGACTACCTCTCTAAGGTAGATGGCATTCTGAGGGCACGAGCCCACGCAAGCGCCGCAGTGCATGCACTTGTCTATGTTGACTTCGAATTCATCGAGTTGGTCCTTCTTCAAAGATAATCACCTCACGTGTACTGATCACCGTGCTTCTTCCTCCATTCGTCCAATGGGATGGAGAAGCGCTTCTCCACATCGGTCCTATACACCGGGCCGGAGTTGTAGGCGCAGAATGGTATCAGCCTCATATCCGGGGTGGTGTAATGTATGCTGCATCTCTTCACCCTCTCGATATCGTAGTTATACGAGTCCATGAAGTGCATCGCGCCGACATACATCATGTTCCAGCTGAACTTGGACAATCCCTTCTTCGTGTCCTCCGAGAAGACCCGCTTGAGCACGTTCAGGAACTCCATGACGTTCATGCCCTCTGGCAGCTGGTCCTTCTTGATGTGCTTCTTGATCAGGCTGTACGCCTTGACCTTCGTGAACAACTGGACCTTCTTCCCGCTCGCTTTCTTTGCCAGCTCGTACAGCTCCGTGAACAGCGAATCGACATCTATGAATCTCGTGAGCGGAATTATGTGTTCGTTGTCCTTCACGAAGAGATAGGTCGCGAGTCCGCAGTGCGTATGGTTCGTGAATGTGACCATGTTCTTCCCAGCAATGGCGCCGACGAGTTCGGACACCGCCACGACTGTCGGGACTGGGTACCAGTCAGACGCCTTGATCTTGCCGCCAGATTGCTCCTCGACATCGTGTATCAGGTCGGTGAGCGTGTATCTCCCCTCCACCAACTCCTCACGGGTCATCCTACCGGTGAACGCGACGGGCTGGTAGTTGACTCCCCTGATAACGTCCATATTCTTGAGCGCATAGTCGAGTATGGGCCAGACCTGATCGTCGTTGACTCCCTTGACTACCGTGGGGACCAGCACGATCGATGGGTGCGTTGGCAGCTGCCTGAAGTTGTCCACGACCTTCTGTTTAGTGGCGAGGAGGTCCTTGCCCCTTGCCCTCTCGTAGATTTCAGATCTCATGCCATCGAACTGCAGGTACAATGTGTTGAGACCGGCCTGGCTCGCCATCTTGCAGAATTCCAGGCTCTTTGCGAATTCTATGCCGTTCGTCGCAGCTTGGACCTGAGCGAAACCCATCTCCCTGGCAGCCTTTATGACCTTGAAGAAGTGTGGATAAATCGTCGGTTCCCCGCCGGAAAATTGGACTGCTGGGCATGGAACCGGCTTCTGCGATCGCAGGAGCTTGAGCATCTTGATGACCGTGTCGTAGTCCGGTTCGTACACGTAACCTGCAGAATTGGCGTTCGCGAAGCAGATCGGACACTTCAGGTTGCATCTGTTCGTAAGATCGAGATTGGCGAGCGCGGTGTGGCTGAGGTGAAGGTCGCAGAGGCCGCAATCGAACGGGCACTGCTTCGCTTTCGGTATGGCCGGGTCTATGACGCCCATCCCATCCTTTGCCCACTTCTCGACCCTCAGGTATGTCTTTGCATCGGACCAGACGACATCCTTGAAACTGCCGTGCTGCGGGCATGTCTTCTCCATAACGACCTTCCCGTCATCTTCGCGGATGGTCGCTTGAATGATAGACAGACATTCTGGACACAGGCTCTCCGTGGTCTTTGGCAAGCCCTTTGCTAACGATGAGTCTTTTGTCAGCATGATATCCCTATCCCGGAGATAGATTTTCAGGCAATGATTTAAACCTTATGTAGCTATTACTGCTACAAATGGACCTCAAAGCGACTATTGCACGGCTAGGTGGCAATGCGGACGAACTCATGGCAGAGTACTTCAAGATATCTGGAGCACTTTCGAAACTGGGGTTGTCCGATTACGAATCCAGAGCATATATCGCTCTCGTGGCACTCGGCCCTTCTTCTGCCAATTTTGTAGCGGATGTCGCGCAGATTCCAAGGACATCTTCATACAAGGTCATGATATCCCTCAGTGAGAAGGGTTTCATTCAATCGAAGCAAGGCAGGCCTCGGATATTCTCTCCTATATCCCCTTCAGAGCTCTCCGAACGATTCATCGCGGAGATTAAGGAGTCCTTCTCTAAGATCGATTCGGTCCGCAACATACTCTCTGACAAAGGAGTCCCCCAGCTGGTCTACACCATATTGGGCAAGAGCCGGGTGCTCGACAAGATCGGTGAGATGATCGACAAGGCGGAGCACACCTTCATCATATCCTCCCCATCGTTTCCAGCAATCCGAAGGCGTTTGGGCAAGAGGTTCGGGAGCGCAGTCAGCCGCGGGGTCCATGTGAAGGTCATCACGACTCCCTTTGTGAAGGCCCCCAAGGATATCGAGGTTGTCCGGAGGGACGGTCTCATAGCGACAGATGTGATCAGCGATGGGAAGGCTGCGCTCCTAGCCGCTGCCGATCTCTCAGCCTGCGGGTACACTGATAACGAATCGCTTGCCGCGCACCTCGAGGAATTCCTGAGGATAATGTCTGACCGCCAGCCCTGACATCGTCCTCGCGTTCCATTTATATTCCCCAAGGGCACTCGGAGCGAGGAAAATTATTATAGCTCGATGTATGATTGTGAGTCAGTACACCTGTGATGGACATCTATGTCCATCGGATGGTTACTAACGGGGGAAGAGAAATGAGAAGAACACCAACTTGTGTTTTGGTAATGGGTCTGTTGCTGTCCGCTTCGATGGCCATGACCGGCATGATTGCCAATGCTGGATCCGCTGAAAAGACCGTGGAAGATGGATCAGGCACATGGACCGTCTTCGTCTATCTCGACGGAGACAACAACCTTGAGGACTTAGCGATCGACGACCTTCTGGAGATGGAGGCCGTAGGTTCGAAGAACGGTGTGACCATCATCGTCCTATTGGACACGTGGTCTCTCACTGAAGGCACCCACTGGCTCGTGATCGAGGAAGGTGTGTCGCACTTCGACTCGGAGACCGGTGAGCTGAGATGTGACTGCGATCTATTTCCTGAGAAGTCCTGCCCAGGAGAGGTCGACATGGGCGACGGCAACAGGCTCACATGGGCCGTCGTGACCGCGTTCACCTATGCTCCGGCGGACCACTACATGCTCGTGCTCTGGGATCACGGCGGCGGATGGAGAGGGGTGTGCTATGATGACAGCACCATACTCCCCTGCGGCTGGGTATCCAGGCTGACCACGCCTGAGACTGCTGCCTCCTTGGCAGCCGCTCAAACCGAGCTCAGGAAAGGTGTGGACGATGATTACAAGCTCACGATCCTCGGCTACGATGCCTGCCTGAACGCGATGATCGAGGTCATCTACGAGAACAGATACATCGCGGACTACATGTTCGCGTCCATCAACCTCGTGCCAGGACCTGGGATGGGTTATGAGGGATTCCTTTCCGTGATGACGCAATCCCCACGCCCCACAATCGAGGAGATCGGGATCGCTGTCGTTGATTCGTACGTCGAGTATTACGAGAACCTGGTTTCCGAAAATGGACAGGGGTTAGAGTACTTCGGAGACACGACGCTGTCTTTCATACGCTTGGGCGAACCTGTCACTGACCTTGTGAACAGCATCGACGCTCTCGCGAAGGAACTCTTTGAAGGCGGATACTTGGAGGACAGCCGTTACCGAGGTGCGATAGAGTCTGCGGAGTCGCAGACCCCGAGGATACCGACATATGAGGGCGAACACTTTCCGTTCATCGACCTCGGATCATACGCACAACTCCTGGGTGAGAAGATTCCGGAGCTCGCAACCTTGACCGATGCAATCGAGGATGGGGTGGACGAGGTCGTTGTGTACGAGAACCATGTCACATCCGCGGGCGGAGCTGTTCTGAGGACGACGGGCATATCCATCTACTTCACATGCTCGTACTACTGGATCAACCCTGCGTACTGGTTCGAGGACATCGAGGATGCGGAACTCTTGGGTCTGAACACGGTCTACTACGGTATGGCGTTCACAGTCGACACCTGGTGGGACGAGATGGTGTTCACGTTCACCCAGGCCTACGACGAGAGCGTGCTCGACTTCGAGTAAACGATAAAAAACCGTGCGGCTGTGAGGCCGCACATCTTATTCTCATTTTCCTTCACACGTGCAAGTATGCAGTCGAGCGGTCAACCTCGATCACCCTTCTTGTTCTCCGCCTTGATGATCGTCTTAATCAGGAACGGGGCGTAGATGGTTGTGGCGATGGATACGAGGACGATTATGGAGTAGATATCGTTGCCTATAGTCCCCATGTTCAGGCCGATCATGGCCACTACGATACCCACTTCTCCTCTGGGTACCATGCCCGCTCCGACTATGAGTGCGGTCTTCTCGCCCTTTCTCGCGGCGCCAAGTCCGCATCCGATGAGCTTGCTCAGGATAGCGACCACTGTCAGGATGATCGCGTATGGAGCGATGGCTGCGAAGTTGCCGAAATCGACCTTCGCGCCCATGACCACGAAGAAGAACGGGACCAGGAGCAGGTTGAGCGGCTCGAACTTGCGTTCCAGTTCGTAGGTGTCCTTAGTGTCTGAGAAGATGAGTCCCGCGAAGAACGCGCCGATTATGGCTGCTAAACCAACGAACGACGCTGCGGCTGAGAGGAAGAAGACGATTATCAGGATGACGACGAAGGGCGCCTCCTTCTGAACGAGCTTGTCGAACCAGCTATCCCTCTTGAATGCCCTTGTCGAGTAGTGGATGGCCCAAGTGCCGTTGACATTCTTGTCATGCCTGATCTCTCTCTTGCCCGAAGCGTACTTCACTATCCTCGTTCCCAGGATGGTTACGATGGCGACGAAGCACACTGCTTCTGCGATGACGATCACGACACTCAGTGTGGTCAGACTCCCGGCCGCGGTCCCAGATACCAGCGTCAGGACGATCATCGCGAGTATATCGTCAATAACGGCCGCGCCAAGGATTATCTTTGCTTCCTGCGAGTTGATCATGTTGAGGTCCTGAAGCACCCTCGCAGTGATTCCGACGCTCGTTGCGACCAACGCGGCTCCTATGAACATCGCCTCGATCGATGAGGCGAACAAGAGCAGCGAAACGTAATAGCCCATGATAAACGGAACGACCACGCCCAACCCTGCGACGGATGCAGCGACCATCCCTACCTTCTTGAGATCCGAGAGCTTGGTCTCCATGCCTACCGAGAACAGAAGGAATGTCGCCCCTAGCTGAGCGAGCACATCGAAGAATGTGTCGTGCTCGGTGATGAGATTCAATATTGATGGGCCCAGTATCACCCCTGCCATCAACTCGCCAGTCACGGCAGGTAATTTCATTCGTTCCGTGATCTCGCCGCCGACCTTCGCAGCGAGAAACGCCACGAAGATCAGGACAAGAGTCTGTTCAGTCTCCACTGTATCCCATCCGAGGATTGAATATCCTAATCCGTATTTAATTGTGAGCCAGCTGTCCCTGAGCTCTGCCTTACGCTCCTGGTATGCTGCATGTAGCTAGTGGGGTTTACACTCGACCGTTTCATCTGCCTCATGGGATGACTGTGAAATATCTCATTGCCAACTTGGGTGCGCGCAGCAAAGAGCGCTATCGGCTAATGAGCGATGAGTCCGCTCAGATCTCGTTCTCAGTGATCGCTGTCGTGATCCTTCTCGCATCCACGGCGTCGGGCCTATATATCGCGAATAGGGAGATCGATCGCCTATCCGACGAGCGAAGGGCCGAAATGATACGATCGATGGATGCCGCCATATCCGAGGTAACCATTGAATTGGGATTATTTGCTTCAACTACGGCCAACAAACTCCTTTCGGGGTGGGACGAATATCCTGTGAATGACACCCTGATCTCCGAGGAATATTCTTGTATGGTCGAGACATACGTCGTCGATTCGTTCCCTCGTGATCGAGGCGCATTCAACGTCGAAGTCCATAACTGGTCCGGATCCCTATTCTTTGCCGAGAAGAGGACGTTGGACCTCTTGTCGGCAGATGATGGAAAGGCGACTGAAGTCACGATTGACGGCCAGTCGATGGAGTACGATGCTCTTCCCGCGCCGTCGGACGATTCCATCGGTGAACGTACTGTGAATCCCTACTACGTTGCCCTGGGGACCTTCTCGGTCTCCATTCAGACCGACGATTGCACCCTCGCTAGAGATGAGTGCTTCGAGAAACCTCTGCTATCGGCACTGCCATTCCTCGAATCCAAGCTGCGGGCATTCGAGCAGGCGTCCTCCGGAGAGTACTCGGACATCGGGAAGATGGTGACGTACATGTTGACGGCGCTGTCCCAGTTCAGAGTTCTCGATGGTTTCGGCGTGCCGTTGTACTCTAACGGTTCGGCGACCGACATGATCCTCACGGAGCATGATGTCTACCGCGCGGTGGCCGTCGCGCTGCTTCTGGAACAGGCAAGACTGTTCCGGTCAATCGATGGAGCATTTTCTTCGGAGGTGGTCGATGCCTGCGGAGGTAGCATGCTCGGCCTGCTCGCCCTGCTATCGTGCTCGGGGTGCTCGCTCGATCCCGCAGAGCTTTTCCTTTGGTTCCTAGGCTTGAGAGAACTCCAGCTGGACCCGGCAATCGTGATGGCACAAGCCATTGCTGGCATCGCTGATATGCTGGTGATCAAGTACCTGGATTATTTCGGGTTCCTGGGACTGTTCAATGTGGCGGACGAGGTTCTAGAATCGATATCCAACACCATCGACGATGTGATGGAGTTCCTGACCGGGGAGGACGACTCCGCCGATTCCGTCCGTTCGTGGATGGAACGCAGCCTTGCAATCGTCGATTACTCCCCGCTGCTCTACTCAGAGACATTTTCATGCGACTGTGATTTCTTCGTTATAGTTCCCGAGAGAGTATACTATGTCGAAGATGTTTCTGGCAATCTCTATCCTGTCTGGGTGGGAGGCATCTTGGCAGATGCTGACGTCCCGGAATACAACCTCCTGGAATCCGATCTGTGGGCCGAGTTCTATCCCGTCTTCAAGGAATGCCAAGGGGAGATCAAGGATCTTATGTATGATTGCGTCCAGAGGTTAGCTTTCGACCTCGCCTCCGCGTCGTCCATGGAGATTAGCGGCTGTTCGGTCGATCCAATGGACGGAGAGGACATGTTCTCATTGATGGCCGACCATGCAGGCGATGTCACCGTATGTACCGACCCTGAAGCCATCATGATTGCAGCCAGCTCATTGCCGTTTTACAGCACCCAGTACAAGCTAGTTGATCGCTTCATCGATTTCATCGGAGATCATGAGTCGAGCATATTCCCCGAGGATCTTAGGACGGAGATGTGCTCCAATATCGCATCCGTGGTACTCGACAGCGCTCGATATGCGTACATACCTGATCTGGGTGTGTCCGTTCGTCAGCAGCTACAGGAGATCGTCGAGCACGATGTGAGGTACGATGACGAATGGGGGGTGTCTGCATCCGCCTCAGGGAGTTACGATTCTCTGTGCTCCCTCTACGTCGAATGTTTCGGGTCTGCGTTCGATCGGTCAATCGAGCAGGCAGACGATGGCTTCGCTGGTCCACTGGTAGATACATTCGCATCTTTGCTCGCATACGGTGCGGGGACCATCCCCGGAATCGCGACTCTCCTAGAGACGCAGGTCGAGTGCGTGGCGAATGCCACTTTGGCTCAGAGCCGTATCTCCTCATACAAACGGTCGGTCTATGTGGACCTGTTTACTCCATTCGAGTTCTGGGATGGCGAACGCGAGGCCGCGGATGGGATATCGTCCGTCTTGAACGAGAGTCTCTCGATCGTGGTCCAAGGAGGTCTTCCACCGCTCACCGAGGTACCATACGATCCATCGATCGGATACTCCTCTATCGAGCAGTTGTTCCCGACGGATGATATTTTGGTCCAGGTGAAGCGGCCATGGGATTATGATCGTGCCGGACAGGACTATCCGAACACACACATGACTTCGCTGTCCAATGCGTCCGCCACTCCCTATTCTACCCAATGGCTGGTCTCCGCAAAGGGTCTCGTGGAGATCGAGCTATCGTCCGAGAGCTGTTCTCTTCTCTCCTTGATCTGCGGCGAGGAGAGTTCCCGAATGCAGATCCTAGTGGACATATGCGTCCCGGTCATGGTCCAATCGTCATGGCCGTTGGATGGCGTGGACTACAATCCAACGAACACCGCTTTGACGGATGCCATCAACGCGGCAAGGAAGTTCTATGAGATACTATGGTCCACGATCGAACCGCTTGTCGGTTGGATCAAGGACGGTATGGAGCGACTATTCACATTCTTCCAGGATGCGTTCGAGACGCTCGCGGGGTATGCAACGCGGGTCCTCGCGTTGGTTGCAAAGGCCACGCAATCGATGGTCGAGCTGCTTCAGGAATACATCCAGAAGTTCGCCGATTCTGCTCTGGCGAAAGCTGTCAAACTGTTCATCGACCTTGTTGGGACAGTGGAGCTGCGAATCACAATGTATGGCTTCACGATAATCGTACGCACCAATCTCCCGGATCTCCTCTACAAAAAGTCTCAGGACCTGGTAAGGATCATCGTATGCACGGACAGGTTCGGTCCTGGGATCTCATTCGGGTTCAGGATCGCCAGACTATCCGATGGCAGGTTCGATGTGGTCGTCAACGGGACATTGTCCCTGAAGCATGTCACCGTCGAGGTCGTTGTCGATCCTCTCATGATCATCCTGAGGAGGTTCGTGGAGGTCCATTGCAGAGCGGAGACGTGGGCCATGGACCTCGTCATCCCAGAAGCTGAGCCGTATGAGATCGCCGAGGTATCGACATCAGACTTTCCAGGTGCAGGGCTCTTCCTGTCCAACATACCCATACCTGTCCTGGGTATGTCCGCCTCGATCGAGGCGGGTTTACGATTGAAGTACTCTCCGCCTTTCCCGACGGATGTCGTGGTCAACGAGTTCGAGGCGAACCCTCAGGGCGATGACTCCGGACGCGAATGGGTGGAGCTGTACAACCCGCTGGCAGAATCTCGGTGCGTTGATGGTTGGGTGATCGAGACCGCTCATGGCATGAGCACGGAACTGCCGATATACGGCACCATACCGGCGAACGGCCTCAAGGTCTTCACATTCCCACAGACGTCCATAGACAACGGCTATTCCGGAGACCCGTTCAATGACGGCGACTCTCTGATACTCCGGGATTCAGAGGGCAAGATCGTCGATGTCACACCTACGCTGAGCGACAGCGCGAATGATGCGCGGACACATCAGCGCTCATGGGACGGTGGCCCTAAATGGCAGCTTCGTGATGGGACCAAGGGCGATTCGAACGGCGCATCCGTGCTGCTCTCCACGTCGGATTTCATAGCGAAGGCTCTCTTCAAAGCATTCAAAGAAGCGTTCGAAGAGACGAAGTTGTCGGAAGTATCAGCATCTCTGGATTTCGTGACGCTCCTGGGAAAGCGCATTCTGTCCCACTTCATCGAGAACCTGCTCTCCATAGTGAACGAGGTGATCCATGAGGTCATCATATACATCGAGGTGACCCTGAGCGATGCCAGCGGGTCAGCTGGATTCGGGTTCAGGACCTCTTTTGTGGTGACGGGAGACGCGATCGTGGATGTGCTTCGATGGCTAATCCACACTTTCGCGACATTCGTTGTGAACCTTGGGAGGGCGAGCAATCCCATCGCATATCCTCAATTTCCATCGAGCTTCTTATCCGGTCTGTATATCCGATTCGAGCTACTGTTCGAGATAGGCACGCCCAAGATGCTGAAGGTCCTGGGGGTTGCGAGCGCCTTGGAGAACAGGCTCACGATGGTCGTATCGATCGCTCCCAACATTCCGGCATTGGGCAGGTTGGTGGGTCGATCATGGGGCAATTGGGCGGTTGAATTCGGCGCCTATCTGGAGGGGGTGCCAAGGGAGTATGTTTCAGGATTCCTCGTCAAGGACACAGGTGATCTCGTGGACCTTTGGTTGGTGAAAGGTCGTGCCTACGGCGTGTAGGGCGTCCCACATAAGGCTTAAATGCCACCGGGTGATGTGAGACGCGGTCACAGATGGCCGCGTTCATAAACTCTCTGCTGGACAGACTTCTTGAAGATGTCTGGTTCGAACTCACTTTCCTTCTAGCAGTGGCCTTGGTCGCAGCGTTCCTCTTCACCAGGTTCGGTCAGCCGAAGGCAATCGGCTATATTGTGGTCGGAGTCTTCATAGGTCCGAGTGTGCTCAACATCATCCAGGGGGGTGCGGACGGCGAATCCGGGCTCCCTGAATCTATCATGATGTTAGCCGAAATGGGCGCTATCATTTTGTTGTTCATGATCGGCCTCGAATGCGACCTCAAGGAGATCTATACCAAGAAATCTATAATGATTGCCTTGGGCGGAGTGATAGTCCCTTGGGTGGCCGGGTATGGTACAGCCCTTCTCTTCGGGTACGATGCAGAGGCGGTGTTCATCGGTGTCACTCTCGTCGCCACCAGCGTGGCAGTGACAGCGAGTGTGCTCGCGGAGCTGGGTCTGATCGGCACTCCAGTAGCCTATGCGATAGTCGGTGCGGCGGTCGTGGACGACATCCTTGGCATGGTCGTCCTGGGCATTTCCAAGAGCCTTGGCTCGGGCGAGTTCGATATGATCGGGATTGGCATCCTGGTTGTCGTGGCCGTCCTATTCGTCGTACTGGGAGCATGGATCGGCTCGAAGTTCCTTGCGAAATTGGTCTTCAATGTTCAGATATCTGGTTATCGAAGGAAGATGCCCATGAGCGGGTTCATACTCGCACTCGCCATAGCCTTCATGTATGCATTCATTGCAGAAGCAATTCAGATATCCGCCATCGTCGGTGCCTTCGTTGCTGGCACTGCCTTCTCGGGGTCTGCTCTCAGGGACGGGTTCAGGAAAGGTACACAGTACCTCGAGGCATTATTCGTCCCGCTGTTCTTCGTATCATTGGGCACGGCTGTGAACCTCGGTTCCATGTGGGACACAATCGTCTTCGGCATCGTCCTCACGCTGGTCGCGTTCGCTTCCAAGATAATCGGATGTGCGATCCCTGCGTATTATACCGGGATGAAGAAATGGGACGCCATATCTGTCGGTGTCGGGATGACTCCCAGGCTCGAGATAGCGTTCATAATCGCATATTACGGATTGACGAAGGACCTGATTGGAGTGGACGTCTATTCGGTCGTCGTGTTCATGGGACTGGCGACTGCACTGCTGGCTCCACCTATCCTCAAGCGTACACTAAAACTAGGGGGCCACAAACCCACAGGCATCTGATCCACGTCTTCAGTGCGATGCTGCAGCCATGAAGTCGCTGACGGATCGATTCGCTAGGGTCCCGTTGTCTTCGCTTGATTCTGGGTCCGCGTGTCCCAGCGCTAGGAGGAACGCCCTTCCGAAGGCTATGGCGTTGTCTCTATGCCCTGCCTGGATCTCTTGCAGGAACGCCTTGCCGACCAAGAGCGCGAAACGCTCGTCCTTTCTCATCATCTGACTAATCCACTCCTTGTTATGTTAGAATATGTCCTCGCGAGGAGTATAAAAGGGGTAGGCGTGACAATCATGGTTGATTCTCAGTGACGAGAAATAGTGTGGTTTCGCCCAACGTCCTGGAGCCCATCCAGTCATCCGATGACTTCTGTCCCCTTCATATATGGTCGCAGGATGTCGGGGACCGTGACCGTTCCGTCCTTGTTCTGATAGTTCTCAAGGATGGATGTCATCGTCCTCGGAAGGGCTATGCCCGACCCATTCAGCGTGTGGACGAACTCGCTCTTGAGATGTGGCTCGCGTCTGAATTTTATCATTGCTCTCCGCGCCTGGAAATCCTTGAAGTCGCTGCACGACGAGACCTCTAGCCACTGGTCCATTCCTGAAGCGAATGTCTCGATGTCATAGGTCTTCGATGAATGGAACCCGGTGTCACCTGTGCAGAGCAGTTTGACCCTATATGGGAGCTTCAATCCCTGGACGACCTCTTCAGCGTTTGCGAGCAGGCCCTCGAGCTCCTGCGGAGATGTCTCAGGGACCACGAACTTCACCATTTCCACCTTGTTGAACTGGTGGACCCTCGCTATCCCCTTCGTCTCGATGTGCTTTCCAGCTTCTCTCCTGAACGACGGTAGATATGCTGTATGATAGAGTGGAAGATCCTTGCCCTCGAGTATCTCCTCGCTGTAAAGATTCGTGACGGGCACTTCCGCGGTCGGATTGAGCCACAGATCGTCCCTCTCTATCCAGTACATGTCATCTTGCATCTTCGGAAGCTGACCAGTGCCTATGCAGCTCTTCCTGTTGATTATGACTGGTGGGAAGATCTCGATATATCCCTGATCTCGGTGCAGATCCAGCATGTAATTGATGAGTGCGCGTTCAAGCCGCGCTCCATCTCCCTTGAGCACATAGAATCCTGTGCCGGTGATCTTGACCCCACGGTCGAAATCTATGATTCCCAGATTCTCGCCGATCTCCCAATGTGGCAGCGGCTTGAAATCGAACTTGCGTATGGTCCCCCATTCCTTCACCGTGGGGTTGTCGTCCGCACTCTTGCCAACTGGGACACTGGGGTCCGGCATGTTAGGCATGTTGAGCAGGAGTTCGTCCCGTTCCGCTTCCATCCTGCGCACATCATCTTCGATCTCCTTTATGCGCTGGGCGATGGTCTTCATCTCGGCTATCTTGCCTGCCTTTTCTTCTTTGTCGAGTTTCGGTATCTGTTCGGACACTTCATTCCTTGTGCGTCTGAGGCGGTTGCCCTCTTCGATGAGTTCTCGCCATTTTCCGTCAAGACTGAGGAACTGCTCCAGTATAGACTCATCGAAGTACCTGTTCTTCAACGATTGTCTGACTGTCGCTTCGTTGTCTCGTATGAATCTGGCATCGAGCATCGATATCACCCGTCTTCAGGTTATTTGTCAATGACCTAGTTCGTATATAAAGTGTGAGCAGCGTAGGATATCTGGCATGGTTCATTTCTTCGCGAGGACCACGGTTCTTCCCCTCACTTCGATCATGACAGCGTCTGCGGCTTCGGCTAGACGGACGCCGGCCTCGCGTCGATCCATCTCCATGTTCTGCAGTAATCGCACCTTGACGATCTTGTGCTTCTTGAGCTGTTTGGATACCTCGGCCACGATGTTCTCCGTTATCCCTTCCTTGCCGATGTGGATCGACGGTTCCAGTGGTTGGGCTCTCCCTTTGATGTTCTTTATCGTCTTCTTATCCATCGTATCATGCTCCCTCGACCTTCTTGGACTTCAGCGGATATCTGAGGACATAGCCGCATGAGAGACAGGTCATCGCGACATTGCCAGACCTCGTCCTCACCCTGACATTTCTTGGAGGTGTGAAATACACATGGCACTCAGGGCAGTATTTCCTCTTGTGCCTGGCCCTGACCTTGTGTCTCTCATTCATCTTCAGAGCCAGACCCACGTACCTTCTGGCTCTCTCGTCGTTTCCAGCGACCCCCTCCTTCTCCGCGAGTTCGAAGAGTCGATCTACTCGCTCTTCTGCTATGTCTCTCGCATCACTTCTGCTAAGGTGCCTTCGGGCCATATCCTACTTGAGAAGGTGGTAGTCTTAGATAATCATATCCGGACAATTCGCATGTGTGCCAGAACCCTTGGACCGCATCTAAATCTAGGAGCCACTGTCAGTGAGGTTTAAATATGACTACCATTATCCCGCAAACCTGATAGAACAATCGAACCAGGTGTTAGAATGTCACGCAAGCCAGCAAGCATGTACAGGGAGATAAAAGGGCAGGCCTACTGCCGCAGAGAGTACATGGGCGGCGTTCCAGCATCGAGGATTACCCAGTTCGAGCACGGCGTGAAGGCGGACTATCCAGTGAGGATAACGCTCAAGGCTGTGGAACAGTGCCAGATCCGGCATATAGCGCTCGAGGCGGCGCGTATATCTGCAAACAGGTTGTTATCGAAGAAGATCGGTACGACTGGCTATCACCTCAAGATCAGGGTCTACCCTCACCAGGTGCTCAGGGAGAACAAGATTGCGACTGGTGCGGGAGCGGACCGTATCTCCGAAGGAATGAGAGCAGCCTTCGGGAAACCCATAGGGACCGCGGCAAGGATTCAGCCTGACCAGGAGATCATCACGCTCGAGACGACTGCGAACCACTTCGTCACCGCGAAGCTCGCGCTGAAGAGGGCAGCCATCAAATTGCCTACACCCTGCTATCTGGATGTGGAGAAGGGTCCGGGCGCTGCCAAGTGATCCGAACCGTGCCAATTTCGCACAATGTTTTTTACCGTTGGTCTCTGTATCCCTAAATGCGCATCGGTCCGAGTGATTTGATCTGTGCACAGATATGTGTCAATAATGGGGTGAGGATGTTTGTACGATGTTGACCTCGCCAGCGCGATATCCGAGATAAAGAGGCTGAAGGTTAGAGTCGTCGCTCTGCAGGTGCCCGAAGGGCTGAAACGGAGAGCGTATCAATATGCCGAGGATATCGAGAACAAGTCGGGCGCCGAGGTCGTGGTGGTGGCTGAACCCTGTTTCGGAGCCTGCGACGTGCCTAGCTCACTATTTGACCTGGTCGATGCCGTAATCAACGTGGGGCATTCCTCCATCCCTTCCATCAAGTTCGCGAAACCAGTCATATTCGTCTCTGCGAGGTCCAATGTCCCGTTGATAGACCAGCTCAAGAAATCAGTGGACATGCTGACCGAGCCAGTCGGCGTTCTTGCGACGACTCCTCATCTTATGGACCTCGAACCCGTAATAGAAGGTCTGGAGAGTCTGGGCTTGAAGATCAAACTGGGCGAAGGCGATACGAGGATCTCACACGCAGGCGAGGTGCTTGGGTGTAACTATACCTCCGCGATGTCCATCGGAAATGATGTGAACAGCTATATCCTGATCGGATCGGGGACATTCCATGCGCTGGGGGTACATCTGGCTACGGGCAAGAAAGTGGTGGTCCTGGACCCCAACCTTGAGGAGCCTCAAGAGATAGACCAGATTAAGGACAGGATGCTGAGGCAGAGGCACGCGGTCATCGAGAAGGCTCAACGGGCGCGTACGTTCGGAATCGTCATCGGAGAGAAGATCGGACAGCGTCGGCTCAGGCGGGCACGCGAGCTTCGAAAACTCCTACGGTGGAAGAAACGGGACGCTGTCCTCATCATGATGGACAAGTTCGACCCAGATAAGCTGAAATCGCTGGGCTTCGACGCATATGTGTCCACCGCCTGTCCGAGGATCGCGATCGACGATGTCGCCATGTACGACAAGCCACTACTGACCCCTCAGGAGCTCGAGATCGTCCTTGGGGTACGGGAGTGGGGTAACTATGTATTCGACCAGATGACCGACGACGAATTCTGAATGGTTGGTGCTGCTTCTGATAGATATCGATGCCCTTCTCAGGCGGGGATGCGAATCCCATGCTCTGATAGGGATCGGAGCCTCCAAGGGGCTATTCGAATCAACAAAAGCGCGTCTCGCATCGAAGGCATGTTCCATCGAACTTGTGCGGTTCGACTCGCCGGAGGAACTGGTTCACGCACTTTCGTCGAACGCCATCGATGCTGCGGTCCGAGGTACTCTTCCTTCGTCTCCTTTGCTATCGGAGCTGAAATCCTCATTCGACCTGTCCGAGATCATGCGGACGGCGATAATGCGTACTCTCGATGGTCGCACTTTTATGCTCACACCTGTCGGGATAGATGAAGGAAAGAACGCTTTTATGAAAACATCCCTGATTCGAGCCACCCTTGAGTATTTCTCCCGTATCGGCTGGTCCCTTTCGGTCGGTGTTCTGTCCAAGGGACGCGTGGACGACGTCCACCGGGGAGATGAGATCGAGAGAAGCATCACGGAAGGCGAGGAAGTGGTCGAGGCTCTTAGAGTGGAAGGGGTCGACGCCGAGCATTATGCGATACTTCTGGAGGAGGCTCTAGAAGAGCGTGATGTCATTGTGGCCCCTGACGGAATCTCGGGCAATCTCATATTCCGGGCCCTGCACCTCGTAGGCGGCTGTGAGGCTTTCGGCGCTCCCGTCGTCAATATCGAGGCGATCTTCGTCGACACTTCCCGGGCGAAATCCGACTTCTCGGATGCGGTGATGCTGGCTGCAGGCCTGAAACTTATATAATGCTCCCTGAGCTATCCCGTCCCGATGAGGCTTGAGATCAATGGTTGGAGTTCGAAGATTACGTTCTCCGCGACTCATATCATTCCAGGGCATCAGAAGTGCGGCCGCCTGCACGGGCACGATTATGCCATAAACGCAGCAGTCTTCGGAGAGGTAGGGGCCGGAGGCGTCATTGTGGATTTCATAAGTCTGAAGGGTTTCTTGAGGGGCGTGGCCGATGAGCTCGATCACAAGATCCTGATTCCGATGAAGGACTCCTCGGTCGAGATATCGGGTGAGACTGTGAGGTACACTTCCTGTGGGAAGCATTACAGTTTTCCGAAGGTCGACTGCGCCCTATTAGACCTGGAGGTGGCATCCGCCGAAGGGTTGGCTGAATACGTCCTCAGGGACTTGTTGAGCAAGATGAAGTTCCCTGCGAATGTCAAACGTGTGGAGCTCGGAGTGGATGAGGGCAGGGGTCAAGGTGTCTGGACCGGCCTCGACTTGTGAATCTGGCGGTGATGAAAGATGACGAAATCGGTCGTCTTGCTTTCTGGAGGACTCGACTCCTCCACGGTCCTTGCGATGGCCAGAAGCAAAGGTCATGATGTGATTGCGTTGACCTTCGATTATGGTCAGAGGCACGCTCGAGAGCTTGAGAGCGCTCGAAAAGTCGCGTCCCGTCTTGGATGTTCTGATCATCTGATCATCCGCCTCCCTATCGGAGAGTTCCTGTCAAGCTCTCTCACGGATCCCAACACGAGGGTGCCGGAAGGCAGGACTCACGACGAGATGGCCGAAGGCGTCCCGGACACATACGTCCCAGCTAGGAACATCATATTTCTCAGCATAGCCGCGTCCATAGCTGAGAGCATGGGCGCAGAATCCGTATTCATCGCGGCAAACGCGGTCGACTACAGTGGATATCCTGATTGCACCCCTGAGTTCATCGAATCGTTCCAGAGAATGCTCGATGTTGGCACGAAGGTCGGAAGGGGTGGTCATGGTCTAAGGATCGAAGCACCGATAATCAAGATGTCGAAGGGGGAAATCGTGCGGATTGCTTCCCAGCTAGGTGTGCCGCTCGAGGAAACCTGGAGCTGCTACAAAGGTGGCGAGAAGGCATGTGGCAGGTGTGATTCCTGTATTCTGAGGCGACAGGGATTCTCAGAAGTTGGTTTAAAGGACCCGTTGGAGTATGAGGTGATCGAATGAAAGTATACTCGATATTCAGGTCGATACAGGGCGAAGGGATAACCATGGGCGCACCGACGACTTTCATAAGGACTTCTGGCTGCCCCCTAAGATGCACATACTGCGATACTCCACAGGCTTTCGACAAAGGCGAGGAGATGACTATAGAATCAATACTGGACAATGTGGAGAAGAGCCGGACATCGCACGTCTGCCTCACGGGCGGTGAACCATTGGCCCAGAATGAATCGATCCGGCTGGTGGAGGCTCTGCTGGACAGAGGTTATCACTTGGTGCTCGAGACTAACGGCGCCATGCCGTTGGACGACCTTCCATGTGTCGAGAATCTGACCATCAGCATGGATATCAAGGGCCCTTCGTCAGGCGAATCGGATAAGATGTTGTTCTCAAATATCGAGATGCTCGGTCCTTCTGATCAGCTGAAGTTCATCATCTCCGACGAGGCAGATTATGCGTACGCCAAGGATATCATCCGCAAGTACTCTCCAATGTGCGAGATCATAATCACCCCAGTAGGAGGGACGGACCTCAAATGGTTGGCAGAGATCGTGCTCAAGGACCGTCTTGACGCACGCGTCATGCCCCAGCTGCACAAGATTATCTGGGGCGATGAGGACAACAAGTGATGCGTGGTCAGCCCCGGAACACAGGCCTTTTGGACAGCATCCTGGGAAGTGGCAGCCTGGCTTTCGGGTAGCCGCCAGATAATCTCTCGATCTCCTCTGCGAGTTCCTCTTTCGTCATCTCCTTCATCTCGCCGGATCGGAATCTGACTGGTATCTTCTCTGATGAGCGCTCCTTCTCTCCGAGCACGATTATGATAGGGATCCACTCCCTTTCGGCGTTCCTGATCTTCTTGCCGACCTTATCGTCCGTATCGTCGATATCCACTCTTCCAGGAATGGATTCGGCAAACTTCTCACAGTCCTCAACGAACTCCTGGCCAACGGGTAGGATTCTCACCTGGGTCGGGGAGAGCCAGAATGGTAGGCTCGGTTTTTCGTGTTTGAGCGCCTCCTCGAGCAGCACATAGATCCACCTCTCGATGGAGCCGATGGATGAATGACATATGATGCACCCCTTCTTCTTGCCCTCGGCATCGGTGTACACGATCCCGTATCTCTCCGCATCTGCGACGTCCAATTGGACCGTGCTGAGCTGAACGGCCCCTCCGACGGAATCGATCCCTTGGAATTCGTGTTTGACCGCCCAATAGTGCTTCATCTCTGAGAGCACTTCGATCAAGGCGGGTTTCTTCGAATACCTCAACAGTTCGATTATGTGATTCTTGTACTTGTCGTAGAACTCCTTCACCACACGGAACGCCACCGCGTATTCGACATCTGTTCCGTCCGCGAGGTCGGCGTAGTTTCTGTACAGGAGCATGTACTCCTTCCAACCCTCATCGATGTCCTTGACGAAACAATGGATATCTGGCATGTGGAACGCTCTCAGGCGCTTCAGCCCGGTGAGCTCACCTCTCTGTTCCAGCCGGAAGCTCTTCGAGAACTCGTATATCCTCAGAGGGAGGTTCTTGTAGCTAACCGTCGCGCCCTTCATCATCCTGAACAATCCGAAGTCGCCAGCGAATCTGAGTACGAACTCTCTCTTCTCATCAGTCTTTAGCGTGTAATGCCGCTCATGGAACGACATGCCTTGGCTCCTGATGTCGGGCATCGACCAATCGTATAGGATGGGCGTATCGATCTGCATGGCGCCCACCTTGTCGAGAGCTATCTGCTCAGCCCAGCTCTCGAGCAAACTGAATATGAGGTGCCCTTTCGGGTACATCCTGAAATGTCCTCGATCGCTCGCTTCCTCATAGTCCACGAGCTCCAATCTCTGCATCGCTTTGATTGATGGGGGCTCAACGCCCTTTGTCCGGCCGACTTCCTCAGATATTATAAAGGTCTTCAGTGAGGGGTACTTGTCGAGTATATGGGCGGATTCGATGTTCTCGAAATCGATCCGGTGTTCCTCTCCTTCAGGCGTGAGGACGAGGAACTCGCTCCTGATTTTCTCCACGATTTCCTTTCGTGTGGCTTTTGCCTCTCCTGCGAACTCTCTCGAAAGCTCGGACATCGGGTGTCCCTTGCAGCTGATCTTGAATGATTTGTACCATCCGAAAGGTGACCTATGGACATCGATTCCCTTTTTGGCTACGGCCGCCTCGGTGGCTTTCAGCACTTCGATCGCCTTGTCTGGAGCCGCGAGATCCGAACTCAGATGTGCGTATGGATAAAGCACCACGCTCCTGGCTTCGACTTTTTTGAACACCTCGGCAATATCGTCAGCAGCGACCGATGCTATCGCTTCAGCATTGTCATCCGAGGACTCGACCGTAGCGAAGACTACCAATGGCTCCTCGAAGGAATGTCCTTTGGGCTGACCTTCGGCCAGTTTCTCGGCCATCTTCGTCGGGTCCTTGACTTCGTATTGGAAGCTGTCTGCGTGAATGAGGAGTACCCTCATGGTAATCGGCGTTGAAATGACTAGCTGGGTATTAAAATGATTCATTTGCCTATGCGACTTGTTAGGTCCCTAGCGAAATATACATGTCTGTTGGTCCATACGGTATCCGTGGCGCCTTCACCTAGCAGGAGAGTAGTCCGCGTGGATTCGAGCGGTGATTCAAGTGCAGCATCCCCTGTGGTGGTGCCGTCCAAACAGGACGCAAGTTCCATAAACGGATTGAATGCCCGCGCTCACAGAGCAGTCTGTGTCGCGCTTCCCCATGATGGGAAACCCACGAAGATATTCGGCGACAACCCTTCAGAATTCATATCATCCCTGAAGACTGCCAGTTTGGGTTGGGTCAATTTCATGGTGGACGACCTTGCGAAGGATGCTACTGAAGTGGCGGTGAAATTCGGGTTCAGCGATTCGATGGTCTCCACCCTGCTCAAAGGGTATCACTCTGCGTTCGAAGACAGGGATACCGAAATGGGGATCATGGTCCCCGCCGTCAAGGTGTCCAAGCTGGATGTCTGTATATTCCCTCTGCTCATACTCATCAGGAAAGATCTTATCGTCACCATCCACAGCCGAGACATAGAGCGGCTGATCTTGTTCTCTCGTTACGCCGATGTGTTCTTGCGGAAGCTGCCGGAGCGCATGGGCCAGCAGGATCGATTGACCATGATGCTCGTCAGGATACTCGACGAGAACAACTCTCACAATTTCGAACATCTGCGGGAGATTGAGGAACAGGCGGATGACATGAGTGAACTGCTCCTCGACCCGGAGACGCCAAGGATGGAGATAGGGCGCAAGATTTACGAGCTCAAGCACGCCCTGATAACTTACCTGAACAGTCTGTGGAGGACGATGGATGTGCTGCATTCGCTCAGATATGGCGATGCGGAACTCGTAACGGACAATCCCAAGGTCCTGGCCAAGGTAGGTCTCCTCGTCGAGGACGTCAATCGACAGATATCCCTCAGTGAGCACATGTCCGAGGTGCTCGCTTCGGGGCTGGAGGTTCTGCAGGCACTCTACAACAACCAGCTTCAGACCCTGAACAATCGCATGGCACTGACAATGACTTGGTTGACGATTCTGGGTACCGCCGTTCTTGTTCCAAACACTATTGCCACCGTGATAGGTTCGATAGCTGGAATGGATGCCAATACTCTCATGTGGTATATCACGGTTCTATTTCTGTGCACCATCAACGCCACCTATCTTGCATACTGGTGGGTCAAGCGGTGGGTTCGCTTGCCCAAAGGCGCATGATTCCTCTGCCTGACCCGTTCGCCGATACACATTTTACCATGGCGAATCATAAGGTGCTGAGGATTGGGACTTTGAAAGAATTCGATGTCTACGTCCAGGATAAACCTGGTGAGCTGGCTAAGGTCTGTGAGATCTTCGGCAACAATGGCGTCAACATCAAGGCGATATCCAGCGAGCGCAGTGGTCAAAAACCGATCATACGTGTCGTAACCGACGATGAGACCACGGCAAGCTCTGCACTGGAGCGGTCTGGCATAAGCTACGATCTCAGGGAGGTCCTATCCATAAGGATACCTGATCGCCCTGGCGAACTCGGGAGGACCGCTAGAAAGTTGGCAAGAGCGATGGTCAACGTAGATTCCATTTACATTCTGGGAAAGGATGACGGCATGACGGAGATGGCGTTCACCGTCGACAACCTGCGGAAGGCCGAACAAGCACTCCGATGAACCATCCGGTACCCCGATGGAGCGTCTTTACTCTCTGAACCCTAGTCTAGGCTCTTTCCTCTTCTGACTAGGATCTCCTCTAGGTGGTTCCTCGCATCCCTGACCTTGGCCAATTCATCGTGGGTCAGATCGAGCCTGAGGACATGTGACCATACCTTCGATAACGCATGGTATGATTCTCTGATCAATTCCAAGTCCTCATCGAAACCCTTGACTTGCTCAACCTTCTCTTCTATGATGAGGCGGTACATGGCATTCCTGCCAATCTTGTTCCTCTCCACGACGCTCTTCTTCTCCAACTTCTGGAGGGCCTGGGTAGCTCCTGATTGAGTGATTCCGAGCTCTCTTGCGAGGATGGTTGGAGAATTGATGCCTCTTCTAAGGATTTCTACAATATGCCGTTCTCTATCGGTTAGTTCCATCATCTCACACTCATAAGTGATGCATTAGTGCGTGGTTATGCAAGCTTATACATGCTTATATGTCTGTCTGTGACGAGGTAATGTATTGCACCCAGAAATATCCTTCGTGAATATGGCCAGGTTTGACAAGAATTTCGCTTAAAGGTTGATGCAATGCATAAGTGATATCTGCCACACCTTCGCACGATGCAACGAGGCGCGTCTCTATTCGCTACTAATGCTCTGATTTTCAGGGGATCTACGGAAATATCGATGAAAACTTGCGAAAATGGTTTGTTTCGAGCTATTGCGAGTGGTCCTCGATCAGGATCCTTCTTCAGGGGGCGTTTCATCCGCCTTCTCAATACCCTCTGATTCCGGGCCCTTCACCTTCTTTATCGAACCCGGGATCAAGATGTTCATGAACTTCTCGAAGTACATCTTCTCACTGGCTACTCCCTCTCTTTCAGTCTCGAGATTAGCCATCGCGCTTATCGATTCAGAACCAAGACCGAACGACTCCATCCTGAGCCTGTCAAGGTCTTTTGAAAGCACCTTCTCATGTTCCTCTAGTCTGACCCCTATTCGTTCCATCGCTATGCTCCTGAGCATGTTCTCGAGGAAGTTTATCTGCTCCTCCTTTGTCCTCATAGATTGAAGCATCTTCGCTGCCTCCTCTCTGAAGTCGAGCCTCGCGCTTGCGTGCTCTTCATCCGTCTTAGATGCCCAGAGGAGAGGGTGTTCCGGGGAGTTGAAAGTCACCTTCTCTGGCATGAGTGAATCAGCTGATATCTTCGTCGCGACATCTCCCGATGAATGATAGATTGCGTAGAAACTCATCCTTTCAAGGAAATTGACCTCAAGGAACTCCTTCCTGTTCTTCTCGACTATCGTGGGATTCTCCTTCTGCAGCTCCTCCAGAACCATCACTGGCGTTGCATTCGGCTTCACAGTATCAGTGAAGTGTCTGGACGCACCCATTATGCATTTGAGTGGTTCATAGGAGCGTGTCATCCAGAATGACGGTGGAAAGTTGGTCCATGATTTCCTCTTGCCTGGCTCGTCCTCTTTCTTGACCTTCAACTTGGAGAACGAGAATGTCGAAAATTGGTACCTTATCTTGCCGTCGATGACCTCTAGCACACCAGATGGAATGCCCTCCTTCGCGACAATCCTGTCCGCCCAGAACCCCAGGTCCGTCCGGAGTTTCGGGCGAGTCACTGCTCCCTGTTGGTTGATGTAGTTGAGTATCTTCCTCCTCGTCGGGGTTATCAACCAACTCATCCAAAGCGTGAACGATTTAGGCGAGTCGATGTATGGGACCGGCAGAATCGTATGGTCGGCAGCCGTGCCCCATGCAGGCAGCACCGCATGGCCTGGAGTGTGGGTTACTGTCCGGTCCAGGTGTGCAGTGAGCGCGACACTCTCTTCGTCATCGACATTCTCCCTTATCGGGGCGGGGTCTATCTTGAGATCCGAGTTGAGGAAGTAGTAATTCTGGCGCTTCGAGGTGATAGGTATCAGTACTCCGCAGTTCACGCCCTTGGCGAGCAAAGTCCTCATCTGCACATTGGATTTGTCCTTCAGAGACCGGGTCTGAGCGCTGAGTGATATCCTCCTCATAGAATCCGTGAGTGGACTCCTCTCGATTTCTCTGCGCGTGAGCGGCTGTTTATGCAACAGTGTGTAAACCACCGCTCTCGATACATTGTTCGTGAGGAACTCTCCGATCTCTTCCGTCTTAGCCTTCGAAATTGGCGTTATCTGCTGCGGCATCCCATCTCCCCTCATCTGCCCTTTTTACTTCAAATCTGTTTATGATTACTTATAACTATGCTCAGAAAAGCTCCGAGACATACCATATTTATGCGTGACGGGAACGCAAGTGGAAGTCGGTGGAAGAGTATTTGACGGACTCTCTCCTTCTAGGCACTGTGTGGGGGGATATGTCTGGTTGACATTGCGGAAGTAGAGAGCGCAGTCACCCGCGCCAAAGAGTTGATGTCTGCAAACGGGCATGAATGCAGCACGACCGCGAGCGATGTTGTGCGATATTTCGACGCCTATCCGTATGTGGCTGACATGACCCTGGACGTGATCATCATGTTCCCACTCCTTGTGGTACACGAGCTGGCCGAGATCGAAGAGCTCAAGAAATTTGGTATCCAACTCGACAGAGATTCTATCCTCAATGATCCAGCCCGAGTCGAGGAGGCCCATTATCAGGCGGCGATCCTGGAAATGAATTTGGCCTATTCTCTGAGGGACTGCAATCACGTCAAGATGAGGCTTGGAGTCATCCGCACATGGCTTCTCGACGATAGGATCGATAATGGTTACAAAGCACTCTACGCAGAGTTATACGCCCGAGTGATATCGATGTTGGATGAGCTGGCAGGTCCAACGTGATGATTCCGTTGGCTCCCCTTTTCATTCCTCTGGGGATATCGGTTACTGGCTCTTCAGCGCGTTGAGGACCGCATCTCCCATGGCCGTGGTCGACATCTTGCCGCCAACATCCGCAGTCCTGTGCTTTCCATCGCTCAAGACGCTCATGACCGCTGATTCCATCTCATGAGCAGCATCCTTGTATCCTAGAGTGTCCAGCATCAGGGCCGATGAGAGGATCGCTCCGACCGGGTTTGCCAGACCCTTTCCCGCGATATCTGGAGCCGAACCATGGACTGGTTCGAACATGCTAACACCGCTCGGGTTGATATTCCCCGATGGCGCAAATCCGAGACCTCCCTGCAACGCTGCCCCCAGATCCGTCAGTATGTCTCCGAACAGGTTGGGCGTGACCAGAACCTTGAACCTCTCTGGGTTCCTGACCATGTGCAGTGCCACCGCATCGACATACTGGAACTCCTTCTCTATCCCGTAGCTGCTCGATGCTTTCTCCACCTCTTCTCGCCAGAGTCCGTAGACTTCTGTGAGGACATTCGCCTTATCGACGGAGGTCACGAGGTCGGCACCCTTCTTCTTTGCGAGATCGAACGCGTAGTCGATCACGCGCCTGGCACCTTGCCTGGTGATGATTCCTATCTGATATGCCAGCTCGTCTGTGTCTTTGAGGTCTATTCCTATGTCGAATTTCACCTCATAGGTCTCTCTGATGAGTTTGAGTTGCTCTCTCGAAGATCCCGTCCTGACCCGGCTGCCCAGGCCGACATAGAAATCCTCCGTGTTCTCTCGGATGAAGTGCATGTCTATTTTCCTATCGCCAGCCAATGCGGCAGGCACTCCCTGGAACAGCTTTACAGGTCTGAGGTTGACATACTGGTCGAAGTGGAACCTGAGGCGGAGCAGGACGCCCTTCTCGAGCACTCCTGGGCTG
The DNA here is from genome assembly GCA_018818785.1 of Thermoplasmatota archaeon. Lineage (GTDB taxonomy): Archaea > Thermoplasmatota > Thermoplasmata > UBA10834 > UBA10834 > UBA9653. The sequence continues at coordinate 88,163 of JAHIRF010000008.1, read as the reverse complement.
ACCCGGGGATCACCCATTGCGCCGAGCAGGATGGACTCCTTCTCCTCCAATCTTGATATGGTCTCGTCTGAGAGCACCTCTCCCGTCTTCAGGTAGTGCGCTGCGCCCAGTGGAAACTCTTCGAAATCTAGCTGGATTCCCTTTCTCTCGCAGATGACGTCCAGGACCTTGCGCGCTTCCCTGACCACCTCTGGTCCTATCCCATCTCCTGGGATCACTCCGATCTTGTGCAACCCAATCTCTCCTTGGTGTAGGGTACTAGACCCCCTTTCTCCATGAGCATCATCACGAAAGGCGGATAGCTGGCGAACGTGGTTTCCTTTCCGGAGCTGTCGTTCCTGACGACACCCTTCGATACATCCACCTCGATATCGTCTCCCTGGTCGACCTCCAGCGTTGCCTCGATGACTGGTAACCCTATGTTGATCGCGTTTCTGAAGAATATCCTGGCAAACGATTCCGCTATGACGCAGGACACCCCTGCTCCCATCAATGCCCTGGGTGCATGCTCTCGGCTCGAGCCGCATCCGAAGTTCCTTCCGGCGACTATCACATCGCCTTCCTTCACGTTGACAGGGAATTCTGGCATCACCTTCACGAACGCGTGCTTGGCAAGCTCTGCGCTGTTCATCGTGACGAGATACTCTGCCGGTATGATCTGGTCGGTATCCACATTGTCCCCGAACACCCATGCCTTCCCGCCGAAGTGCGATTTCATCCAGTCACCTCCGACGGATCGACTATTCTCCCCGCAACTGCGCTCGCTGCGACGACTGCGGGACCCGCAAGGTAGACCTCGGATTCCATGTGTCCCATTCTTCCGATGAAGTTCCTGTTCGTCGTGCTGACGCATCTTTCGCCTGGAGCGAGCACGCCCATGTAACCCCCAAGGCATGCGCCGCATGTGGGACCGGATATGAATGCACCAGCGTCGGAGAATATCTTGAACAGTCCTTCTTCCATCGCTTTGTCGAAGACATCCTTGCTCGCAGGCACTACAATCATCCTGACCCCTTCATGTACCTTCTTACCTTTCAGTATCGCTGCGGCGACTCTGAGATCCTCTATCCTTCCGTTAGTGCATGAGCCTAGATACGCTTGGTCGATGGTTACCCCGACCTCGCTTGCGGGCGCCACATTGCTCGGCAGGAACGGCTTCGCGACCACCGGGACAATGTCCTTCGCATCGTACTTCCTTATGTCCGAATACTCGGCATCCTTGTCAGCATACACCTTCTCATAGGTGTCTCTGACACGCCCCTTCAGATAGTCATCCACCTTCGCGTCCGGCGGTATTATGCAGGCTTTTGCTCCCGCTTCTATGCCCATGTTGGATATCGTCACCCTTTCAGAGACGGGCAATGCGGAGATGGTGTCACCGACGACTTCCATCGACTGGTAGAGTGCACCTTCGACCCCTATGTCTCCTATGATCGTGAGTATTATGTCCTTTCCAGACACGTGTCTTCCAAGCTGTCCGTTTACCTCGAACTTCATCGATTCTGGTACTTTGAACCAGAGGACGCCTCTCGCGAACACCGTCGCGGCCTCGGTGCTTCCGATCCCAGTGGCGAACGCGCCCATCGCCCCGTATGAGCATGTATGTGAATCGGCTCCGACTATCAGCCTCCCAGGCGCGACGAACCCCTTCTCGATCATCAGCTGGTGGCAGACGCCGCCGGACCCTATCTCGAAGTAGTTGCGTATCTTGTACTTGGACGCGAAATCCCTCATCTTCTTCGCCTGGATCGCAGATGCCACATCCTTGTTCGGAACATAGTGGTCCGGGATCAGGACCATCTTCTTCTCCAGCGGTGGCGTGCAGAAACCTTCGAACTCATCGAACGCCGCTGGAGCCGTGATGTCGTTCACCATCACATAATCGACCTCGGCTTCGACGATCTCTCCTGCGCGGACGTCCTTCCGAGCCTTCGCTGACAATATCTTCTCTGCCATGGTCTTTGCCAATGTCACCCACCCCCTCTGTTAGTACGCCTTCCTTTTGACCTTGTCGCCATTTGCGCCAAGTTTGTGCATCCAGAGCCTGTTCAACGCTTCCACGGTGGCATCCACACTGGTCGTGACTATGTCCGAACCGACGCTCTTCCCTAGTGCGAGAAGTTGAGAGTCCTCACAATCTCCGAGCTTCACTGTGACCTCACAGAGCGCGTTGGACCCACCGGTTATCGCTTCGAGCCTGTATTGCTTCAGCACGATATTCTTTGATACGGCAGTCCTTATCGCGCTCAGACTCGCATCTATCGGGCCCACACCGGTCTCCGACGCCCGCCTGACATCTCCATCGATGTTGAGAACGACCGTGGCCGTTGGTGTGAAGTTCAGTCCAGTGAAGACCGTGAATTCCTCGAGCCTTATCACAGGCTCCTTCTCCTCACTTATCTCGTCATAGGCGACTGCGAGCAATTCGGCATCATCCAGCTTCTTTCCGGACTCCGCGTACTTCTTTATCCTCGCGACCACTTCCTTGAGCTGGTCCCCTGTTAGGTCGAGCCCGTATTCCTTCAGTTTGTTCTGTACAGCGTGTACTCCTGAGTGCTTGCCGACTACGAACACCCTCTCCTTGCCGACGATCTCAGGTCTCATTGGTTCGTAGGTCGAGCTCTCGCTCAGCACCCCATGGACATGTATCCCAGCTTCGTGCGAGAACGCGTTCTCGCCCACGATGGCCTTGTTCGGTTGGACCGCTATTCCAGTGAGCTGTGACACGAGTCTCGACACGAAAGCCATCTTCCTCGTATTGATCCGAGTCTTTATCCCGTAGAACGCCTGGAGTCCCATCACGACCTCTTCGAGGGCGGCATTTCCCGCGCGCTCTCCAAGGCCATTTATCGTGCAATGGACTTCTTCCGCGCCCCCTAGTATGCCCGCCAGGGAGTTGGCGACCGAGAGTCCGAAATCATCATGGCAGTGCACTGCGAGAGGCACCTTCGTCGTCTTCTTGATCTCCGAGACGAACTGCATCATCGCCTGCGGTGTCATGACACCGACGGTATCTGGTATATCGATCCTGTCGACACCTGCCTCCTCAATCGCCTTATGCACGGTGTTGAGGAATTCGAGGTCGGTCCTCGTACCATCCTCACAGCTGAACTCGACTATCAACCCGTGATCCTTTCCGTATTGCACGGCGGTCACAGCCTTTTCAACAGCCTCCCCCCTGGATATCTTGAGCTTCTTCTCCAGGTGTACTTTTGAGGTCGCCAGGAATATATGGATCGAATCAACATCGCAAGTCAATGCGGCATCTATGTCTAGCTTGCTCGCGCGACAAAGTCCGCAGACCTCGCTCTTGAGCCCTGCCGCAGCGATTCTCTTCACAGCCTCTGCCTCGCCCTCTGAGTTGACAGGGAAACCGGCTTCGATTATATCCACTCCAAGCTCGTCCAACGCCTGTGCGATTTTTAGCTTGTCATCGATCGAGAGAGCCACATTGGGCGTCTGCTCGCCGTCCCTCAGGGTCGTATCCAGGATCTTCACAGTCTCTGGCATCCTGGTCGCCCGAAAGATCTGTTCATTGTATTCACTGACGAAGACCCCTTTGTCTGGGACCTTGAACGCGATGTTCTCTTCTTGTTTAGCATTCTCACTCGGAGCTTGTGTGGGCATCAAAACACTCTCCAAAAAATCCTACACTGCAGCATCTAGGCTAGGATAAGCAGCCCCAAGGGCAGAATAAGTTGAATCTTACTCTCTTGTGCCATTCCTTGCCTCCATGTCATCAGTGAGGTCACACCCTTTTTGAGCGTGACAATCATCTGCATGGCCTCGATTGATATAAACCTTTCCTGGCACCATTCTGGTCAGTCGCGCCTCGCTGCCGGACACATCTGTACAATGCCTTTGATGGTACTCTCCATGTCACTTTGGAAGGGTAGAAATATGATGTGATTTGTACGAGGCTGGTGGTATTCGTGAATGAGAACGTCATCGTCGCATTCCAGGGTGAACAGGGCGCATACTCCGAAGATGCATGTGTGAAATACTTCGGAGCAGAGGTGCGCACCAAGCCCTATCCCGATTTCCAGTCCGTGTTCGAGGCCGTGGAGCAGGATTCCGTCACCCACGCGGTCGTTCCAGTCGAGAACTCGATAGAGGGAAGTGTCACTCAGGTCAATGACCTCCTACTGGACCATGACATAGGGATATCTGGCGAGGTCATCGTCCCTGTCAAGCATTGTCTGATGGTCGCAAAGGGAGCAACAGAGGAGACTGTCAAAGAGGTGCTCAGTCATCCGCAGGCCCTCGGCCAGTGCAGGAAGTTCCTTCAGAGGCATGTTGAGTGGAGGACAATCGCGTCATACGATACCGCTGGTAGCGCCAAGATAGTTGCCGAATCCAAGCGCATCGACCTTGCGGCCATCGCAAGCAAGAGGGCCGCGTCACTGTACGGTTTGGAAATCCTCAGGGAGGAAATCCAGAACGAAGACACCAATGTAACCAGGTTCTTCGTGATGGAGAAGAACCCGGGCACGATCGATAGTGCCGACAAGACTTCGATAGTCTTCGCGACCAAGAACGCCCCAGGAGCATTATACAACTGCCTCGGAGAGTTCGCATCCAGAGGCGTCAATCTATCCAAATTGGAGTCCAGACCGAGGAGGAACAAGCCTTGGGTGTACGTTTTCTTCGCAGACATCGAGGGCGGGGTAGGGGATCCAAACTGTCATGCCGCCATAGGTGGGCTGCTCAAGACTGGCGCATTTGTGAAGGTCCTCGGTTCGTACAAGAAAGCCTGACTTAGGCATCAGTACCTGAATGATAAAACGAGAATGGGTTTTTTAAAGGGTTTCTCGAAAAGGTCTGATCTCTCATCAAGTACTCACTTGTCACGACCCCATGTCCGGCCTTCCCAGCTGGAGAATTTCAGGACGAATTCGTACCAGCTCGTGTCCTGCGCGAACGGTACGTCCACGTAGTCGTCTTTGATGCTGTGCATACCGTCGTTCGTGGACGGGGCATAGATAGCAATGCCATGGGACTCGTCGTTATGGATGCTGTTGTACATCGCGAACACGCCGCCTTCCACCGCTTCGATGACTCTCTCGGCTGCGTCTTTCAACTCATCGTTATCGATGTTGTCGTCCGCGAGCAGGTTCATAGCGAATCCCTTCAGATCGACGTTGTACGGATAGTAGTACTCCTGAGCGCCAATAAGGTCCTGTTGGATCAAGTTCATGTACGCTCGGAGAGACTCAAGTAACTCGGTTCCCAAGTCGTCCACCGCGTAGAAGATGTCATCCATGTAGTCCATGTCGAATGCGCTTATCGTCCAGTCGACCCATCCTGCCAAGGACGAGTAGTAATCCCCGTAGTCATTGACGATGACTTCTGATAGTCCTTTTCCATCCATGCCAGCATCTGCGACGAGGTCCCTGGCGATGGCGTCATATGGGAAGCCCGCTCCAGGCACTGTCTCCTCGCTGAAGACCACGTAATCTGCGCAGTCCCTGACCTGGTATGCGACTTCGGGCATGGCCATGAGGCACAGGTCGAAGCCCACAACATCGAGCACGATGCCGGTCTCTTCCTTGGCGTCAAGGAGTGCGTCTCTCAACTCGACCATTGTGATGCACTCGTTCAGTCCAGTCTCCTCTTCGGTGGTGTCGTCCCAGCACAATCCGCGCCATCCGCCACCGTGATCCCAGAGTATGAGTGCGTACTTGTCAGCTGGGTAGTCTGTGCAGGTGTTCACGATGAACTCCTCGAGAACCACAGGGTCTGACATGTCGACTTCCATTGGATATCCATATGCCTCGCCAACAGAATCGGATGTACCTTCCCTGACGTAAAGAAGGTCTGCTGGTTCGCCATATGTGTCCAGGAGAACCACGAAGTTGACATTCTCATCGGAGCCCACGGTCTCAAGCCATTCTATGTTCATGATGCCGTAGGTCTCCAGGTTGTTGTCCGCGTCAAGATAGACCATAAAAGTCCATTCTGCTCTTTCATCTCCGGCAGATATCGTGGCCGGAACAATCATAACCGCTAGCATCGCGACCGCCGCTAGCGCTACAAGTCTTCTACCAAATTCCCTCACTGTTCTTTTCCCCCATAGCATATTCTAAGAGACTTATTGATCCACGGAGCCTCGAGAGGTCCGAAGAGTCATACTGACTATGCCTGATAAAATCGTCAAGCTATAAATCTCTTCTCAGCATCCGATTCTGCAGAAATGTACTATCCTGTACACTCGTTGCATCATCAAGATGACGTGACTTTGGACTGCCTTTTGAGCTCATCGACGCCCTCGACTCCCTTGATCACCCTGCGATCCCTCTCGATCATGGCGAGCTCCTTATCATCGAACGCCCGGGGGTTCAATGTCATGATAGTCCGGGCTTTGGATATCCAAGTCGTCTCGTTGAGGGAGTCAAGGTGTTTGAGAACCTTCTTGAATTCGTTGAATGTCACCAGATACTCGATTCCTTCGAGGAGTATGATACTGTTCGGATTGCTCTCCATGAATCTTATGAGCGTGTCCGTCAGCACCGCCAGGCTTGTAGGTGCGATCCTCCGTTCTCCGGTCGTCTCTGTGAGCCAGATTATCGGGGTCACCTGGATGTTGAACCTCTCCCTGATGTTGTCCGGGAACTCCCTCGTCACTATGATCCCTCTTGGAATCAAGTATTCCAGCGTGGCTGATGCGGAATTCTCCTTTCCAGGTATATTGGCATCGGGCCTGAGTGGCAGGGATATCAGTTCTGAGAACAGCTGCATGGCCGAATCAGATTTCTCATCCTCGATGATGTATGGTCCTCGCGGGATATCGTATGCTCTGAACCCTGACTTCTTGGCATTCTCCACCTCTGGATCGACGATCAGAGCGGTGAAGCGCGTCTCCGTTATGGATCCCAGTATGCCAGCAAAGAGCGCCACCATCACCCAGGAATACGGATTCGGGCCATCGTACTCGATGAAGTTGCCAAGAACGATGAACAGGGCGAACAGGGAAGCTGGTATGCCTATCCATGCAAGTCCTACGCCCCTCATCACGCCTGCGAATACCCTCGCGCCCTTGCCCTGGTCGAAACCCTCCTCATGCATCAAGGGAAGGATGAAATCCACCACTATCGACGAGACGAGGTATGCGAACAATGCGGTGAGGAGGCCGATCTCGTCCTTTATCTGGGACCCGATCGGATCGACGACCCATGAGTAGACTATCACGACCAGACCGACGAACCCCCAGGCTGTTATTATGTTTATTGGGCGCCTCTTCATCATATCGGAGAACTGATCGATGCTGCTGAATGTTCTATACCTTGAGTTCAGCGCGACCAGGCAGACAGACAGCCATATCATGACCACCATGAACGTCGCGTATATCGCTATGTGCGGCTGCTGGCCCCAGGTGCCAAACAGCCCTCTCAAGGCCTCAAACGCCCATAGTAGTGCGATGGATGCGATGAATAGTGTGAATATCCATCCGCGTATCACGGTGAAGAAATCCGCGCCCAGTTTTCTGATGTGCACTACTGAGTAAATCACGAGGAGTAGCCCCAATACGCTCGGTGCAATCTCGAAAGCGATTCTATCCGCGTCCATCGACGAATCCTCCTGTTCTCGATCTCCGCTGGTTTCGGTCGACCCTCAGTGGTATATGGTGATTCGGGCCGCCCTACCCAATGAAGCATCTATCGTATTATGATTGTTGGCTCATCGGACCTATGCCATCACTTCTTCTTAGGGGTCATCACGGCTCCGTTGCTTGCAGAGCCCACACCATCTCTATATCTCGCAAGGTATCCGGACACCGTCATCCTCGGCACTTTTCGCTCCTTAAGCCTCGATTTGACCTCCCTCTGGGAGATCAGCACCTCGATCTCTCTCCCGTCCAGATCGACCCTGATTATGTCTCCGTTCCTGACTGCGGCGATTGCGCCGCCGGAATACGCCTCTGGCGATATATGGCCTATCGACAGTCCCTTAGTGCCTCCGGAGAATCGTCCGTCCGTGATGAGCGCGACCGATTCCCCGAGACCAAGACCGGCTATCATTGATGTGGGGCCGAGCATCTCTGGCATGCCTGGAGCACCCTGTGGTCCCTGGTATCGGATGATCACGGCATCTCCCGCCTTTATCGTGCCCTTCATCATCGCATCCGTCGCGGCCTTCTCCGCATCGAAGACCTTAGCTGGACCTTCGAATCGCCTCATTGAATCAACGACCGCCGACTGCTTGATGACACATCCTTCCTCTGCAAGATTGCCATATAGTATGGCGATGCCTCCTTCTTCGTGATACGCCTTGTCGAGTGGCCTGATGACATCGTCATCCATCACCGAGGATGCCTTCGCGATCTCGAGAGTCTTCCTACCCGAGACCGTGTCCGTATTCTTCAGGGTGCCCGTAAGTCTGTTGAGCACTGCGGGTATCCCGCCAGCTCTATCGAAATCATCCATGAAATGACGGCCGCCGGGTTTCAAGGCCACTATGTGCTTGGTCTCGCGGGATAGCTTGTCGAATAAAGACAGTTCAAGGTCCAGGCCGAACTCCTTCGCTATCGCGACCATGTGGATGCAAGTGTTCGTCGAACCGCCAATCGCGTTGTCGACCCGGATGGCGTTCTCGAGACCATCTTTGGTGACTATGTCCCTGGGTTTGATGCCCTTCCTGACCAGCTCGACCGCGGTCATTCCGGTCTTCCTGGCAGTGGCCAGTTTCGACTTCGCGACCGCATGTTCGGTCGCGGATCCCGTCAGGCTCATCCCCATCGCTTCGGTCAGACAGGCCATTGTGTTCGCCGTGAAGAGTCCAGAACACGATCCTGGTCCTGGACATGCGCGTCTCTCTATCTGGTCAAGGTCCTCCTGCGTGATCCTGCCCGCAGCGAGTTCACCGACCGCTTCGAATATGGATATCACATCGAGCTTGCGACCCTTGTACTTCCCTGGCATCATAGGTCCGCCAGTCAGCATGATCGCCGGTATGTTCAACCTACCCGCCGCCATCAGCATGCCTGGTGTTATCTTGTCGCAGTTGGTGACACCTACCCATCCGTCCGCGACATGAGCCTCGACCATGGCCTCCACCGTGTCTGCGATTATCTCCCTCGACGGCAGCGAGTATCTCATGCCATCCAATCCCATCGCTATTCCATCGCAGATGCCTGGTACTCCGAACTCGAAGGCAACTCCTCCGGCCTCCTCGATGCCTTTCCGGACCTCGGCCACCAGCTGGTTCATGTGGATATGGCCGGGGACGATTGTGTTGAATGAGTTGGCGATCGCTATGATCGGTTTGTCGAAATCCTCATCCTTCATGCCAACCGCTCTGAACAATCCTCTCGCGGAAGCCCTCGAATTCCCCTTCTTCATCGCATCGCTCCTGAGTGGGGCATCCTTATCCTTATTTTTCTGGGCCAACCTCATACCCCCAGTTCGAAATCGTCATGAAGTGCGTTGACTGCTTTGGCGGCGTCCTTTTTCTTTATTATGCATGATATGTTGAGTTCGGAAGAGCCCTGGGCGATCGCACGTATGTTGATATTCTCCTTAGCCATGGTGGCGAACACCCTGGCTGCGACTCCCGGTGTTCCCTTCATGCCAGCTCCGACCACGGCGACTATGCTCAATGCCGTCTCAATATTGACCTCCCTGACCTGCTTGGAACCAAGCAAGGAAAGTTCAAGTGCGTTCTGAGCCCTTGAACCGCTCTCCTTGGGTATTGCGAGCGTGATGCTTTCCTCAGATGAACTCTGGGATATCATCAGGACATCTATGTCCTCGTCCGTGAGGATCTGCAGTACCTTCGCCGGCAGTCTTGGAGTGCCCACCATGCTCGCGCCGCAGACCGTGATCAGGTCGACATCGTCTATGTTGGTGATCGCTTTCACGACATCACCGTCCTTGACCTTGACCTCGCTGACGATGGTGGATCCCGGCCGGTCGGGGTCCGCAAGACTCTTGACCCTGAACGGCAGCTGGTACTTGGCTGCGCATTCGAGCGCCTTCGGATGGATGATCTCAGCACCGAAGTGCGCCAGTTCCATGGCTTCTGGGAATGAGATGCTGTCTATCATCTTGGCGTTCTTCACGATCTTTGGGTTCGCCGTCATGAGTCCGTCGACGTCCTTCCATACCAAGACCTCGTCTGACCTTATCGAAGCGCCGATGATGGATGCAGTGTAATCCGAGCCTCCCCGACCGATGGTCGTCTGGATGCTCTCCTGGGTCTGGGCTATGAAACCGCTTACGATCGGTATGGTGCCATCCTCCATGATCGGGCCGAGGTTCTGCCTAACCTGCAGTGTCGTCATGTTCATGAGCGGTTGGGCGGCGCCGAAATTGTCATCAGTCACTATCCCTGCCTCTCCGCCTGTGAGCGCCTTCGCCTTCATGCCCATGTCTTCGAACACTCCTTGAAGAACTGGCGCCGCGAGTCTCTCGCCGAAGCCTATGACATAATCCCTAGATCTGGGTGTGAGCTCGCCTATGTGTGCTATGCCGAGTAGTATGTTCCGGAGATCGTCGCAAGTCGATGTGACGACATGCTGGATCTTGTCCAGTATCTCACGGTTCTCGATCGCATCCTCACAGGCCTTCCTGTGCCTCTCGGTGAGATCATCCACGTATCTTCTGACATGATCCTTGCGTCCCCGACCAGCTTGTGACGCGGCATCTATCAACGAGTTCGTCACGGAGTGCATGGCGGATGTGACGACTGCGATCTGGTCCCCTCGTTCATGGTACTTGTGGACGATCGTGCCGACCTTCCTGAATCCCTTTCCGTCCGCAACGCTCACTCCTCCGAACTTCATCACCAATCTCATTGCTTACCAACTCTCGATGTGAATGTGCTACCTTGCGTATGCTCTGCGAATCTCCAGCAGGTCCCTGATCACAGAGGTCGCTGTCTCTGGACCCCCTGCACCCTTGCCGACCAGTGTGACCTCACCGGAAGGGAATGTGTCGAAACAGATCGCGTTGAAAGTGCCAGATACATTGAGTGGATGTGTCAGTTTCACTCTCTCGGGAGAGACCTTTGCCTTGCCGCCAGCAACGCCGCCTATAAGCTTGATCGTCTCCCCCTGCGAAAGCGCCTCCTTGACGTCTTCGACGGAGATGTCAGTGATCCCTCGTATGTCGATGTCCTTGATTGAAAGTCCCGTGCCCAGCACATGGTTTGATGTTATCACGAGCTTACATGCGGTATCGAGTCCTTCTACGTCGTATGTGGGGTCGGCCTCCGCGTACCCCAACCTCTGTGCGTCTGCGAGTGCGTCCTTCATGGTGGCAGACTCGTTCGCCATCCTTGTGAGTATGTAATTGCAGGTGCCATTCAATATGCCCTTTATCGACCGGACTTCACTGCCCTCCAGACATTTCTTCGCGAAATCAAGGACAGGCGTCCCGCCGCCAACTGTGCCACTGAACTTTAGGACGACCTCGTTGTGGTGGGCCAACTCTATCAGGGCAGGCATCGCGAGTGCCAACGGTCCCTTGTTCGTGCATACCACATGTCGCCCTTTCATCATAGCTGTCTTGAGGTGGGTCAGTCCTGGCTCGGCCGCCGTGATCTCCGTGGGGGTGGATTCGACTACGACATCGCAGTCTGCTTCCTTGATGACTTGGGCACCGGTCATGCCTTCATGATAGATGCCATCGAGTCCGCTAAGGTCTCCATTGTCTTTCTTGGACCCGAGCGCCTTCTTGAGGTCGATACCTGTCTGGGCTATTGCAGCTCCTCTACTGTCTGCTATGCCAACGATCTTCGGCTTCAATCCATATCTTCTGGCAAGCGATTCTCCATCTGATTCGACTATCTCCGCGAAGCTCCTGGCGACGACACCGAAACCGACAAGGATGATTCTCAGATCAGGCATCCTCCAGGAGTTTCTCGAGTGCCTTCATGTCCGCATCTATCACATGAGGCCTTGAGCATTGCTTGATCGCAGTGTCCGGATCCTTCAGTCCATGTCCCGTCGATACGCAGACTATCTTCGATGATCTATCGATGAGTCCCCTCGCGACATCCTTCGCGAGGCCTGCGACAGCCGCTGCGCCCGCTGGTTCGGGGAATACCCCTTCCAGAGTCGCCATCAATCTCTGAGCTGCGAGTATCTCATCATCCGCTACAGTGAAAGCTGTTCCCTCTGATTCCTTGATTGCCCTGATGGTCTTCTTCCAGTTAGCAGGATTGCCTATCCTTATCGCTGTGGCGACCGTCTCGGGGTTCTGCACAGGGACCATCGTATCCCTCCCTTTTGCGAACATCTCGGCGATCGGGGCGGACCCGACTGCTTGAACCCCTCTGATCTCCGGATGGCCTGCGACGAAGTCCAACTCCTCATATTCTTTGAACCCCTTCCAGTAAGCGGACGAATTGCCTCCGTTCCCGACGGGCACATAGAGCGTATCCGGGCATGCACCTTCGAGTTGGTCGCATATCTCAAATGCGGCCGTCTTCTGTCCCTCGATCCTGAATGGGTTGACCGAGTTCAGGACATACATCCCGAGTGAATCCGATGATCTCATGACCATGTCTAGGGCCTGGTCGAAATTTCCTCGAACCGAGACGACCGTCGCCCCGTGCATCATCGCCTGTGCGAGCTTCCCCAGCGCAACCTTCCCTTCCGGTATCAGGACGACACATTTCACACCCGCATGCCCTGCGTATGCAGCGAGTGATGCAGAGGTGTTGCCGGTCGAGGCGCAGGTGACTACATTCATCCCGAGCTCCTTTGCTTTCGTGATTCCCATGGTCATGCCGCGGTCCTTGAATGATCCAGTGGGATTTGTGCCGTCGAACTTGAGCCATAGATGGCTTAGACCTAGATGATTCGCGAGTCTGTCGCATCGGACCAGTGGCGTTCCTCCCTCCCCTCTTGTGTATATCCTTGTATTCTCGGTGACTGGCAGCAGTTCTCTGTACTTCCAGACTGAGAGTCGCCTGGACGCGAAGTTTGTCTTAGACAGCCTTTCCCTTGCGGCATCGATGTCGACGCTGATCTCCAGAAGATTACCGCACGAGCTGCACGCATAGGCAGGCCTGGACATGTCGTGGACTCTTCCGCATTCCATGCACTTCATTTCAAAGGTCGGCAAACGCATTCCTCATGGGCCGCGCATGCTATGTTCAGAGTGAATATAAGCCCTTCGCACATCTGGTCATCATCGTATGGGTTGTGCGAACCGCCTGGCAACTGCATTTTGCACAAAAATGTCCATGGCGAGAATGCTCGGACACAGAGTTTCTTTAATATGTCTTTGTCTCATCCCCTCTGGTGGGTATAGATCATGAGGTACAACAAGGCGGTCATATCTTCGCCAGCGACATTGGCGAATTTCGGTCCAGGATTCGATTCATTCGGATTATGTCTGGATTCTCCTCGGGACACTGTCACGATTCAATTGAGACAACCTGGCAGACGCGAGGTCAAGGTATCTGGATGGAGCGGCATACCGACTGACCCCGAGAAGAACACCGCATCGTATGCGGCCATGCGTCTCGCCGATATGTGCGGGTGCGAAGAATACGGTTTCTCGATGACCATTAAGAAAGGCATGAAACCTGGTAGCGGGATTGGCAGCAGTGCCGCCTCGTCCGTCGGCGGAGCGCTCGCCATGGCTACGCTGATGGGCGTACGCGACGAATCGCTCATACTCGAGGCCGCGGCCATGGGTGAGGAACTGATCGCAGGGTCCAGGCATTTCGATAATGTCGCCGCCGCGCTGCACGGTGGATTCACCGTGGTATCCGATGCTCGCAAGCGTACTATATTGAGGATCAAACCTCCGAGCTTCCAGATCGTCGTCGTACTGCCCGAGATCTCGGTTGAGACGCGCAAGGCGCGGGAGGTCCTTCCGAAATCAGTACCGCTGTCGGATGCCGTGAGCAATCTCTCAATGGCCGCTGGCATGGTACATTCGATGATGAAGCGTGATGCCCGTGCTGTTGGCGAATACCTGGATGACACACTTTCAGTTCCCTACAGGAAGAAGCTGGTGCCTGGATTCGATGAGGTGCGAAAGAGCGCACTCGATTCAGGGGCTCTTGGCGTGTCCCTAGGTGGTTCCGGACCTGCGGTCTTCGCGATAACTCTCGAGAATGCGTCCAAGATCAAGCAAGCCATGGTGCGCACGTTCCTGGAATCTTCCGGCCTGGAATCTGAGTCATTTATAACAGTTCCTGGTGAAGGCGCCATAGTCGAGAAGGTCTCTTGATTCGACATTCCTGCCGTGCTGAAACCTGCTGGACGATTCACATTAGAACGCTATCTTCTCGCCGGGCACCCTCGGGAAGAGTGAGATATCCCTAACGTGACTCTGCCCCGTAAGGAATCTGACCATTCTCTCGATTCCGAGACCGCCTCCGACGGTCTGAGGTATCAATCCTTGCGTGGCCGCCTCGAGGTATCTCTTATAGGCGTCCATGTTGGTCCTGCGCTCCATCATCTTGCGGATGATCTCCTGGTACTCCCACTCCCTCTCGCCTCCGGAAAGGGCTTCGCCATATCCTTCCGGCCAGAACATGTCGTAGTTGTGGTAGTATCCCTTCCGCTCCTTGTCTTCCCTGTCGTAGAACTCGCGTCTGAAGTTCAGGACCCAGAATGGGTCTCTCTCAGTCTCGGACATGACCTTCTCAAAATCATCTCCGTATTTTGCTTTCAGCTCCTCGGATTCGAAGATCTTCAGAGGGAGCTTCGGGACCTCCAGCCTTCTGCCTAGCGCTGTCAGATCATCAGAGCACTCCTTCTTGACGAACTCGAAAACCTTCACGATCATTCCATCGACGAGTTCCTTGAACTCCTTCTTGGTCTTGTCCTTGAGTTCGATATCCACCTGGGTGAACTCGAAAAGGTGTCTTCCCGAGGCCCCGAGTTCGCCCTGCTCGAGCCTCACGTTCGGAGACATTATGTAGATCTTGTCGAAGCCATCGTTCAGAAGCGCGAGCTGCTTGTGCATTATCATGCTCTTCGTGAGATGCAGTCTCTGACCGTAGTATTCCACCGACGCATCGAAATGAGGGTGGTTGAGGGGGTCGGTCTCCGGGGACAGCATGACCGGCATCGCTTGGACCACGCAGTTCTCGTACATGTAATCGTGAATCGCTTTCAGAGCGGCACTCTGGATTCTGAGTATGTGTCCCATCTTGCTCTCTTTCAGGTGCAATACGGTTTGCTGCATTGTTACCATCGACGAATAGACGACAAGTCAATATCCTATTTGACTTTTACCTCCATTATCACGGAAACAATCCGAAAAAAGGCAATATTCATATAAGAAAACCGTCATATTGACGATTTATGCTTGATGAGAAGGACTCGACGATACTCGAGGAGTTGATGAAAGACGCGAGGAAGACCACCAAGGCAATAGCCCGTGAGTTGGAGATTCCGAGGGCGACGGTCCATGATAGAATTGTCAAGATGGAGCAGAAGGGGGTCATTCGCAGGTACACAGCGCTCCCAGACTATTCCGCGCTGGGCCTGGGCGTCTCCGCTTTCATACTCGTTCAATTCGAGGCCGAGAAAGGGCTCTCCCAGAGGGATACGGCCGAAGAGATCGCCACCATCCGAGGCATATTCGAGGTACACATGATATCTGGCGAATACGATATGCTCCTCAAAGTGCGCGGTTCGAGCATGGAGGATATCGGCCAGCTGGTCATTGATAGGTTGAGGGAAGTGAGAGGCGTGGCGCGCACGCTCACCTGTGCGTGCTTCACCACGGTCAAGGAATGAGTCTGCGGTCTACTTGCTTCTCTTCTTGAGAAGCTTGTCGACGGTCTCACCGAGCTCTTTTGGAACGGGTTCAACACGGTGCTCTTTGAATATGCGCCTGACTTCCTGCGCGGCGCGGTCGAGAAGTGTCTTCGAACCTCTCTGCGCCCACGAGTCCCATGATGTCCGGTCTGCCAGGGTCGGCATGAAATGTTCCGTCCTGAACTTCTCCACCGTGTGCCTCTGCCCCAGGTAGTCCTTGCCGACTCCCACCTTGTGAATGACATCCAGTGCCAGAGAATCCTCGTTGACCTCCATTCCCCTGGCCATTCGGCTGATCATCTGAGACATCTCCGAGTCGATGACCAACTGTTCCAGCCAGACTGTTCTGCAGTCTTCGAGCAACCCTATGCCGGCGATCATGTCCGCTCCTGCGAGTATCGGTGGTATGGCGCTCGCGAGCTTCTCTGCAGACGCCTGTTGATCCGGTTCTTTGGATGTTGTGACGAAACCGCCCACGAGTGCCGGGAATCCATAGTAATGCGCCATCTGCGCGTATGCGGCGGACGTTAGGCCGTGTTCTGGGCTTCCCCCCGCCCTCGTCGACGCCCTCATGTCCAAATTGGCCATCCCAGCGGCGAATACGAATGAAGTGCCAACCTGGTTCAGCTGGAAGATCGTGTTGCCTGCCAGCGCCTCGGCGACCCCGACGGCTACAGATCCTGCAAGGGTAGCCGGGCCTGTCCCCCCTGGTCCAGGCATCACATAGAAGCAGATTGGTATCCCTGCGTTTGCCGCCACGAACCCTGCCTCCAGCCCTTCACCCTCGATCTGAAGCGGCGATGAGCTGGTATGGATCGAGGATATGATCGGTCTCTTCCTAAGTTCGTCTCGTCCTCCGACAGCCGCCGAGGCGAGTTCTATGACATCCTCGACTTCCCATGAGGTCGTATCCGTTGCGATCGTGATGTGTTTCTCTGTATTCTCGAGGGATGCCTGAAGATCGTGAATGTGTCTCGTCCCCTGGGGGACGTCCTGAGACGTGACGCTGGGCCAGTTCATGCCATGCCCTGAAAGGGCATCGGAGACGAAGGCACTCTTGGCGACATCGGATTTCCGGGACTCCCTCCTCTGTCGTGTCTCGAAATCCATCGCCATGGTACCGTTTCCATCGCTGGCGACGTAGGTGTGCTCACCGTCGAGCCTAGCATCGTGTTTCCGTGTCCTACCATAGAAAGTGACTGCCCTGTTGTTCTTCCGGGAGAGTTCCTCGACGAGTCTCTGAGGGAATTTCACGACTGCACTTTTCTTGTCAACATCGCAACCGGCATCCTGTAGCATCTTCTGCGCTTTTTCGCTTCTGACAGCCACACCAGTCACTTCGAGGATCTCCAAGGCTGCGTAGTGGATCATCCGCATGTCGTCTTCGCTCAGGACGTTCCTCTTGCACGATACGGTTATGCAATTCGCCATTTGTCATCCCTCAAGAGTCAATCTGTCACAATCGTGTGTTATTCGCTGGAATTGCGATAATCAAAAAGTGATTATCGAGGCCGGGCGGAAAACCGCGCCGGCCCTGAATAGGTTTAATAGGTCTTGGACTCGCCGCCCCACAAGCCCTTCTTGGTGCTCTCGATGATCGAATTGATCTTCTTCTGCTTCTCAGCATCGAGTGGTGGGACCTTGTGGTCCTTGAGGATCGCCTTGACCCTGTCCCTGGCCGAGTCTCTGAGAGACTTCGATCCAGAGGTGGACCATGCATCGTACGAGCGCCTGTCTATGAGCGTCGGCATGAAGTGCTCAGACTTGAGGTGATCTACCGTGTGTCTCTGTGCAAGGTAGTTCTTACCCACACCGACCTTCTCGATCACATCGAGCGGGATCGTGTCGTCATCTGCCCACTCGCCGCGTATTAGCCTCTTGATCGCGCCAACGACCTCGTTGTCCATGACGATCTCCTCGTAATGCAGGCAGCTGGAATCCTCCAATAGCCCGACACCGCACATCAGGTCTGCACCAGCGAGCAGCGGACCGACGCAACCAGTGTAGTACTCCAGGACTGACTGGTCACCGGGCACTTTCGCGGTTGCCGACACACCGACGCAGGATGGCATTCCATAGTAGTGCGCTAGCTCGGTCGCCATCGCGGATGAGATGGCGTGTTCCGGGCTTCCGCCGGCTCTGATCGTCGTCCTCATGTCGAGCGGTGCGTTACCCATACCGTATATCACGGCTGCTCCGGGTGTCGCCAGCTGGATCATGGTCAGAGCGCTGAGAACCTCAGCGTTGCCCACTGCGAGCGAACCGACGAGCGTTGCCGGACCTGTCGCACCTGGTTGTGGCATTCCGAAGAAGACGAGCGGCACCCCTGCCTCGGCGAAGTGCAGGCTCGCGTCCATGACACCTGCGTCATGCTGGAGAGGAGCGTATGTACACTGCAGGCACGACGTGATCGGCCTGTTCCTGTACTCCTTCTCGCCACCGGCTGCGACGTAGCCCATCTCGGTCAGGTGCTTCGCATCTGACAGTGTCACGCCGGTCTCGTACATGACGTGCTTCTCGGTGTTGTTGAGAGACGCGTCGAGGTCGTGAAGGTGGACGGCAGCCGGGTCCTGGTCAGTCGAGCTGACCATTGGCCAATGGATATGCACGTTCTCCAGAGCGTCGATGATCCTTGACGAGTTCGCGACATCCTGCTTTGTCGAGCCCCTTCTCTCTCCGGTCTCGAAGTCGACTGTCACTGCACCGTTACCATTCGCCGTTATGTGGCTATGGTTCATGTCCAGTTTCGCATCGTACTTCGGGTTCCTTCCCGCGAGAGTGATGGACGTCTTCTTCTTCACCAGCGCTTCCTCGATCAGGTGAGACGGCATCTTAGCGATACGGGTGCTCTCATCGACCACACAGCCATTGTCCTTCAATAGCTTCCTGCACGCTGGACTGTCGACCTGCACACCTATCTTCTCGAGTATGTGTAGTGTGCTCCAATGAATCCTATCCAAGTCCTCATCGCTGAGGATCTGGAATCGGATGCCCCTCTTGATTCCGTAGGCCATGGACCTCACCCGACAAGCTTCTTGGCAACATCTACCGCGCTGGAAGCGTCGCCGCTGTATCCCTCGGCTCCGATTTCCCTGGCGTAGACATCGGTGACTGGTGCACCGCCAATCAATGCTTTGATTGGAATGCTCTTCTTCTTGATTGGTCCGATAACCTCGGCCATCCTCGGCATAGTCGTGGTCATCAGGGCAGACATCGCTACTATCTTTGGCTTCAGCTCCTCCACCTTCTTGGTGAATTCAGTGGATGCCACGTTCACTCCAAGGTCGACGACCTCGAATCCGTTCGCGGACAGCATAGTTGCCACGAGGTTCTTGCCGATCTCGTGTATGTCGTCCTGAACTGTGCCGATGACAACCAAGCCAGCACTGGCCCTGTGCTTCCCCGACGGAACTGCGGGTTCAAGCACGGCCAACGCAGCCTTCATGGCCTCTGCGCCCATGACGAGTTCTGGTAGGTAGATCTCTCCCTTGCCGAACCTCTCGCCAACGACCTTTATTCCTTCCGCCAAGCCTTTCTCAATGGCGACGAGCGGGTCGACGCCTTCCGCGAGCGCCTTCTTCGCCAGATCAGCAATCGTCTCCATCTCGTAGTTTATCACTGCGTTCTTAAGCCGTGTCACTGCATCTTCCATTGGTTTTACCCCCAATCGGTTTCCTCTCAGAACTCCTGTTCTGGTCGGATTTTCCTGTTCGGTTCAAGAGCGATTCATCTCCAAGACGAATCCCCTTCTCCGATTGAACCGGCATACTCGATACCATAATTAAGGTTTCTGCTATTTCGAGGCGTTTTCCTGTCAAACGGTGTACGTACGTCAATATAATGGCACGATTCCGGCTCATCCGCATTAGCTTGGAGGTCAAGGGCGGGCAGTATTAGCGGGCGATGGCACGGCTATCTGTGAACCATCCAGATGTTCCTGACGTTGTGCGCATGAATTACCCAAAACTATTTCCCGGAAAAGGCGTTCACCCCTTTCATAGGAGGCGAGAAATTTGCCTTGTGCAGTTGTGCCAGTTATTGAGCTGAAGGGTACGGCAAAGACCGTGAAGATTGGAGCCACGAAGACGCCGGTTCTGGTGGGCGAGCGGATCAACCCGACCAACCGTAAGGACTTGATCGCCAAGCTGAAAGCGGGCGAGTTTGGAGTTCTTGAGATGGAAGCAAAGCGACAGATCGAGGCAGGTGCGGATATCCTGGACATCAATGTTGGTGTCCCTGGGATAGATGAGAAGCATGCCATGCTCGAGGCCATCAGGATCGTCCAAGAATCAGTTGATGTCCCTCTCTGGATCGACACATCCGATCCAGCAGTCCTCGAAGTCGCTCTGAAGACGGTGAAGGGTCGAGTTGGGATCAACTCCACCACCGGGGAAGAGAAGAGAATGGACGTGGTCATACCACTCGCAGCTCAGTACGATGCTGCGCTAGTCGGACTCTGCATCGACGATGCGGGGATCCCACAGACTTCAGAGAAGAGGGTGGAGATCGCCAGGAAGATCATCGACCGCGCAGAGCGAGCCGGTCTCGACCGGAAGAACCTGATAATCGATTGCGTCGCCCTTGCGTGCGGAACCAACGACCAGGGTGCCAAGGCCACACTCGATACCATACGCATCGTGACCGAGGAACTAGGCGTGAACACGACACTTGGGCTCAGCAATGTATCATTCGGATTGCCGGACAGACCCAAGCTCAATGCGGCTTTCATGCTCATGTGCGCTGGACAGGGCATGACCAGCTTCATCGGCAACCCTCTCGATCCCAACATGCAGCTTGCAACCAAGTCGTCAAAGCTGTTCTGGGGCGAGGACAAGTTCGCGATGGGCTACCTCACATTCTACAGGAAGATGCAGCAGGCCCAGGCCGCTGCAGCGGAGAATAAGTGAGTCCTTAGTGCATATCTCGAATCCGTTCAAACCATTTCCAATCCCATCGTTTTTTGATGCAGACTGGACCCTTGCATGGCTCCCCAATCCTCATATGGCCGGAATGAAGATCACATCAGCGTCTTCTCAACTTCGGGTTGAGCACATCATCCAGCGCGTTACCCACGAGCGAGAACGCCAGTATCAGTATGATGATTGCTGCCCCTGGTGGAATAATCCACCACCACGCTCCCTGGGCCACCGCACCGTTGCTGTACGCGGATTCGAGCATCGATCCCCAGCTGATGACACTGGGATCGCCAAGACCGAAGAAGTCCAGAAACGCCTCGGAGAATATCGCTATGGCTATGAGCAGGACCGTATTGGCGAATATCAGTGGCATCGTGTTCGGGAGGATATGTTTGCCGATTATGTGTCTGTCACTTGCACCTATCGCTTTCGCCCTCTCGATGAATTGTCTTTCCTTGAGCGTCAGCACCTGCGACCTCACAATCCTGGCTGTCGAAGGCCAGCTGGTGATGCCTATGACTAGTATGACATAGATGAATTTCTGGTCCAGAACAGTCATCAACACTATCATAAGCGGGAACCACGGGAGCACCAGGAAGAAGTCTGTCAACCTCATGAGTATCTCGTCCGCGACCCTTCCAAAGTATCCGGCGGCCAGACCTATAACGGCCCCCATTCCTATCGATATGAACGTTGCGATGAAGCCGACCATCAGGGATGCTCTGGTCCCATAGACCACGTCGCTATACACGTCCTCTCCCTTGTAATCGGTGCCAAAGGGGTGTATCAATCCCGTATAGGATGAAGGGGTGAGGCTCGGCGGAAGTGGATTGAGCAATACCGCCACGCCATCGACAAACCTATTCTCTTCGAAGTTGGTATAGTGATCCGGGTTGGGGACAGTTGAGAGCCATGGCGCGAATATTGCCATGACCACGAAGATGGCGAGGACGATGAATCCTGTGAAGCCCAGCCTATTTGACCGGAACACTTTCCAAGTCTTCTTCAGGTTCTTTAACTGCATACCCAGCTTCTCTCTGTCTGTCTCTGTCAGCAAAGCTCCTTCTCTTGAGATCTTTCTGGTTATTCGGACAATCGTGAATATCACGATCAATGAGACCACGACGAGTCCAATTATTGTGCTTGATCCGATGTCTGCCATTTCATCACCTCAGATCTTGACTCTCGGGTCAAGCATTGTGTATACGATGTCTGCGATCAAGTTGGCGATAAGGACCGCCACTGCCATGATCAGGAAAAGCGCCTGCAGAAGAGGTAGATCTCTGGCACCGACGGCATCCCAAGTGAGTTTTCCTAATCCTTCATAGGAGAACACCATCTCTACCATGATCGTGCCCCCAAGTACCCAGCCTATGCTGATGGCCGTAACAGTCACCACGGGGAGCATCGCGTTCCTCATCGCATGATTCTTTAACACCATCTTGTTTGACAGTCCCTTCGCTCGCGCGGTCGTTATGTAATCCTCTGTGAGGACGTCCGTGAGTGAATTCCTCATTATGAGCGCGAACTCCGCCATTATCTCCAAAGTGAACGCTAATAGTGGCAACACGAGGTGGTAACCTCTGCTAACCAATTTCTCGAATAGATCCATGAACCGATAGTCCGGAGGGATATCGGTCCACGGCAGGCTCCCGTATGCACCCCTCGTTGGGAACCACTGAAGCATCCCCCCGAAGACGAGCAGCAACACTAACGCGAAGAGGAATGTCGGCATCGAGTAGAACGTGAGGGCGAAGGCCATTCCGATCGTATCTGCTGGTCGCCCCCTCCTCCATGCCGCGAACCTGCCCAGGAGCACACCGAAGTATATCGCGAGGATCGTACCTATTCCAACCAGTATGAGTGTGTTCACAATCCTAGGTTCCAATAGATAGCCGATCGAGGTTCCTGCGTTCAGACTGCCAGTCACTCCAAAATCCAACCTCAGGGTGTCCGCCATGTAGTAGTAGAGCTGCACGTACCACGGGTCGTTGAGGTGGAACCTGTCCCTGATCAGGAACGCGACATCTTCGGAAATCCCTCGTCCGATGAACGCTCTCGCAGGGTCTCCTGGCAATACTCTGAATAGGAAGAAGTTGAATATGATGATCGCAAAAAATGTAATCACCAGATAAATGAGCTTCCTCACTATGTATGTTCTCATATCCATTGATTATCACCAACTAGGCACACGGTCCTGCCTAGGTCCCCGATCTTCAGTTATCCTCTCCCTCGATTGTGACTCGGTTCCGTTCCATTCCGTTCATCGTAAATGGAAAGAGATGCCCGCGCGACCAACCGCGCGGACTTGTTTGTACGCGACTCTCACTCTCCAAGCGGGCTCTTGGAGTCGTCGCTCTTATCCTTCTTCCCACCGTCCTTCTTCCGCAGCATCAACACGGCCAAGACAATCGCCACTAAGGCAATCGCTCCACCGATGCCTGCATACATGATCCATGCGTTGTCGTTCGGTTCGTCGACCGGCGTATCGTCGTCGTCAATGCTTAGAGGCTCGATTTCGAACATCAGCTGCGGTCCCGTCCAGAAGTGGTCGAAGCTCAGGCAGGGCTTTTCTTCCCAATCTCCCCAGTTCGTGAACTTGTCGGTTCTCCATGCATATGTCTGGTACGGGTACGCCAGGATGATGTATGCCGCATCCAGGTAGTTGACCCGCTGGCATTCATCGGTGTACACCTTCCTCTGCTCAGAGTCCAATGTTATGACGGAGTTGTAATAAGCCTCGTTGTAGGATGCGTTGTCATAGAAGTTGTCGTTCCATCCATTGATTGACTTGCCTGCCTGACAGAATAGCATGTAGTTCGGATCAGAGTCGGCGCTCCAATACCAGATCATGGTGTCATACTTGTACCCATAGACTTCCGATGACAGGGTGACCTCATCGACGATGCTGATGACAAGACCGATTCCGACCTCTTCGTAGACTTGTTGGAGATATTCAGCAATTTCCTTCTCCTCAGGATTCTCTCTGCGTATCAGCATGTTGAAGACGAGCTCTCTGCCTTCCAGGCACCATCCCTCATCATATGCCATGCTGTCTGTCATGACCTCTCTGTAATCTCCGCCGTCGTACCTGTATCCCGCATCCTCGAGAATCTGCTCCGCAGCAGCCTTGTCGAATGTGTACAACTCGTCCTCGGTTGGCTCATAGTGCCAATCCGTGTTCACCGGCGATATGAGTGTGGTCCCTTCTTCTGCCAGTCCTGCGTAGTAATTATTGGTGATGTATGTCTTGTTCGTTGCCATCGCCATCGCCTGCCTCACGGCAGGGTCGAGTCTCGCAAGATTATTGCCCGCCTCGTTCATGTTGATGCCGATCTCGGTCCAGTACTGCGTGCACTTGATCCCGTCGAAAGTCTCGACGTTCTGCAGCTTATCGTCCTCGACATCCTCCTTGATCGCAAGGTATGTCTGGGGTGGGAACTGTGCGATGTCGAGTTGGCCAGTCCTCAGGTCAGTCGCCATGGCCACATCGTCGTCGTAGAAGTACATGATCAGCTTATCGAAGCTCACTTCCCAATCATCGTCTGATCCGCCATGGTAGTTAGGGTTCTTGACGAGCGTTATGTGGTCTCCGGAATTCCATTCGTCGTACATGTACTCCGTGGCTGTGAACGGTCCAGTCCCAACAACAGGATACTCTTCTCCGTCGAACACTCCCTGCCAGTTGAATGCGATGTCAAATGGATCCATGCTCTGCAGCTTATGCTTCGGGAGAATCGGTATGCAAATCAAGTGCGCATATGCACATGGCAGAGGTTCCTCCGTCTCTCTGTCATAGTAGTGGATCCGGATTGTATTCTCGTCGATAGCTTCAGCATATTGCATGAAGTACGCATACGGCTGATATGCCCAGAATGAATCGTATTCAAAGATGTTCAAGTTAAATGTGAACACGACGTCATCTACTGTAAGAGGCTGTCCGTCGTGCCAATATGCATCTTCCGTTATGTCATATTCCCAGACGGACCCAAGCGGTTCGCCAGATGCGATGAGCTCAGGGTCGTCCGCAGGGACCATCCTCCAGGATGTTGCGAGATTGCCTTCAGTGACGAAGTCATCCTGCACGGTATGCAAGGCATCATAGACTAAACCGTAGTAGACGTAGGCTGCATCACTCAATCCGACATTCGGATTGAGGTTATCAACCATCTGCATGAACCCTACCTTCAGGACCACCTCTTCATCAGCCCCCTCGGCTGGTCCAATCATCCCAAAGATGCCTGCCAAAGGTATGGACAGGATTCCTACAATCAGTGCGACAACGCTCATGGACAAGACTCTTCGAACTAAGTCACCCACTTACTTTCCCCCTTGGTTTCAGCTTGCAAGATTTTCACGATATCCCCAATCGCGAAACATGACCGAAACGCTTCGAGGACCACATCTGTGT
This sequence comes from Thermoplasmatota archaeon, assembly GCA_018818785.1. Taxonomy (GTDB): domain Archaea; phylum Thermoplasmatota; class Thermoplasmata; order UBA10834; family UBA10834; genus UBA9653. The sequence goes on along the minus strand of JAHIRF010000008.1, from coordinate 63,109 downwards.
GGAACTCAATTCTTCCCCTACCATTCCACGCCGCTGATGTATCCGCGTTTCGAACTTGAACATTAATGAGAACTTTCGTATATGAACATTCCGACCTATCGTTACGAAAATGCGAAGTGGTTCGAGTACTGAAACTCATTATGATAATTTATTGGAAAATGTAGTCCTTTATCCGCAATTCTCTGGAAGTAATTGGTAAAATGTTCATGGTATCTCGTTTGCCGAAATGATCTCTGGTGGATCGAGCTCTTCATCGCGGATATCTACTGAATGTAACGGAATGATCTGGATTCTCTATGGTCAGACATACTCTCCCTCGTCTTCATTCGATTGTTCTATGCGAGACCGGGCTGGTTTCAATAATATGGCGTGATACATCTGTCTAGGGCTATCTATGGCGTCCGCCGTCGGAAACATTTTCGTATTGGAATCGCTGATTCGAATAATGTTTCAATAGATTATTTATAGCTGGGAATCGGTACAACCTCAGCTCCGACAGTTGAGTCGTTCGTGGGGGAACTAGTAAATGTCTGAAGGCCTGTCAACTAGTGAGCCAGCTAGCGAGAATGCTTCACCAGAACCCATCTCGCCACCAAAGAGCAAGGGCGGTAGAAAGCTTTGGCTGATGATCGTTGCGATTATTGTCGCGATCCTGCTGCTGAGCACCGTTGTCTATGTTCTGATGGTGGATGATGGTGGTGATGAAGGGACTGCTGAAATGGAACTTGTCGTCACCGTATATCCTGCGACGGAAGTGACGGCGGAAGCGGGATCCATCGTGATGTTCTATGTTTCATCCGTGTTGCGAAATGTTGACACTGGCGAAACGACGTCACTTGATGGCAATTCCAGCGTTGACTACAGATGGTTGAGGGACCCCATCACGCTTGGATCCCTTGACCTGTCCGGGAACCGTTACTGCAACCTCACCGTCAACAACGTGGGTGGAACGGGAACCCTTTCGTGTCTCGTCGAGATCGATGATTTGAACGAGACCGTGGCTCAGGACATAACGATCAATCCGCCGTATCTGAACAGTGTGACCATAGTCCCGGCTACCAAGACGGTCTCCGTGGATGTGAGTTCCATATTCACTGCCACTGCCTACGATTCAGTCGGAGGCGAGATGACTGGGGTAGATCTCTCATGGGACGTCGAGGGTCCTGCAACTGGTGAGTACACCCTCAGTGCCACTGAGGGGGAGAGTGTCACATTCACCGGCCTCGTCGAGGGCGTTGCTTGGTTGAACGCAACAGCTACTGACAGCACACACAGCGCCACGGGTTCTTCGATGATAACCGTAAGTGGGGAAGAGTACCCAAGGACGGTCGATTACTATTGGTATGATATGTTCAATGTGCCTTTCGGTGAATGGTACGAGAAGAGAAGCGACGAGGTCACTTGGAGTGACAGTTATCCCTATGTATATGACTGGGTCGATGGTTCTCAGGAGGGCAACGTCTGGACTTATTCCAACATGCGGTTGGACATAACCGGAAGGAACATGACCGATATCAACATGAACGAGCGACCATTGTTCCTCCCGAACCTCGGGACCACGACCGGTGGCAACGCCGTGCTCGATTGGTACTTCACATATGGAACTGACGCCGAGTTAGCTGTTCTCTCACCCTCCGCTGCGGACAACAACGATGGATGGATCACGATATTCGAAGGAGAGACGACTCTCGACCAGGCTGCAGCGATGTCCGTCCTTGGCATGCCTTCGAACGAATGGGATACATTCGCTTCCTGGTGGACGACGAATGGTGCATCTGTCAGAACCAGCTGGTGGAACTACATCGATTCCGAAGCGAACGACAGGCTCGACATCTACTGCATGTATGAGTACATGTTACAGCCGTTCAAGCACGAGCTCACAGCCGAGCGCGTCGGTGATCAGGTTGTTGTGAACCAGTTGATCGTCTCATGGGGATTCGAGGCCCTGATGTCGAGGTGGATGCACGATGCATGGATGGACGATACCGAGTACTGGTTCGAGGATTTCTCGATGCATGCGGAGATCGGTCCCGAGATGATGGACCTAGACATATCGACCGCAATTGAGTATGCCATATATGCGTATGAGACCACTGATGATGGATTACCCTGCTGGATGTGGGAAGGGCTGCTCGCAGATTACATAACATCGCTCGCTCACCCATCCCTCTTCGAACTGTATGAGGGCAAGACCTACACCTGCACCGCGCCAGGAAGTCCGTTGTACGGAACCGAGATGTACTACGATTACGTGCCTGGCGTGCTCAACCTGACAGAAGGCGAGACCGTGCGGTTCACCTGGCCCTCCGGGGAGCAGATGTTCTTGAGACACATACAGCCTGGCGAGTTCGCGCTGGAGGATTGGCTCATGACGGTCGATTACATGGAGCCAATGGCGATAGACTTCCCGGGTCAGATATCGATCGATACTACCGATAGGATGATCGAGTTCGTAGGCCCTATTGATATGTGGACATGGTCTCGTGACCAGGATCGATCGGGATTGCTCGAATCAGAGTGGGATCGTTTGGGGCTGCTGCCATATGGTATGCCAACGATCGAATTCCGGTTGACAGGACCGGCCGAGCTGACATTGTTCGATGTGTCAGGCTACACCGACCCGATCGTGGCAGGAGAGTCTTCGAGCTTCACCGTATCGGCGTTGGATCAATTCGACGAATTGGTCCCAACCTTCGCCGGGACGATAACATTCTCGTCCACGGATCCACTCGCTGAGCTGCCAGACAACTATACCTTCGATGTAGGTGACGCCGGCACGCACACCTTCGCTGCGGGTGAGGTCGTATTCAACACGCTGGGCGAGCACGATTTGGTTGTCAACTATACCGATGATATGACCATCTTCGGGGCGCAGTTCGCCATCACCGTGACTGAGGCACCATATCCATATGAGCTACGGGTCGAGAACGTTACCAGTCCGATCATGGAAGGCGAATCATCCGGATTCGATGTGATCGTATTGGATCAGTTTGGTGAGTTGTACCCGACATACACTGGAACGATAGAATTCTCGTCAAACGACAGTGCCGCGATCTTCTCACCGACCGAGTATACGTTCCTGCTGACTGATGGTGGGATGAAGACATTCCCGAGCGATGCGGTCACCTACATGACTCCTGGTACGCACGACCTTACTGCATATGATGTCGATACGCCATCGATATCTGGTTCGCAGTTGAATATCGTTGTCGAGGAGATGCCAGTACCTCATTTCGTGCTGACCGATGTAGCCGACCCATCGTATGCCAACGAGTCATTGTCTGACCTGACGGTGACTGTGCTGGATCAATGGGACAATCCCTACACGACGTACGTGGGGACCGTAACCTTCACGTGTACTGACCTGCTGTCTCCGTCAATCAGCGACCAGACTTTCGATATCCTGGATGCTGGCGAGATTACACTCCCAGCATCTGTGATGTTCGGGACTCCCGGGATGCAGACGTTGACGGCGACGGATACGGTTGATGGGTCGATCATAGGGTCGGTGACTGTGGAAGTCTTGCCCGAAGCCGTCGCGACATATCTCGATGTATATGGAATATCGAATACGGTCGTGCAGAAGGTCAATGAGACCGTGACGGTGGACGCATACGATCAATACGATCGCATATTCCCGGGATACGACGGCACGATAAACTTCACGGCGAATGAAACCGGCGTAGACTTTCCGCCCAACTACACATTCGTACCTGCCACGGATATGGGTAGCCACACTTTCGAGGAACTCGTGAACTTCACCGTGCTTGGGTGGTTCAACGTCACTGTCATAGACGTGAGTGATCCATCTCTGACTGGATATCAGACCAAGATATTTGTGACGGACGTGGTGCCGATTATAGATCACTTCACCGTGACAGGGATAACTTCGATGTGGGAAGGCAACGTATCCGATGTTTTGGTGACGGCATATGATCAGTACAACAACGTCTTCAATGAATACGATGGTACGATCGAGTTCTCGACAGACGCAGCAAGCGGATGGACTCCGATTGCGGACTACACATTCGTGCCTGCCTTGGACGATGGAGAACGCCTGTTCGAGAATGCTGTGAAGTTCGATGATCCAGGAATATTCAGCCTAACGGTGGCAGATACTGTGGTAACAAGTGCTACTGGTACCCAGAGCGGTATCGACATCGAGGATCTGGTCTCAACCTACCTGATGATCGAAGGCGCGCCTGCCGAGGTCGATGTCGGGGCTGAGTTCACGCTGACGGTCAGCGTGGAGCATCAATACCATGAATTGGATACGGAGTACACTGGCACGATAGAATTCGAAAGCAGCGACGTGGCCGGTTCGGTGGTGCTACCATCGGAATACGAATTCGTCGCAGGTGATGCGGGGACACGCACATTCACGAACGAGTTTGTGTTGATAACTCCGGGCGTTCAGACCATCGAGGTGACGGACACCAGCGTCGGTTCGTTGACGGACAGCGCGTCTATCACCGTTGTGATACCGAGGTATCGCTCAATGACATACGAGATGTATGATATGTTTGAGGAACCATGGGGTGAATGGTGGACGAACGAAGACTGGGGCCGCGTGGTGAGTTACGACGACAGCTATGTCATAACGAGTGAAGAAGGCAACAACACGTTGCTTTACATGCCTGGATATACGGTTGGAACTGGAACGGATAAACTCTACCAGGGCATGATATTCGCTCCTTACAGATGGGCTATGGAAGGGGAGTACATTCCGGAGCTCACTGTGACCGACCCTGAGTTCATGCCGATTCGTGGACCGACTACCGTGACCGGGACGCCATCTGTGTCGATGGATCTATACTTCCAGTACCTGTCCTACGAATGGTGGGATGACTACTGGATACCGACCTGGAGCGGCACTGCCGGTTGGGCAGGCGATGACCTCGTCGATAGTGGCAACGACGGATATTACCTTGGCACGACCTATGAGATCGTCTTGAACCGGCCTGCTGCTCAGGTATGGCTCGACATGCCACAGGCGGACACCCCTGCCACTTGGTGGGCTGCCAACAAAGCGAGCTACATGAGCTATTGGCAGACATGGATCGATGACCAGGGGAACGATGTGTTCGATATCTGGTGTGGCTTCGAATGGCCTTACGTCGACCTTGCGACGATGATGGACATGAGAGTTGATGGCGATGGCAACGTCGTCCTTTCCATTGGACATGTCAGCTGGGGATTCGAGATCCTAATGTGCCGCTGGCTCGACGATGCGAACATCTGCGCCCATCAACCGTACTGGGAGGACTTCTCCATGCAGGTGGAGTACGGCACGATCGATTCGAACCTTACTTCGGATGCTGTCTGCCAGTATAGTCTGCATGCGGTCAAGGCGAACGGGACCGTCGATGACCCCGCATGGGTCTGGGAGCCGGTGAGAATCGACTATACAACGCAAATGGGTCATCCGTCCGAATATGCGCCTTATGAGAACCTGAAGTACACTAGCTGGAACAGCGGAGACGCTTTATTCGGACAAGAGGTCAAGTACGATACGACTCCTGGCTGGCTCGACCTTGGCGAACATGATGCACTGATATTCCAGCTCCCAATGGGTGAGAAGATCGGATATCTGGGCAAACCGACCACGGCTCCTAAGACCGACTACGGAGATCTGATCGGTGGCGACAACCATGGATTCATGGACATACGTGAGGACGGGACCCTAGAGCTCGGATACTTCCAGACAAACCCATCGTCGCCAATAGACTTGACGCCAATGTACGATGACGCTGCCAAGACCCTGACGATACTCGGTCCGAAGGACTTCGACAGCGTATACAGACTGGATGGAACGCGATATCACGGAGCACCGTGGATTGAGTTCAACGTTATCGCATCGCCTCCGAAAGCCCTGGCATTATCGACGCCAGCAGAAATCGTGTCGGGTGAGCAGGCGTCTGCAACTGGGATATCATCCTCTGCAGAGGTAGCGTCGCTCACGGTGGTTGCGGTGGCTGCTGCGTTGGCGGTAACAGCGCTCGGAGTCGGCATACGTCGCTACTCGAAGTGAACCGACATAGAAAACCGGTAAACCTCTTCATTCTTCTTCATTTTTCGATGCGAGTCTAGTGAGACCGCTCATAGGTCCTGCCATGATGTGGTGTTCATTGGCCCGTCCGGGATAAGGCTGAACCATTCACTTAGGCTGATGCCTCTCAGCTGGAAACAATAGGCAGAATCGGGTTCCAAGCTCACTCTTCCCCATGACCTTGTCCTCTACCCAGATCCTTCCCTGGAACTTGTCAGTGAGTGCCCTGCATATGGAGAGGCCAAGTCCGGTCCCTGCGACCTTGGAGTCCGTCTTGAGCCGCACGAATCTCTGGAACAGCATGCCCTTCTTCTCATCGGGGATGCCGGGGCCGCTGTCCGAGATGCATATCTTCCAGCACGGTGCATCACCGTCCAGGATCCTAGTCATGTCGATGTCTATCTCGATCTCGTCGTGGTTGTCGTACTTGATCGCGTTGCTGAGAATGTTGAAGATGAGTTCTTCGACTAGGGCGTTGGCCTTGATGAACGCATGTTCAGGGATGTTTAGTTTGACGCTGACGGTCTTGTCAGGGTTCGAGCTGGATATGCCAGAAACGATCTTGCGGATGACATCGCTAAGGTTGACTGGAACGAAATCATTTGGATTCATTATTCCAATCTTCGTGAGCTTCTTGACGTTGTCGATGAGTTTGGCGTTCTTCCTTATCAGATGAAGGGACTTGTCGAGGTAGATGTGCAGCTCTTTGGGCAGGTCCTGGCTCTTTGCTGCCGTCTCGATGTAGTTCATGGTCGCGAAATTGTAGTTGTTGATATCATGGAACATGAGGTCGTTGAGCAATTCGATCTCCTTATTCGCCTCCTGGAGTTTGGCTACCAGCTGGGCGTTGGACAGTGCCACGGAAGCCTGTTGCGCGAACAAGAGGCCCGCCTCGAGATCACTCTGGGTGAACACCTTTCCACTATCGCGATACAATTCCAGGACTCCGATCACACCATTGGATCCCATCAATGGGATCGCCATCATGGCATCGTGTTCGAGAGGCATCCCGGGTATGGCTGCAGTCCTGGGGTCGGAATCGACATCGTCCACGAACTCCGCCTTCCCCGATTTTGCGATGTATCCAACCATACCTTCGTCGAGCCCGCCGGGTGACGCCAATATCTCGTCCTCATATTCGCCGACCGCGTAGACCGGGAGGACTATCCTCCTCTGCCAGTCGACTATGTAGAACGAGAGGTCATTGTACGGTACGATATCCTTGATGAAAGACGCTATCGCCGCGTAGATCTGCTCAGTCCCGATCGCCTTCTGCAATTCGACACTGGATCTGATAAGGGTTTCCTGAAGCCGCATCTGCTTCTCGGTCGAGTTGAACAGGACCGTGCTGTCGATCATGCCTCCCAGAAGGTCTGCGACCATCTGCAGCGCCTCGGTCTTCTCCCAATCGTACTCCCCCTGCCTTGCATGCATCATGCATAAGGTGCCCAATGTCTTGCCTCGTGAGGTCAGGGGTACCGCCATCATCGAACTGACTTTGCCAGTCTCCATTATGCTGAACTCTGAGAACAGCTTCCTGCCGACGTCCTTCTCGACTATGATCGCATTGCCCCCGAACTTGAGCTTCTCCACGAGACTGCCTTCATATGGAACCTTGCCCAGAGACTTCGCCTTCTTTGGATTGCCAGGGTCCGGCACTATGACTTCCACATGCCTGTCCTTGTCCTCCATGACACCAAGAGCGACCCTATCGAAATCCACGAGCTTCCTGAATTCATCTGCGATGCTGCCTAGGACCGCCTTCACGTCGTTGTTGGTCCCTGCCAACTTCGCAATCCTGTTCAGTATGTCCGATCTGAACGCCTTGTCGCGAAGGTCGCGTTCGACGCCCTTCCGAGTGCTTATGTCCCTCGCCACCCCCGCGATCCCTATCTGGACACCGTTATCATCGTGGATCATCGACGCTGTGAGGGCGATTATGATGACCGTGTCATCGGCTTTCCTGAACTTGATTTCATAATCATGTATGGGACTTCCCTGCTCCAGCAATGACACAAGGGCCTTCCATTCCAGCTCTCTATCGACGATGCCCTTGCCAAGGTTCATGGACCTGATCTTGCTCTTGGGGTGGCCTGTGATGGTCGCGAACGCGGGGTTCGAGTAGAGGATCTCTCCAGACTTGCTGCTGACGAAAATGCCATCGAGAATGCTTTCAGTGAGGATATTTTTATCAATCTCTTGGCTGGTCAGCATCTATGCCCCCAAGGGAACTCCCCGATCTCAGTCGGAATGGGCCCTTCCTAACCTACAGGAGTTCAGTCTCATAAAAAAGTTGTGCGCTGATTAACTGCCATGATATTGACCTGGGGTTTGGGTGGTGCTTCATTAGACGGCTGGGTCTGCAACACCGACGCCATCAATAGCAAATGATATCTGGCCGATAGTCCATTCGCACATGGTACTCATCATGAGCGCGAAGATGCATAAGATCTTCATGACTCGGTGCGATCTGGGGGAATCACGCATGGTCAGTGCGCCCGATTGCAGCAGATGTTCTCACGGGAGTGTCGTCGACAACGGGTCTAGGGTACTATGCGCAGGGATCACCAAGTTCTTCATGGTCCCTTGCTACTTCGACATGAAGGCTTCCGCTTCAATAATCGAATGTGAGCGTTGCCCTCACGGTGAGATGTCTCAGGACAGGCTGCGAGTGTTCTGCGACGCGATGTGACTTATGCAGCTTCCGGGACCGCATCTTTTTCGAACTGGCGAAGCCAAATCAACAGTATTATATAAGGTGTCAAGGCATACTTACGATGGATGGGATGCTCGTATGGTGTCCATGCTTAGCTCAGGCACCAGTTTATCGAACGATGTACTGTTCGGCAACGTCTACCTCGTGGAGGAACGCCGGCCCAAGCTGAGCTATGAGCTTTTCGAGCATGCCCTGTCGTCGGGCTGCAATGGTATGATAATGACCCGCGAATTCCCCAAGAAGTTGCTCACTGAGAAGGAATTGGATAGCTGCAAACTCATCTGGCTTACCAACCTCGTCGGGGATGGACGGGTGAACCCGACTGCGATAGGTATCTTGATGAGCCAGGTCCGATCTTTCATCGAGGACCAACCCAAATCCGTGGTCATGATCGATGGTCTGGAGTACATGATCTCGCTCAATACCTATGATCGCATGCTCCAGTTCATGCATCAGCTCAGGGATCTCGTCGTCACGAACGAGAGCATCCTAGTCGTGCCTATGGATCCCAGGACGGTGACGGAGAGGGAACTCGCACTCCTTGAACGGAATCTCGAAGTGCTTGTGCCCAGAGTCGATGCAGAGCTCACAGAGGAACCTATGATCAACGCTGCTACAGGGGAAATCAGGCTCCTCAATGTCGGTCACAGATAGCCCACTTTTTAACGACAAATCCTGCACAGATATGGTTTATTCGCACTATTTTGGTTCAATCTTTATAAATTCATCGAACCAGCGGATCAGGTGCCCAACATCCTCAAAGACCGCTATGCTTCCCGCCTCTCTCAATATATCCTCTGGCACATCCCCCGTCATAACGGAGATGAACGGCACGCCTGCGTTCTTAGCGCATTGGGCATCTATGACATGATCTCCTACGAATACCGTCTCATCCTTCTCGATACCAAGTGCGCGGACCAGCCTCAGGTATGCATCTGGGCTCGGTTTCGGCCTCGTCTCCGAGTTTCTGCATTCCAATTCATCGACCATCTCGATGAGACCTGTCCTCTCAAGGACATCTTCTGCATATTGTCTGCAACCCCTTGTCAGGATGCCTATCCTGACGCCCCTCATCTTGAGCATCGTGAGTAGCTCGACCGCCCCTTTGATGGCAATCGTCTGGTCTGCTCTCTCCATCTCCACCTGGTCCATTATGACATCCAGTTCCGCGAGTCTGCTCCTGATCACACTCTCCGGAACCCCAGAAGTCCTCTGATTCTCTTCGAACCTGCCTATGATTGCAACGATGAGCTCGGAGGTGTCGTAATTATCAAGATCCTCCCCGAAATCAACTATCCTCTCTATGACCAACTTACGGAACTTGCCGAAATCGACCGCCGACTGCACGAGCGTATCGTCGAGGTCGAATATCACCGCTCTGGGTGGTCTGGCGTCCCTCGGACTGGGTCGAAGGGATCCTCCTCTATTCATGAGAACCCCCAATCGGTCGCTGGACATAAAACTCTATGGCCAGATGTTTCCAATCGATGTTATCACTCATGATTCCTGGGGGAAAGGGTATATGAAAGGACATAGCTGATAAGGATTCAAGAGATTGGAAGTGGACCGAATCACGGTTTTCATAATGACCCGGATTCTGCCACTCTCCTCCCCCCAACCATTCCCCCAAAGAAACGGGTCTCGGTCCACTTTCGATCTCCGTTCCCCCCTTTCATTAATGTTGACTGGCTCGCTATGTGCTACACGATTCAGTATGTGGCGCCTAGTTCGAACGTGCCGATTGAAGGGTCCCAGCGAAGTCCTAAAATAGGTTCACCTTGATTTTCCACCAGCATGAGACATTGGGAACTGAGCTAATTGAAGCTCTTCCAAGAGTCCTGATTGCCCTTGATGGTGTTGGATTTGACTGCGAAGAAGAAGGCCACAAAGACCCCGGCGATTGCGGAGAGTTCGGACCTCACTCGGCTAAAGTCCGAGCTGCTCAAGATGGCAAAGGATGTCAAGGGTCATCTTGGACTGTTCATTAAGCACGTCGAATCCGGTCGGGAAATAGCCGTTGATGCGGACAAGACTTTCCCTCTGGCCAGCGTTTTCAAGTTGGGTGTGATGGTAGAAACCTTCAGACAGATTGAGGAAGGATCGATATCCCTTGAGGAACGGATCGAGCTGGAGCCCCGGCATTATTGCATCGGCGAAGGCGTCATGCAATACCTGTCTCCAGGCCTGAAACCGACGGTGGGAGACCTTCTTTCGTTGATGATCATCGCTACGGATAATACTGCTTCCGAGATGCTATGGAAACGTATCGGCATCCAGAGGGTCAACATGCTCATGCGCGAACTCGGCCTAGCCAAGACGTCCATCTACATCCCCTACAGGGAGAGCTTCCTCATGTCCATGGGCTATGGCCCGCTCAAGGACCGAACCATACCAGAGGCTGCGAGGGCATGGTCGGGCATGTCCGATGTCGAAAGGATGAAGACTCTGAACGAGACCGAGCGCGAATCCGCCGGCCTATCCATCGAGGACTTCAGGAACCGATACGCGAGCATATATGGTGTCAGAGCAGAGAAGAAATTCAAGACCCAGAGGGTCTACGACGAGGTCTTTGACAATCTTAGCACGCCCCGGGAGATCGGCATAATACTCGAGAAGATCTTGAAGAACGAGGTCGTCTCACCGCAGGCCTGTCAGGCAATGCTCAAGCTCCTGATGCGTCAGAAGGATCCGACATCGATGTCCTATCTGCTGTCCCCGGACACCCCGGTCGCACTGAAATCTGGATGGACCGCAGCTTCACTTACAAACGCCGGTATCATATTCATATCCGCGAAATCGCACGTAATCCTCTGCACGTTCTTCAATAAGGTAGAGGAAGGTCATTTCGAGAAGACATTGGACGTCGAGGCCCGGATCGCCCGGACGGTGTATGATTACTTCTCCCGCATCCGTCCATGATGACGTCATGTGAGCACGGTAGTCCCCTTCTCGACCAGGGCAGCCTCCTTATCTGTCAGAGTTATCCTGTCGAGCACGAGTATGAGTCTGGATTTTCTGTGTATGATGACATCCTTAAGGTGATCGATCACCAATAGCGCCTTTCGGAAATCGTTGTATGTCACGAGGCTCTCGAAACCATCGAGGAGCACGATGGTGTTCGAACCGCGCTCTATGAACCTGATGATTGTATCCGTCAATATCCCGAAGTTCGCAGGGTTTATGACGTTCTGGTTCGCGGTGGTCGATAGCCAGAGTATCGCCGTCTTCTTTAGCCCATATTGCTCTCGAATCGTGTTGGGATGCTTCCTGGCGATGATCAGTCCCTCGAGCCCAGTATCGAGCGCTTCCATCATGATCTCATATGCTCTCTTCCCGTCGCTGCCCCAGACAATATATGTCTTCTTGGCCTCAAGAGTTATTGGCCTCGCATCATCCAACGTTCTCTCTGGTTCAGGTGTGATCGACGAGAACCGCTGTTTCGATCGAATGATCATGGCGAATCCCATGGCTAGGACCGTGTAGGAGCAGAGGTAAAGGATATCGGGCAAAGACCCGATCGAATACTCTCCAGATGCGGTCGTGAATGCGTACAGGAGGTCCCCTACCGTCCAGAACAGCATTGACACCGATATTGACAACCAATAGTCCTCGAGGCGCCCTCGCTTGTAGAGCCAAACCAGGACAATGAGCAGCGTCAGCATGATCGAATCGAGTATGGGGTACATGCTGTACACCACCTTCTCTATGACAGTGATATCCGTTGATTTCGCAGTGGTGTATACAGTGAATTCGAGCATGACACTCATTGGGACCCAGAAAGCTAGCTCTGCTGCCAGGACTGAGTTAGGGATTCGTGTCCAGGTCTTTAGGACCGTCGTTGCGAGGACCGATGCAATGATTATATACCCAGCCAACCAGAACGCGTCGGCGAGAGTTACAGGTGGCACGTCATCCATTAATTGATGATATATCGGCCATGCGATCCATCCCGCCGCAAAGAGCGCAAAGGCGATTACGAAGAATACGCCGATTCGTCTGAACGGGGTCTTCCGGTTTGTCCAGTAGAGACTGAACGATAGAAATGCAGCTAGGACTGAGATCGCAGGGGTGACCACATTGGCTACGAATTCTGCCTGCTCATCATTTGCCCAGAGCAGTGGCATGGACGCTGCGAACACGAGCACCGCTGCGACGAGAAACCATCCTCGAGTCGTCCTCGGGAGCGCGAATCTCAATTCCCTTCCTCCGTTCTATTGTGAGATGGCGTTTGTCGGTATATTTTGAATCTCTTTCCAAGGATGGCCTATGATGGATTCATTGTCGCCTTTTCCAGATGGTCTCCTTGTCCCTGAGTTCGACGGCGAGACCACCCTTTCTGGACATGTCCTTCTTAGCCACGCAGAGCGGGACCACCATGATGTTGAGCTTCTCCCTAACCTCATCCGATAGGCTCGAAGACGCTTCTTTCGCCTGCTGTTCTGTGATTTTGGCATCATCGAAGATCACGGCGACATCGACTTCCTCACCGGGCCCATGTTCTCCTCTTCCGACTGTTCCAAACAGTCTGCATTCCTCCAACCAATCGTATTTGCTCATCATCATCGAATATGCCCTCGCAGCATCCTTATGGGGATCCGCGTCTGGCAGGATCTTCAACGGTCGGAGTTTCTCTCTATCGTCTGTGAGCCTAACCGAGGTGCAATTCCCCACTTTTCTTGTCTTTACTAATCCAAGCCCCTTCAGCTCATCGACCGCTCTCCACACGGTCATGGTCGGGATTCCGGAAGTCCTTGAGAGTTCGTTGATACTGAACCTATGATCGTGATGGGCCCTTAATGTTCGAATTATATCTATTCTGCCTTTCCTAGCCAGTATCCTTATGAATTCTCTTGAAACAGTGTTATTCATATCATCAATGGTACGAGTATATCGATTATGGTATAAGAACTGAATGCATAAGTCACGCCAGTATGAATGAAAAATGAAAACATAAGTTGGAGTTTCGTTCAATCCACAACGGATTCTAGGACGCGAATCTCCCTTTCGGTCGCGTCGATGGCTATTTTGGCATTCAACGGCAGGGGTGCGTTGTACATGCCATGGCCTGAGCAGAGGCCCCATATGGCTGGCTTGTTCACCCCTCCGATCCGCTCCCTGACTATCTCCTCAACGCTGGGGTAAGGTTCGTCCGGCTTCCTCATTTCTGAGATCTCGCCCACTATTATCGCCCTGGCGTCCTCGAGCTTCTTGCACAATCTAAGCTGTGTCAGGTGGTACTCTATGTGATAATAGGTCTCACCGACCTCTTCCAGGAGCAGGATCTTATCCTTGGTATCGAGCTCGTACTTGCTCCCGAGGATGCCGCACACCAGCGTCAGATTCCCACCGCACAGTCTCCCAGTGGCCTTGCCCTCCCCGATTGTCATCATCATCATGCCCTTTGGCGGGTTCTTGATAACCTGGAGCTCCTCCTGCCCCATCATTACCCTGATAGCCGTCTTCAGGTCCTCTGACTGGGTCTTGATGAACTCTTCTCCTTTAGCGGGCCATATATCGACCAGAGGGCCATGGAATGTGACCATTCCGCACAATTGGTTCAGTGCGGCATGGTATGCAGTGATGTCGCTGAATCCCATGAACACCTTTGGATGGTCCTTGATCATGTCGAAATCGATCATGTCCAGTATTCTCATCGAACCGTAGCCACCGGTTGCGCAGAGCACTCCATCGATGGAATCGTCCTCGAATGCCCAGTTGAAATCATCCGCTCTGGCTTTGTCATCCGCTGCCAGCGTTCTAACGCTGAGCAATTTCCTGGTGGTGTCTCCAAGCTTAACCTTCAGTCCCATCTTCTTGAGCAGGTCCACTCCTATGTGTATTCCGAAGTGGTCCGGGTTGCTAGAAGGCGATATGACTGCCACGGTCGAATCCTTCTTCAGTTTCGGCGGCTTCTGTATCTTCAACTAAATTCCCCCTCGGCTGCGACATTGTCGAAGTGGCATAAAACCCCAACGCATGAGTCTTTATCCTCGAACCTGATGGAAACGTATATTCCGACGGTCATGGATTTGGATTCAACACTGGAGTGGATACATGGATAATTCAGAGGTCGCCGCAGTCTTCCATGAGATAGCGGACCTGCTGGAGATCCAAGGTGTCTCGTTCAGACCCCAGGCTTATAGGAGAGCTGCCCAGAACATAGGGCAGATGGATGACCCCCTTCTCGATGTCATGAAGGATGGCGAGCTGGAGGAGCTTCCAGGAATAGGCAAGGCCATGGCCAGGACGATTCAGGAGCTCCTTGAAACTGGCGAACTCGAGTATCTCAAGACGCTGAGGGCAGAGGTGCCCTCTGGCCTTCTGGAGCTGATACGGATCCCAAATGTCGGTCCCAAAACCGCCATGCTGCTTCACCGGGAACTCGGCATATCGAGCCTCGAGCAATTGAAAAAGGCCATCGATGAGCACAGATTGGCTGCCATGAAAGGTCTAGGGGAAAAGACTGAGGAACGCATCCGTCAGGGAATCTTGCTGGTCGAGGCCAGTATCGGAAGGACCCTTCTCGGGGAGGCGCTCCCTATCGCGGAAGCCTATATGGAGCATCTCCGTGGATCGAACGGTATGATGATGAGTGTCGCCGGGAGCCTCAGGCGCGGAAAGGATACCGTCGGTGATATCGATATCCTCGTCGGATCCGACGATCCCGCGGCAATCATGGATGCGTTCATTTCCTATCCCTTGGTCGATGCCGTCATCGCTAGTGGAAGCACGAAATCAAGCGTTCGGCTGAAGGGTGGCATGCAGGTCGACATCAGAGCGGTCGCGCCAGGCAGTTACGGAGCCGCCCAGCAGTATTTCACAGGGTCCAAGGAGCACAATGTGGCCCTTCGCAGGATAGGCGTCGAGAAAGGGCTCAAACTGAACGAGTACGGCCTCTTCGAACGAGACAGCGGTCGAGAGGTTGCCAGCGCTACCGAAGAGGACGTCTACAGGGCGTTGGGATTCCCTCTTATCCCGCCCGAACTCAGGGAGGGTTCCGGAGAGATCGAAGCTGCATTGAACGGGGCGCTGCCTGAACTTATCAACGAAGACCAGGTCCTGGGCGACTTTCATGTACATACTGATTGGAGTGATGGCGCGAACACCATAGACGAGATGGTCGCATCTGCGATCGCCAAGGGATACGAGTTCGTCGCGATAACCGATCACAGCCAGAGCCTGAGAATAGCCAACGGGCTGACTCCGGAGAGGTTGAATGACCAGGTCCGAAAGGTCCGCGAAGCCGATGAACGCGCCGATGGTCGTATACGCGTGCTTGCTGGAAGCGAGGTCGATATCAAGGTCGATGGTTCCCTGGACTTCCCAGACGATGTCCTCATGGATCTGGATGTTGTGATCGGCTCGGTACATTCTAGATTCCAGATGGACAAGCGTGAGATGACTGCGAGAGTGGTCAATGCCATAGAATCTGGGATGATCGACATACTCGGTCATCCAACCGGCAGGTTGCTCGGTCAGAGAGCTCCTTATGAGATCGACCTCCCAGCCGTTCTGGACGCAGCCGCCATGAACGGTGTCTGCGTCGAGATAAATTCGTTTCCTGACAGGCTGGACCTGAAGGCTGAAGATTGCAGAACCGCGAAGGGGCTTGGCGTCAAGGTGTCCATCGGAACGGATTCTCATGGCATCGAGCACATGGATTTTATTAGACTCGGTGTCATCACTGCAAGGAGAGGATGGCTGGAGGCGAAGGACGTGCTCAACACATACTCCGCACCTGAAGTCCTCAAGACCTTAAGGAGTCGGAGATAATGGTCGATGACCCGGAGCGTGCGCGATCTCGTATGAGGGAGCTGGTGGACAGCATCTCGCATCATGATGAGAGATACTATCTTGAGGATAGCCCCGAGATTACTGATTTTGAATACGATCAGCTGTTCACCGAACTCAAGTCTCTCGAGGCGAAATTTCCAGATCTCGTCCTCCCTGAATCACCGACTCAGCGAGTGTCTGGAAAGCCTCTCGACAGATTCCCTCAGGTTGAACACAGAGCTGCGATGTTGAGCTTGGATAACTGCTATTCCCCCGAGGAGCTGCGTGAATTCGATTCCAGGATCAGAAAGTGGCTGGGGTCTGAATCTGTGGAATATGTGGCTGAGCTCAAGATAGATGGTCTTGGGATAGCGTTGTTGTACGAGGATGGCGTGTTGGTAAGGGGTGCGACTAGGGGCGATGGTCTCATCGGGGAGGACGTGACGTCCAACATCAAGACCATCAGGAGCATACCACTGAGATTGAATCGTGAATCTGGTCTGAGCACGGTCGAGGTCCGTGGGGAGGTCTTCATGCCCATCGCGGGTCTGAACGAGTTGAACCTCACAAGGGAAAAGGCCGGTGAGCCTCCTTTCGCGAACACGAGGAACGCCGCAGCTGGGTCCCTCAGACAGCTGGATCCGAAGATTGCAGCCTCCCGACCCCTGGACGTCTTGCTCTACACTTTCAGCTACAGCACGGACGCCATTCCATCGACTCAGGACGCGTGTCTCGAATCGATGAGGAACGCAGGCCTGAGGGTGAGTCCTCATACCATCAAATTCTCCTCTATCGACGATGTCCTTGACCACATCGATGCCTGGGAGAGCAAGCGTGAGAGCCTGGGTTACGATATCGATGGCATCGTCGTGAAGGTCAATTCGCTCTCACAGCAGGAACGGCTCGGTCACACGGCCAAGAATCCTCGATGGGCCATAGCGTACAAGTACCCTCCAAAGCAAAGGGTCACCCGGCTCTTGGACGTGGCTTTCCAGGTGGGACGGACGGGTGCTCTGACCCCTGTCGCATACTTGGACCCCATCGAGATCGGTGGCGTGACCGTCTCTCGTGCCACCCTCCACAATGAGGATGAGATGAAGCGGAAGGGGTTGATGATCGGCGATTTCGTCCTCGTTGAGCGTGCAGGAGAAGTGATTCCCCAAGTGGTGCGTCCACTGGTCGAGAGAAGAACCGGAGATGAGCGAGAGATCGTCGTACAGAAAGTCTGCCCCGTCTGTGGATCCGATGCCGTCCGTGAGGATGGCGAATCGGTCAGACGGTGTGTGAACGCCTCTTGCCCTGCCCAGGTCAAGGAGCGGCTTGCTCATTTCTGCTCGAGAGGGGCCATGGACATCGAAGGTGCTGGACCTGCGCTGATTGACCAACTTGTCGATGCTGGACTGGTCAAGGATGTATCTGACCTCTACAATCTGACAGAGCAAGCCCTCCTCTCCCTTGATGGGATTGCGGACAAATCGGCCAGGAATATCATCTCTGCAATAAGGGATTCGACTGATAGGGATTTCGAACGAGTACTATATGCCCTAGGAATCCGACATGTCGGCCGGACTACTGCTGTAGCTCTCACGGATGCTTTTGGGAGCATGGAGCGCCTGCTCTCATCGGACATCGATGGATTGTCCAAGACTGAGGGGGTGGGTGCGGTCGTCGCCGGTGCTCTGAGGGATTTCTTGGATAACCCTGAGAACGGACACCTGATCGAGCGGTTGGCGGAAGCTGGGTTGAAAATGGAACGGACAGGAAAGGTCGAAGGCCCGCTGTCCGGAAAGGTCTTCCTGTTCACGGGAGAATTGAAGGCGTTGTCCCGTGAGGACGCGGGAGAACTCGTCGAAGCTCTGGGTGGGAGATCCTCCTCCACTGTGTCCAAGAGCACTGACTATGTCGTCGTTGGCGAGAACCCAGGCTCCAAGTTCGAGAAGGCGAAGAAGCTCCGGAAGACGATTCTCAGCGAAGACGAGTTCCTTCGAATGGTGGGTAAGTAGTCATTCTCCCAGACACTTCTCCACGCATTCAATAGCTTGCAGCATCTGATAGCCAGACGCGCGGATTCAAATACTCGAAATTGACACATTAATAGGTGCAGGAAATTGCTAGCGGAGTGAACACGAGATGCACCGAAACGATAGGAGAGAGGAACCCGGGGCACGGACTGCAGCCGGGGCCTTCGAGAATAGCGCTTCGCTCAACACGCAAAGGCGAAAGCGTCAGAGGATCGTTCGGAACCAGGACCTGAAGTTGCGGGATGTTTCCGATGAGTTCGATCCGAGGAAGACCTCCAGCCCGAGCTTGAATCAGAAGCAAGCGACCCTCTCACCCGAGCTGCTGGTACCTGCATCGGTCTCGGAAGACGAGTGCGTGCAATATCAATGCACCGAGTGCGACATGATGGTGAAGGATTCTGATCCATACTGTCCGTTCTGCGGTGCCATATTCGCAGACGGCCCGCTATCGTCTTCAGACGAGACCGCGGAAGCGGATGAGAAGCCATCAGACGCCCCTCCGATGATCCGTGAGGAGTTCGTCCGGCCGGAGAAGTTCGACCTGTTCGGCATGATGAAGACGCGGGCCCGGGCACGAGAACTACTCTACCAGGAAGCTCTGAACGGATTTGCTGGTTCGGCTCGGCTTCTCGAGGAGATCGAGCACCTGATATCAGACGTCAGCTCTCTGGGCACGGACACCACGAGGGCACGGAGGCTGATAGGCAATGCATGGGAGGCCTGCAGGGAAGGCAATTGGACGCTGGTCTCTGCCCTTGCGAGACAAACGGAAGAGGTCATGACCCCGAGTATACCCTCGCTGGTGAGGTCCGAACTGGCCAGAGCCAGGGAGTATCTCATGGATGCGAAGGCTGCAGGGGTCGAGGTCTCGGACTATGTCCTGCGGATGAAGGCGGCCATGAATAGCCTGAAGGCCAACGATGTCGACGAGGCGCTCCGGATAACCAAGGAGCTGATGGATGTCCTGAGAGAGGACTCGGTCTCCTGGAGGAAAGGTGGATCACCCGCTTCCAGAAACTCCTTACTCTCCATGTTGTGAAATCTCGGGGAAAGAATTCTTATCATTGGAAATGGGTAGTGTGAACGATGCCTTCGGACCATACTTCCATAGATTCTCTGGGCATAGATGTCCTCAAGAAAGCATTGAATCAGAGAGTAGTTATCACGAGGTCCAGGATTGTCCCGAGCAATAGAAACCGAGTCTGGTTCGTCGAGACCGACGTGCGACCCGTGGTAATGAAGCGTTCTTTCACCGGCCGTTCACCCGTGGAGTTCGAGACGATGCTCTTGGCGAAGAAAGCTGGGATCGATGTGCCCTACCCACTCTTCATGGACAAGCATTATCTCGTCACCGAGTTCATCGCTGGCGAATCCTGTGATCTGCTGATAAATCACATGTTCAGCCATGATGCTGCCGGAGGATTGGGCAGATGGTTCGCGGCATTCCACGAGCGTCTCGAGAGCTTCGGCCGCCCACTGGTGATGGCGGATGCCACCCTTCAGAATTTCATCATGCAAGATGATCGTATATACGGTTTCGATCTCGAAGATGCATCTCATGGGGAACCGCTGGACGACTTGGGACAGATGGCCGCCTCCATACTCGGTAGCGAACCGTTCTTCACACCTATCAAGTTCGACCTATGCTTCACAATGCTCGAAGGATACGAGGACGAGAGTGGTCTGGAATCACTGGAGAGCGTCAGACCGTACGTGGCCAAGCATCTGCGGAATTCCGCCCGGTCGAAGCCTTTGTTCAGGAGACCCTTTGAAAAAGTTGCGCAGACTCTTGAGCGCGGTTGGCCCAGCCTCGCCTAGATGATCATATGCTGCTGGCATTTGGCAATGCGATGAAGAGTCGATCTCATGCCGATCCTGTCTTCTTATCCCCCGGTTCGCCATGGGCATCCGCCCTTCTCTTCCCCCGGCTCCTGATCTCTTCAAGCTTCTTCGTGATCTCTGAGATGCTGTCGACCTGGTCTCCGATGACCTGTTTCCTGCGTTCGATGGTCTCTCTCATCTTCTCAGTCTTGGACTTCTCGAGCGCTATCTTCTCCATCTCCTCCGCCATGTGCTCCCTGCGCTCGTCCATCTCCCGCATCTTCTCCTCGAATGCCTGCTCCTTGGTCCTGAGCTGCTCCTCGCGCTCTTCGAAGGTGTCGACCCTTTCCTGGATCATCCGTTCCTTCTCTTCCATCTCCGCCATCCTCCCGGAGACGTGCTTGCGCTCGGCATCGAGCCGTTTCATCTCATCTTCAACTTGGGTTTTAGCCTGGTCTACCTCTTGTCCGAGGTTGCTCTCGCGGTCCGCGAGTGCCTGAAGTTTGGAGTCGAGCTCTTGCTGGGAGGCCTTCTGCTCCTCCGCCATCTTCTCCATCTCAGCTCTGTCTGCCTCGACCCTCTGCTCGCGCTCCTCGATGAGCTTCTCGCGCTCGTCGAAGTCGCTCGTCTTCTTGTCTATCTCCGCTTTGAGCGATTGCAGCTCCATCCTCTGTTTGGCGAGTTCGGCGGATTCGGTCTCGAGTTTCGCCCTGAGCTCTTCGGTCTCGCCCTCTTTTGCCGCTAGAACGCCTTCCTTATCCGCTATCGCCGATTCACGGTCCGACATGCTCTGGACGGTCTCCTCCTGACCTGCTAGTGATTCGCCGAGCTTCGTCTCTCTCTTCTGAACATCCTTCTCTCTCTTGTCCAGGTCTCTGAGCATCGATTCGATGCGCGTCTCGGACTCCTGGACACCCTCTTCTCTCTTGGTAAGGGCCGTCTGTATCGAGTCGAGTTCCTGGGTCCTCTTCTGGAGGTCCTCGTTCTCCTTGCCTATGTTGCCGAGTAGCTTGGATAGTTCGGCCTGCTGTGATTCGGCACTGGTGTCGATCTCCGACCTCCGTCTCTCCAACTCCTCTTTCTCTGAGGCGAGCTCCCGCTCCCTCTCTTCTATGCTATCGATCTTGTCCTTGAATTCCTGCTCTTCCGATCCGAAGGCGGTTCTCCTCTGCTCCAACTCATCAGCGGACCTCTGGGATTCCTCCTGCCTGACTCTTAGGTCCTCCTCCGCTTGGGATATCTTTGTCTCCCTTTCTCCGAGATTGACATCCATATCCGCCAAATCCGCCCTGAGGTTCTCCGTCTCGACTATGAATGCTCTCCTCTCGTCCTCCAGAGCTGAGGTCGAATTGTCGAGGTCCATCTTCCGTGCCTCGAGGCCGGATTGCAGCTGCTTCAGAGAGCGTTCCTTTTCTTCGATCTTTTCGCGTTCGCCCTCGATCTGCTTCCTGTCCCTGTCAAGGCTCTCAAGACGCACCTTTGTCTCCTCGACCTCCTTGAGCCATTCGGTTCTGGATTGTTCGTAGCTCTCCATCTCCTCGTCGAACCTCTTCTGGCTCTCATCGAGTTCGAGCCTTTCCTTCACGAGTCGTCCATAGCCGATTTCGTACTCGTTTATCGATTGTCCGATACCTACCTGGAGCGATCTCATCAGACCACGCTTGGCATCAGCTGCCGCCTCGAACGACTGTCTGCTGCGGTTGAGGTTCTGCTCCCTCTCCAGCAATAGTGTGACCCTCTCGTTTATCTGGGAATGTCTGTCCGAGACCTCTGCCTCGAACTCCTCAAGCTCCTTCTGCCATGATTCCGTGTCTTGCTGAAACTTCGAGAGCTCGTTCCTGAGGTTCTCGAGTTCCTCGATCTCTTGAACATGAGCGGTCTTTTCCGCCTCCATGGCCTTCACGGCTTCCTGAGCGCTCGCCTGCTCGTTCTTGGCCTTCTGCTCAGCTTCGAGAGCCGCCTTGCTCCTGGCCTCTATTGACGCATCTAAGGTGCCTTCGACCGAGTTGAGCATTTCCTTGATGAACCCCGTCTCATCGTCCTCGGCGACGTCTTTTCCAACGAGCATGAAATGGAGCTTCTGGCCTCTTATGACCGTTCCGACGAGTCTGTCGACCTCGAAGGCTCCAATAGCTGCTATGTCACCCTTCCCTTTGATCGCCTTCTTGACGTCATCGTAGCTGACGTCGGTCTTCGTGCTGAATACGAACTCCTTCAGAAGTCGGCCATCTGGCTCAACTAGAAATCCCTTGTATATCTTTTTCCCAAACATTGGACCACTTCCGACGGGGGGGTGTCGTGACCGGGTCATTGGGGTACGGGCAAAGACCATTCGAACCCTCTGCGTTATGCCCGCATACCTGGACGACTGGAAGTTGTTATCGGGTCGCCTGAACATAACCTTTTCCCTGCGGATATCTCTCGCGAGTCCAAGCCATACGAGGGAAAAGCATCGATCGTGCGCTTATCCGCTAGAATCACCCTCACGGTCTGAATCTTCTCAGCAAGGATGCGTTCGCGACCACCGAGACCGAGCTGAACGCCATGGCCCCGGCGGCTATCATCGGGCTGAGAAGCCAATCCGTGAACGGATAGAGTATCCCTGCCGCTATGGGTATCGATGCTGTGTTGTAGATGAGTGCCCAGAACAGGTTCTCTCTTATCTTGCGGAATGTGCGTCTACTGAGCCGGATGGCCGTGGAAACCCCTTTCAGATCGTCTCGTACGAGGACGATGTTGCCTGACTCGAGGGCGATGTCTGTTCCGCTCCCGATGGCAATCCCAATATCTGCCTGTGCAAGTGCGGGTGCATCGTTTATTCCATCGCCTACCATGGCGACAATCTCACCGGCCTCCTGATACGATCGTATGGCTGAGGCCTTGTCCTTCGGCAGGAGCTGCGCTCTGAACTCATGGATCCCTGCTCTGGCGGCGATCGCTCTTGCGGTCCTCTCATTGTCCCCTGTGAGCATCACCACCTTCAGTCCCATGTCTGTAAGGTTGCGGACCACCTCTTCCGCTCCCGCCTTGAGCGTATCGGCAACTCCTATGGCCCCCAACATCTTGCCCTGAGCGATGCAGACCATGACTGTCATGCCCTCATCCTCCATCTGGGTGATGGATTGGTCCAACCTGGGTGGAGCAGACATCAGCCGCGCTGCCATTCTCCTGTTGCCAACATGTATGGTCACGCCCTTCACGATCGAAGTCACTCCCTCGCCAGGCACTACCGTGGACGTTTCGGGCTCGTCCAGAACAATCCCTGCTTCACGAGCGGCCTCTATCACCGCACCGGATAGGACATGCTCAGAACCCCTCTCCGCGCTTCCAGCATGGTAGAGCAGTTCCCGCTCATCGTGCGCATCCCCCAGCACCAATTTCACGACCTTCGGTTCGCCAACGGTCAGCGTACCCGTCTTGTCGAATATCAGGGTGGTCAGCTTCCCCGCGGTCTCCAGAGCATCGGCATCCTTTATCAGCACTCCAAGCTGCGCGCCCCTGCCTGTGCCGACGACGATTGCGGTAGGAGTGGCGAGCCCCAATGCGCATGGGCATGCGATCACGAGCACCGCCACGAATGTGGTGAGGGAGAACGACAGAGCATCTCCAACATCCCATATCCCGGATCCCACGAAATACCAGAAGATGAATGTGGATACCGCCACTATCAGTACAGCTGGCACGAAGTATCCTGCTATCTTGTCCGCATATCTCTCTATCGGCGCTTTCGAGCTCTGCGCATCCTCCACAAGCTTCACTATCTGGGCCAAGGTCGTGTTCCTGCCGACGCGAGTGGCCTTCACCTTCAACATGCCAGATATGTTGACGGTCCCTCCGATGACTTCGGCCCCCTCGCCCTTCTCTTGTGGTATCGATTCGCCAGTGACCATGGATTCGTCCACAGATGAACGTCCTGATTGGACCATGCCATCTATCGGCATTCTCTCACCTGGCTTCACCAAGACCAGGTCTCCTTCTTTGATCTCATCGATACTGACTTGTGTTTCAGCGCCATCCCTTATCGTCACTGCTGTGGGTGGTTGGAGGTCCATGAGCTTCATTATCGCCTCTGATGTGGAGCCTCTGGACCTGAGTTCGAGATACTTCCCTGCAAGGACTAGAGTGATTATCACTGCCGAAGTGTCGAAGTATACATCGGGTGTGCTCACCAATCCTGGGTCAAGTGTGACTATCAGGCTGTATATGAATGCGGAGCTGGTCCCCAGGACCACCAACGTGTCCATATTCGCTCTCTTGTTCAGGATCGCCCTGTAGGCACCTTTATAGTACCTGAGACCCGCGTAGAACTGGACTGGAGCAGCGAGGATCAGCAGGATGTAATTCCTGATCTCCGTGGTCATAATGTCCGACCAGAACGAGTACGTCATGGTGATGGATGCAACCGGGATCACGAATGCCAACGCAATGAAGAGGTCCCTCATCACCGCATTCAACTCTGCTTTCCTCGCCAGCCTTTCGGCCATGACCCCCTCTATCTCGAGGACATTGTACCCGGCCTTCTCGACTGCCGCTGCCAGCATGGATCTTGACGCCACTGTGGAATCGTAGTCCACAGTCGCCTTCCCGAGGGCGAAATTGACCTTCGCCTCTTTCACCCCTGGAACCTCCTCCAGACTCTCTTTGATAGTGAGCGCGCATGTGGCGCAATGCATGCCCCCAATCGTCAACGTCGATTCGTCCCGTGCGATATCGTACCCTGTCGATCTGACTGTGTTGGCAATATCCTCCATCGAAGTCCTATCTGGGTCAAATCGGAAGGTGGCTTTCTCGGTCGCCAGGTTGACCGAGACATCTTCAACGCCTTCCAGAGATTCTATTGATTCTCGCACCGCGTCCACGCACGTTGCACAATGCATGCCCCTGATTCGAACCGACCCCTTTCTAGAACTAGACAAGTCCTATCTCCTCTCAGCTCACAGGTGGTCCTAGCACGCGCAATCAAATATCAATTGTGCCGGTCCGATGTCGTTTGTCTGCATACTCCTCGAAACAATCGATTGGGGGTGGACAATGTATCAAAAAGGGGAATGTTATTTCAATACATATGCCTAATTGTCACTAAATAGGTACATCTTTCATGAGTGATTCTATATCGCAATAGTGTCTTCCACGAGATCTTTGCTGCCCCCCTCGTCGCGAATGCTCAAGTTCTTGCCCATCTCCATGAATGCCCTTTGTCTCCCGACGTTTGCTCGGATTAGCCATGTATGACGCAAATGTGTGGTCTTTCTGGTCGTTCTGAGCGGACACATCCGCCCGCCGATTGGTCGAGTCCTGCACTTTCGCACGGATGCATTTACTATGGAGCATCACCTATGCTCCAATGCGAGGTGTCGCTCATTGGCCAAAGTCAATGTCAAGTTCTTCGCCACAGTACGCGAGGCTGCAGGGACCGCGTCGACAAGCATGGATGTCGATGATCTTGGCTCTCTGATCTCGTATCTATCGATTGAATATGGCCTCGCCATCGTTCCAGCGAATAGCGACCTTGGTGCTCTCTCAGATTCTCTCGTGATATTGGTGAATGGCCAAAATATCCGTCAATTGAAAGGATTAGAAACGCCCCTGGCCGATGGTGACGAAGTGTCCTTGTTCCCACCGATCTCAGGAGGGTGACGACCAGATGCCCTTGGGAAGCCTCGCGAATCGCAAGATAAGCTTTATATCGGGCCAGACCATAACCGCGATTCGGGATTTGAGATGGCAAGCGAGACCGAGCCACGCAAGCCCAGAGACTCGTTGGGCATGGTTTTGGCTGTACTGACAGCGCTCATCGTCGTATCCATCGGCCTGATTGGATATGTCATATACGACAACTCCAAGGCCGCGGACATGGGGACCGTCTACGTAGCGGAGTCAGGGGACACGGTCTATCTCGACTACATCGGCATGTTCGAAGACGGCAGTGTCTTCGACACGAGCCTCTACAGCGTGGCCTCGAACGATACTAGCTATCCGAAATCGCTCACATTCTCTCCCAGGGAAGAATCATCGTATTCTGTATTCGAGATGACTGCTGGCCTGTATGGCGAATCTGGCGGGACCATCAAAGGGTTCGCCTTGGGAGTCATAGGGTTGAAGGCTTCCGATGTCCGAACCATTGTGATTGCGCCCGAGGACGCATATGCGATCAACGCCGGCATGGTCACCAACATCAGCCTTAATCAGGAAATACCGATCGTGGAAACGTTGTCATCCGCTGATTTCACTTCCCTCTTCGGTACGCCCGCAATTCCGTTCAGCTACGTGACGCACTTTGAATGGGGTTGGGATGTCCTGGTTCTGTCCGATGAGTTCGGCATGGTGACTTACAAGCATGTCCCGAGTGTCGGCCAGGTGGCATATCCATTCGGGGATCCTGAGGACGAATACGGTCCCTCGGGATGGGCATGCACTGTGGTGTCCTACGACCCTGCTGCTGATGATGGCATTGGGAAGATAACCGTCCACCACGACATCACGGAGTCCGACGTGTACAATGTCAAGGGCGTGACATATGATGATTCGGTATTCATCGTGTCAGGGTACAATGAGAGCGCTGGCACATTCCAGGTCCATTGGAGCAACAGCGAGATCGGATACAACGGCGAAATCGCCGGAAGGACGCTCGTCTTCGAGATATTCGTCCGTGGTGTAGTGAAGGCCTAGTCATTATTCCCTGGCCCTTCTTCCCCTGGATCGACGTGCACACCTTTCATCAATCTTGCCGAAAGCCTTCTGAACTGCTTATCTATGGCGAGATGCACCTTCTCGTTCCCCGATATCAGGGTCGCACCGACGGCCAATATGAAACCTGCGAACACGTCCGCTGGCCAGTGCACCCCTAGATATAGGACGGTGAAGGTTATTCCTAGAACCGATAATCCAATGAAATAGACGTACACCTTCTTTCTCCAGTCGATGATTCTCCCCTTGAGACCTGCCGAGCTCAGAACAAGCAGCGTGGTCATCACGATACTGATGTGCCCACTCGGGAAATCGTTGTTGAGCGGGTCGACGCTCGTCACCATCCTCCCCCAGTTTGTGTTTATATATAGCAGGGGGGTGAGACCAGAGTCCGCATAGAACCCTGTCACGGTGACCGGGACAAAGATGTAGAATGGCAGCAACACGATGTAATTGAACATCATAGCGACGGAATACCGTTTTAACAGGTCCATCTCGCGCACGGTCATCAGGACGACTGGTGTGAAGTAGAGGATGAATGTGAATATCCAGACGTAGACCAGTATGGATAGGTCTACGACTATCTGGTAATCAAGACGGTCCTGGAGGACTCGTATAGCATTCCCGCTTATGCTGAATATCCAGTTTGTGTAGAGGACCTCTTTGGAGACCTCGTCGGCGCTGCGGATGGCGCCCTCGACGAGGGTTATGAGTGGGAGCATGATGAGCATCAGAACGTATGCCATGTTGTATTTGAGGGCCTGAAGCGTCTTATGTATCGAGATGTTCTTCCAGCCTACCAGCAGTAGTACACCAGCTACGACTCCCACGATCATAGAAACGACATATAGCAGTAGGAAGACGGGGTACGACAACGGCATATGTCCCGTCATCACATCTGAACTGGCATAGAAAAAGGTTCCCAGAGAATGGCGCTGCAATCTATCTCAGAACCATCTGTTCTCCAGATCGTTCTTCATTATCTCCGCAGCCAGATCGTAAGTCTTCTCAAGCTTGGCGGTGCACGTGTCAATGGAGAAACCCATTGCCGTCGCCACTGCTTCCATCTTCATGGAGTTTGCTTTGGACAGACATCTCCTGATCGCATCAGTGCAGGATGTCTCGTCGAAGAGGCAGCCGTTCTTGCCTTCTTTAACGAACTCAGGTATCGCCCTGCTCCTTATCCCTGCGACTGGCGTGCCCGACGCCATCGCCTCGAGGACCACCAATCCCTGTGTCTCGAAGGTTGAGGCTATGACGAGCATGTCGCAACTCGCATACGCCTTTGGAAGATCGTCGTCTGGCAGGAATCCTGTGAAGACCACTCGGTCCTTGATCCCGAGTGATTCGGCAAGTCGTCTGTAATAATCCGATGCCGGACCCTTCCCCACAACCAGCAGTCGCAGGTCGGGCTCCTCCTTTCTCAGGTCTGCCATCGCATTCAGCACTATGTCCAACCGTTTCTCGAATGATAGCCTGCCAACATGCAAGATGACTCGGTTTCCGTCGAGCCCCCATCTCTCCAAGAATGTCGGGTCGTGATTCTTCGGCGTGAACCGTTGTATGTCAATGCCTGTAGGGACCACTTCGCAGGCCTTCATCTTGATTCGGTTCTCGATCAACTCGTCTCTTATGGGGGCCGAAGGCGCTATGACGACCTCCGGACGTCTCAGGAGGTTCCGGAGATATATCCAGACCATTGGCACCATCATATCTTCCCTCAAAGGAACGAACGAATAGTATTTCACAGCCTCATTTGCCATCGTATGGAACGTCAGCACATGCGGTATGTTCAACGCCCTGGCAACGGTGAGGCTCAGGATCGCCATCGATGCAAGGCCATGGCAGTGGAGCACATCGACTTTCTCCTTTCTGACGCATTCCATCATCCGCGGAGCCGCCCAGACGATGCGATAATCCGTATAGGATCTAAATGCGAACGATGGGAAGTAATGGACCGGTCGATCCATCTTCAGCCTCTTCGGAGTGTTCGGAGCGAACATGACCACTTCATGTCCCCTGGCCTCGAGTCCTCTGGCCTGCGTCTCCATGGAGATGACGGCACCGTCGATGGTCGGATAGAACGAATCTGCGAACATGGCCACCTTCAGCGAATCACCTCGTCTATCTATTGACCGATATCTTCTTGAGTTTCAATAGCAGGTCTTCTGGGGATCTGCCGAGCAATCTGATCATGGGCTCCTTGCCCATCCCACCCTTATCATATATCACATCTGGAACCCGGCCATATCTCTCAATAGCATCGAGAACGCCCCATGTCATAGATGACACTCCTTTCGGCTCCTTTGTCCTTTCGAACGAAGCCACCGATAACTTGGCCTTTCTGCAGGCGGAGACGTTCGCATCCGAATACTTGACATTCATGGCGCATCGGATATCCGGGTCCCGTGAGGATGTGGCGAGCACGATCCTCGCTACATGCTTGGACGCACCGAATCGCGCGCATCCGACCTTCTTCGCCCTCGTGCCGCATCTGACGATCCTTCCATCGAAGGCTGCGACCTCTCCGGGCTCCAAGGCCCCTAGCATCCCATATCCCATATTCGTTCCGACTTCCGGGATGAGGTCCGAGTCCATTATGTCTTCGAGAGCTTTCGAAGCAACCTCCAAATCCTCAAGCACGGCCGCTTTCTGCGCCTCGGCCCTGAGTATGGAAAGGGGGTTCACGCAAGGTATGCCAGTACCGACGGTCTCTCTGCTCAGTATTGCCTTGAATATCATCGATTTTGAGATTCTCACTGCCTCCTCTATCTCGTATCCGTGCGCGAGGTTGCCTGCAATCAGTGAGGCGAGTGTGCAACCGGTCCCATGGACATCGGCGTCGATTCTCGGCGATGATAGCTTCAGTATCTCTCCATCCCACATAAGGAAATCCGTCGCCTCCTTGGTCTTGAGATGCCCTCCTTTCAACAGTACCGCATCTGGACCGAACTCCAGAATCTCTGCGGCCGCTCGTTTCGCGCTCCTCTCGTCCTTCACCTTGATGCCAGTCATTCTCTCGGCTTCGAGGAGGTTTGGGGTCACAATTGTGCTCATGGGAATCAGTTTGGTGATGAGCATCTCCAGGAATCCCGATTCGTGAAGTGGGCTGCCCGTTGTTGCGACCATCACAGGGTCGACAACGATGGGCGCTCGAACGCCTTTGAGGAGGGTAGCCACGGTCTTGACTGTTTCGCCGCTGAAAAGCATCCCTGTCTTCACAGCATCCAGCTTCACATCCTCAAGGACCGATTTGATCTGGCGGGCCACCTCCTGCTGAGGTATGGGGAATATGGAGGATACACTCTTGGTGTTCTGGGAGGTCACGCAGGTCACGACGGTACATCCGTGGATTCCCAGGGCCTCGAACGCCTTAAGATCGGCCTGCAGGCCTGCCCCTCCGACTGAATCGGAGCCAGCAATAGTCAGAGCGTTCGCCATCGAGGCTCCATGGATTCCTATTGATAAATCTCTTGTGTCCGGAACCTGCTCCCTGGACGCTACACTACGGTTATATATGCGGTAGCCAATAAGAACGGTTTGTATGAAGGCTGAGTCCGGCCACATCGTGTTCAAAGAGAAGTTCAGGTGGAAATCCCTGAAAGACTGTTTCGAGGATCTTCTCAAGACCTTTCTTGAGGAGACAGATCAGGTCCCCGACGACGATGAGATCGT
The DNA here is from genome assembly GCA_018818785.1 of Thermoplasmatota archaeon. Lineage (GTDB taxonomy): Archaea > Thermoplasmatota > Thermoplasmata > UBA10834 > UBA10834 > UBA9653. The sequence goes on along the minus strand of JAHIRF010000008.1, from coordinate 32,367 downwards.
CCAGATGTTCCTCCGAATCAATATGATGGACATCGAGAAGAATCGGAAACCCGAGGGGTTCAACCGAAGAGGGAGGATCAGGATGGTGTTTCCCAACACCTCCACCAAGAAGGAGTTCTATATCCGGTCGGATTCGAAGACCACTGAGATCATCAGGATAACCGAGAAGCTCAGCAGATTTTTGAAGAAGGCGGGAGTGCCTCACACAGTCGAATGGGATCAGCTTAAACATCTCCAGGTTTGAGCTCGGTCGATACAATTGAATTGCGTGAGTCGTGTGATCTATGGGGCTCAAGGAGCGGGTCGATCAGGCTGTTCGTGACAAGTCGTCTCTTGATGGTATGAGGCATTCTTTCAGGACCATCGAGGAGCGGCAGTGCAAGAACAAGGCGAAGATACCGGACCTCGAGGCCCGCAAGGACCGATTACGCGTCATGAAAGAGGGTTCCGTGGGCAATCAGGAGATGCTCATCGAAGCGATTTCCGCTCTCAGGGAGAACGGATTCAGGGTTCTAATGGTCAAGACTGCCGAGGCTGCTCTGAGCGCCATCCAACACGAGCTGCATGGTTATGAACTGGTTGTCAAATCGAAGTCGAATGTCACGAAGGAGCTTCACCTCGCCGAACACCTTGCGAAATCGGGGGTCGAAGTGATCGAGACAGATCTTGGAGACAGAATCGTCCAATTGGCCGGTTGCATGGCTGCCCATCCCACTGGACCTGCCTGTCACATGACTCGGTCTGAGATCGCGCAACTCTTCTCAGAGCATTTCGGTCGGGAGATATCCGACGATCCTATGGCGCTCACATCAGTCATGCGCGACGAGATCGCGGAGTATCTATCGAAGGCTATGGTGGGGATAACAGGTGCTAATGCCATCACCGCAGCCGAGGGAGCTGTGGTGATCGTCCATAACGAGGGCAATGCGACAAGGTGCGCGATGCTCCCTGACAAGCATATCATCGTCACCACGCCTGAAAAGATAGTACCCACTCTTGAGGATGCTATGAACTCGGTCAGATTGCAGACTTATCTGTCGACCGGGAAGATAGTCAGTTCGTACATCAACGTCATCACTGGCCCCAGTTACACTGCCGATATCGAGAAGAAGCTGTATCGCGGGATGCACGGACCTAAGGACGTCGTCGTGGTGCTGGTCGATGATGGGCGGCTGTCTGCTGTCGATAAGGAGCCACAGTATTGCATAGGATGCGGCATGTGCCTTCTGCACTGTCCCGTATACAATGTGATGGGCCCGAGCTTCGGGAGTTCGGGTCATATGGGTGGTCAGGGAGTCTATCTCCTAGGCTCGACGGGGAAGCTTGAAGACTCTCTTGAGGACGGTCTATTCCTATGCACTTCGTGCGGCGCATGCACCGAGGTATGCCCTTCGAGGATTGATACTAAAAAAGGGATGGCGAATCTCAGATGCACTGCGACAGACTCGAAAAAGGTTGACATATCCGAGCACAAGGAGGTCCTTGCAAGCCTCAGGAATTACGATAATCCGTGGAAGGTCCCACGGGCGCAGAAGTCCAAGTGGTCGAAGGGTCTGGGGCTGAAGCCTAAAGGCGAGGTCCTGTTCTTCGCAGGTTGCTCAACATCCCTTCTCTTCCCTGAGACTGCGCAGAAGATGGTTGAGATACTGAGGGTCCTCGGGATGGAACCTGCGTATATAGGCTCCAAGGAGAAATGCTGCGGATCAACAGTCAGGAAACTGGGTGCGTTCTCCGTCGCGCGGGACAAGGCGGAGGCCTGCTTCCGAGATTTCCATGATGCTGGGGCAAAGATCGTGGTCACGTCGTGTCCTGGATGCTCATCTGCTCTGAATCATTATCCTGACTTGATAGAAGAATACGGGATCCAGGTCAGTCACATCTCTCAATTCCTAGATGGCAAGCTGTCGCATGAATCGCTCTCCCCCGTGCGCTTGGAATGCAAGGTGACCTATCACGATCCATGCGACCTTGGAAGAATACAGGGCATCTACGAAGAACCCCGTCATGTGCTGTCACAAGTCCTGGATGCACCGATCGTCGAGATGGATCGGTCTCGCAGGAACAGTTCTTGCTGTGGTTCCGGCGGAGGCGTCAAGAGCGGATTCCCATCGCTCTCCGAAGCAATCGGTTCCGATCGGATCGATATGGCAAAATCTGTAGGTGCTAAGCTGATCGTGACTTCATGCCCGTGGTGCGTGCAGGGTCTACGGGAATGTCAGAAGTCCAGGGCCAAGGTCCAAGTGAAAGACCTGGTGGACGTTGTCCACGAAGCGCTAATGCGCAAGGAATGATTGGACATATCTGCATCATCCGTGTACACCCAAGGCGAATTCTCCAATCGTGTGATAGGTCGGTCCGTCAGGACCGAGGACGCTCTTCTTCAGGCGTATGCGGTCTATTCTGTAGCTGCCATATTGGGTGGCAGCCTTCTCCCTGATCATGTTCTGAAGTCGGCCAATGTCTCCAGAACTCCTCGTTCTGGCAATCGTGAGGTGCGGCTTGAACCCCTTTCGGTCTCGTTCGAATCCGATTCCCCCGAGAGCGATGTCCAAATGCTCAGCGATGACCGTGAGCAGTTGGCCGTCGTGCACGCCTATCCAGACCACCCTTATGTTCGACACTGATGGAAAAGCTCCCAAACCCGTCAATCTGATGGAGAATGGCGTGGTCTCTTCGGATACCCTGCCCATTCGCGAACATATCTCGCCGACGAGATCCTCCTCAGTGTCTCCCAGGAATTTCAACGTGAGATGGAGTAACTCCGGCCTCACGATCTTTAAGTCCGCTCTCGAACGACGAAGCTCACCCAGAAGCCCTACCAGGTCCTGCGTCGGTTCGATATCGACTGAGATGAACGCCCTGATCCTCAACGGTTGAGGAAACGGCTTCTCGACTAATAGTCCTTCTTGCCCGCGAGTGACTATGATTTTGCGCATTGACTACTTCATTCGTCTTCTGCGATGTCTCATGTTCAGGGATCGTATCTTACCTCTGAGCATGCTGAACCCCATGATGGCAATGATGAACGCCACGGACAGGCCAATCAAATATGCGAGGTCTCCGAGCGAACTCTCATACAGCGCTCCGAACGAGGCTGAGAAGTTGAAGGCGCTGTGCAGTCCCACCGCTCCAAGGTAATATGGTAGCCAGGACTTCCTCAGGATTCCGCTCTTCGCTATTCCGAAGCCGAATAGCGCGGATGCAGTGGCATGGAGAAGCGCCGAGGATAAGCTTCTTACGATAGCTGTAGCAATCCATGCCCCCGCTCCATCGGATGCGTAGGCACTGAACTCGTAAAGGAGGTTCTCTGTCGCTGCGAACCCCAACCCTGCAGCCGCTCCGTACACGATCCCGTTCTCGAGTTCGGTCAACATCCTGCGGGATCTGGCTCTGAACACGCCGACAGCCTTCGCTGCTTCCTCGACGAAAGGTGCGATGACACATGCGAGGATGAGCAGGGGGATGCTCGGATTCTCTCCAACGAACTCGTATAGTCTTTCAAGGTTCCTGTTGAAGAATGATGCAAGGACTATCTCCAATGCGATCGCGATTATCACGGAGATCAAGGATCCATAGAAGAACACTTTGACGACTGCGCCCCACGGTTCGCGTGAGTACTTCTCAGTGTTCCTGACCCATACCAAGTACAGCAGGGATGGCACGAATGCGACAAGAACTATGGCTATCGCGAACAAGACCCAATCGTCCAATAACGCACCATGTCTCGAAGGATTTCCATATTATATCAAGATTGACACATGGCTTATTCGTCGTGAGAAGATGATACGTGAGCGTGTCGGATATGAGAGTAGAACCCTTGTGAATAGAAAGTATTCAAGAAAGAGGTTTTAAGGACCCGCCTAGTCCTCCATCTTGATTGCGTTGTTCGGGCATTCGTCCACGCAAGCGCCACAGTCAAGGCACTTCTTCTCGTCCACGACTGCGACATCTTCACAAGTGATCGCTCCCTCTGGGCAAATATCTACGCAAGCGCCACATGCAACGCATTCGTCCTTTGTGATTTTAGCTGGCATCTGACTAACCTCCGTTGGTATTTTTCGGCATTATCTGCCGCCATATAAACTTTCTTGAGCGAATCTTATACGGTTAGATTTTTATTCATCTCTGAAATCTAATTCTGGCAAGTCGTCATCAATGAGAAGGCGGAAGTGGTTAGTTCTTCTCGACAAAGTATTTGTCTGGAATGACCCTTCGCTCATATGGAATATGACGGCAGATTTCATCGGAAGGTGGATTCTCACGAATGAGGGTCTCGAGGAAGGATGTCTCGTCCTGGCTGGGGATGAGGTAGTCGATGTTCGTATGGGCAGAGCTCCGCTGGAATCGACGAAGTCGTTGATCGTTCCATGTTTCGTCAATGCACATACCCACTTGGGTGATGCTTTCGCATACCCTTCCCCGAAAGGGACAGTGGAGGAAATCGTCGGCCCTCCTGATGGTTATAAACACCGCAGATTGAGAGAAGCTGACCGTGACATCAAGGTCCGTGCAATGCGCGAATCCGCCAGATTGATGCTTTCCACCGGATCATCTGTTTTCGCGGATTTCCGGGAAGAAGGGGTCGAGGGGGTAGGCATGATCCTAGAGGCCATGACTGGTTCGTTGCTCAACCCGATCATACTGAGCCGCCCATTGAACATCGATGCCGGGGATGTTGAACTGAGGGAGATGCTGTCACGATGCGATGGATTTGGAATGAGTTCGATAAGGGATATCCCATACGACCTCCTTGAGCGTGCTTCCAGACTCGCAAGGGCATCCGGTAAGATATTCGCGTTACACTCCAGCGAGACCGTACGTGATGACATCGACAGAGTGCTGGACCTGAAACCAAGATTCCTCATCCATATGACCTCTGCTCTCGAATCTGATCTCGTGAGATGTTCTGAGGCAAGGGTTCCCATAGTGGTCTGTCCGAGGTCCAATGAATTCTTTGATATGGATCCCCGCATCCCCATCTTACTACGTCACGGGGTGGAGGTCGCATTGGGGACAGACAATGCCATGATCGCTCCTCCGGACATGCTGTTTGAGTTGCAGGCTGCCTATCGGTTGAGCAGGCGAAGAGGTGGCATATCTCCTGAACTTGCGATACGTCTGGCGACGTATTCCGGGCGCAAAGTATTAAATGCGGAGAGCATCACTACAGAAATCAGTTATGATGATGACCTCGCGGTCATCGATGTCACGGGCGATGAGCCTTTGACAGAGGTGGCCACTGCTGCGGGATCTGCGACCATATCTGCTATCTCTCTGGGAGGAAGGTTACGGAGGCCGTAAGTTGGATGATATCAAGAGGATACTCATAGCCACAGACGGATCCGAATACACTCGAGAGGCTGTCACATACGGCCTCTGGCTTGCCAAGCGGCTGGATGCAGAGGTCACTGCTCTGTATGTCATCGACCAGACATCATTTGTCAGCTACCCGATGGATTCGTCCATTGTAAGCGTCTTCTCACTGCTCGAGAAAGAGGGCAAGAGAGCTGTGGAGGAGGTTCGTGAGGACGGAGAGTCAATGGGCGTGAAGGTCACACCCATGGTTCTAGAAGGTTCACCTACGCGAAAGATCATCGAGACGTCTTCCGATTTCGATCTCGTCGTTCTTGGCACGCTGGGGCGCTCCGCAATAGCCAAGCTTTTCATGGGAAGCGTGGCCGAGCGAGTTACTCGCTATGCTCCGTGCCCCGTTCTGGTTGTTAGGAGCAAGAAGAGGTGACGACCTGATGAAAGTAAAAGAGATAATGACTGAGAATCCGATAGTCGCCGAATTGCCAGGAACTCGCTCCGAGGTGCTGAAGCAACTGGTCAGTCACAACATCACTGGCATGCCCGTCGTGAAGACAGATGACGGGACCCTTGCGGGTTTTGTGACTCGTCAGGATATCTTCTTCAAACCAGAGGAGGAGCAGCTCGCACTCGTCATGAGAAGGGACTATCCTTCGATCAGCCCGAACGCCAGCGTCAAGGACGCTGCTCGAATATTGGTCGAGATGGATCTAGGTCACCTGCCGGTTGTGGAGAAATGCAAGCTCGTAGGGATCATAACACCTACGGACCTTCTGATCGTGGTCGAGAAGATGAATCCAGAGCTGTCCGTGGAGGATATCGTCCGATCCCCCTGCATCCCCATATATCACGGTGCTCCGCTAACGGTCGCACTCGCCACGTTCAAGACCGCGAAGGTCTACGCTCTGCCTGTGCTTGATGACGACGCCAAGCTCGTGGGCATCGTGACGGACAGAGATATCTTCAATCAGACGATCGTAGACCGGTCGGTCGCGATGAGTGACCTCGGGATAAGCGACGGCGACGAGAACTGGACTTGGGAAGGTTTGCGAAACGTCATGAAGCTCTGGTATGAAGTCTCCAAAGTGGACCTTCCGAAATTGACCGTCAAGGATATCATGATTAAGAACCCGATCACCGTATTCAGGAAGACTCTCGTTGGAGATGCGGCTCGAGTGATGAGAAAAAGCGATTTCGGACAGCTCCCAGTGAGGGATTCGAAGGACAACCTCGTAGCAATGATTTATGATGTCGATGTTGTATCCACACTCACAAAGTGATGCAGATATGGACTCGCAGGAGATTCTCTCTCTCTGCAAACGCAGAGGATTCCTATGGCCCGCCTACGACATTTATGGTGGGTTGGCGGGGATGTATGATTATGGCCCGCTAGGCGCTGCTCTTAAGAACAACATGGAGAACCACTGGCGCAGGTTGTATGTTCTGGGTGAGGGATTTCTGGAGATATCTTGTCCTATCATCGCACCGGAGCCAGTGTTCAAGGCGTCGGGACACCTGGATGCGTTCGCCGATATGTATGTGGAATGTCTCAAGTGTCATGAGAGCTACCGTGCGGATCATCTTGCAGAAGGTCTTCATGATAACCCTGCGACCCTCAAAGAGGATGAACTGGGCGAGCTGTTGAATGACAATGATGTGAAGTGTCCTAGCTGCAAGGGTGACCTCACAGCTCCGAGGAAATTCAACCTGATGTTCAAGACATCTGTCGGTGCAGGGGTCTCCAAGCCAGGATACCTTCGACCGGAAACCGCCCAGGGCATGTTCGTCAATTTCTCCCAGGTCTACAGACACGCTCGCGAGAAGCTCCCCGTAGGTGCGGTCCAGATCGGAAAGGCATTCAGGAATGAGATATCACCGAGGCAAGGTCTTCTCCGTCTAAGGGAGTTCCATCAGATGGAGGCCGAATTGTTCGTCCATCCCGAGAATAAATCGTGGCCGCGATTCTCTGCGGTGAAGGATACGAAGCTGCCGTTGGTCCCCAACTCCGGGCCGCCGAGAGTGATGACTCTTGCGGAAGCGGTAGATCAGAATGTTATTGTCAACGAGACCCTCGCCTATTTCATCTATCTCACATACAAGTATGCGTGTGATATCGGATTGGATCCCTCGAGGTTGCGCTTCAGGCAACATGAGAAGGACGAGATGGCGCATTACGCATCCGATTGCTGGGACATGGAAGCCGAACTCTCCTTTGGCTGGATAGAAATGGTCGGGATAGCTGATCGTGGATGCTACGACCTTCAGGCTCACATCAATCACTCTGGATCCGAGCTTATGGCGTTCGAGCTATTCGATGAAGCGAAGGAAGTGGAAGAGGAAGTCGTCAGAGCCCGTTTCGATGTTATGGGCAAATTGTTCAAGGGCGAGACGAAGAAGATCGCAGATGCACTGTCGAAGCTTCCCGCGGAGTCGGTCAAGGGAAAGGCCGAAGTCTCGTTGGACATAGATGGACAGACATACAAGATCTCCTCGGACTGCTTCGAAATCATCATGCGAAAGGAGAAAGTCTCTGGACGGAAGCTGGTGCCTCATGTGATCGAGCCGTCCTATGGTGTGGACAGGATGCTATATTCTCTCCTGGAGCATTCGTACACGAAGAAGGATGATTATATCGTGTTGAGGTTCAATGGTCGCATGGCTCCCGTGAAAGCTGGCGTGTTCCCGCTCATGGCCCGAGATGGGCTCGATTCGATTGCAGTGGAAGTGCAGGATTCGATCACCTTCGCTGGCATGACCGCCTATTATGATGATTCTGGCTCGATTGGGCGCAGATATGCTAGAATGGATGAGATCGGGGCTCCTTGCTGCGTCACGGTCGATTACGAGACCAAGGCGAACGGGACGGTGACGATTCGTGATAGGGACAGCGCCAACCAGGTTAGGATTAAGAAGGAGAACGTTGCTGTAGCTGTTGCGAGGATCGTGTCGGGAGCTGGTCTAGAAGCTCTCGAAGGACTCTGAAGGGGAGATTAAGAAACAGCATGTCCTCACAATCTTCCAGTGACCCGTCTGATTTCCACGGATTTCCAAGGCCCGTGGACCTATCAGGCGAGTTCCGGAAATACATCGGCAAGCAGGTTAGCTATGCAACTCATGGCATCCACAAATATCCTGCTAAATTCATACCTCAGATCCCAAGATTCTGCATCGAATCCTTTTCAAAGGCAGAGGATGTTGTTCTCGACCCGTTCATGGGCTCGGGGACCACGCTCCTTGAGTCGTACATATTAGGACGGGAGAGCTACGGCATCGACATCCATCCATTGGCCAGGATGATCGCCAAGGTCAAGACCACACCCATCGATCCAACGCATCTCTCCCGTGTCGCGGAGAACCTATTGGACCACATTCGCTCGGATGATTATGATAACAGCTCGCTGATCCCTGAAATACCCAATAGGGACCACTGGTTCCGTCCTGAGGTCCTTGGAAATCTGGCGACGATAAAGAAATATGTGTGGCGCATACGAAGTGGACCCACGCAGGACTTCTTCAAGATATGCTTCTCATCAATCATACGGAAGATGTCGAACTCTGACGCCGATTCGTTGATCCCTGAGGTCACGAGCTTCAGGAAAAAACTGGATGAGCAAGGCAAAACCTCATTCGATGTGATGTCCAAGTTCGAGAACACCGTTGGCAATAAACTGCTGGATGCGGAGGAGCTCTGGAAGATCTCTCATGATGTGGAGAAGGAGTTCAGGAACCCGCCGACCATCAACATAATCGGGCGCGATGCTAGAGACATCGAAATGGACGATTCATCCGTCGATCTAGCAGTCACATCTCCTCCATATGCCAGTGCTGTTCACTATGTGAGTGTGCACAAGCTGGAGATGTTCTGGCTCGATTTGCTCGATGACATGGCGAGGTTGGACGGTCAGGTCGTGGGGACTTCGAGGGCCTATGTCCGGGAGTACAGGCCTTGGGAACCAAAGACGAGCGTCCCTGAATTGAAACGAGTATTGACTGAACTGGTCGAGAATGATAAGAAAAGTGCGTATATCGTTTACAAGTATTTCGATGATATGAGGCGGAATCTCTGTGAGATCAATCGTGTCCTTGGTCGGAACGGAATATATTGCATGGTGGTCGGAGAGAACACCTTCAGAAAGGTCAGAGTACCGACCTATCTCATCCTGGCGAGGATCGCTTCACAATGCGGGTACATACTCAAAGGTACCTATGTCTATGATGTGATCAATCGACACCTTGATATTCCACGCTGGAACGATAGTCGGATTGAGAAGGATTACATATTGGTCCTTCAGAGAAAGAGAAAGCCGTCCATGGACTGCCTCTGAATCGATCAACGTCACGAAGGAGTCCTGTATCCATTCGTCGGGACGAGTATCTCGAACCTCGCTCCCTTGCCATACTCCCCCTTTTCTCTTATGAATATGCCCGTCAGATCCAGAATCTCTCTGGTCACGTACAATCCGTATCCAGTATTCTTTCCATATCCTTTTTCGAATATGATCTCCTTCTCTTGGTCTGGGATTCCGACCCCATCATCCTCGATGCTTATTATCAATCCATTCTCAGTCTGTGCGTCATGAACATTAATGGTCGTGATTCTGGTCCCATGCCTCAATGAATTCTCAATGAGGTTGTAGAAGATCCTCCCGAGCATCATATCTGCGTAGACCTGGACGTCACTCAATCTGTTGACTACTTTTATTCCGTTCATATCCAGCTCGGACATCGCCTTGTCGAATACCCGTCGAACATCCTGCCACTCTGGGCTAGTGGAACCTATAGATTGATAGATCCGAGTGAATTCCAGTTGAGCGCTCATCGACTGCCCTGAGAGGACTATCTTATCCAGGTATGATGTAATCTTGCCATCCTTCGACATCTCTCTGGCTATCTGTGCGTAGCCCAGTATGAGGCTCAGTTGATTCAGGCCATCATGCCTGGTGATGGCACTCATGAGTCCGAGCTTCTTGTTCGCGAGCTTGACGGCTTCATCTGCTTTCCGTCTCTCGATTTCAATGCGATCTCTCTGCAATCTCGCATGAAGCACGGGCGCTACGAGATCAGCAATCGCCTTCATGTGCTTCACGTCGTTTTCATAGTAACTCGAAGTCCTGTTCGCCACGGCAAACATGCCGATGAGCTCATTCTGGTGGATTATCGGGACGCAGATGGATCTGACGATTGCAATGTGCCCTTCGGGAACATGATGCGTGCCGTTTGAATAAAGAGCCCTTCTCTGACTCAACGCACGTCCCCAAATGCCCCCCCAGATCTCACGCGGAAATGTGTAGGTTTTACCCGGGATCTGGCATTGGTCCCAAATGTCTCTGGTCATCGAAGGTGCAACCATCGAACCATTCTCATCGATGTATGCGAAGATTCCATGCCTGCTATCAGTATCTTTGAGCAGTATCTTGAGCACCTCGTTGTACATCTCATCATCTGGCGAATTCAAGAATATCGGGATAATCCTGTTAGCAATGTCGAGAAGCTGTTTCGAGTTGAGGACAGAACCCTCTTCGCATGTCTGGTAATCTCCTCGTTCAATCTCCTTCTTCTCCATCTACGAACCTGCCTGTATGTGATATCTGCACGCAAATGATTTAACACAATCGCTTTCCGACCACCAATGATGCCCTGCCATCGCCTCTGTAGATTATCTGAATCCTCGCGTTGTGTTTTCGGGAGTACTCATGATATCGCGCGGTCGAGAATCGCTATCTTATTATGCCCGGTTTCTAATCATGTCTCTGGAAGGATGGGACAATGCCAGTCGAACCGCCTCTTAAATTGAGACTCTCTAGGTTGACCGTCACAAGTCTGAGGAACCTATGCGATGCTCAGAAACTATCCGGTTGGTCGAATCTGAAGAAGGACGAGTTGGTCCAGTTCATATTGAAGAATCTCAAGCCCAGGGTACTTGAGGATTTCTGTACCGTGCAGGAAGAAATCTATTTCGTGGAGAACATGGCCAAGGCGATCAAATGGGCCGGAAGCCGGAAGGTCATAGAGCTCGACCCCGAGAGCGATCATACGATCGCGAATGCCACCTTCACTCTGCGTCGGTCTGACGGTTACGAGGTCTACAACATTCGTTTCGTGAATCAGACGACGGATGACATCGGCACCTCCTGCGAGTGCCTTGAGTTCAGGGAGAAGGGATATTTCTGCGCTCATCAGATGGCCACTCTTGTTCGGTGCCTTCAGGAAGGCCTTTTCAAGTTGGACCGATGGACCGGTCCCATGACTCCTGAGGTGGAAGACATAATCCTCGCCAACGTATTCCGGAAGAAGAGGTCGAGACGTTAGGGGATACGACCTATAGCCAGACCTCTCGTTGACAAGCTTTATCTATGCTTACTCTTTTGTCCCGAAAGTCATGGCCCAGTACGATTGGCGAGAGTGCGAGCCCAAGTGGCAGTCGAAGTGGAAGGAATGGGAGATATACAGATTCGATCCCGCCTCCAAAAAGGAAGTATTCAGCATAGACAATCCTCCTCGATATGCCTCCGGCGCGATTCATTTGGGGCATGCTTACGGATATACGGTCATCGACTTCGCCGCGAGATATAAGCGCCTGAAGGGTTACAATGTATTCTTCCCGCTCTGTTTCGATGTAAATGGTACACCCGTCGAGGTACGAGTGGAGAAGGTCAAAGGGATCAAAGCATCGGATGTTCCCCGACAGGAATTCGTCAAGATGTGCAGCGAGTTCGCAGAGAAGTACATTGCTGAGATGATCAACCAATTCGAGATCATGGGAGAGAGCATGGACCCGTCGCTCTACTACCAGACAGATGCCGAGTACTATCGCCGCCTCACACAAATATCGTTCATACGCATGTTCAAGAAAGGACTCGTTTACAAAGGTCATTTTCCAGTGAACTGGTGTACTCGATGCGGGACCGCCCTCGCTGACGCAGAGGTCGATTACGAGCATCGATCCACGAAGTTGAATTTCGTCAAATTCCATGAGGCAGAGTCCGGTCGAGAGGTAATGATCGCGACGACTCGGCCCGAGCTGCTCTGCACTTGCCTTCTGGTCGCTGTGCATCCGGATGACAAATCCAAAGCCCATCTCTTGGGAAAAGAGCTGGTCACTCCAGTCTACGACCGGCACGTGAAGGTCATTGCTGACCCGAAGGTCGACCCAGAGTTCGGGACCGGGACTGTCATGATCTGTTCCATCGGCGATAAGGACGACCTGGAATGGATCATGAAGTACAACCTTCTTCTAGAGAAGGGGATCGACGAGGATGGCCGGATGACATCCCTCGCTGGAAAATACGAAGGAATGCCCGTTGCAGATGCCAGGGTGGCAATCATCGAGGAACTCCGGTCGCAAGCGCTATTGTCGAAGCAAGAGCCACTCGATCAGAATGTGGGCATGTGCTGGAGATGCGGCACGCCTATCGAATTCCTGAAGGTCCCCCAATGGTTCATCAAGACCGTTCAATACAAAGATCAAGTGCTGAAGATGGTCGACGAGGTCGTCTGGAAACCTGATTTCATGAAGATCAGGATCAAAGATTGGATCAATTCGCTTGCCTGGGATTGGGTGGTATCTCGTCAGAGGTACTTCGCAACTGCCATCCCTCTATGGGAATGCGATAAGTGCGGCGAGGTGGTCCTTCCAGAGGAGGACCATTGCTATGTGGACCCGACTGTCGACAGGCCATGTGTTGACAAGTGTCCGAAATGTGGCGGAGGGCTTGTCGGCTCGAAGGACGTCTTCGACACGTGGATGGATTCCAGCATCTCGCCCTTGTACAACACCTTCTGGGAGAGGGATGCGAAGATGTTCGAGAAACTGTATCCGATGACTCTTCGCGCTCAGAGCCATGATATCATTCGCACATGGGCTTACTACACGATACTCCGCGAGATGCACCTCTTGAACAAGAAACCGTGGAACGAGGTCATGATCCATGGTTTCATAATGGCCCCGGACGGGAGACCCATGCACACGTCCTCAGGGAACATCATCGACCCGATGCCCTTGCTGGCCAAATACGGTGGGGACGCGATGAGATATTATGCTTCCACCTGCAGTTTGGGGATGGATCATTCCTTCAAGGAGCAGGAACTTGTCCGCGGGAACCGACTCTCTGTCAAGACCTGGAATATCATGCGATTGGTCGGTGCTGCCTGCAAGGGTCGCCCGACCAAGCCCGAGAAGGCGCATCCCATCGACAGGTGGATACTGAGCCGATTCGGGGAACTGGTCGGAAAGGTTGAGACGCACAACGATCAATACCAGTTTGATCGTTCCACTGCGCTCCTGGAAGATTTCCTCTGGCATGAGTTCGCAGACCATTATATTGAACTCGTGAAGCACAGGGTCTACTCCGACGATGACGAGGGTGCCAGATATGCGCTATATACCGTCGGCCATGGGCTGCTCAAGATGATGTCCGTCATTTTGCCTCACATGGCGGAGGACGCCTATCAGATCAATTTCAAGGAATTCGAGGAAGACCTGAGCATACACGTGTCCGCTTGGCCCGAGAAGCCTGAGAAGGACGAGGCGCATGAGATCATGGGCGGATCAGTGAAGGATATCGTTTCTTCGATCCGCGCATGGAAGGCTGCCAACGGCATGTCACTGAATTCCGAGCTGTCCAGGGTCGAGATCGTCGGTCCTGAGGTCGGGTCTCTGATCAGCGGCTCCGAGGAGGACATCCGCGCAACGGTGAAGGCGAAGGAGCTGCAGCTGCTGGTTGATGTCAAGCTGAATGAGACCGTCACGGGGATGAAGCCCATCCATGCAAAACTCGGGCCGACCTTCAAGAGAGATGCCAAGGAGATTGTCGCATACCTATCCTCATTGAGTGGCGATGCGATTGCCACGACGGATAGCGGCATCGAGGTGCCTATGAGCGATGGTAGGAAGATTTCTCTTGGACGGGAGTTCTATGATGTCGTCAAGACGATATCATCCGAGCGCGGAGAACTGAATCATATCACCGCCGGCGGGCTCTCTGTGCTGATGTACAAGTGATTCGGGCCCGACCGCATTCCTCGACAGTTTATAATACTCAATCCACAATTTGAACCCGGACATGGATAAGAAAGAGTTTATCGTCGAGGCGCTCAGAGGTGTTTTGGATCCTCATACGGGCGTCAGCGTATACGACATGGGACTGATCTCTGGCTTGGTAGTGGACGAGAATTCCGTTGAGCTCACTTTCATGCCAACAAGCCCGTTCTGCCCCATGGGTGTCGAACTCGCGAAAGCGATCAAGGATCAGGTACTGACCGTCGACGGCATCACAAAGGTGAATGTCAAAGTGGTGGGACACATCCGGGCTGACGACATCAATCGAGAGGTCAACGCCTGAGCCGGTCTCTTATCAGACTGACCCGGACGTGCTTATCCGCCACGGTGCATCTCTCAAGGTCCTTCATCGCTCCGAATGCAACGCTCTTGTGCAGATGGACCCTGCTGTCCCCATCACCTATCGTGACGTCTCCTATGAGATGTTCCTGGACTCTTGCCTTCCTCTCTATGAACCTCAGCAGGTTGACCATGTCTATGCCGTCATTTCTGCCCAGGTTGATCGCGAAGGCCACCATTCCGAAATTGTCTGCGTACTCTTCGAAGTCGAGCTGGCGTTTCACGGTGTCCCTGCCCCCGGAATCGGGCACGTCCTCCTCTTGTATCGTCGTCCTTCCGAAGCTCTCTATGGCTTTGACCAGATGCCGCTCCTCATTGGAGACGAATGTGATTGCCTTCCCATCACGTCCGGCTCTCGCAGTTCTGCCGATCCTGTGGACGTAGTCTTCGGGGTTGCCCGGGATGTCGTAGTTGAACACATGCGATATGCCTTCGACATCTATGCCTCTAGCCGCGACATCGGTGGCGACGAGAATCTTCAATTTGCCACTCCGGTACTTCGCCATGACCTTCTCTCTTGCTGACTGGCCCATGTCTCCATGGATGCCCTCCACGGAGTATCCATAGGCCTTGAGCTTCCTCACCAGTGTGTCCACCATCCTCTTCGTGGAACAGAATATCAATGTGAGCGCTGGCTTCTCAGTATCGAGTATCCTGCACAGGGCCCAGAGCTTGTTCTTCCTGCCCACGTTGATGTAGACCTGTTCGGTCTGATCAACAGTCAGGGCATCCTGACTGATATTCACCGTGGTGGGGTCCTTCATGTATCTCAGGGCGAGTTCCCTTATCGCCTCCGGAAGGGTCGCGGAGAAGAGCATCGTCTGTCGTTTCTTCGGAACCCTCTGGAGTATCCATTCTATATCATCGATGAATCCCATGTCTAACATCCTGTCAGCCTCATCGAGCACAACGACCGAAACGTCGTTGAACGAGAGTTCTCCTCTCCTCATGAGGTCCATCAATCGACCAGGCGTGCCTACCACAATCTCGACTCCCTTCCTCAATCTGCTGATCTGGACGTTCATCGACTGTCCACCGTAGATTGCTAAGGGTCGGAGGTCCATGTACTTCGCCAGTTCGAAGAAATCCTCGGCCACCTGCACGGCCAACTCCCTTGTCGGCACGAGCACAAGAGTCTGAATTCCTTTCTTGGGCGTGATCTTGGATACGATCGGGATAGCAAACGCTCCTGTCTTCCCAGTGCCCGTCTGGGCCTGGGCCATCAGGTCGTGGCCTTGATTGGCTACGGGTATGGTCTGTTCCTGGACGGGGGTCGGCTCTTCCCATTCCAATTCTGTTATAGCTCTCAACAATTCTTGGCTGCTTATGAGCTCTCTAAATTCCATGCTTTCAGTCTTCCTTGTCTTCTTCCAGGTGTCGAGTTAGTCTTTTTGTACTATTTGAATCCATATGGTTTAGTAAGTGCGAGGCGTACAGATGGTTGGTGGCTTATCCAAGGCGAAGGATGCCTGGCAGAAGTTGTATTCCAAGCGCGGGCTCCATTATGGGGGTACTGGCGACATATTATTCCTTGAGCCACATCTGCGGAAAGGGATGCTCGCCATGGATGCCGGCTGCGGCGATGGGAAGACGACCGAGGTCCTCCTAAAGAAATGCGATGTCGTGGCCTGCGATTTCTCTCGAGAGGCTCTCATGGCCCTGAGGTCTCAACGTGATCCGGATAGAATCGCCAATCTGGTCGAATGCAACATATTGAAACTTCCATTTGGTGAAGAAAAGTTCGATGTTATTTCCTGCGTGCATACCCTTTCGCACATGGTCGGGGCTGAAAGGGTCACAGCGGCGAAGCAACTATCGGCGGCCCTCAAGACGGATGGATTCATTTTCATCGAGGTCTTTGGACGTGGGGATATAAGATGCGGGGAAGGTAAGGAGATCGAGGATTTCTCGTACCTTCGTGGGGACGGCATAATGACCCACTACTTCCAGGAGGGCGAAGTCCAGTCCTTGTTCAGGTCCTTCGAGATAGTGATGGAAGTTGGCGCGATAAGGAGGGTCACCTTCGGTGCGGTCGCCGGCAAGAGGGATGTCCTGAAGGTGTTGATGCGGAAGCACGGAGATCATGCGGTACCAAAATCGACTTAAGGCTTCGTACCAGAGATTAACTATCTGCTTCATGATTTCGGACGGGCCCGCTGGGATCTTCTGGAGAGGTCAGCGGTCTGGGAGTTGAGCAAGAATGGCCGTAGGACGTTTTATTTTCCTCAACAGGGATGAGATGGAGCTAATACACGAACAGAGCCTGAGATGTTTGGCGGAGATTGGGGTGCATGTCCCCAGCAATTACGTGCTCGGACTCCTCGAAGAGCATGGTGCTCAAATAGACCACTCGAAGATGGTCGCGAGATTGCCGGAATGCATGGTGAAGGATGCGCTGGGAACGGCGCCGAAGCGATTCCGAATGTGCGCGAGGGATCCGAAACACGATTTGGAGATCCCCGTGGATGGTCCTCCATTCGCCGCCACGACGGGTCTAGGCGTATACATCAGGGACATGGATACCGGCGAGAAGAGGCCATCGACCCGCAAGGACATCGCTGACATAATACGGCTGGCCGACGCGCTCCAAGGCGCTGATTACGTATGGACCACCCTCACAGCCACCGAGGTTTCCGCGGTGTCGCATGGCCTGCACGAATTGTGGACTGCTCTCCAGAACACCACGAAGCATGTGACTAGTGTATCGATCCTGAGCGCAGAGGATGCACGCATGCAGGTGTCTCTCGCATCGCTGCTCGCAGGAGGCGAGGATGCGTTGAGGAAGAGACCTCTGTTCTCTGTGATATGTTGTTCGATCGCTCCTCTATCGTACGAGGCTGGAATTGTTGAAGGTATGCTGGAGCTGTCTCGGTCAGGTATCCCCGTCATGTCGATGTCCATGTCATTGTCTGGGGGATCCGCTCCGGTGACGTTAGCTGGTACTATCTGCAATGCGAACACCGAGAACCTCGCAAGCCTTGTCATGACTCAGTGTGCGGCCCCTGGGGCGCCGCATGTCTATTGTTCATCGTCAGCACCCATAAACATGCGATCTGGATCGATTGATTACATGTCGGCCGAACAGAGCATCATCGCGGCGGGGCTGGGCCAGATGGCTCGCAGATATGAGTTGCCGAGCATGGTTGGGGATTGGGGCGCCAACGATACTGCAGATCCTGGCATGCCGCATACTCTCACCGAGATCATGGGATTGGCCTTGAGCACTCTTGGCAACACCGACCTCGTCTCGGGTATTGGCGGGCTAGATGCAGTCAAAGGCGCATCCTTCGACCAAGCGGTGATTGACTCCAAATTGTGGGAACAGGTCCGAGGATTCATGAGGGATCATGTGATTGATGAGAGTTCGATCGCATTGGACGTCGTGCGTCAGGTCGGTCATGGGAACACGTTCATAACGCATCCGCATACTGCCAAACATTTCAAGAATGAACTGACCTTCAAGAACACTGCCATGGATAAATGGGAGGCTACCATGTCCGATTCAATGGTCGATGATGCGCGCAGCATCGCCAGGAAGCTATTATCTGAGCACAGGGTTCCCGCATATGATTCAGAGATCATCTGCCAAGGCGATACACTGATTTCTGAGTACGAGACGCGATCGGCGTGATGGGGCACCTCAGTTATCGCCTGCTGCATCTTGTTTCGAAAACTTTATTATGTCAACGACTGGATGCGGGAGCATGGTCAACAAGGTTCATGCAGCGCACATACTGGTGAAGACCGAGAATGAGGCCAAGGAACTGATGAACAAGGTCAAGGGCGGAGAGAACTTCAGCGAGCTTGCGAAGAAGCATTCAGAATGCCCTTCGGGCAAGAGTGGCGGTGACCTCGGCTGGTTCGGGAAGAACATGATGGTTCGAGAGTTCGAAGTCGCAGCTTTTGAGGGAGTGAAGGGCCAGGTAGTAGGTCCAGTCAAGACTCAGTTCGGCTGGCACTTGATCCGAGTCCTTGATAAGAACTGAATCACTCGTGATTTGCTCAGGAATCGAGTTCTCTCGCAATCTGAAATCCATCAAACATCTTCCTTCATATTCCATTGGATGATTCGTACTGATGCTCCTCCTGGATTTCACGGATGGGATACAGATTTGAATTCAGCAACTTAATAGGGGAATGGGATGCATTATGGTCCATAACGCGAGGTAGGCAGGTTCACATGTCAGACTCCGTGATTGATGTCCGAGGCCTCTGCAAGCGATATCCACCGAATATCACAGCGGTGGATGATATTTCATTCTCAATTGAACGAGGGAGAATATACTCGATTCTTGGACCGAACGGTGCAGGGAAGACCACGACCGTCGAGATTCTCGAAGGTCTCCGTGTCCCGACCTCTGGTGAAGTCACAGTCCTTGGCTCAGACGCACTCCGGAATTATGGACACATCCGGAAGAAGGTCGGGGTCCTTCCGCAGAACTTCGAACCATTTGACCTGCTCACTCCATTTGAGGCTGTCAAGTATTGGAGCGACCTCTTCGATATTCCCAAGACCAGGATAGACATTGATCGATTGCTCGACGAGGTTGGCCTATCCGATAGAAAGAAGGTGATGTCCAAGAAACTCTCTGGAGGGGAGAAGAGAAAGCTGGGCATCGCGCTGTCCATGGTGAACGACCCGGAGCTGCTATTTCTAGATGAGCCCACGACTGGTCTGGACCCCAAAGCTAGGCGGGACCTTTGGGAACTCATCGAAAAGGCGAAGAAACGCGGTGCGACGATAGTGCTTACGACGCATTATCTGGACGAAGTGGAGAAGCTGGCTGATGATGTAGCAATCATGTTCAATGGTAAGATCCTGGTCTCTGGATCTCCTGGGGAATTGGTATCCAGGTATGGTTCGAAGACCTCCATCGTGCTGAGAGGCGTTGGATCCGCGGGCATGCGCGAACTCTCCTGCAGAGGGATTTCTTCGACCGAGAAGAACGGTGATGTGACCGTGTCTGTCTCCAATCCTTCCGAATTGAGGGCGATGTTCGCCAAGTTGTCATCCATTCCGATCGACATCGAGGAGATATACACCCGCCGAGACACATTGGAGGATGTCTTCCTGAATCTGGTGGGGGCCAAGATGGATGAGGGGGTGCTCCAGAAATGAACAGGATTCTCTCTGACGCCCTGAGCTTCGGTCGACAGTACATACGTACAAAGGTCGGTGCCTTCTTCACATTCATCTTTCCTCTGCTCTTGATAATGCTCTTCGGAGCCGTATTCAGCGGGGGAGACGGCGGCGGGATATCGTTGCATGTGCAGAACATGGATGACGGTCCATATTCTGTGGCCCTAATGGACGCACTCAATTCAACAGGATATTTCGAGATTCATTTGATTGATCGATCCTCAGATATCCAGGAATACATAAGTGAGAATAGTCTGTCTATAGCGGCATTCATCCCATCCAATTTCACTGCCAGCATATTGATTGACACGCATATTGACGTGATTCTCTACCTAGACCATTCAAAATCATCATCCCAGATTGCTGCTGGGGTGTTCCAGGCAGTCATAGCTCAGATGAATTACGATCTCTCCGGTTCGGAGAGCATCATAGGGTTTGCGACTCAGAATCCTGGTTCGGACGAGCTCACCCCATATGATTTCTTCTTGCCGGGTTTTGTAGGCCTCACTGTCATGATCACGGCGATGTATTTCATGACATCCATGTGCGCCGAATACCGGAGTCGTGGCTATTTCAAACTCCTGGCGACGACAGGGCTCAAGAAATCCGATTGGCTCGTATCGAAATTCCTCTTCAATTCCGTCCTCTTGATAGCCTCTCTCCTGGTGACTTTCGCCGTCGCTATGCTTGTATTCGATCTCAATGCTGTCCTCACGCCCCTATCGTTGATCCTTGTGATTGGAGGGGCATTCCTCTTCACGAGCCTCGGAATGCTCCTCGGAACGATTGTCAAGGACCCCGAATCCGGTTCAGCCATATCGAATGCGATCGGATTCCCAATGATGTTCCTATCTGGATCGTTCTGGGACCTGGACTCGATGCCTGAATATATGCAGATGATCTCCAAGGCCATGCCGTTGACCTACCTGAACGATGGGCTTAGGGACACGATGATATTCGGCAACGAGACGAGCGCCCTTGTGAACCTGGCGATCATAGTACTCATGGGAATGGTGTTCTTCGTACTGGCCAGCAGACTAATGTCTTGGAAAGAGAAGTAGCCACGATGCCTGAATAGCAAGGTATAAGCCAAGTTCATCCATGCGCTGGAGTAATGGTAGCTGCAGCGTCAGAGAGGTCCGAATTCAGGCGGATAGACGATTATGATGCCGTGAAGGAGCTGGCGCTCCGAGCCGGCCTGGATGTAGCTGACAAACCAACAGACAACATCGTTGCCGCCTTCGGATACTTCCTTGATAGTAGACTCATGGGCAGCGCAGCTCTTGAGCACGAGGACGGCAATCTCTTCCTCGAATGGGTCGCCGTCGATGATAGCGTAAGGCTCCAAGGAATAGGTGGGTCTCTCGTCGACATGGTCGAGGGCGAGGCACGGGACCGGGGCATGATCGAACTCTGGGCTAAGGCGAGGATCCCTGATTTCTACAAGAGCATCGGCTATCGTATATTGGGCAAGGGTGAACGCGGTCCAAAGACCCTGGATGGATGTAGGGGATGCCCGGAGCTGAACAAGACCTGCCACCCGGCAATAATCGTGAAGGATCTGAGGGCCAGACGAAGAAGCGTCTCCTGATTGACCCAGGTCGGTTCACTCATCATTCCTCGTAAGGCTTGCCTTCACCTAGTACCGAATGCACCTTTGGCATCATATCTTTGATTGGTATCTTCTGCGGACATTTTTCCATGCATTCCCCGCATTGTGTGCATGCACTCGCTCGCCCCCCTTCCTCGAGGAATCTCTTATAGGAGAATCTCGACGATTCAACGGCTTCGTACATGTACCCCTCATTATACAACTCGAAATTGGACGGTATCTTGACTCCGTTCGGGCAGGGCATGCAATATCCGCACTTGGTGCACTGGACAAGCATCTTCTGTCGGAACGCCTCCTGTATCCTTCCAATCAGATCCAGTTCGTCTTCGCCAAGCAGATTGGTCCCTGATGCTTCCGCTGACCGAAGGTTCTCATTGACTTGATCGATGGTACTCATGCCACTCAAGAGGAGAGAAACCTCCGGCTGGTCCCATATCCATTGGAGCGCCAAGTCGGCAGGGGTTCGAGCTGATCCCGATTCACTCAGAACATCAGCTATCTGCCTGGGTGGCCTTGCCAGCTTCCCGCCCAGGAGCGGTTCCATTATGATGACTGCGAGCCCCTTCGATGCGGCGTACCGCAACCCTTCAGTCCCTGCCTGGTTCTCTGTGTCCATGTAATTGTACTGTATCTGACAGAATGTCCATTTGTCATATCCATCCATTATTGTCCTGAATGCCTCGATATCATCGTGGAAGGAGAATCCGAGATGCCTGATCCTACCATCTTTGATTGCGGACTCCGCTCTATCGAGCAGTCCGAGCTTGATCACGGTATCTTCCCATCTCTCCTTTCCCAGGCCATGGAGTAGGTAGAAATCGATGTGGTCTGTCTGAAGCCTCTCAAGCTGTTCATTGAGATATTTATCAAAATCATCAGCTTCCTTGATCAACCATACGGGGGATTTCGTTGCGAGCCTTACTTTCTCCCTGTATCCGTCCTTGAGCACCTTGCCAAGCAGGACCTCGCTCTTGCCTTCGTGATATGGATATGCGGTATCTATGTAGTTGACACCCTTATCGATGGCCAAGCGTATCATCCTGGTCGCCATCCCTTCCTCGATGTTCCCTCCAAAGGGATTGTCATCGGTGGTGGGAAGACGCATGCATCCGAAACCCAGCGCTGAAGTCTTCCAGTCGAGCTTTCCAAAATCTCTGTACTGCATCTCAACACCTTCTGGATATCTGCAATTCGCAAAGTCGTTCACTGACGTAGTCGACTTCCCTGGTCGATGTATCATTTTCGGAATTGATTTGGAGTCATCTCTCCAGTGCCAGTGTTTATGCAGACATGAGCCAAGGATCATATGGCTGTGTTCGAGAGGGCTCCACGAGAGCATGCGCTTGCAGAACAAATAACCATTGCCCCTAGAACCACTAGTGAGAATCTCAGCCTATGATTTGCGTACGAGTGCGAATCGGCTGCTTGAGTAACCGTCAAAGCCAGGTATATCCATTTGTTTAATATGTACATCATTATTTCCCCCGATTTGGCACCTTTGAGCTTATGGAAGACCGCGGGATGGAATAATGATGGAATGCGCTATGATGTGGCAGTGCCTGGGTTTTGGAGTCATCGGAGCGCGACCCAGATTCTGTGATTTTCGTTTGCTATTAATACTAATTGCTCTTATCGAGCGCTGATAGGTGAAGCTCAGTCATGTCATTCAAAAGAGTTCTTCTGGTCAAGCCTTCCGGTAGGCACGGCCTTTCCTATGCATTCGATTTGGTTCCGACCGCGCTTGAATACATCGCTGCCACGGTGGAGGATGTCACGGACACTGTGACCATCTTGGACCTCGAGATGGAGCCTGGGCCTTTCGAAGAGACGTTCAAGGAGTCTTTGATGGCTCTGGACCCTGATCTTGTGGGGATAACGATGTCAGCAACGGATCACAGCGAAGGTCTGGAAATCGCGCGGTTAGCCAAGGGTCACGGTGCCTTGACCATATTGGGTGGGTATCATCCCTCGGCCATCGCAGACGAACTCTTATTGCAGCCCCAGGTGGACCTGATAGTCCGAGGCGAAGGTGAAATCACCATGCGGGAGCTGGTCGAAAAAGGTGGACCAGAAGACGTGCGGGGAGTCTCGTACAAAGCGAAGGAGCAAATTATCCATAACCCTGATAGAGAGTTCATCAAGGACCTAGATAGTCTACCTTTTCCCGCCAGGCACCTTAGGAGATATACCTATGGTACAAGGACGTCGCGAGGCCGGGACTACGACGCCCTGACGACATCCAGAGGGTGTTATGGTGAATGCACTTTCTGTTGCGAACCAACCATGAGCAATGGTCATCAGCGCTTCCGCTCTCCCGAGAATGTGTTGGCGGAGATCTTGGAAATGGACGCCTTCCACAACCACAAGCCCCTTAGCGTAGATATCACCGACCCTCATTTCCTTGGGAGACCAGCGCTGGTGAATCGGTTATGCGATCTCTTGGCTCAGCATGAGCTCGACATACGCTTCGGCGTCAAGGTGCGAGCCGACTCGGTGGCGAAGCACCCTGACATCATTCGGAAAATGATCGCAGTGGGGATAGAGGGCTTCGAGATGGGCATAGAGAGCCCTCACATGGATGACCTCGAATCAACATCCAAAGGCCTGAGCACAGACGTGCATATCCAAGCAGTCAACAACATAAAAAGATGGGGCGGGAATGCAGGCGGGACGTTCGTCATCGGCCTCCCCGATCAAACCGAAGACCAGATACTAGGGTTCCCCGCCTATGCCAAGATGTTAGGGCTTACGAGCACGGCCTACGGCATCGCAACGCCTTTTCCAGGCACTCGATTCTATGATGATTTGAATGCCCAAGGGCTGATCTTTGAGACAGACTGGAATCGTTATGATGAGATGCACTCGATATTCAAGTTGAAGCACATCTCCAGCGAACGGATTGAAGAGCTAGCCTCCATCTGTATGGCCAAATTCTGGACAGTAGACACGTTCCTTGAGAAGGAACGGATGCATATGATAAGGCATGAGTCCAAGAGATCGCTCGCCAAATTCATCGCTGAAAGACTACAGGAGCTGAGTTTCTCGGTTGAGATGGGCTCGCAGCTTCAGAACAAGAACCTCGGGAAACATGTGCTGGCGGTGATAGAGGCGTCCGCGGACCCTGGTGTGGAGCGTTACACGAGGGACGTGGGGGTACACAACCTCATCGATATGGGCACGTTCCTGCGGCTCCTTGGCAATCAGACGGTGCAGCTCACAGTGATGAATAATGGACTGGCCGTTACCAGCTGGATCATGAAAGTCACGCGAGACGGGGTGGAGCATATCCAGGTCATTCCAGGAAAATCTGATCTGAACACTATCAATATGGATGTGGACTTGAACTATTTCGATTTCGGCGGGAATCGTGAACTGAACATTGTTGATAATATCCGCATCTTGGGGAAAATGTTCACATCGAACCGAGGGATCAAGAAGAAGGCAAGCCTGATCCGGTTGTTGACGGCTGGTGGCCTCGAGTTGGTAGCTGAGTATCTAAGAACTATCGATCGGACGGCGGATGAATAGTCCTCCATATTATCGATTTGATGATGCGCTATTCCTCTGATCGATCGAAGCAATACCCACATGGTTCGTGTATCTGCTCATCCTTGGTTCTTGGATATTTGCGACACTGAAGGGGTCTTATCGCATATGCTTTGCACCTTGCTTTCGGTGGGTCGTCATCAGAATATCTAAGGAATGGGCATTTGACAAGGAACTCACAACACGCTCCACAATTCCTGCAGTTCCCGCTCCTCTTCGGGTCTATCGGCAACACGAGGCTGGTCACGAGTCTCTTCATCTTGCCATTGAAAGGGCCGTTTGCGAATCGTGATGAGTTCATGGTCTCCCTTCCGCTGGATGAAATCCAATCCCCTGATGCCAGCAATCCCTCGATATGCCATTCGATATTATATCTGTAATGGTTTTCATTGTTCCTGTCATCATATTGTCTGGATACATCTCGCAGTATCCCGTGTTCCTTTCTTCAATTCTTTCTCAGTATGCGATTATTCTTGATGGGTTTGGCCCATGCCTGTCAACTTCTCACTGATTTCCCAAAACCTCTTCGCCACGTTCTCATCATAGGATTCTTTCGAGGATTTTTTCTCTTTCTTCTTGGCGAAGTACTTCCCAGTTACAGAAACGACATCTGGGGAGGATGCCAGGTATATCGATGTCTGAGCGCCCTTCCTGGCGCTGATCATGAATGGCTTGCTCAGCAAGAGGAATAACTTCCAGGCGCCTGTCGTGTCTTTTCCGAAATTGGTCCTTACCATTCCCGGATGGAGACAGTTGACGGTGACTCCAGTTTTCGAGAGCCTCCTCGCGAGTTCATATGTGAATAATATGTTCGCCAGCTTAGCTTGTCCATACGCCTTTCCGGGGGTGTATCCCTTCTCAATCATGATATCATCGAAATTTATGTGCCCGAGAATATGCGCCATTGAACTCACATTGATTATCTTCGAGGGGGCACTCCTCTTGATGATGTCTTGAAGAAGGGCAGTCAGAAGGAAATGCGACAGATGATCCAGTGCCAGTGTGTATTCGTAGCCATCGACCGAGGTTCTTCTCTCGTTGATTATCTCTCCTGCATTATTGATGAGCACATCGAGCCTGTCGTATCGCTCTTTGAAATCGGATGCAAGCTTGCGGACATTCTCCATGGATGTCAGGTCGCAGGGTAGATAGTCGATGTGATCATTTCTCGTTTCAGACTTCAATTCGCTCGCGACTCTGATCAATTTCTCCGTCGACCGACTAACCAGAACCACCGTTGCTCCCATGTAAGCCAACCCTTTCGCAGTCTCCCTGCCTATGCCGCCGGTGGCTCCGGTTATCATCACGATTTTCCCTATCATCGAATCGTTATATGTCGTAGTCATTCACGATGCTCCAAATACCGGCCATAGATTGCAGGCCTGTGGATGGTGATATACCTTTTGTGTTGTGAGAGCTGTGATCCGGTTGCCAGGGACCTTTGATCCGGGTTCGACTCAGATGGATTTTTAATCACCTTAATATAGCGCAACCTTTGTCTATGCTCTTGGGGATTTGGAGTGAATGTCTCAAACAAACAGATGATGACGTCTGTCATGCTAGCACTGCTGTCATCTCTGATGCTCTTTCTCGTATTTGGTGTGGAGAATGCGTCTGCTAGGATGACTGCAGATGAACTCAATCAACCCTGGTGGGAGAATCCATTAGTCCAGCCATGCATCATGGTGCTGTTCATGATCATCATATATGCAATATCAGCCGTAACGATCCTTGGCCCAAGGACTGAGCGGACGCATGTACCGATGGACGAACTGAGCCGAACCTCAAGATATGAAATCAATCTGAGACGGATCTGATTCAATCGATATCCCGAGACAAATGGGGTCGGCGGCAATCTGGACCATTGTACGCGATATATACTCTTTTTCTGATTTCAATCAGCGGGGAATTGAATGGATGCAAACCTCTTTCGACTCCTATCGCTGAGAGAATGGATGTTAGCCATCTCTGTGCTGTTGCTGTGAACAGATGAAGGCGCCGCATTAGAACCATGCATGAATTGCCCTGTTGAATGCACATCGCTGTCAAAGCCGCTCCGCTGAAGTGTTGATATAGATACACGGACTTCTGGGAGAAGGTGGGAATGGCACGATGACCCTGAGGCGTGTATGTCTTGCGCTGATTGCATCTTTGGCACTTACAGCTGTGACTATAGTCGTCACGGTGCAACCTGCGAGCGCTCTTGAAGAATGGGATGTCACATTAGTGGAGGCGAACGACTCTCCGTGTACACTCTATAGCACGACTTCAATCGCTTTGGATTCCTTGGGCGCGCCGAACATCTGCTATCGGATATGTGGCGAGTCATCGTCCATTTGGTATTCAGTGAAGCATGCCGCACTGCAATCCGACACTTGGGATGTGTCTTTTGTCGATGGCGGTGGTAATGCCTTCACAATCCTGCCGACCTCAATCGCAATCGACACTGAGGACATCATCCACATTGGACACTCTAATGTTACCTGGGGCGAGAGCCTAATAAGATATGCAAACAATAGTGCGGGAGACTGGACCATGACAGACATCTCTGATGGCGAAGGGATTGGCACGATGTGTGTAGATTCCCAGGGAGTAGCTCACATATGCTACGCAGTCCGAATTGGACTTCTGGATGCCTTGGCATATGCGAGCAATGCGGACGGGACTTGGACATCTGAAATCATCGACGACTTGAACCACACCATGCACGCTTCGATTGCCCTCGATTCCGATGACCAGGTTCACATTGCATATACGATATACGATGGAGACTATTCGGTCCTCTACGCAACAAATGCTGACGGCGCTTGGAATCCCTCAGTAGTGGACTTCGGAAGATATGGAGCCATCGCCGTCGATCCAAATGATAATCCACGCGTAGTGTACGTGGGAAAGGACATTGACCAGGCAGCCATCAAATGTGCAGAGCGCAGTGGTATGTGTTGGGAGAATTCCACCGTAGACTTCGCAGAAAGCATCGACTGGTTCCCTTCAATCACGATTGACACGGAGTATAGGACCCACGTAAGCTATTCCACCCATACGACGTCCAGTTCGACACTCATGTATGCAGTGGAGACTGATGATGAATGGGTCAAGTCGGTCGTGGAACACTTTGAAGCAGACTATTTTCCCTTCCTGGTTCACTCGTCCATTGTCGTGGACGCTTCAGGGGATGTTCATATATGCTACATGCGAGGACAAAGCAGCAGTCACGATGACGGGGGCGGCCTGAAGTATGCGACGACGCAGACACTAGTGATACCCGAGATGTCATCATTAGCACTCCCATTGGTAGCCATGACTACCATCGCCGTATTTCTGATTCTATGTCGGATTCGGCGCTGATAACAAGGATGGATCGGGCGAATCAAAGAAGCTCGACTGCAGAGCACCTCCGTATGGCTCGAATTCATGAGAGTCTTTTAGATGTCGGAAAAGGCTCCGAATTTCAATCCCCCCAGATTGAAGAAGAAAATGATTATACTGGCTATGCGTAGAGATGAACCGAATGGGATTTCTACCCACATTTTCGACTGTCTCGGCTCAAAAATGTACATAGTCCTTCCAGAATGGCATCTTTGGAAGACAACATAAAACTCATTCACCCTCCTTTCTCTCTGCTGTCTGCAAGGATTTCCTAGGAAGAGATTAAATCGTGCGTTTCTAGTTTCATACTTTGATGACGATAGTTAGTGGCCCTCCACCGATTCCATACAGGGCAAGAAACAAAGAAACAGGTGCGCAGGTTGCAAACGCTAGAGTGGCGCTAGGCGTCAGCTGGAAAAGCATCCTTTTCTTCGTCGCTTTGATTCTCGGATTTTTCGCGTTACTATTTGTGCTGTGATGACATAGTAGATAGTCGCCTTTCCGCCACTATGGACCTTTAGATGAGAATCGTCTCACGCTAACAACAACCGTCATGATCGTTACCATAGCGCCGAGAAGCACTATCTGGGGATGGCCAGTGTCGCCTCTATCCGGAGATGGTTCAATGCGGTTGCGACCGCTTCGACGGATTCGTTCAAAGAGGCGGATGCACTGAACTCGAATATGTGGGAAGACCAATCATAGTCTCCATCTATCCAGGTGTTGTTCTTGATCACTCCGCTGCCGAAAGTAATGGTCGAGGCAACCTTGTTGTCCAAATCGCAACAAGCATGGGAGCCTACACAGTCCACATTGTCAGGCAAGAACCCTTATCTCCTGCTGCGGGGATGACGATTCGAGAGCGGAACAAATGACGTTCAAGAATCTTAAGCTCATAGAGCCTCTGCTGGATGCAATTGCTAAACAGGGTTATACTGCGCCAACGCCGATACAGGAACAGGCAATCCCTCATATTCTTCAAGGTAAGGATTTGATTGGGATCGCACAAACGGGTACAGGAAAGACTGCTGCATTTGTTCTGCCCCTATTGCAGATAATGTCCCAATCACCTGGGCGTATTATCCCTAGATCTCCTAGAACTCTAGTTCTTGCGCCGACTAGAGAATTAGCCGCGCAGATAGATGAAAGCTTTGCAACCTATGGCTCATTTATGAGATTCAGGCACACCGTAATCTTCGGCGGTGTAAGTCAAGTCGCTCAGGTCAGAGCAATTTCCACGGGAGTTGATGTCCTTGTCGCTACACCTGGCAGATTATTGGACTTGATGAATCAGCGCCACGTGAATCTGAACCATTTAGAATTCCTTGTTCTCGACGAAGTTGATAGAATGCTTGACATGGGTTTCTTGGTTGATGTCAAGAGAATCATTGCGAAATTGCCGACACACAGACAGTCAATATTCCTTTCAGCAACGATGCCTCCAAGGATAAGTGAACTAGCAAAAACATTGCTCTATCATCCTGTGCGCGTTGAGGTTGCTCCTCAGGCAACCACTGTGAAACTAGTTCAGCAAAAGGTTCTCTTTGTAGACGAAAGAAACAAGATCGCGATTTTGTTGGAATTGCTGAAACACAGAGATCTGAAATGTGTGCTGATATTTACAAGAACTAAAAGAAGAGCCAATAACGTCGCCAAGTCGCTGACTACTCAGGGCATTCGGGCCGAAGCCATACATGGCAACAAATCCCAGGGTCAAAGAACAAGAGCATTAGATAATTTCAAATCTGGACATGCAAGAGTGATGGTTGCGACAGACATTGCGGCAAGAGGCATTGACATTGATGACATATCCCATGTAATTAATTATGATCTACCTGTTGACCAGATTGATAACTATGTCCATCGAATTGGCCGTACCGCAAGAGCAGGAGCTAAAGGCACTGCATATTCATTGTGCGCAAGCTATGAACGGAATGCCTTGAGAGAAATCGAAAGCCTCATAAAAATGAATATCGAAGTGATGTCTCATTCATTTCATTCTAACATGGCAAGAGATGCTGTTGGCGCTGCTGCAAGGCCACCGCCAAAACAACAAAGAGGTCAAAGACGGTCAAACACGAATCGACCGACTGGGAGACATTATCGGTCGAGATAGATGGTCCAGAGTTATTTGTTCAGGAAGAACGCTTATCTCCCGCTGCTGAAAAATGGATGGGAAGTGGCGTGGGGACCATTCAACATAGAAACCTTTTCTCATTGACGAATGAAGGATTCTCTTCTCTTACGATGGTGCTCACATCGATTGCCATGAACGCAGAATCTCCATATACGACACTTCGCCGGATGCAAGACTTGATGCAAGTGGTCATAGTTCAAACGCAACGAAGCCCGCCACACTGAATAATCATTTGGATCACTCTTCAAACTCGTCCGCCGATTTAATCAGTAGGACTAGTGATATGATTCCGAGTATCGTCGAAACGAAACCGCCAAAGCTTATTATCGCGATGATGGCGCTGACTTTCACTAATCCGAATTTCTTGCGCCTGCGAGCCATCAAAGCTCCAGCGATGATTATGGCGCCGAAAAGGAATTCGAGTATGGCGCAGCATTCTATGTAAATCAGGTGTCGCCCAATATCCTCTGCAACCATCCTATCTATAAAACTGAGCACAAATCCGGTCACCAGGGCAGATATTCCTGCAATAAGGAGGAGGATAGAGATGAATTCCGGATAAGTGGACCTCTTCGGTACAAGCAACCTCGTGGCGATCACGTGCCCATCATCAAATACATGACGCATGTCGTCATTCTTGTGCTGAATCACTTTCATACACGACTTTAGAAGTTCAGCGTCGATCTCCGCATTCTCGACATTGATGTCCATCCCCCGAGTCATACCGATTGCCTGGATGGCGGTGGCCACGGGTCTGGGATCGCCAAGTATCAGATACCGCGATGTCTTGGATGTTAGTGGACTGATTCTCTCCGTCATTATGACCTTCAGCAGCCTCCCTCTCAATCTGACTGAATGGATCTTCTTGAATGGAAGCCGAAGCATCATCAGGCCGGACGGAATCCCCACAAGGATGCTATCGCTCTGTATCATCAATTTTGACCGGATCAGACTGAGAAAAAGAACAATGGATATCAGCAGACCAACCGCTAGAGCGATCAGAATCTGGTCGTCACTGTGGAAGAGGGTTCTCATCATGATCGAGACAATCATTACGAATGGAATTACTAGAAGTCCGGATATGTTCATTCCTCGAGACTCTGCCATCGGAGCAAGCACATCACCTCTCTGCCAAATGTACTGCGCCATCTTTGAAGCCTGCTTTCTGATGAACACGAAGGTGAAGAGGAACAGCACACCGGGCAGGATTAGAAGGATAGACATGATGGACAGGTCGCCATCGCTCAAAAAAGAACTGAGGAAATCAAATACGCCTATGATTAGCATGATAATGGCAAGCCATAGGAGCTTGGAATTGTGCGTCTTCAAAGGATCCTGAATCATGTCAGCCTGCAAATGTCGGAGCTCAACGGATGCGTCATTGATGGTAGCATGGTCGCCGGATTGTGATGCACCCTCGACCAGACCAGGGCTAGAATCCAAAGATGATAGTGGCATCTGACAGTTGCCGCATGCTCTCATGTGCGTGGCATTCTCTGCCCCACACCTTCGACATTTCATCCCCCAATCCACCAGCCGGGGAATGATCTCATGATGGATATCCTTTGTGCTGGGAATCCAAGGCTATCTGGCAGTTGGAATGGTCAAGGCCGCGGGTTCGAAGCTGCCCGATTCAAAAAAGTCAACGCAAGGAGATTTGGCTACAATCAAACCTTCAATTAAAACCGAAAATATCGGTCTGGCTATGCATAGGAGTGCGGCCGCCGGGCCGCGAACCCTGTGCGAGCCAGACATCCTTTTTCTGGTTTCAATCAAGCACCGCAGCATCTCGTTCTGATTCCCTATGTCTCCCACCAAGGGCCTTCAGTGGGAAGTACGCTACTATACCATGAATA
>JAHIRF010000007.1 GCA_018818785.1 Thermoplasmatota archaeon | reverse complement strand
TTATGCCCCTCATCCCTTCGGGCAAGATGAGAAACCATCGGGCTCCCACCTGTGATGAATTGAGGGAGGTCAGACGAGACTGCGAAGAGATTATTCCACAGTTCTATCGGTGCGAGCAGTGTCGACACGAAAGCTATCAGTACGAGGACCGAGAAGAGCTCCTTCTCGATGATCCCATTGTCATATGCTAGCTTCGCGAATACCAGTTCCATCGCCCCTTTCCCCATCATCATCGTGCCTATGGCCATCGATTCGTTGCTCCCCATTCCTGAGAGGCGCGCGGGGACATACGAACCAAGTACCTTCCCGGCCAGAGCGACCGCTGCCAATACGACCAGGACGAGAACGGAACCCCAGATGTCTCCGAAGTCCACGGAGAAGCCTATCATGACGAAGAAGATCGGTGCCAGAAATCCGAGCGTGACCCCAGACAGGATGCCCTCCACTCTATCCCATGTCCTCAGCCCCTTTCCTGCCTCCCTCAGAAGCATACCAGCGACGAAGGCGCCGATGAACGGCGGGAGCCCCATCTGCTCCGCAAGGATCGCGAAGGATATGGCAATCGTCACGGCGACGGCGAAGGCGGCTTCGCCAGTCTGCATCTTTGCGAGGACCGAATACATCCTCGGCACGATGTACCGCCCGACCAGGAACGCGAGAACGAAGAACAGCAAGAACCCAGTTCCTACGATGACGGCCTCCTCATAACCCGCGCGGTTATCGTCCCCCGAGAGTATCACTGCCATGGCGAACAGCAGGCCGAGGTCCGTGATGAGGGACGCGCTTACGATCACGCTGCCCGTCCTCGTCTGGAGGACCCCGAGGTCCTTGAGGACGCGGATGGTGACTGGAAGGGCGGTCACCGATACCGCCAGCGACGCGAACAGCAAAGTGGTCCCGCTTAACCCGAGCGCGTATCCCGCAACTAGGCCGAGGGAGAGGGGCACGACGACTCCTATGGCCGCGAGAGCGACACCTTGACGCAAGTGGTGAAGGATGCTGCGGGAGGAGAACTCCATGCCGACATAGAGCATGAAGAACATGATGCCGAGGTCCGCGAGGTCCGATATGAAGGCGGATTCGTACATGCCGTCCAACCAGGGGACGACTGCGCCGAGCACGAACGGACCGAGGAGTATCCCCGTGAGGAGCTCCCCGACGATCGGAGGCTCGTTTATGCGTGAGACCGCCTCGCCAAGCATCCTGGCCAGTGCGATGATCAATAGGACGTACACGAGCATCGAGAGTTCCATTGGTCCACCTGTGCCCTGTGACTGTAGGACCTGAGGATATTGATTAAGCTTGCCGGTCTCGAGGAAGAGGTGAACAGCAAGGCCGTCTGGTCGGGATATGCGCAAGCGCCCGTGACAAACGACCCGCATCCGGTGAAACTGTTATCAATGCCCTTCGCCGTGTATCTGTCATTGGAGGATTGAAAAATGCCTATTGCGGAGCATATCGGAAAAGCCGATTGGAAGACGGAGAAGCACGTGCCCGTCATCGAGTGTCCAGACAAGGTTCAGGCAGACCAGCCGTTCGATGTGAAGCTGTCTGTTGGAAAGGAGATACCTCACCCGAACACGACTGCCCATCACATAAGATGGATAAACCTGTACTTCCAGCCCGAGGGCGAGAAGTTCCTGTGCCATGTGGGGCGTGTCGAATTCGGAGCGCATGGTGAAGGCGCGCAGGGTGTCGACACCGGCAGCATCTACACCAATTCGACAGCTACATTGTCGATGAAGACGAAGAAGGCGGGCACATTGCACGCGGTCTCTTTATGCAACATACACGGCCTTTGGGAAGGCGAGAAGAAGCTCACAGTCGGCTGATTCTTCTTCGCGTCAAACCTTTTTGCGATTCGAGGAAATGGCCATGCGTTTTCCAGACCTTCCGGAGGATGTGGAGCGGGACGCGCACGCATGTCTCCAATGCGGCTACTGCAACTTCGTGTGCCCTATCCAGCTTGATCCCGACCATGGTTTCGAATCCTATCGCGTGCGCGGTAAGATGTATCATCTGAAACAGTACGCGCACCCGGGCCTGTTCGCTCGTCTCTCCGGAAACAGGGCACGGATATCCCCAGAATTTGTCGAGCGGGTGTACAACTGCACAGCGTGTGGTTACTGCCAGGTCGCGTGTCATGTGGAGATAAAGTTCAACGATAGATGGGAGCAGGTCAAGGAATGGTTCGTGAAGAACGGCATCGGTCCTCTCGACAGGCACAGTGCGCTGAGGACGAGGGTCATAGCGAAGCACAATCCGTACGACGAGCCTCATGAGACGCGGGCCGACTGGATACCGAAGACCGCGAAGATATCCAAGAACCCAGAGATATTGTATTTCGCTGGATGCACCGCGAGCTACCGCCAGCAAAAAATCGCTCAGGATGCCACGAAGGTGCTGGACGCAGCGGGCGTGGAGTATGGCATACTCGGAGGCGATGAATGGTGCTGCGGTTCCCCGTTGATCAGGACCGGACAGACGGATATCGTCACCGACGAGAAGGATGGGCTCGTACATCACAACATCAACGAGGTGGAGAAGCGAGGTGCGAAGACTCTCCTAACTGCTTGCGCAGGATGCTTCATGACTCTCAGCCACAACTATCCTAAGTATGCGGGCAGACAGAGCTTCGAGATATTCCACATGACGCAGTTCATCGACCGGCTCATACTCGAGAAACGATTGGTCTTGAAGAAACCGCTGCCAAAGAAGGTCGCGTACCACGACCCGTGCCATATCGGCCGTCATTTCGGCATATACGAGGAGCCGAGGCGCATACTGAACGCATTTCCGGACTCGCATTATCTGGAGCTTCCCAGGAACAGGGAGAACTCACAATGCTGTGGAGCTGGCGGCGGGTACAAGATCCAGTTCAACGACCGTGCGGAGTACATCGCGTCGCTCAGGGTCCAGGAGGCCAGGGACATTGGAGCTGAGATGCTCGTGTCCGCATGCCCGTTCTGCGTGACCAACCTGACTGGCGGCGCGAAGAAGGCCGGGATAGACATGCCCGTGGCCGAGCTGGTCTCGCTCGTGGCAGAATCTGTCTGAACTCGATGCTCACTGGAAGCTATTTTATCGTGAGGGAGCAATCATCGGCAGAGCGCAGATGCGGTTCCTCCCGTTGTTCAGGTACAATAAGAGGGCGAGGTCAACTAGCTGGGCTATCGCCCTTTGCACGATGTTCATAGTTGCGAGCTTCTCGGTAGCTGCAGGCCTACGCTCATCCATGGACACGCTAGCGGACAATTTCGAGTCGGAATTCTCTCTTGTGATGCATCCGGTCGATGACGGCTGGAGCTCGTTCGTCGTCGAGGATATATCTGCAATCATAGGCCAATCTGCGCTGGGGCTGCTGACCACTGCGACAGTACAGCCTGGAGATACCGAGGTGACAATCTTCTCTGTTACGGATGCCGAGGGGATACTTCCAGAATCCATAACTGCATCGGGATCTTCCGTCAAGATCGGTGGCGAACTATCGTTCAACGGTAACATAACCGTCACGGCACTTCGCACTTCGGATGCGACCGTGTCGGGCGGATTCTCATCAGCAATCTTCTCTCCAAAATGGATGCTGGCCAGCGAGGAGTTCGTCAGAGAGGTCATGGATGAAGGCGCTGGGTCGTACAGCTTCGCTATCGTGAAGGACATCTCGAATGATCAAGCGGCTGAGCTTCGTTCGGATGGCCTATCCGTCCAGCCGTTCATAGCGATAATCGATTTCCTGGACGATAGCGTGACGGAGCTCGAGAACGATGCGTATTGGGTTCTCGCACCTTCCGCCTTCGTCATCGCCGTGCTCGCGCACAGTTTCATGGGTTCCGAGATCTCGGACAGAAGGCACGATATCGGGATCATCAAGACGCTCGGAGCAGGGCGCAGGAGGATACTCCTCTATCTCATCGGCGAATCGACCATCATATGTGCTTGGGGCGGGGCGCTCGGTCTGGCCCTGGGCATCGTCCTCTCGTATGCGGTCTCGACCGTGGGTTCCCACGTGTTCACATCGGTGTTCGTCATCGATGTGCAGGAATCATTGCTGCTACTCGCCTATGTCGTCACGGTCCTTGCAGGC
This sequence comes from Thermoplasmatota archaeon, assembly GCA_018818785.1. Lineage (GTDB taxonomy): Archaea > Thermoplasmatota > Thermoplasmata > UBA10834 > UBA10834 > UBA9653. The sequence continues at coordinate 83,626 of JAHIRF010000007.1, read as the reverse complement.
GTCTGCGGCTCCCTGATACCTGCGATCAGGATGCTGATGTCCTCGCCTGCCGAAGACATACGGGAGGTGGCGTGATGTTGCTCATCCGTCAGAGGGTCGTGGTCGTGATCGCCCTCTCGGTGATGGTCTTCACTGCGACCATCTCCGTGCTGATAGGCCTCAGCTCAGCACCCTCCGCCTTCGCCGCGAACGAAGGATTCGTGGTGACATCTTCGGACGCGCCTACGATCTTCTCGAGCAGAGTCGAGATGGATCTGGTGACTATCCTCGATTCATTGGATAACATCACGGGTGTGAGCCCCGAGGTGTTCGCGTTCTCGGAATGGGACAGCGATACGTTCGTGGTCCGCGGCGTCGACTTCGAGAGGATATCGTCGGTGGGTCCCGCGATAGACGATCAGGTGCTCTCAGGGCTGAGCGATGGCTCCGTGCCTGATGCGCTCATAGGTGATCGACTCCTGTCGAGGATGGGCTTCGACCTTCCAGCGACGATCGTTCTCGTCGGCAGTTACAACTCGAAGATGGACCTCGTGAGGATATCGGACTCCTTCTCATCCGGCTCTCCCCTGGACGATGAGCTCCTGGTGCCGCTCAGTGTCGCTAGATATCTCTCCGACACTCCGGAGGACATGGCGTCGATCATTCGCTTGTCGACGAACGAGCCCGCATGGCTCTCGGGACTACTATCGCCGGAGAGCGCGAGGTTCGCACTCTTTGACATGCACATCTCCAAGAGCGAGGTCGTCATCGGCGAGTCGATAACGGTATCCGCGAGCGTGAGGAACTGGGGCGGCTCGGAAGGATCGATCTCGATCGACTTATCTGTCGATGGTGTCTCAGCATGGCAGATCTCGGTATCCATTGACCCATATTCGACCGAGGCCGTCTCTCATGCACTATCATTCTCTTCCATAGGGGCTCATGAGATCGAGATGTCCATCGGAGGCGACTTCCCGGTCTCGTTGAACTCAAGTGTGGATGTCGTCGAACCTTACATCGTGATGGAAAGCCCGGGTTCCGTTATGGATGGCTCGACATTCTCCGTCAAGGTATACACCTACGATGGTGCACCTGTACAAGACGCCATCATCACGATACCAACACCTACTCCTTCGACCAACGCGACTGATGATGAGGGCGTCTCGGAGTTGCTCGCAGATGCTGTCGGTGAATTCACGCTCGTCGTCGATATGACTGGGACGGACTACGGATCATACGATGTCGTGCGGAGACCGAGCACGATCCAAGTGCTGGATCCTTCCGTGTACCCTGATGAATTCCTGCCCGTCGTGAGCGCGTTCTCCTTATCTCCTCTGAGCATCAAGGAATCCGAGGAATCATACGGGAGCGCGATGGTGGACAATCTCGGTATCCTGACCGGAGTCTACGAACTGGAGGTGTTCGTTGACGGGAGCTTGGAACGTGTCATCTCGATCCCTCTCGATTCCGCGCAGAGCAGGAGCGTATCGTTCATATTGGATTCGCTCTCGCCAGGAACACATGTCGTACAGGTCGGTGACTTCTCGATGTCCCTCGAGGTGCAGCCATGGTTCGTGGACGATTCTGACATCGTGCGGTTGGTGATCCGGTACGGCGGCTCTAACTCACTGTCGTCCGCGGGTTCCATACCGATCTATCAGGCAGCAAAGATATCCCAGGGCAATGTCGCAGTCGCCCTCTTCGCGCTGGGTGCGATATCCGGTTTGCTCGCGACATTGGCGATAGTCTCCGTGTTCAGCAAGGAGGTGCACGAAGGACGTCGGAGGCTCGGCATCATAAAAGCGATCGGCGCGTCAGCGTCAGCGACCAGGAAGCTGGTCTTCTCCCAGGCGTTCATGCGAGGTCTGATGGGTGCTGCGATCGGCCTCGTCGCCGGGATCGCATGTGCGATCGCACTCGTCCGTTCGGGGGTGTTCGTCGTCTTCGGTCATTCGCTGGATTTCGACATCAGCCTCGGACCGATCATGATGATACTCGCCGGAGCCATATCCATCAGCCTCGTCAGCGCGCTTGTATCCGCAGAGATGGCCGTCCGTGAGACAGCGATCTCATCGATAAGGGACCTTTCACAGGAAAATATCTCATCGATCGATATCGATACTCTGTTGCGTGAATGACACTTCATTCCACCAAGAGCCAGATATGAAGGTTCCCGTAGAGGTAAGCGTCCTTCCCTATCGGCTGGATATAGAGGCTGAAATCGAGTCGGACGACCCCTGGTTGATCGAGCAAGAATGACACATCCACTTCCCGAGTGTCCCCTTCAGGCATGGTCCAATTGTACCAGGTGTGTTTCTCATCGCTTATGTTATGGCCGTAGGTCTCGAGGTAGAAACCCATCGTGCCATCCTCTCCATTGTGCATCTCGATCGTCAATGTTATCGTCGATCCTAGCTCCCTCGTGCTGTTGATGTTCGCGCTGCCATCCTCGGTCATCGCGAAGTATGTGCGTGAAGGATACTCCGCCGTGATGATCAGCGCGAGGCATATGCCGGAAACCACCAGTGCGGTCGCGATCATCACCGCGACGACCTTGTCAAGCTTGAACGGCTCGGTCTTCTCAACTCTCGTAAGGACCCCGGGCTTCTCGCTCTTCACGCCCTTGCGGTTCTTGAGCATCTCAACTGCGACCGCACCGATCGTGAATACTACCAAGGACCCCTGCGTGCTGCTCGAATACAATGATATGGGTGTGAGCACCAGGATCAGTGCGAGGATGATCACTACTATTATGCTCAGTCCCAGGCTGAGAGCGAACTTCTCCTCGATCGATGTGCCTTTCCAGAAGAATATGCGGGTGACCGCGAATCCAGGGACGAAGAATATCAGCGGCATACCGAATATTATCGCGGCCATGGTCCCTGGCATCGTCAGAAGTATCAGAGTAGCAAGCACTGAGAAGGTCACGACCGAGATCCTCTGGCCGTTATCCGTCTCGATGAATGCGACGAGGCGGTTGAGCATGTCACCGTTATCCTGCAAAGTCCGTCAGCCTCTTTTTGGGAAATGACTACCTGCATATATCTGTTTGTCATGAATTGCCGCCAGTATGTCTGCGATGGATCATTCGGATATCTGGCTTGTCGCGAGCCAGTACATTTTAACGGAACCTATTTAAACGAAGAAACCGATAGTTCCAACCTGTCCCAATCGAACCCCTCGTGAGGTGACTTTATTGGCTAAGAAGAATGAGGAAGAGGTAGCATGCCCCGTTTGCGGGAAGAATGTGGGTCTCGAAGTACCATCGTGTCCGCACTGTGGTGCCGAATTCGATGACTCTGAGGAAGAACCGGTCAGTGCAGCTGCGGCACATTCCGAAGCTGTCGATGAGGTTGATGAGGAAGTCGCATGCCCCGTTTGCGGCGCGGCTGTAGGTCTCTCGGTCACTAGCTGTCCAAAATGCGGTGCGGAGTTCGAAGAAGAGGAGATCGAAGAGGTCATCGAGGTCGAGGAGAAGCAGGTCTTCAAGGAGGATATCTCTGAAGATGAACCCGTCCCGATGAAGGCTGCGGTCAAGGCGAAGCCAAAACCGACGCCCGCGGCGAAGCCGAAGACCAAGCCCAAGGCGAAGCCGAAGGATCATGTGCCTCTCATGGCGGACCTTCCGGCGAGCATCATGGACTTCCGTGTGATCGGCATCGCACTGATCATCCTGGGTATCATAGGCGCTCAGGTCGCTCTCATGATCGACTGGTACTGGGGATGGATGCCACCGATCGAGGACAACCTCGGACTGTTCATCGCAATACCTGTCGTATTGTTGTTCGTAGGGATACTCGCGTTCATGCTGATCAAGAAGGCGATCTCGGGCGGGAAGGAGTTGCCAAGCATCATGCCCAGCATGATGCTCTCGATATTCCTGTTCGCAATATTCGCGCTGATCGTCATGGTCATGTGGGACCCGATCAACTCTGCCCTGCAGGATTCGAAAGGCGCGGTCGCGGGCGGGTTCTTGATCACGTTGATCGTGGGCGTCCTGCTCTTGTTCATGGGCATGAAGCAATCGGCTGAGGCATCCTGTGATTGAACGGATCACCAGAAAATCCTTTCATCGAAACCTTTTAACCCTTCTCCAATCCCATGCCTCATTTCGATACGATTATCGTACAATGTTCGTGGTCCTTGCCGATATTCGTACCATGTGAACGCCCCTCTTTTAAACCAAATGCACAATGCTTGAAATACGATAGCATCGGTTCGGGTTTTAGCACGTGATTGGGAGCAGCTCTTTCGGATGGTGTGGTGGGGAAGCGTTGCCCATGTGCCAAACGGCGGCGTGATGGGCGCCGCTTGGACCTTTATTATTTTCATGAAGTTCTCTTCGTATGCGCGCGCATACGCGCATAACACGCGGTGGTCGGGGAGCCAGTATTATCTATAAAACTGACCAAATAATTATATACCAATAACTCGATTAATAAGACGCCGAGCAGAAGGGATGGACCAGCGTGCGCTGGACAATGATGTCGGCACCAAGTCTCTCCCTTCCGCGGAAGCTGAGAAATGAACGAGGAGTGTGCAATAAATGGAGAAGAAGATCCTCACGATAATGGTGGTGCTAGTTGTGGCAGCCACCTTGATGGTCGCGGTCGTATTGATAGCGGCCGGCGGGATGAGGAGTGCAGGCGGCTTCACGAAACTGTTCGACGACCTTGAGAACCCGACCAGCAGCGTGACATACAATCAGTACCTAGAAATGCCTGATGGATGGGAATTGGGCGATACCATGTCCGTGAACGACAGGATCGTGGACATGTACCTGATTGACACAGATGTCATTTCATCGTCGATCACGATCTATGACACGGTTCTGTATTTCATGTACATGAGCGATAAATGGACGGACACAGACCAAGGGACTTCGTTCTATGTGCCCTGTGTTGGTGCGCATAACGGTTACATCCACGTGAGCCACGGACTGTTCAGTCTGACCGTGTCCTCTGCGACGAACCTTTCCGCGGAGTATGACATAGGCGACATAATCGGGCTCGAAACGAAACTGGTCATCAACAACGACGTGTTGTCCTTCGATGAATGGTCCATCTCGGACTGATCGAGGAATGACGATCCGTGACCACGAAAAACCTCTTACCTGCTTCTGTTTCATTGATTCTTGTTCCAGCCTTCCGCATCGACAGGATGACCCTTTCCGATGGACTGATTTGCCCGAACCCGTAGGACCGCTGCCAATCAACCCACCCAGATGCCGCTCGGAGGCGAAAGCATATTATAATCTAGTTCCAATGATTGACAATAGCATCACGGCGCTAAGTATAGGGCATAAAGTCGTTCGACGGTTGCATTTGTACCTTTTGGGGGGAACAGAGGTTGTTCGCACCGTATGGATGGCGGAAACGCCCTTGCGCAAGGAGAGATGATTGACGGTGCGCAAGAGCGATGGTAGAGGTGGGCGCGCGATTTCCCCAACGCGTCTCGTCGCAAGGGGATTCACCAACGGCTCCAGCGGGAGCCATGATCACACTCATCAAGTCGGCAAGACCAACGGTCAAGGTCGCACAAACGGACTCACGAACGGTCTCACCAACGGCCTGACGAACGGCAACAGAAACGGACGTTACACAGGCCTCACGAACGGAAAGGCGGACGGGTTGACCGACGGTTTCGTGAACGGCGCAGGTGCGGTGAACGGTTTCCGCCTGTCGATGGGGTCCAGGGAGCTCAGGCATCCATCGGGCTCTCCGAAGAAGAAGCTGCTTATAGTCTCGTTCCTGGTCCTGGTGATGCTATCCATACCTTACGCGCTGGTATACACGTTCCCACCATCTGAGATAGAGATCGACGGTTACTTCATGGATTGGCTAAAGGCATCCGTGTACGACGATGTCCCTAGCTCAGAGAACCCCGACGTCGCGATAGCTGAGTACGCCGTGAAGGCCGACTCTCAGAGGACATACTTCTACCTGTCAACATCTGGTACGATACTCAACGGTGCGGACCAGGGTGCGGACGGATACTTCTTCCTCATGGATGTGGATGGCCTTTCGTCGACAGGCTATTCTGTGCACGGCATCGGCGCAGATGCGATGGTGGCGATCGTCGGATGGGACGGTGTAGCAGAGCTCCAATCGACATACATATTTGACGAGCGCGCAGACCGGGACGATTACGCAGGCTTCGAGCTGATGTCCAGACCGCTCATCGCTTTCAAGGGTGGTGAGCTGGAACTTAGCACCGACGTGATGACCGACCCAAGTTCCGTGTTCGCATTATGCACCAGGCACACGGATATGCCGGATGATTGGTCCGACGCCAATTTCGCATCCAGCGGACCAGCTCTCCAGATAATGCAGTTCCATAAGGCTCCTCAAGTGACATCCGGTCTGACCGACGAACGCATGCTCACGATCTCGATAACGAACAAGGGTTCTTCCGTGAGGCTGATGGGCATGAATTTCGAGCTCATGGGCGACGCGGAAGTCTCGGAGATATCCGTGCTCTCGGGCAAGGATGTCTTCGCGACGGGCGAAGGCCCTAACGTCACCTTCGACCGTGGGATGGACATCGGCAGGGGAAGGACGGTCTCTTTGGAGATCGCCGTGACGATGCCTCAGGAGGCATGGGGCGATTCGATCGGGATCGGCCTTTCATCTGCGAACTCGCTGATACTGGATAGGAACTCGACCATCAACATCGAATCGTATCAGACGGATTCCCTCGTATCATATGTCGGTGCGGCACCGTTTGATGTATCGATCGACGGAGCCTTCGGTGACTGGGAGATGAGGTTGCCTTGCATCGACCCTTCGGATGATGTCACGCTGGATGGGATGAACCAGACGAACAAACAGGATGTCGATATCTCATCTGTCAAGGTCTCCACGAATTCCGAGCTCGCATCGTTCTTCATGTCCGTCGATGGCAGGATGCTGGGCGGCGCGGGCATGCCTGGTGCGATCGAACGCTGGGAGACCGCTGAAGTTCCAAGCGGAGAACTGCCCAACACCACTGCACATCAACCAAAGTTTGGTTCAGATTCTGCATTCATATTCATAGATATTGACAAGAACGCATCGACCGGGTTCTACATCGGAGGCTCGGAGATAGCTGTCACTATGATCGGAAAGAGCAGCCGCATACTGAACGCATCAGCATACTCCTATTCCGAAAGCGGATGGGTCTGGCTGGGACCTGTGGACGCGGCTTTGGATCATTATTGCATCGAGGTCAGTGCATCCTTCTCTATGCTAGGCCTCGAGTCGGATGCGATGTATTCCATCACATTCATGTCTAGTGATTGGCAAGGCGCTCAGGACGTTGTTTCCTCGATGGTATCCACACGCGCCTCGCTCGGCACGAGAGCGTTCGGCGGGATTCTGATAAATGAACTATATTCGACTCAACCTTCCATCACCAACGATTGGGTCGAACTGTACAACACGGGACCGGTGCCTATCAACATAGGCGGCTGGACGCTATACAGCGGGACCACGCTCATTTTCACATTTCCAAATGTATGGATTCCATCCGGCGGGTTCTATGTGACTCCATTGATCTCGCTATACAAGTTGCAGGTGTTCACGCTTTACGATGACGATGGTGTTATCATCGATTCGGTGGCCATACCTATCTGGAACGCTCGTTCCTATAGCCGTACTGGCACCCCCGACAACGAGTACGATACATGGGCCTGGACGGTGCCCACGCCCGGAGAGATAAACCAGGGCCAGATACCTATCCCAGAGTTCGGGGAGATATTAGCACCGTTAGCGATAGTACCAATTATGTTCTTGTTCATTAGGCGCACTAGAGGCGCGCGCCGAAAGGGCAGAAGGGAAGCAGAAGGGAGCAAACATGGCTGAAGCATCCGCAATACCCGCAGATGATGATAAGCGACCGAACGATGCGATATCACTCGCAACGCTGCTCAGGCCACTGGGCTCGCACTCCGAATCGGTCCGACCGTTCATGCCTGTCCTGGGCGGCCCGAGACTGTACCTCCTGATGCTGTACGCAGCCGTCGTCATAGGTTCATCGATCGAGTTCTTCATGAGCCAGGAGATTTGGTACGGCAACTGGGAGGTGTACAACACATATGTGTTCACCGTCGCAGGTTTCTTCGTCCTCATGGGCGTAGCGATGCTCTTCCTCACCACTGGTAAAGCGCCCACAGAGGAAGGAACCATCAAGCTCCCCATCCCGAAGCCGATCCTTTGGTACCTCGGCCTCATACTGGTCGTCATCAATCTCATCGGACTCGCTGGCATGGGCTCAGACATAGGTGGGTGGGCGGTCATGTTGAGCGTGCTCGCCCTCGGCGGCTTCGTGATGATGATCATGGGCATGAAGTCGATATCCAACAGGGACAGCGTCTGGCTCGCAGTGTACGGCTTCGCCCTCGTATTGTTGGTCCTTATGCCTGTGCACGAAGCATTCGACGTCGCAAGGAGCGCTCCAGGCGATTATCCTTTCACCGGGCTCAACCTGGTGTTGCTCGCTTTCGGCATGTCGTTCGCATTGATATCTCTCCAATTCATCAAGACGAGAGACGGTTACCTTGGCGCATGGGTCATGGGCGCCATGACGATCTTCCTGCTTGCGTTCCACGAACAGGCAGGCATACTCTCGTCAGGAGGGTACGAGCCGTACGACCGCGCACTCGCGCTGATCGGGATCGTGTTCTCCTTCCTGCCGCTGGTCATGTACCTGTGGCGTGAGAAGGAATATCTGTCCATCTGGTCCAAGCTGCGCAGGGCGAACCATATGGTACACACGGGTGACTATCCCGGAGCGCTCGTCCAGGCCGATGCAAGCGTCAGGGAGGCGTCTGCGGCCGGAGTGAGCCACAAGTTCTCACTTCCATGGAACATGAAGGGCGACGTGCTCTATCACATGAAAGAGTACTCGAAAGCGAAATCGAACTACGACATCGCGTTGGAGATCGACCCAGAGGACAGCACTACCTGGTGCCATCTGGGCAACATGTACGCGTTCGAGGGCAAGCGCGCGCTCGCACTCAGCGCGTTCGACAGGTCGATCCAGGCAGACCCGAGGAACTCATATGCATGGAACAACAAAGGCGTCGTATTCACCAGTCTCGACTGGCCTGAGGAGGCCCTCGTGTGCTTCAACAGGGCCGTCGCACTCGACCCGAAGAACTTCGACGCATTCGTCAACCTTGCGAAGACTGGCGTCAAGCTCGGGCGCAGCGACGATGCGGTGCTGAACTATCAGAAGGCGTTGGCCATCAAACCGCACAGCAAGGTCGCGAAGGAGGGCCTGCAGAGGGAGTTCTACACGGGCATGTGTCTGGACCAGATACGTGGCTGGGAACAGATGGGTCTAGACACCTCGTACCTGAGGTCCATACTGAGCCAGGACCCTGCGAGCTTCGAGAAGAGGTCCAAGGAGTTCCTGTCATCGATAGTCGAGCAGAGGACGCAGCTGGTGATAGGCGGAGGCCAGGACAAGCTGGACATCAACGCTGCGATAAAGGGGATATTGAACGTCGCATCCTCATCCGAGAAGGGCGCGACCCTCGAGAGGATCATGAAGGACACCAACCTCACGAGCGAGCAGTTGGTGCTGCCCATCGCGTTGCTCATGAAGACCAATCATTTGCACTTCAAGCGTTCAGGGACACACAACGTATACGTCGGGACGGGCAAGATCCCGGAGAAGCCGGCGCTCCCATCGGAGCCTGGTGCGGATGCCAACCCAATCGCTAAGAGGAAGGAGCGCAGGGCAAGGACGGTCGAGGAGTCGATCGAACCGACCGCGTCAGTGCTCCACTTCGGACGCTCCACCAAAAAGAAAAGGAAATCCAAGTAATATGGTATGATGCCTGAGAATATGGGGTCGGATATCGCAGATGACTCGGAGACAGATGATACTCTGGGTCATCTTATCTCTATCTTACCCTGCTTCATAAGGATCTTGAGAGCCTCATCCGCAAGCTCGTCATTCTTGTCCTTGTCATCCAAGGCCTTCCTCGTGGCCCTGTTGACCTCATGGACCGCGCGCTTCTCCTCGATTATCTCCGCGCGCTTCTGCTGCTTGATGTCTATGACCTTTCCACGCAGATCCATCGCTTTCTGATGGACGGCGTCGGCATCCTCCTTCAGCTTGATGAAATCATCGTGTTTCTTGTTCGCAGTACTGGCGAGGACTGCGATCTCCTTGCTGAAAGCGACTGCCTGTTCGTGGAACACATGCGCCTCGTCCGATAGACGTACGACCTCCGCATGCTCCTTGTCCGCTTCGTAGAACATCGCGTTGATGCTCTGGTCGATGTCGTGGATCTCCTTCTGTATCTTCTCCTGCTCCACGAGTATCTTCTTGAGTCGATCCGCTTCCGTGAGCTTCGCCTTGATCTTCTCGATGAGTTCGCGCTCCTCGGTCAGTTTCATGGGCACGGTCTGCTGACGGACCTCCATGGACCTCGCCTCCGCCTCCATCGCGCGTATCTCGCTCTTGAGGTCGCCCATGGGCCTCCCCTTGAGCTTCTTCTTGAATTCGATGAGTTCCTTGCCCTTGCTCTGCAGATCGTCCCTCTTGACCTTGTGAACCCTCATCTTCGTGACGAGCGCGTCGCGCTTTCCTCTCGCTTCCCTGAGCTGATCCTGGATATCTTTCTTGCGATCGTGAAGGGTGTCCCTTTCAGACCTTAGAACCGCTGCCTGCTCGTTTATCTCATCGCGCTTGTTCAGAAGAGCTCTGTACTTCAGCTCTGCGCTCCGAAGCTCGCTGATCTTCTTCGTCATCTAGTCCCGCCAGACCTGCCGTACTGGCACCCAATGATTGACCTAGGCTATAAGGATTATTGGTGGTTTTTAATAGGGTCACGCGAAGCTGGCTGCTTCAGAAGCCATGACCCGTGGTTCAATCCATCGGCGTGGAGACACCGAGGCCAGGCTTGTCGGACGCGATCAGAAGTCCGTCTTCGAAGGAAAGTCCTGAGGATGGGTCGTCGATTATGTTGAAGTGGGAGTCGAGGTCGCAGTACTTCACATTGTCCGAGCTGAGGACGAAGTTCAGCCCAGCCGCGATCGACACCTGTATCTCTCCCATGCATCCGACCATCGTGCCGATGCCCGCGCTCTCAGCCACCTTGTTGATTGCCATCGCTTCGTATATCCCTGCGCTTTTCATGAGCTTGATGTTGATCAGGTCCACAGCCTCATCCTTCACGACCCTTCTCGCATCGGCCAGCGACCTAACGCACTCGTCGGCCATGATCGGCACCGTGCTCTTCTCCTTGACCTTCTTGAGTCCAGCATAATCATCTGCTTTCACGGGCTGCTCGACGAACACGACGCCGAGGGTCTTCATTTCATCGCAGAACTGGATCGCCTGCTCGACCGTATATCCCTGGTTCGCGTCCACCCTCAGCTCGACGCCCGGTCCGACAGCGTCCCTGACCGCTGCGATCCTGCTGATGTCGTCCTCAAGCTCCAGACCGACCTTGACCTTCAGCGCCCGGAAGCCTTCTCGATAATGCCTCATGGCCTTCTTCACAGTGACTTCCTTCGTCTCGATCCCAATAGTCATGTCCGTCAGGACATTGTGTCCTGCGGCGCCTCCGATGAATCCCCGCAGGGTCTTCCCTTCTCTCTTGCTCAGCAGATCGTAGACCGCGATATCCACCGCTGCCTTGGCGGCAGTGTTACCAGGCGCGATCGCATCCAACCTCCTGTGTATGCTGGATACATCGTTCTCGTCCGTCCCGACTATCTTCCTCGGAACCTTCCCCAGGAAATCCTCGACGGTCTTCATCGTCTCGTGCGTGACATCGCTCGGGCACGCACTGCCTACACCGAAATCCTCGCCTGATTTGATCTTGACCATGGTGTTCTCTTCGACGTCCGAGCATCCGGTGGCTATCCTGAAACTGCAGATACGCTTGTTGACGAAGCTCTTGAACTCAACAGAATCGATCATCTCTTGCACCTCCCATCGAACAGTTTCACCGCGTTGATGTCCTTGGCCAGACCCATACTCTCGGCCACAGGTTTGCACTTGGTCCTCAGCAGATATGCGATCGGTTCGATGTCCGTCTCGGAGATCGCCTCGTAATTCGCCATACCCTTCGCGATCACCAGGTCGTGCTCTCTCAACATCTTCCCGAAGGAACCATTCAGTGCTCGGATGCCCACTCCCACCGCGAACCCAGGGGTTTCTTTGATCTCTGCGACCAATGATTCCATCCCGAGACCTTCTATGTCCTTGAGGGTGGCATCCGTCAGTATCGGCTTCTCTTTCACGATGAGCGTGGTCTCGACCCCTAGCCTCTTCAGCTCCTTGAGCACGAGCCTGTCGAACACCACCTCCCCGCAGTTGTCCGTCAGATACGCGACGGTCTTGCCGCGGCCGAGAAGTCTTCTGATCTTCGGCGTGTCATCGTATCCAAGTCCTTCTCCCAGGAGCGACCTGAACTCCTTCTTGAGCGTGTCAGGATGATCGAACCCGGTCCCTATCCCGAAGTCGAGGACGTTACCTGCCACTGAACATATGAACGCTGCCTTCAATCGGTTCTTCGAGGATGCGACGAATCTCTCCGCATGAGGATACAGCTCCAGCGCGACCTCGTTGCTCTTCATCTTGAGGTCCTCGTACGGGTCGTCGTTCCCCAGGAGCTTGTAGATCCTGCGATGCACCTCGGTCGCGACCGATGCGGAGCAGACATGATCGTCGAACAGCCTGCCAAGCACAGCCGTGGCATCCTTCACCGTCTCGATCGACTTGGAAGCGTCGACCTCCTCCGTCTCGAAAAGTACCCGCCTTATAAGGCATGGGACGCACTCTGGACTCATCCTCATGGCATCCGGAGAATCTCGGTCATCGGATTTAATTAGTGGGTATCTACAGTACGCTCCCTCAGTTTGATATCTTCAGAGGACATTCATATGGATACGGATTCAATCTGAAAGGGGAGGCGCACAATGCCCGTTACTATAAGGAAGATGAAGGTCGAGGACATAGGAGATGTCAAACGAGCGGACCTTCTCGCGTGGTCCGCGCTGATAGAATCCAAATACCCGGAGATCAAGAAGTTCTCACCGCGAACGGATCAGAACATAATCTCCTACCTTCACTCGGATCCGGAAGGCGCGTTCGTCGCGATCGACGATTTCGCCGGAATAATCGGCTATTCTTTCTCGCACATATGGGGCAGGACAGGTTGGGTGGGTCCGTTGGCCGTCCTTCCCACCAGACAGGGCATGGGCGTGGGCAAGGAGCTGCTGAGGTCTTCTTTGCGACACCTCGAGGACCGCGGTTGCACAGATATCGGCCTCGAGACGATGCCCGAGAGTCAGATCAACATCGGGCTATATCTGGGCATGGGCTTGCGCCCGGAAGGCCTCGTTGTGCTCTTCGGGAAACAGATACTCAAGGACGGACTCAAGGAGGTCGCATGCGATGGTCTCCTGATCGAGCGTTTTTCTGAGAGCAACGTGAGGAACCATCTGATGTCCCAGATCAAACGGCTCTCATCGACCATCCATCCAGGACTGGATTACACGCCCGAAGTGAATGTCACCGAGGAGTACTCGTTCGGGGAGACCCTAGTAGCCTTGTCGAACGGTATCGCGGTCGGATTGTGCGTAGTCCACACGGTATCGAAGAGGGAGGACATGCCAGGGTCGCTGGTCAGAGTGCTAGCAGTGACCCCTGGCGCGGACAATATCATCGTGGAGGCGTTGATCCATGCGGCAGAGTTGGTCACGGCAGAGGATCGGTCGATAGAACTATCGATCCCGGTCCCAGGACGGAATCGAAAGGCGATGGATGTCCTTCTGTCCAGGGAATACACCGTCGTCCAGACGTTCGAACGGATGATGTGGCAGGGGAGTTCCGGCCTCGCCTCGGGAGGCAACAACCTCTGCTCCTGGTCCGGATGAATCATTTGATTATGCCTAGCTGGGTCAGCTTCTCCGGAAGGTACTTGTCGGTCACGAAGTCGAGACCGTACTTCGCGAGCGCCTGCTGCTCCGCCTTCTTGCCTATCTCAAGCATCAGGTCTATCTCGTGCTTCCAGAACTCGTCCTTGAACCTCGGGTCGGTCTTCTCGGCGTTGAGCGCCTGGATGTCCCTGTCGTTCAACTTGTCCGTCGGGAGGTCGTAGTTCAGGATATCGGATGCGGTTATCCCGACATATTCTGCAGTGGGCGTGGCCAGATACTCGGACAAGTGAGCCGTCTTGATCGCGCCGTATGCCAGGGACGCGTGTATCCTGAAGCTCCATGGATCGCCATCCACGAACGTCACGACTGGTAGCTTCATCTCCTCGTTCACGCGCTTGATGAACCGCCTGGTGCTCCTCGCGGGCTGGCCCTTGAGATGCACGATGACAGCATTTGCGTTCTCGTCGAACTTGTTCTCGACCAACCTGTCGAACATACCACCCGTCTCTATCGCTATGATGAAGTCCGCGTCGCAGTCGACGAACTCTATCTTGTCCTTCTCCACGTTGTACGGTACGCCGTACCCGGAATCGCCGACATCGTCCCTGCAGTTGATCTTCTTCTTCTTGCCCTTCCGGTCGGTCTCCATGAGGGTTATGTTCCCCATCACGCGAGCACCGTCCTCCTCGGGCCTCAGCTTGAAATCCTCTCTCATGCACTGGGTGATGATCTCCAGATCCTCTGCGAGCATGTTCGATTCATCCTGCGCGGAGAACTTGGCCTTCTCCCAGCCTTCGGATATGTAATACATCTCTCTCAGGGTCGAGCTCTTGCTCGTCCTGATCATCTCCTCTATGAACTCGAGCATGTACATCGTGCGCAGGAGCATCTGCGCGCCCGTGAGCTTCTTAGCGGACCGTGCCCCCATCGCCTTGCCGTACTTCCAGACTGCGGATTTGGAATCGAACCTGATGTTGCTCTTGGTCCTGAGCGGTATCATCATCTTCGGTATCTTGCCAGAGTCGAGCTGGTCGTATACGCTCTGCGCTATATCGGTGAGCTTGTCGACGGCCATATGGTGTCTCTCGTTATTCTTCATCCTTGATCACCTCCGCCCCCTCGTCGTAGTCGATGTCGCCTTCCTCGCCATCTTCGACCTCCTCTGGAGCTATCTCACCTGTGATCTTAAGATGCTCAAGGTCCCAGTCGCCTGGGAGCACATCCACACCTATCACGGAGGCCGCGTCTATGCCGCTCACATACAGCTCGTTGTCGTACTCCTCCTGGGACAATCCTACGATGTCGAACTTGAGCTCGAAAGTGTCCGTGGATGCGATGCGCCTGATGTCCCACGTGACTTTGTTGCCTTCGCGCACCTCGAGCGGCTGAAGCCCCAATGTCTTCGGGTCTATCTTGTCGAATGGGACGACCATGTGCAGATGGAAGTTCTGTGACTTGGGCGTGTAGTTGTATATCTTCACTTGCACCTTGTGCTTCTTCTTCTCGTATGCGGCCTCGTCGTCTATCCATACGACATTCATTATCTTCGTGATCGTCCCCGCGAGTTTCGGCATGGGCTTTCCCACGATCTTCGCGCTCTTCGCGGCTATCATGGGGATGATGCCCTGGACTATCTCGAACTTGACGCGGGTCTTGCTCTTCCTCTCCGTCTTGTTCAGATGGGTCTTCAGCTTCCTCGCACACGCCTTCAGTGCGAGCTCGATCTCTTCCTTAATCTCCGGGATGTTGGCCACGGCTTCCTTCGATTCGGATGTGAATGGCACCTTGGTGGATGCCAGATGCACGAGGATGATGGCTGGTCCGAAAGGTATCCCGTGTCCTCCCCTCTGCTCGAGCCCGTACCTCCTCCAGTCCACGTTCTCTATAGCTTGTGTTATGGCGCACGCGCCCTGTTGGTACATCAACGGTACCCTGTTCGCGAACCTGAGTATCTGGACGGGGTCGTCCTTGGTTATCCCGCCGCCGTAGACGATGCCCACTTCCACGATGAACGGGTTGCCCGCGAACACCTTCGGCTCCCTCGTGACCGGTGGCGCGTAGAAATCCGCCTTGAGTTCTCCGAGGACGTTCTTCAGCCCCTTCCGTATGAGCGTCTCCCCTATCGGTGACAGACAATCCGTCTCCGGAGACATTATCTTGACTTTCTGGATCGCGTCGAGGATCGCGCCTGCCTGCTCGAGCGTCAACCTCTTGGGGTTCTGGGTGAGTGGCACTCCGGCTGCGTCGCAGATATCCTTCGCTACGCGGTTGGATATCCTGGAGAATTCAGAATTGAGGAAGCTGGTTATCCTGTTCGTATCCGCGTACTTGGCCATGCTCAGCAGCTCGCCAAGCTCCACGCCTTCAGGATGCGGTTTGATGGCTCTCGTGGGTGGCGGCACCTGGTCGGTAGCCCGCTCGAACACGATGGGCGTCCCCTCTGGCGGGATGAATGTGATCTTCACATGAGGGTTGACGATCGCGACACCTTTGAGGTACTCGAATATCGACTGCTTCCCTCCGATGTACTTGCCCTTAATGCTCACCTCTATGCTGGTGCCGTGCTCGCGGTCCCAGATTATGCGGTCCTCGCGTATGATGTCTGGTCTGTTCTTCTTGGTGTCTAGGATTAGTTCGCACTCGTATGCGGTGTCCTCATCCGATATCTTAGAGCGGACCTTCGCAGCCCTTCCCGTGGTTATCTGTCCATACATGACGACTGCAGAGACACCTATCCCCTGCTGCCCTCTCCTCTGGGCACGCGTATGGAACCTGGATCCGTAGAGCAACCTGCCAAAGACATTGGCGACTTCCTTCTTGACGATCCCAGGTCCGTTGTCCTCGACGGTGATGATGTATTCGGTGTTGTTCGATTTCTCGACCTTGACCAATAGTTCGGGCAGCATGCCCGCGTCCTCGCACGCATCGAGACTGTTGTCTACTGTTTCCTTGACAGAGGTGATCAACGCCCTCGTGAGCGAATCGAACCCTAGTATCTGCTTGTTCTTCTCGAAGAACTCGGAGACGGAGATCTCCTTCTGATTCTTCGCTAGCTCATGTGCAATCGATGCCAAGTGATTCTGCCTCCGGAAGTGATCCAAAAGCGGCAAGCCGTTTGGTGCATCCCCTGTGACCAAATGGCTTTCCTAGATAAATCTGTTGCGTGACAGTTCTCTACTGGCTGATGCGCGCTGGGGCGGCGACCCTAATCGAACTTCTCACCGCACTGCGGACACGCCTTCGCGTCCCCAGGTACATCCGCGCCGCACTCAGAGCACACGAACGAATCCTCCTCTTCCTCAAGCCCCATCGCCTTCGCGAGACTCGGGACCCTCGTATCCTCCTTGGGTGCTTTGGCGACCGCATCCTTGCGCTTCGTCTCCCAGTCGTTGAGCTGCTTCTCCCTCATCCTGCGGGTCCTTCTGGTCCACCAGATCATACCGACGACCATGGTGTATATGCCCATGAACTGGACATACGCCTGGAGCGCCGAGAAGTATAGCAGTGGTTTCGCGATCTCCCATGTACTGGAGTAGACCGGTCCCATGGCCCCCGCCTCTTCGCCGTCAATGAAGTCGCCCGCGATATACCAGGTGCCGTTGACATTGGCCCAGAACGCGTGCTGGTTGATCGGCTCGCTGATCGTGGTCATGTAGTAGTAGCTGGCGGTTTCGTTATCCCTCAGCGCCAGCGTCATGGTCTCGTTCCTCAGGTCGTTGAGGCCGATTATCATGACCGTGACATTGGTTATGGGGACCGTCGGGTCCTTCGTGACGTTGATGTCGAGCGTGAAGTTGAATGCGGTCTGTGCGTCGCCACTGAGTGGGTCGACCATGCCGTTATAGAGGGTGTAATCCTCGCTGTGCCCCACGACGGGCTCGTAGTTCGAATAGACGTCGACGAAGAACCCGGTCTCGATGATCATGAGTATAGTACATGCGATGATGCCTCCCAACAGGAGCTTCTTGACACGCTTGATGCCAAAGTTCCAGAAGACCAACAGCATGATGAACGGAGGCAGGATCGGCAGGAGGCAGCTGTTGAGCATGTACAACAGCATCGCATAGAATGCAAGGCCGGTTATGGCCGCGCCGACCGGGAGCGTGAGAGGAGTCTTCTTGAACTTCTCGAATTGCTCCTTCAGGAACGCGATGAACTTCTGAGTAGGAGGCAAATAGTCCGGATTAGGCTCCATATCGTGGTGCAACCTCCTTTTCACTTAAATATTTTGGTCTTGCAGGGGGTGACACCCCCTCCTGCTCAGAACTGTTATATATTGAAGTCCATAATGCGAAACCTTCATCAAGGAGGCCCCAACGATGAAAACCGCGGTCATAGCCATAGGAGGCAATGCCATCTTGCGCGCCGGCGAGGCACCGACGCTCGAGAACCAGTTGCGCAACGTGGCCACAACAGCCCGAGCCATAGCAGATGTGATACAGAGGGGATGGGATGTCGTCATCACCCACGGGAACGGTCCGCAGGTGGGAGACATCATACTTCGGAACGAGCTCACGAAGGACAAGATCAATCCCATGTCGATGGACGTCTGTGTCGCGCAGAGCCAGGGCCAGATAGGCTACATGATGCAGATGGCCCTCAACTCTGAGTTCGTTTCCAGGAGCACGAACAAGGTCGCGGTCTCGTTGATAACCGAAGTGTTGGTGTCCGAGGACGACCCTGCATTCCAGAACCCGACCAAACCGATCGGCAAGTACTACTCCGAGGAGGAGGCCAAGCAGCTCGAGGCCGAGAAGGGCTGGCCGATGGTCCTGGACAAGAAGAGGGGCGGCTACAGGAAGGTCGTCGCATCGCCCGAGCCGATCGCGATCGTGGAGAGCAAGCCCGTCAGGCGGCTCATATTCGGCGGAAGGGACCAGTCCGAGGTCGTGATCGCATGCGGAGGCGGAGGCGTGCCAGTGATTCTCAAGGATGGTCGATACGTGGGCGTCGAAGCCGTCGTGGACAAGGACCTCGCGGCCGCCCTGCTCGCCAACAGCATCAAGGAG
Organism: Thermoplasmatota archaeon; assembly: GCA_018818785.1. Lineage (GTDB taxonomy): Archaea > Thermoplasmatota > Thermoplasmata > UBA10834 > UBA10834 > UBA9653. The sequence goes on along the minus strand of JAHIRF010000007.1, from coordinate 64,755 downwards.
ACCACTTTCATCATCGCCACGGATGTCGAGTATGTGTTCGCGGATTTCAACAAGCCGACCCAGAGACCGCTGAAGAAGATATCGCTCTCCCAGATAACAGGATTCTACAATGCGGGGCAGTTCCCCCCGGGAAGCATGGGCCCCAAGATCCTGGCTGCGATGAAGTTCCTCAAGGGCGGGGGTGAACTGGTGATCATAACGTCCACGGAGAACATGCTCGAAGCGATAGAACACGGCGCTGGAACACATATCTACCGGGACGATATTAGCCAATGAGTCCATGGCCAACATCGAGGAGCAGATCAAGGATATCGAGGACGAGCTTGCTAAGACTCTGTACAACAAGAACACCCAGCATCATATCGGCAAGCTCAAGGCCAAGATGGCCCGGCTCAAGGACACTCTCGAGGTCCGTCGGTCGAAGGGTCCCAAGACCGCTGGGTACGCCGTGCGGAAATCTGGCCATGGCACCGTAGCTCTAGTAGGCTTCCCCAGCGTCGGCAAATCAACTCTTCTGAACAAGATCACGAACGCCGAGAGCGAGGTGGGCGCCTATCAGTTCACCACGCTCACATGTGTCCCCGGCCTCATGGAGTACAGAGGCGCGAAGATACAGGTGCTCGACCTCCCAGGTCTGATAAAGGACGCCTCCAAGGGCAAGGGCAGGGGACGAGAGGTGCTCTCGGTCGTCCGGTCCGCGGACCTGATACTGTTCATGATCGACGTCTTCGAGACGAACTTACAGGTCCTGGTGGACGAGATACGTACGGCCAACCTGAGGCTCAACCAGCGCGCACCTGACATAGTCATCGCGAAGAAGAACCGGGGCGGGGTATCGGTCAACTTCACCACGAAGCAATCGTCGCTCGACGAGGACCTGGTCAAGGAGATGATGAACGAGTACGGGCACATCAACGCCGATGTGGTCATCAGAGAGAACATCGACGAGGACCAGCTGATCGATTACATATCCGGCAACAGACTCTACGTTCCGGCGATAGTCTCGATCAACAAGGTCGACCTGGTGAACAAGGAGTTCATAGCCCAGCTGAAGAAGCGCCTGAAGGGATGGAATGTCATTGCCATATCTGCTGCGACTGGGTTGGGGATCGACGACCTCAAGGAAGAGATATTCAGCGCGCTCAAGTTCATACGCATATACCTCAAGCCTCAGTGGGAGGAGGCGGACATGGTCGAGCCTCTCGTGATAAAGCTGGGGTCCGACATAGGGACGGTCTGCGACACGATCCACAGGGACTTCAAGAGGAATTTCAGGTACGCACTGGTCTGGGGGACGAGTGCGAGATTCCCTGGACAGGTGGTAGGCTTGGACCACGTCGTCGACGACCAGGATATCGTGACGATCGTCGTGAAGCGGTGAACGACGAGAGAAGCTTTTTCAGCGGGGAGGGTCATCCAGCGTCCATGGGAGTTGCGATGGCCGTGCTCGAGCGCGTTCCACACCGAGTCCTGAAGGCCGCTCCTCTGTTGATGCTTTCCGTGCTTCTCCTGTTCTCAGGTGATGTCGCCGCCTCGGATATATCGTTCGATTCCGAATACTTCTTCGCCGCGGTCGCGATCGTGTTCTTCCTGATGCTTCCGATAAACATGTTCTGGTATTCCCTTGGCTGCGCCGCGCTGATGAAGTCGAATGCCTGGCGCTTCCCTAGGCCACCCGCGCTTTCAGGGAGACCCCTCAGACGCAGGATCGCTATGACCGTCGTGCTCATCACGGTCTGCTACGCGGTCATCGACCTATTCGGTGAAGGGATCACCAACGCGAGGACCGAGGGTTTGAACGCGGGTTCGTCGGTCTCCCTCGCATTGATATTCCTGTCAGTCCTCGCATTCACTTCACTGCTCCTGAAGATCGACCTGAGAGGATCCATCATGATCTCTGCCGGCATGACCCTCGTGAGCGCAGTGACCTGGGCCTTCATCAGCGGAGTATATGGAGGGGACGGTGGCTCCAACCCTATGGGTGGCCTCGTGATCTACATAATCCTCTGCGCGATAATGTCGGTCATAGTGCTTCGAAGGATAACAGGCCGCGAAGCGGGATCGCCTCCGCCCAAGAAGAAATCAACAAAAACTGACTAAGTTGTTTGGTTGAAGAGGTTTGTAGGGCCGTATGGAGAAGAGTGGAGTTCACTGCTTCTTCATGAGCTTCATGAACCCGCCGCCCTCGTGGATCTCCAGGTTCTTCTGGTTGAGGATGGCTTCGAATTCTGGCCAGTCAATGACCTCTACTCTTGGGCTACCGCCCCTCGTGAATTCGATCTCAGTCGTTCCACGGACCTTACCTGGTCGGAGGCTCTTTTCGTCGGCGATTTCCATTGCCCTATCCAGAGATATTGGCTTCATCGGCATTGTGCATCCCTTCTTTATGTCAGTCGGATCGTGTCCGACCAAAACTGAATATCCGTCCGACATATAAAGCACTTTCGCTGGCCTGCCCTATTCTATTATACTGGCTACATGTCCGACAAATGCCGATGCCTCTGGTCAGAATATGATCATCAACATGACAGTGGACACGAAGAGGGTGGCCATCGCAATCGGGAAGCCCACCAGGGTGAACTTCCAGAAGTTCAACTCGACCCCCATGCCCTCCGCCTTCTCGGCGACGATGACATTGGCCGCGGCGCCGAGTATGGTCGCGTTGCCCGCGAGCGTGGAGCTCGATGCCAGTGCGAACCACAGGTCGGTCTCGCTTAGCGGTATGAGTTCGCTGAGCAGCATCACCGATGGCACATTGCTCACGAGGTTTGACAACAATGCCGACAGGGCCGCCAACCATTCGGTCTTGGGCAATGCGCCCTCCTCGAACCCTGGGAAGAACCTGCGTATCTCGAACAGGAGTTCGGAATCCTTGACACCTTGGAGGACGACGAACAGGCCCACGAAGAATAGTATGATCGACCAATCGACCCCGGCCAACATGTCCTTGGACCTGAGGTCCGAGACCAGCGGCAGGACGAAGAGCGCAGCGACTCCCGCTAGGAACGCGATCACAGCCAGAGGCACGCCGATTACATGGCTGGACATGAACGCGATGAATGTCACCCCGGTGATACCGAGGAGGGCGAACAGCCCCGTCCGGTGTTCCTTCAACTTCTTCATCCCGGACCTTGCGAATGCGTCGCCGTTCACGATCTCCTCCTCGAAGGCGTTCCATCCATCCTTCAATATCTTCTGCCTGAACTCGTGCGCGTTGCCCTTTCTGATATCCTTGCGGCATATGATGTACATCATGGCTATCGCGACCAGCATGCACACGGCCGCGACCGGGGCGAGCTTCGCAGAGAAATCAAGGAACGATATGCCTGCCTTCGTCGCGATATACGCGTTCTGCGGGTTGCCCACCGCGGTCGCGACGCTGCCTATGTTCGCGGCTATCGCCTCCGCGATCAGGAACGGCACAGGATTGGATTTCAACAGCCTGCAGGTCCGGATTATTATCGGGGTGAACAGCAGCACCACGGTGTCATTGAGCACCAGGGCGGACAACGTGCCAGTGACCACCATGGTCAATACGAGGAACGTGAACTGGTCCTTGGAATACTTGATCATCCTCAGTGAGACCCATTCGAAGAATCCGCACAGCTCCAGGCCGGCCACAAGTATCATCATGCCGACCAGGAGCAGGATTATGTCGAGGTTGATCGAGGCGATCGCCTCCGAGGGCCCGACGACGCCGAACACGATCATGAGCCCCGCTCCCAGAAGGGCGGCCGCCGGCCGGTCCACTTTCACCTTCGGGAACCTACGAATGGATATCAACGCGTAGGTGACGATGAATATGATAGTCGCTATCCAGAAGCTATCCATCGAGTAGGGTGGAGTCGCATCCCTAGATATCAAGCTGAGCATCCACCGGTTCTGTCTAATTAACGGGTGTTTTCTGTCCGACGTTTTTCGATGTAAATCTTCGGGCGGTGGCAAATAGAATTAAGACGTCAGCAAGGATTTACATGCGTAATGCGAAAGCATGTGGACATATTCATTGATGAGGCGGGTGACTTGGGGTTTGAAAGCCCGAGAAGTTCTAAGTATCTCATTGTGGGTGCTCTTGCTACATCTGAAGCGCAGAGATTAGGCAGATTGACCAAGAAAGCTCATAGGAAGTTTAAGGTCAGTGGAAAGGGTGCAATCGAATTCAAATTCAACAATAGCACAGATTCAACTAGACGGTTCTTCCTCGAAGGGGTTGCCAACGTAGAATGTTGGATTGTGTGGGGTGCTGTCGAGAAGAAGAATACTCGAAATTCTCTCAAGAGCAAGACAGACAAATTGTACAATATGCTGTGTGGAAAAGTGATGGTAAAGATGTTTCAATGCACGCTCGCAGATGACATCCACCTAATCGTGGACCGCAGAAGCAGCAAGCGTACGAATCGAGAGACTTTCGATCATCATGTTGAGAATATTCTACTTTCAAATCATGCAGGTATTTTTCCTCCAGAATGCAGGATAAGCCATTTCGATTCACGGGGCAACGAGGGGTTACAGGTTCATGATTTCGTTGTGGGCGCAATATTCCAGAAGCTTGAAAGGGGAAACGATTCATTCCTTGATGTGATAAAAGGGAAGATTCAAAGTGGTCAAGTCTATTGGTGATAAAATCGCAGACCCCGAACGGATTCTTTCCGTGTGCACCGTCCGGTACACATATACCGCTCGGGACTTACCTGCAATGCCACAACATTAACGCAGCTTAATTAACGTTTCGCCTCCAGTACTCGGAATGATTATGTATGACTGGCTGAAGCAAATTGAGATATAGCTTACACCTAAACTGAGCTCAATTTACTATCTTCCGGATTCTTGCTCACAGCGAGCTTGATCAATTCCAACCACTTGAATCCTCTCAGCGACGGAATATCAGCAACTCATTGTGCTTACGGCTTTGAGATTTCAGCGTGCTTCTCATCGATTTCCTTTGTTATACCACACTATTCCTTAAGATGAGCGTATGCACGCATGAGAGATATCCCAGCAACATATGCTAAGAAGAAGCCGAGCGTCAATTCGATGGCATAATCCAATTCATCGACAAATGCAATCATTATGAATAGCATGCCGACAAAGAAGAATCCGACGAATATATCACGTGCAAAGTCTTCAAATGTCTCTTGCCATCAACAATATGCATTTTCCACTCCCGAACCTTGCTTGCTTCTTCAGAGAGCTCTGTAATATGCGGATACGGAATATTTAGGTCATTTTCGGACGAGGCATTTCTTCGCTCTTGATCCATTGCATCAAGCGCAATTTGAATTCCTGATGCAGGATGGAGATGATTTGTTCATTATGCTTTGAATATTCTTCCTCAAAGTCCTTGGTGTGGAAGAAGAAATACAGAGAGACCATAATCACTGCGCCTATAATCCCAATCCTTGCTGTTACTAGTTCGAAGTAAATTGCCTCACCCCCCAAAGCATTAAGAAACAGGAATCGTTAACACCGACCGATGATTCAACGTCCGCGTGGAACAAGGGATTTCGGACCCAAGGAGATGCACAGACGGCGCACGGTCGAGCAGGCCATGAGGGCTGCATGTGCCAGGGCGGGTTTCGGAGAGGTCATGACCCCCACATTCGAGCACGCGGACCTGTTCACCCTTCGTTCTGGTCAAGCCGTGATTGATGAGATGTATGCATTCAGGGACAAAGGCGACAGGGAGATGGCCCTCAGGCCCGAGATAACAGCGTCGGTGATCCGGTTCTACGTGAACGAGATGTCCAACCTCCCCAAGCCGCTCAAGCTCTACTACCTTGGCAACTGCTTCAGATATGAGAATCCTCAGAGCGGCAGGTTCAGGGAGTTCTTCCAGCTCGGTGCCGAACTGATTGGCTCCAAGAACCCTGAATCGGACGCCGAGATCATCGCACTCGCAGTCAACTGCGTGAAGGCCTCCGGACTCAAGGATTATGTCGTGAGGGTAGGCCACATAGGCATACTCAAATCCCTGGTCCAGGCAGAGATAGATGATAAGAAGGCTGCCGCAGAAGTGCTCAGGATGATAGACAAGGAGGACTTCGACGCGATTGGGGATATGTTCGACGCTAGGGCGATCCCACGGAAACTATTCGACAGGATCCTAGCCATCGCTGAGACACGGGGCGGTTCGGAGGTGCTCGAGAGGCTGGACAAGTCCGAGGCATCCGACTACCTGAGGGAGATTTTCGTCAACCTCAAGCTCCATGGTATAGATGACTGCCAAGTGGACCTGGGCATAGTCCGTGGCCTCGACTACTACACGGGCATGGTGTTCGAGATCGACGCGCCATGTCTAGGCGCAGAGAAGCAGATCATGGGCGGCGGGTCTTACACGCTGTCCGAACTATTCGGCGGGGAGCCTGTGTTCAGCACAGGATTCGCAATAGGTATCGACAGGGTCATGCTCGCACTGTTCAAGGAGCAGCCCGAGGATGAGTACTCTCTGGTCGATGCCTATGTGATTCCAGCGAAAGACGACATGAGGGAGCATGCCATATCCATGGTCGCTGGCCTCAGGTCGGCCGGCATACGTGCAGATGTCGACCTCATGAGAAGGTCGATGAGCAAGAACCTGAAGTACGCGTCTGCCATCGGGGCGAGGTATGCGATAATCGTCGGCAGCAAGGAGATGGCCGAGCAGTCTGTGACTCTCAGGGATATGCTGAGCGGCGACCAGAGGATCATCGCCATAGAGCAGATCTCAGAGGAAATAACGAAACTCCTGTAATGCATTATGCCTGCGGTGTATCACGATGGAGATACGCGATCTCGACAATCAGCACGAACAATTATTCTTCAAATGTCTCGAGGACTGGTCCGACGATATGGCCGAATCCGGCGATCGGAGGAAGGACTGGTTCACAAGGATGTCCGCGAACGGTCTGCGGGCCAAGTTGGCGTTCGACGATAACGGGGTGCTCGCGGGTATGATCCAGTACCTTCCGATCGAATACTCCCATGCCGAAGGTGCCGGACTCCACTTCATCAACTGCATCTGGGTGCATGGACACAAGAAAGGCCGCGGCAACTTCCAAGGGCGTGGCATGGGGTCCGAGCTACTGAAGGCCGCAGAGGAAGACGCTCGGTCCCTGGGCTCGGGAGGCATGGTTGCCTGGGGCCTATCGATGCCGTTCTGGATGCGCGCGTCATGGTTCAAGAAGCATGGCTATGCGAAGACCGACAAGGACGGCATGAGCGTGTTATTATGGAAGCCATTCTCGAAAACTGTCCATCCACCGAAGTGGATCCTGCCGAGGAAGAAACCAGTATGTCTCGAAGACAAGGTCACTGTCACATCGTTCAACAGTGGTTGGTGCTCTGTACAGAACCTGGCACACGAGCGTGCCAAGAGGGCCGCGGCGATGCACGGCGACAATGTACATTTCGACCATATCGACACCATGAACCGAGAGACCATGTTGGAATGGGGGATCAGTGACGCGCTGTTCATCGATGGCAAGCAGGTGCGGACCGGTCCGCCACCATCGTTCGAGAAGATCAAGAACCTTGTTGATAGAAGAGTCAGGAAGTTGCGATAGAAAAACAAGTTGGCCACCCGGGATATTCCCGGATGGTTTGAGTTTCATTCTGGTTTGTGCTATTACGGGTAGAAGCCTCTGAGCTTCGTTGCGTCAGCGACCCTCTTCACTGCGACGAGGTATGCTGCGTCCCTCATGTTGCACTTATGCTTCTCCTTCATGTCCCAGACTTCGTGGAAGGCCTTGGTTATGATCTGGTCAAGGCGCGTGTTGACCTCTTCCTCGGTCCAGTAGTAGTTGTAGTTGTTCTGGACCCACTCGAAGTAGGATACAGTCACACCACCGGCGTTCGCCAGGATGTCTGGAAGCACGAGGACGCCGTTCTTGAACAGGGTGGCGTCTGCCTCGAAGGTCGTCGGACCGTTCGCGCCCTCACCGGATATCTTGGCCTTGATCTTGCCAGCGTTCTCCTTGGTGATGACGTTCTCGAGAGCGCAGGGCAACAGCACATCGACCTTGAGCTCGAGTATCGCTTCGTTCGAGATCGGCTTCGAGCCGGGGAACCCTATCACGCTGCCGGTCTTCTTCTTGTGTGCCATGACCTCACTGTACTTCAGACCGTTCTCGTTGATGATACCGCCCTTCGAGTCGGTCACAGCGATGACCTTGGAACCGAAGTCCCTCTCGATGAGCATGTGTGCGAACGCACCGACATTGCCGTATCCCTGGATGGCCACTGTCGCGCCCTTCAGGTTCATGCCGATCTTCTTCGCGGCCTCTCTGACTGTGAACACGAGACCCCTCGATGTCGCCTCGGGTCTGCCGAGCGATCCGCCGAGCTCCCTTGGCTTTCCTGTGATGACGCCGGGTACTGCGTATCCCTTCATCATGCTGTATGTGTCCATGATCCAGGCCATCTCGCGCCCGCCAGTGTTGACATCGGGTGCAGGTATGTCCTTCTCAGGGCCGATGATGATCGATATCTCGGATGCGTATCTCCTTGTCATCCTCTCGATCTCGCCAACGGACATTTCCTTCGGGTTGGCGATGATTCCGCCCTTCGCTCCACCGTAGGGGATGTTGACAGTCGCAGTCTTCCAGGTCATCCATGATGCCAGAGCCCTGACCTCATCGATGTCCACCTGCTGGTGGTATCTTATACCGCCCTTGTAGGGTCCTCTCGCTTCGTTGTGCTGGACCCTGTATCCGGTGAAAACCCTGACCGTTCCATCGTCCATCTTGACTGGAAAGTTCACGCTGAGTTCCCTCTTCGGACTCTTCAGAACGTCGATCATGCCTTGGTCGAGACCGAGTGTCTTACCGGCCTTGCCGACCATCTTTCTCATTTCTTCAAACGGATTCACTTTAGCTGCCATTCTAACACCATTGGCCTCTCTTGCCGCATACTGCGCTCACCAGTTGCGGCTGAGCATAAAAGTGCATGTTCAGAAGCGATTTAAAGGTTCTGCATATACTCACGATTCTCGGCGAGTGCGTTCCTATTTTCGAAGGGATTCCTCCTGGAATCCTTCTAAAAAACAGTGGACAGTTCGTATGAGTTTCGGCAAAACGCCCTCTTTCTTACGAAAAGTGTCATCGGACCATCCGTGCTCGACATGCCGCTACGATAATCGCTGACCGAGGAATGCTCCATCCCTGTCTACAGGTCGAATCCGATCAGGACCGTCGCCAGCTTGGGGTCGTCGTCGAGGCCGATGGTCCTGCGTATGAGCAGATCACTCATGGTGGACGGGCTGGAGGAGACGACATCCGATGTGAATGGCAGATCGTCGATCTCCCTGAACGGCACTGGCGGGAGCACGAACTTGGCGTCTCTGCCCGACCTTCCGTTATAGTACATGACGAAATCCTTGCCGAGGTACAGGATCTTCTTTCCAGGCTGCTCCTCCGCCTCCTCTCCCGGGAGCAGCTCCCTGCCCATGACTGTGCCATCCGAATCCATCAGCAGGACGGTCGCGTGCGGGGGCGGCCTGAATGTCTTGTCCTTGACGATGCATGCCACATGCCCCCTGCCGATGCAGTCCAACACCCCTTGGTTCAATACTGCTAGGGGTCCGTTCGCTGCCATGTCCCTCTCTACCCTGTCGAGGCCTGCCCTGAGCTCGCCGTCAAGGTAGAATGCGTTCCTGACGCCCTTCATGGACGACAGCAGCGCCAGCACCTCGTTCAATCTGTCATTGGATGTGTCAGAACCGTTCATGGGGATGACCGTACCTTCCGTGCAGCGCCTACCTTGGTTGAAGGCGCTCACTGTGCGTGGCTGCATGCACCACGTGCGCGACGAAGATGTCCTCGGGAACCGCACCAGCGATTTCGAATTTATCATTTATTATGGTCTTCGGCACGCCCGAGACCGCATGCTTCTGCGCCAGAGGTATGAACTCGTTAGCCTCGATCATGTCTGCCCACACCATGTCGCTCTCAATCGCCATCTTGTGCGCCAGCCTGACAGATGACGGGCAGTACGGGCACGTAGGGGTGACGAACACCTGGATGGATATCGCCTGGTCCAGGTCCTTGAGCGAATCCTTGGACTTCTGCGAGAGGCCGCTCTCCCCGCGCGATACATCCATGATGGCACCCACGAGCGAATTGAACTCATATCCTGACGGTATGCCGTAGAATCTGATCCCATAATCCTTCCGACCTATGACCGCCATGGCCGGTATCTTGTCTATTCTCAGCTCCTTGGCCTTCATCTGGTCCCTTATGAAGTCGTAGACTTCGACCTTCAGCTTCGGAGATACATCCGCTAGTTCGTTGGCGAGGTCCACTGTCTCCCTGCAGTACACGCAGGGCGTGTCCTGCGTGAACACGACCAATCTGACATCGTCTACGAGTTTCTGCGAGAATTCTTTCGTGAGGAACTCCCTTTCCTTGTCCTTCATCATCGGCATCGAACTCATTCCTCCTATGGTACTTACTCCCTTATCTCAACATCGACCTTGATGCCCCGTCTGACACTGGCGGTGACTATGCAGAAATCCTCGAACATGGTCAGACAGCGCTGTAATTTTTCTCGGTCATGTTCCTCAACGGTCGGCTTCATCATGACCTTAATCCCGTCAATCCTCCAACGGCCTCTCTCGTCCCTCGTTAGTGTCGTCTCCACATCCGTCTCGACATCCTTCGCATCGACCCGGGACTTGCTCAGGCAGAACAGCAGGCTAGCGCTCAGGCAATGCCCGATCGCGGAGGCGAGCATCATGTTCGCATTCGGGGCGGACCCCTCACCCAACGGAGCGGGCTCGTCCATCCGGATGGTGCCCTTGTCCCATTCGTCGAAGCTTATCTCGAACTTGTATCCACCCTTGTTCCTCAGATGGACATGCAATCTCTCGTTCAATGGATGCCCTCCTTGGATAATCGTCGTTCTTGAAAAAGACTTTTCCCCCGTGCTTGTGCGCGCGTACGCGACGATGCGCCTGTTCGTGAGCAAGCTAGAAATACGGTGCATCCTGATTCTTCACGGCGCCTTATCTGACCATTCAGGTCGAGATGACCATGAACACAAGAAGAGAATGTGATTCCCTCGGAGAGAGGGAAGTGCCTGAAGATGCCTACTACGGCATACAGACCCTGAGAGCCGTCGAGAACTTCCCTGTCAGTGGCATACTGCCCCGGCCAGAGTTCATCAACGCATACGCGATGGTGAAGAAGGCCGCTGCTCTGGCTAACATGGATGTGGGATGGATGGAACCGTACATCTCCGAGGCGATCGTCGCTGCGTGCGACGAGATACTCGCAGGCAAGATGCACGACCAGTTCGTCGTGGACGTCTTCCAGGCGGGCGCCGGCACATCCTTCAACATGAACATGAACGAGGTCGTCGCGAACAGGGCGCTCGAGCTCATGGGGCACAAGAAGGGCGAGTACAACCTGGTCCACCCGAACGACCATGTGAACATGTCCCAGTCGACCAACGACACCTATCCCACGGCCATGCGGCTGTGCATACTCATAATCGCCCAGGACCTGCTGGACAACCTCGAGAAGCTCCGCAGATCGTTCGTGAAGAAGGGGATGGAGTTCGAGCGGGTACTGAAGTCCGGCAGGACGCATCTCATGGACGCGCTGCCGGTGACACTTGGTCAGGAATTCATGGCGTATTCCATCGCCATCAACAAGGCCAGGGATCAATTGAAGGGCAGGCTTAAACTGCTCGAGGAGGTCCCATTGGGAGCCACCGCGGTCGGCACGGGCGCGAACACTCACCCAGACTATCACAGGCAGGTAGTGAAGCACCTGCAGGACATCACGGCCCTCAACCTGATAGAGTCCGAGGACCCGAGGGAGGCGCTCCAGAGCAGACTCGGGATCGCGAGCATATCTGGGGGCATGAGGGACCTCGCGCTCGAACTGATACGCATATCCAACGACCTCAGGCTGATGAACTCCGGCCCGATAACGGGCCTGGCCGAGATACGTCTGCCCGCGACCCAGCCCGGCTCCTCCATCATGCCGGGGAAGGTCAACCCTGTCATGGCCGAATGCATGGACATGATATGCTTCCAGATAATGGGCAACGACCTGGCGGTCGCCATGGCCGTGCAGGCGGGCCAGTTCGAGCTCAACGTGATGAACCCGGTCATGATGCACAACCTGCTCGAATCGATGGTACTCCTCAACAATTACATACCCGTGTTCATCGAGAAGTGCATATCTGGGATAGAGGCGGACGAGGTGAAGTGCAGGAGCTATCTGGACAAGAACCCGTCCCTGGCAACGTTCCTCGCGCCCCACATTGGCTACATGAAGGCCGCGGAGGTCGCGAAGGAGGCTTTGGTGCGGGACATGACCGTGCACGATGTCGTGATAGAGAAGGGCATCATGACGAAGGAGGAGATCGCCCGCATATTCGACTGGGAGTTCCTCATAGGCAACAGGAAGTCCGACAAGAAGTGAAGTCGCTCCAGCTGAGAGCGAACCGAGAACCTATAAATACGGTGGACCATTTTCAACCAGAGTTCTCCGAGGACCGTATCGGTCCTGGGGGGTGTCGTATCATGGACTGGGGTCTTAAGAACAGAATTTCAAGGATAATCAAGCCCGAGACTGGAAAGACGGTTATGTTGGCGATCGACCACGGATATTTCCTAGGGCCGACCTCCCGTTTGGAGAACCCGAGGGAGACGGTCACGCCGCTGGCCCCATATGCCGACTGCGTCATGCTCACCAGGGGCGTCCTGAGGTCGTGCGTCGATGCGACTCTTGCCAACTCCGTCGTGCTCAGAGTCTCTGGCGGGTCCAGCATCATAGGCGAGGACCTCGCGAACGAGGAGATAATCACGAGCGTCGAGGACGCTCTCAGATTGAACGCGTCCGGCATCGCTCTATCTGTCTTCGTGGGCAGCAAGTACGAGAAGCAGACGTTGCTGAGCCTCTCCAAGCTCGTCGATGAGGGCGAGAGGTACGGCATGCCCGTGCTCGCAGTCACCGCTGTAGGCAAGGAACTCGGGAAGAGGGATGCGAGATTCCTCGCTCTCTCATGCAGGATAGCTGCGGAGATAGGCGCGCACATAGTGAAGACATATTATTGTGACAACTTCGAGAAGGTCGTCGAGGGATGCCCCGCACCTATAGTGGTCGCTGGCGGACCCAAGATGTCTGAGAAGGATGCGCTCGAACTCACACACAAATCGATATCCGCGGGCGCCATCGGAGTGGACATGGGCAGGAACATATGGCAGTCCGACAATCCTGTCGCGATGATCAAGGCAGTGAGGAAGGTAGTCCACGAGGACGCCACTGCGAAGGAGGCTTACGACTTCTTCACCAAGCTGACGAAGAAGAAGTGAGCCGACCGAAACCTCATAGATCCAGTATACCAGGAGTTGCGTGCAGATGCGAGTGTCGATGTACTACAACAACAGAGACGTGCGTTTGGAGGAGCAGCCCAAGCCAAAGATAGAGGCTGGGGAACTGCTCGTGAAGATCGAGGCCTCTGGCGTCTGTGGCAGCGATGTCATGGAATGGTACAGGGTCAAGCGCGCACCTATCGTCCTCGGACACGAGATAGCCGGGGACATAGTCGAGGTCGGGAAAGGCGTCGAGAAGTACAAGGTGGGTGACAGAGTGTTTGTTTCGCACCATGTGCCCTGCAACACCTGCAAGTACTGTCTGAACGGCCATCATTCTACATGCGATACCCTCCGGAAGACCAACTTCATACCAGGAGGATTCGCGGAGTTCGTGCGTATCCCCCGGATAAATGTCGACCGAGGGGTGTTCGTCCTCCCTCATGAGATGACTTACGATGATGGCGTTTTCATCGAACCCTTGGCCTGCGTGGTACGCGGCTTCAGGCTCTCCAGGTTCGAACCCGGGAAGACGGTGCTCGTGCTCGGTAGCGGCATCGCGGGCCTTCTCAATATCAAGCTCGCGAAAGCCCTGGGTGCAGGACGGATAATAGCGACGGACATTTCCGACTACAGGCTCGGCGCGGCCAACATGTTCGGCGCAGATGCCGTGATCAACGCGACCGAGGATGTCCCGACGAAGGTGCGCGAGGTCAACAACGGCAAACCCGCGGACCTGGTCATAGTCAGCACGGGAGCGACCCAGGCGATGACCCAGGCGTTCAAGTGCGTCGACCGCGGAGGCACCATACTCATGTTCGCCCCCCCGATGCCAGGCGTCGAGATACCGGTGCCGTTCAGCGAACTGTGGAAGGACGAGGTCACCATCACGACCACTTATGCCGGCAGTCCGAGGGATATCACAGATGCGATCGAACTCCTCAGGAGCAAGCGCGTGGAGATCAACGACATGATCACTCACAGGTTCCCGCTCGAAGAGGCTGGTCAAGGGTTCGAGATGGTTGCTCAAGCAGGCGAGTCGATCAAGGTGATAATCGAGCCGCAGAAGTGAATCTGATCCCGTGCGAAATATACATAAACAGCATCTAACAAGCCTTTTCTAGCTGCTTGTCGATTCTGGGTCCAGCTTAGGTAGGACTGCCCATAGCTATGGCATTATCCGTGTGGGTCAATTTTCTTGATACTGCCGAACTTGGTGCTGGGCTTAGTCGAAAAGTGGTCCTTCTGAAAACATGCGAGGTAGTGCAACATGCCGACGCAAGCAGTTTATGAGAAGGAGTATGTGAGGAAGACGAAGAAGTCCAGGGAGCATTTCATGAAGGCCAAGAAGCTGCTCCCTGCAGGGGTGGAGAGCAATGTGCGTTTCTTCGAACCCTATCCGTTCTATGTGAAACGGGCGAAGGGCGCGTACATCTACGACCTGGATGATAACAGGATAATCGACTACGCCCTGGGCTATGGCCCTATGCTCCTGGGACACAACCATCCTGAGGTCGTGAGGGCTGTCAAGGAGCAGGTAGGCAAGGGTACGATGTACGGCGCGTCCCCGGACCTCGCGATCGAATATGTGAAGATGGTCCAGAAGGCGATGCCGTCCGTCGAGATGTTCAGGTTCGCCAACTCGGGCACCGAGGCTACCATGCATCCGATGAGGGTGGCGAGGTCGTACACTGGCAAGGAGAAGATCGCGAAGGCGGAGGGTGCATACCATGGAGGCCACGACTACGCGCTCCAGGGTGTCGACATCCCAGAGGCCATGATGAAGGACAGCAGGAATCAGCCCACGGTCCCTTTCGGGAGCGGCATACCCAAGTGCATATCGGACCTCGTTGTGCTCTACCCGTTCAATGATTGGGGCGCCACGGAAGATGTCATCACGAAGAACGCGGACGACCTCGCAGCGGTCATCATAGAGCCTATCCAGGCAGGCGGAGGATGCTTCATACCCAGGGACAACTACCTGAAGAAATTGAGGAAGCTGACGACGGAGCTGGGCATCGTGCTGATATTCGACGAGGTGCTCACAGGTTTCCGCGTTGCGTTCGGTGGAGTGCAGGAGAAGTTCGATGTCAAACCCGACATCACATGTATCGCGAAGGTCGCGGGTGGCGGTTACCAGCTCGCTGGCTTCGGCGGGAAGAGGGATATCATGGAGGAGATAGTCCCGAAGGTGGACGGGAACGTTTACCACGGCGGAACATACAATGCGCATCCGGTCTCGGTCGCTGGCGGTCTGAGAACATTGCAGATACTCTCGAAACCTGGAATCTACAAGAAGATCGATAAGATCGGCGATTCTCTCTTCCACGGTCTGAAAGAAGTGGCCGAGGACCGTGGCGTGAATGTCTGGGTAGAATCACTCGGATCGCTGGGGCAGATGTACTTCACCGACAAGGAAGTGTCGCGGTGGAGGGACGCCATCGATGTCGACAGGGAGAAATGGCGGCATTGGTTCATGCACTCCCTGGGTAGAGGAGTCTTCTTCGGCGTCCCGCATGCCGATGAACACTTCTTCACATCCCTGGCACATTCGGAGAAGGATATCGCATATTCGCTGGAGGTCTCCGACGAGGCGTTCAAGGCCATTGCGAAGGGATGACTTCTGTCATAGGAAAAGCACAAAACCAGCATATGCTATTACCCTTCAGTTCCAACACTGAGAATTCGGAAGAATCTAGCGCACTGTCGATGAAGCCTGAGTCACGTTTGAGCGTGATAGGTGGGGGATTGGATGACTTGGCTCTCAGACTGCTATAGCAAACCTCCTCCGAGATCCTTGAAGGTCGGAAGCGAGGTTATTGGAATCGCGGGCATCTCCGAGATCGTAGGGGTAGCGCTGGAGAATTTCGATGCTCCAGATGAAGATGTCAAGCAAGTGCTGCTGACCGAGCTGAAGAAGAGGAACTATGTGCCGAGTTCGGAGGAGAAGGCATACCTCAAGTCTCTCTGGAAGGAGTTCGAGAAGGTCCGAGAAGTACACAGGGAGAGTGTCGAGGAGACTCACCAGGGGATACCTAGGAACGAGATACCATGGTTCCCAAAGATCGATGTGTCCAGATGCGAAGGCTGCAGTTCGTGCGTGGAATTCTGTTCTCAGAACGTCTTCGCGTTCTTCGAAGGGAAGTCTCAGGTCGTGAGACCGCAGAACTGCATAGTCGGCAAATCGAGTTGCAGGGATTTCTGCCCCGACAATGCGATTTCTTTCCCCACGAGATCGCAGTTGAAGGAGACGCTTTCAGAGCTTAAGTGTAAGTTGTCGCAGGGTTGATTGGAATCGCAATCGGATTATATCGTAGTCATTTGCGAAGTTCTAGATGATGGACCAACCTTGACGACACGTGGCTTGGTATGAGCGTCGATGCCCGGTCGCTCGATATTGCATTGGGTGATCTCTATCGGCGTTTCTCTAGCCAGAGGTCCTCATCGATTGATATGCTATATTCGAATAAGCTCATGTATCGCATATTAATATATATACTATGTATGCGCTAATATGTTATTATGAGAAAAAGCATATTACTTTCACTCCGAGAATCGCTGCTGACCCGTGCTCCATTGGACGATCTTCCCGAGCGCGTCTGGAAACAAACAAGCGCATTGAACACGTGGGGAACAAACGCGATTGAAGGGAACACACTCACTTGGCACGATGTCGAGCGACTCCTGCTCGAAGAGAAGGGCGTCGGAGGCAGGCCAGTAAGAGACATACTTGAGACCATCCAGCATGAGATGGTCTTCCGTGATCTGATTAGACGCAAATCCAATCCCGTCCGTCTAGTCACGATCCTCGAACTGCACGAAGCTGTGTTCAAAGGGGTGAAATCAGATGCTGGCAGTTGGAGACGGATCAACGTTAGGATAAGTGGGTCTAAGCACACTCCCCCTCGTTTTGAGAAGGTGGCCAGCGAGATGGAGGAGATGCTGGACGAATATGAGCGGAAGGATACTGACAGCGAGGATGCCATCCTGCTAGGTGTTTGGCTCCATAACCGATTTGAATCAATCCATCCGTTCAGCGACGGCAATGGTCGGGTGGGCAGATTGCTATTGAACCTCCATCTACTGAAACACAATTGGCCACCCGTCCACATACTCCCAGATGATAGGAAACGTTATATGTCCGCGATGGAGCGCGGCAATGCAGGGGATATATCGAGCCTGAATGATCTTATTGAGAGATTGGCCGCGAGGTCAATTCTGGGGCTGCTGGATCAGGTCGGCACTAAGTTGGATGAACTAAGGCCTTTGATGGATTTCGAGAAGGATGGCCCTTATTCTGCCCAATATCTCAGGCTCCGCGCAGGGCATGGAGAGTTGCCAGCGGTCAAGCAATCCGGGGATTGGCACACGAGCATTCGAGCCTTGCGACTCTATCTGAAAGAGATGCATCATTGATGATGGATGATGCTTAGATAGCGGCCAATGCAGAATATTGAAGCTGCATCCTCCGAATCATATCGCACGGCCCAGTGGAATCAGCTAAATCTTGCTTCAGCGATATGTTCACCGTGGTCGGCGATTCGGACGAGAGGCCTGAGAGTCTGCTGAGTGACGGTCGTCAGATGCTCACAGAGTCTGAACGGCACAAGATGATGTCCACCATCCATTCGATGGTCTTCTGGGTTGGCGTCCTCATTCCAGAATACGAGATCATTGGTGATGAGGCGATCGAGCTCCGCGACATCGTGTATGACCTTACAACGAAGAAGGATCTGACTGCGGAGGACATCGCGAAGATCGAGAAGCTGTTCGGGATGATCAAGACTCGCGAACGTGAGCTTGAACACAAACTCGCCCATGACCCGATGACAATGGAAGCTGCAAAGGCTCTGATGGATGAGATAAGGGGCCTGCTGAGGGCGATGGATGATCTCAGATTCGCGGAGACGGATGACCACGCCGAAGTGGGTAAGGAAGAAGTGTTGGCGAGGGTCAAGGACGCTCAGCGGTGGAAGGACTTCGTAGACCAGATCAAACCCACTAAGCATCCGTGATCATGTTATCGTCGCCTGTCCACTATCTCCTTCACTCGTTTCGATATATCTGGTTCGATTGGTTCGGGCTTATGGATCGCTAGTATCTCCTCGACCCTCTCTCTAGCCTTCGATAAGATGTCCTTCTGATCCTTGTTCAACCTGTAAGATTCGAAGATGCTCGATTTCTCTGCATTCGGCAGGAACAACTCTTTCCTCATGTTCTTGATCGTGTGGGGTGAGTTGAGGAAGTTGCCGCCTGGACCGATGGAGGATATCAGTTCGTTCGCGAAATGTTTGTCATCGAACTCCACATCGTTCCTGATCTCACGGACGGATTCCCAGATGTCCGTGTCTATGATTATCTGCTCAAGCGCCGCCCCCTTGGCCTGATCGAGCCCTCCTATGCCTGATGAGAAATCGGTGAGCGATAGGTTGGTCATGGTTGTGAATGCCAGCTCAGAAGGGTCCACATTTATGCCTGGTGTGTCTCCATGAAGTCCCATGCCGAAGCTGCCCACCATCGTGGGCACCCCGTAATGCTTTGCCATCTGCGCGACCGCTGCGGCGATGAGCACTTCCTCTCTCGCGCCGTATCGTATCTCTCCCGTCTTCATGTTCATGGTGCTCGATTCAGAGCTGTATATCACAGGCGCGCCCTTCCTGGCGAGCTGTGAGATCGTGAAGCTTGCAAGGTTCTCCGCGTTAACGATCGATATCGCTGCCGCCAAGGCGACCGGTGCGGTCAATCCGCACAACGCCATCGACATCGATACGACTGGTATCCCTGCCTTAGCGAATTCCATCACTGCCTCGACGGAACCCTTCTCGAACTCGAGCGGACAGATCGGACACTGGATGACGGAGAATATCGGCTTCTTCGCCAGCTGATCCTCTCCACCAGTGACCAGCGATGCAGCTCTGATCATGTCCTTCGCCTCTTCGGCCGACATCGCCTCTCCCTGGATGTGCTTCGTCGTGCTGTGCATCGCGATGGCTAGCTCGTTCAATCCATGGAATCGTTCAGGGCCGTCATGGGCTGTTACGATCGGCCAGACATAATCGAGCGAATCGATCGCGTCGCAGAGCGTCATGAAATCCTTGAGGTCGTTCCCCATGGTCGGTCTCTTCGCGCCGGTCTCCAGGTCCGTCATATAGACGGCGGTACCGTTGGTCGCCATGTACGGTGGGCCTTTCCTCGGCGCGACCATCTCTCTCTTAGGGTCCCTCGCACCGAGAGTGATGCTCTTCGGCACCTTCGAGATGGTCTCTTCCACCAGTTCCTCAGGTATGCGCGCGATCCTCGCACCTAGGTCGACATCAGCTCCTCCGTCCGCAAGCAGCTTCAGAACGATCTCACTCGCGACCCGCACGCCCGGCTTGGTCAGCAGGTGCAGAGTATTCTCGTGCACTAGCCCGATCTGTTCCTCCGACAGAATGTTTATCTGGCCACCGGCCATTATCCCGCTCCGTAATGTGAACGACCGGGAGGTTTATTATACCATCCCGGAGCCGCGCATGGTCTGTTGAGAAAGCACGTCCTGGGACCGGACGGCATCCGTTCCGGAGCTTCAGAGATGGTACTAGAATATCTGAAAGGATCACCGAGAGCGTTCAAGATACTCGTAGCGAGCGCCCTCATCGAGAACATGGCGTTCGGCCTCGTGATACCTTTCTTCGCAATCTACATGGAGCAGGAGATCGAGATATCTCTCCCGCTCATAGGCATAGTGCTCGCTGGGTACACGATCGCCGGAATGCCCGCGACAGTGATAGGTGGGATGCTCGCAGATAAGATCGGTCGGAGAGCGGTGCTGCTGGCGAGCCTTGGGCTGATGTCCGTCACAATGCTCATGTACATCTTCGCAACCAACTTCTACACTCTATTGGCAGTCGCCATGGCAGATTCGTTTGTCGGTTTCATGTACATGCCCGCAGCCAATGCGATGCTCGCAGATGTTATACCCTCAGAGAAAAGGCCGCATGCGTACAGCACCCTCAGGATCGCATGGAACGTAGGCATCGTCTTCGGTCCGGTCGCAGGCGCTATCTTGGTCGAAGCCCATTCGATGAAACTCCTGTTCATATTCGGCTCTCTGATATTGGCATCTGCCTTCATCATGAACATGCTCTTCATTCGAGAGACGAAGTCCGATGCGGTGACGGACAAGATCACATTCAGGTCGGTCGCGGCCGTGGCAAACGACCATCCATTCCTCGTACTATGCGTGTTGACCGGCATCTTCTGGTTCTTCTTCTCTCAATGGATATCTGTCCTTCCGATATACGCATACAATCAGCTCGGCATGTCGGAAGGCGCGTTCGGTCTCCTGTTCGCCGCAAGCGCATTTATGACGATCGTGTTCCAACTCTGGGTCACGTCCAAGATGCTCAGCTTCCGCAGATCTGCGGTGCTCGTGGTCGGACAGCTCGTAGCTGCAGGAGGCTTCGCGCTCATATTCTATGCCAATGATTTCTATTCACTGCTCGCGTGCATCATGGTCATCACGGTGGGCGAGATATTCTTCATGTCCATGATCTCCGCGGTCATAGCCGATATGGCTCCCGAGGAGAAGCGTGGTATATACATGGGTTTCTCCGGGCTCATACAGACCCTCGGACAGGGGGGCGGCTTTCTATTCGGCATGTGGCTCCTGGATACGATGGCTGTCAAGGAGCAGATATGGCTCGTGTTCGGTTTCATATGCGGCGTCACCACCGTCGGCTATGTCGTCTTCGCGAAGATGGTGCGTCCCGAGATAGACAGACCCAAGAAGCTGGGATCGCGAGATCATGAGCTTACTATGTGACCGTCATCTGATCGGAATACGATGATAGAATAAGGGTAAGTGGTTTTGAAGGGTTCTCATCGAACCCGTTCGGTTTGAGCTTGTGCAGGACTAGAATCGTCTGCGGCCCTTGTTCATGTACTTGGGCCTGTCGTCATTGTCCCTGCTGCCGCTGCCGTAGTCGCGGGAGCCGCCACGGTCGCCACCGCTGCGTGGTCTACCGCCGCCACGGTCGCCGCCGCCACCGCTGTACCGCTTGCGCTCCATCTCGTACTCCTTCTCGCTGAGGTTCGGCTCGGTAACGGTTGTCTCGACTGCCTTCTCGGCCTTCAAGAGGTTGCCGTACTTGCCGACATTGAGCCTCATGTGTCCGCGCACAAGGGATACATATCCGTTCTTGACGTGAACGGTGTCTTCCTTCGCGACGGTTCCGATCTGCTCGTCCCAGAGGGACATTATGATAGCTCCGGACTCGTCTGCGAGTGTCGCTTCTGCTACCTTCCTTGTGTTCCCGAACCTGCCGGGGATTTCCTTCGCCTCACCGATCTCAAGGCACTTGGCCAAAACATCTACCCTCTTCGACTGAGGTGTGAGTTCTTTTATTTTCGTCTCTACGCTCTGGCCCTCTTCGGGGGCTGCATTAACGCTCTCTTCCATGTCTATTCTTCCTGTGTGCAGAATTGCATCCGTTTCAGCTACGTGAAAAACAAACTAACGGCTCAAAACATTGGGCTGTTCGGCTTTTCTCGTGTCGATCGGCACACAATTCGTGCTGGGATAGCATTGCCAGTCATCCCTATTAATAACCTTCGCCGGTACGGTACCGTCGTCATTATGCCGATATCGAGGCTCAACCACCATTAGAATTCGTGTAACTGGCGATGAGCAGATTGGAAAGGGATAAATACACACTATGCGTACGGCGGTTCCGTTTAAGGGGCAGCGTGCCATTGAGGGCCAAAAATATACATCCAGGGACGACACAAAACGCCTCTGATCGGGCTTCTCAGGACGCTTGCCCAATGAACGTCGAAGGGACTGAAAGGAACTGTTGTTCCTGAGGGGGGATGCACGTGGTTGGTGCTGGTGTAGACCGGGCTATTGATGCCGATACCCCTCCCTCTCATCCGACCAGTTTTTCGGCCAAGGACGAGGTCTCTAACAATACATTATATCAAGGGCTGCAGAGGTTGACCGTCGGGTCCATACGGATAGCGTCGTCCCCTGGCGAACTCATGCTATACGCCCGCGACCAATCCGAGATACCAAGGTTCCTCAGGGAGCTCATGTTCTCGTCGGTCCCCGAAGCGGTCGTGCAGGCCGAGACACCCGAGGTGGTGCTCGAAGTGCTCAGATTCGCGTCCTCGACCGGCCTCAATGTCATACCGCGTGGCTCGGGTTCCTCCCCGTTCGGCGGTTCCGTGCCTGTGAACGGCGGGCTCGTACTCGACCTGTCGCGCATGGACAAGATCGTGAAGATCGACGGGGATGCGAAAACGGTCACTGTCCAGGCAGGCGCGAGATGGTTCGAGATAGATCATGCGCTCGAGGCACATGGGCTCAGCCTCACCACTTCGCCATCGAGCAAGTTCTCCACCGTCGGCGGATGGGTCGCCACAGGTGGTGTCGGTATCAACAGCTTCTCGAGAGGGCACTTGAGCGGGAACGTCGTCTCTTTGGAGTTGGCAGCGCCCCGTGGCGAGTTCGTCCGTTTCACTCCCTCTGATCCTGGGTTCATGCAAGTGTTCGGTAGCGAGGGCCAGCTGGGCGTGGTGACGATCGTGACGCTCAAGGTGATGGAGATATCCACTCACCAGCATCCTCATCTCTTGGTGTTCGACGACAGGGCGTCGGCGCTGAAGTTCGCCGAGGAGCTGGCATCCTCCGAGGTCTCACCCGTCCACATCATATTCGAGAGCTCCGTCCGAGTGGAGTTGACCAATCGGCTGCTCGACAAACCCAGGGTGAAACCCGGGGAAGCGCTGATAGTCTACATCGAAGGCGAAGAGTCGGAGACCGCGTTCGACGATCTGCTCAAGAGCGCTGGACTCACTGGAGAACCAGAATACCTCGCCCGATACCTCTGGAACGAACGGTTCTTCCCCATGAAGATCAGGAAGTTCGGTCCAGGCATGATGGGGCTCGAGG
The DNA here is from genome assembly GCA_018818785.1 of Thermoplasmatota archaeon. Taxonomy (GTDB): domain Archaea; phylum Thermoplasmatota; class Thermoplasmata; order UBA10834; family UBA10834; genus UBA9653. The sequence continues at coordinate 41,524 of JAHIRF010000007.1, read as the reverse complement.
TCATCCTGTCCAGGAAGATACTTCCCGCGGCGATGCTCGAGTTCGAGAGACTCTCGTCGTCCCTCGAGCTGGAACCGTTGTTCGAGGTCCATTATCTCCCGGATGGTCAGGCGATGGTGCTCGGATTCTTCATGACCGACCAGGGCAATACTATCCGATACACGCTCGATTCGTTCAAGTCGTTCCTGTTGAACAAGAGGATGATCGATCTGGGCGCGAAACCGTATTCCCTCGGCATATGGAACCACGCGTTCTCCGGCGCCGAGGACCGTGGCAGGAAGGACGAGCTGAGGAAGCTCAAATCCTCCTTGGACCCGAGAGGGATAATGAACCAGGGCAAGTACTTCCACCTGTCAGGGCGCATGGGTAGGCTGAGCGGTTTGATCATGCACCCTTCATTGATGGGGTCGTTGCTCCGGGCGATGCTGATGCTCTCCCCGATCACGATGAGACTCATCAGCCGCGCCTCGCGTTTCTCGAAGAGATATCTGGAGCCGAAGCGGACAAGCAAATCCATCAGGATCGCGGACGAGTGCGCCATGTGCGGTGCGTGCGTGGGAGTCTGTCCAGCTTACATGATATTAGGAGACGAGCGCGTGACCGCGAGGGGCAAGATGCTCACATACAAGGCGATGGCCAACGGCGTCACGCTCTCCAAGGAGCACGCCCACAGGTCCTTCTTGTGCATGCGCTGCAAGGCGTGCGAGCAGGTGTGCCAATCGAAGCTCGAGCTCATCCCGTTCTACGACGAACTCGAATCTCAGCTTGAACGGGTGCACGGCAAGGATGCGGAGGAGATCGAACGGTTCATCAGGTTCGTCGAATCGTCCCCGCAGTACGACGAGCTGGTCGAGCGTGGCCTAGTCATAGGGGCGCCCAAGCACAACCACGGAGGTGCACCCCATGACATTTGAGCGGTACCACATACCTATCAGGATCATACCTGGGCGTGCGTCACCCGTCCCGAAGTTCGTCATAACCCGTGCGGACAACTGCGTCAACTGCGGCAAGTGCGAGAAGGCGTGCATATTCGGCGTTCACAAGCGGAGCGAGGCAGACTTCAGGAAGATGTCGGACCCTCTGAGCCACCTGTGCAAGAACTGCTTCAGATGCATATCCGACTGTCCTCAGAGAGCTCTCTCCATGTCGATTGGGTCCGATTACAAGGCGCTGGGTCGGGGCATATGGACCCCGCTCAGGATATCCACAATCTGGGGCGAGGCCGAGACCGGGAAGATACCGGTCCTCGGAGCGGGCTTCCGTGGGATGTTCGCAGGACCCGATTACGATGGCATGTGGACCGACATGTCCGAGATAGTCCGTCCGACCAGGGATGGCATACACGGTCGCGAATCCATCTCCACCTGCGCCGACATCGGCGGGAAACCATCACGGCTGGAGTTCGGGGGATCATCCGAACTGAAGACGGTAATGCCTCCGAGCATAGAGCTCTCGATCCCGATGCTGCTCGACACATCCAGGCTGACCTACCACAACAACGCGATCCTCCTGGGATGCGCGCAGGCGAGCAGGCTGCTGGATTCGATAGTGCTCGTGTCCGAATCCTCCATCACGCAAGAGCTACTGGACGTCGCCGGTCGCAGGATCGTGCCTGTGATATCCGAAGGGTCGGACATCAAGACTCTAAAGCTGGATGACAGGGTCCACATGGTAGAGCTCAGTGTAGGGTCTTCCTGGAAGATGGCGTTCAAGAACCTATCGAAATCTTACCCTGATGTGGTCATAGCATTGAGGATCCAGGCATCGAAGGGGATAGAGGACAAGGTGCTGGAGATGCTCGATGCCGATGTGCCCGTCATACACATCGACTATGACGACGATGGCAGGGAGTCGGGAAGGGGAGAGACCCGGCACGCCAAGGATTCGATGCTGTCCATCCACAGGGCGCTCGTATCCAGGGGCGCGAGGGACAGGATCACGATCATAACGAGCGGCGGGATCGCTGCGGCCGAGCACGTGCCCAAGAGCATCATATGTGGGGCAGACTTGGTCTCATTGGACAAATCGCTCATGGTGGCCCTCAGCTGCCGGAACTGTGTAGACTGCACGGGCTCGACCTGCCCCGCATCGATCGACTGCTCGGACCGTGACTGGGTCGAGGGGCGCATGACCAATCTGGTTGGCGCATGGAGGGACCAGATGCTCGAACTGCTCGGGGCGATGGGCATCAGGGAGGTCCGTAGGCTGAGGGGCGAGATCGGCCGTGCGATATTCTTCGAGGATATCGAACGGGACATGGACGCGATACTATCGGATGGTGAGAAACATGGCTGAGCGATCCGGTCATTACATGGACTCCTTCCCCGAGGTCTCACTCTCTCCCGCCGAGAGGCTTCAGTTCATGAACAGGTTCAGCGTCAAGCGGTCCGATAAGTGCATCTCATGCGGCATGTGCGAATCGTTATGTCCATATGGTGTCCACAAACGTGTCGAAGGCCATACGAAGATACTCCCGCCGGATGACCGGAAATGCATGGGTCCGTCCTGCGATGTGAACTACTTCTTCTGTGTCGCCAACTGTCCAACGGGCTCTCTGTCCGTCGGCCCGAGCGACAATTATCAGAGCATGGGTGATCCACGCTGGCCCGCGGAGATGATACTCTCCACATGGAGGCAGGCCGAAAGCGGAAGGCCGATCGCCCTCGACGACCCTGCGAATATCGGCCGCTCGGGTGGCGGCTTCGACAAGCTATATTTCAGACTGCCCGAATCTCAGGGCAGGTTCGATCCGGCTGATTTCGACACCTCCGTGCGGCTTAACAGGCGCGGAAAGGGCGAGCAGATCGAGATACCCGTACCGTTCTATGGCGGCGGCATGTCGTTCGGATCCATCAGCGTGCACACGATGCTGGCCCGTGCAAAGGCGGCGGAGATGCTAGGCACATTCGTATCGACGGGCGAAGGCGGCTATCCGGACGCGCTGATACCGTTCAAGGACCACATCGTGACTCAGATCGCGACCGGCCTGTTCGGTGTACGCGAAGCCACTATCCAGCGCTCCCGCATACTGGAGTTCAAGTACGCCCAAGGCGCGAAGCCGGGCCTGGGCGGGCACCTGCTGCATGACAAGAACACTCCTGAGGTCGCGCGCATGAGGGAGGCGGTACCTTACACGAGCCTGTTCTCCCCGTTCCCATTCCACAGCGTGTACTCCGTCGAGGACCACAAGAAGCACCTCGACTGGGCGCTCGCGATAAACCCCAAGGCACTCATATCGGTGAAGGTGTCCACGCCGAACGATGTCGAGATGGTGAGCGTAGGCAGCTATTACGCAGGAGCTCACATAGTACATCTGGACGGAGGATACGGCGGCACGGGCGCTGCTCCTGAGATAGCGAAGAAGAACATCGCGATGCCCATCGAATACGCGATACCCAAGGTCCACAGGTTCCTGATGAACGAGGGCATCAGGGACGAGGTGACGCTCGTAGCGAGCGGGGGTCTCAGGACCGCCATGGACGCCGCAAAATCCATCGCGCTAGGCGCGGACTGCGTGGTCATCGGGACGGCGGACCTTGTCGCACTCGGATGCGTGAGATGCGGCAACTGCGAGAGCGGGAGGGGCTGCCCCAGAGGCATAGCGACGACCGATCCCGAACTCCAGCAGATGACGCACTCGGACTGGGGCGCGCAAAGGATCGTCAACATGTACAGTTCATGGAAGCTGCAATGGTGCGAGCTGCTCCACAGGTTAGGTATGAAGGGCATATCTGAGCTGAGGGGACGCACGGACCTGCTGAGACATGCGGACAAGCAGGCGAAGGAGGTGGGCAAGTGAATCCGCAGGTCGAGACGATCATCTCGTCACGGTCCTGGATGAAGCAATCATCCGCGGCCAAGGGCGCACGTATGACGGAGGCCGAGGGCGGATGCGGGGTGGTCGGTCTCGCCAGCTCAGTGCCCCTCGCTGGGAAGCACATTCTCAAACCCCTCGAGCAGATGCACAACAGAGGGAACGGCAAGGGCGGCGGCATCGCGGCGGTCGGACTGTCCGCAGAGCAGCTCGGTGTCTCCGAGGAAGTGCTCAGGACCCACTACCTGGTGCAGGTCGCGTACCTGAAACCGGATGCTCGTCGATCGCTGGAATCCGAATTCATCGATCCATGTTACGAAGTATCCAAGATGTATGAGGTCGAGACGAGCACGGACAAGAAAGTGCTCGGCACCCTCGAGGTCAAGCCTCCAGCCGTATGGAGGTACTTCTGCCGCGTGAAGGGTCCCGTGCTCGACCAGTTCATGAAGGACAACAAGCTCGAGGACATGGACCGTCAAAAAGCGGAGGACGAGTTCGTCTATCAGAACAGTTTCAGGACGAACCACAGATGGTACGCATCGTCCGGGATGGCTGCATTCGTGATGTCCCACGGAAGGAACATGCTCGTGCTCAAGATAGTGGGGTACGCAGAGGACGTCATCAGGTACTACAAGCTCGACGAGTTCAAGGCCCATGTCTGGATCGGACATCAGAGATATCCTACCAAAGGGCGTGTCTGGCACCCTGGAGGGGCCCATCCGTTCATAGGGCTGGACGAGGCGCTCGTGCACAACGGCGATTTCGCCAACTACCATTCGGTCTCCGAATACCTCGCGCAGAGGAACATCGCACCTCTCTTCCTGACGGACACGGAGGTCGCCGTGCTGCTCTTCGACGTGCTGAACAGGACCTACAGCTACCCGCTCGAGTATATCATCGAAGCGCTCGCACCTACGACCGAAAGGGACTTCTCCCTCCTGCCAGAGGAGAAGAAGCGCGTGTACAAAGCGGTCCAGCGGACCCACATCCACGGTTCCCCGGATGGTCCCTGGCTCTTCATCATCGGCCGCAACTCGTATTACGAGAACAGGCTCCAGCTCATGGGCATAACCGACACATCGATGCTCAGGCCACAGGTGTTCGCGCTTGTGGACGGTGATGTGCAGATAGGGCTGATCGCCTCGGAGAAGCAGGCGATCGACTCGGCCCTCGAGAGCATATCCCTGGAGGTGCCATCCGTCCCCAGATACGCGGACAAGTACTGGAACGCGAGAGGCGGTAGCTACACCGACGGTGGCGCGTTCATATTCTCTCTCCATCAGCAGAAGGAGACCCCCGGTTCCCTTAGGCTCATCTGCACCAACAAGTTCGGGACGATGGTCACAGTCCCGAACAACTCGTGGGACAAGGCGGAGGACCTCAAGCTCACGAAGCGTCTTCCAAGAGTTCCCAGGGCAGGCGACCTCGGAGAGCAGTTCGCCGCGAGGAAGGATCCGGTCGCCGAGTTCAAATTATTCAAACAGAAGCTTCATGAGATGACCGGGAGCGAACTCAACTCGCTCTTCGCCCAGATGGTCAAATCAGCATCCGCAGGAGACGCCTCGATGAGCGAGTACCTGAGGATACTAACGCTGATGATAGACAGGCGTTATCCAACTGGGAAGTTCAGGCGCAGCAGGATAGTCGATAAGGCCAACGAGGCGATCGAGACCATCCTGCGTGCACTCCCGAAGATAGAGGCGGATGATAGGTCGCTCTACGCGCTAGTGGACCGGAAGAACATCTCCAAGATGAGGCCGCCGCAATCGCCCTACTCCATACTCGTGCTCGATTGCGCGGACTTCCCGATGGAGGGCGAGGACGGCGCATCGTTCGTGATAAGGGCCGCGAAGGACCTCGGCTGGAACAGAGTGATAATATTCGGGTGCCATGGCCAGCGGTTCTTCGGATGCGGCCTCGGCCCGAAATCGAAAGGGTTCAGGTTGGATGTGTACGGCAGCCCAGGAGACTACCTCGCGTCCGGTCTCGACGGCGCGGACATACGCGTCCATGCGAACGGCCAGGACCAGCTGGGGCAGATATTGAACGACGGCAAACTGGTCGTCCAAGGCGATGTCGGCCAGACCTTCATGTACGGCGCGAAGGGTGGGGAGGCTTATGTCCTCGGCAACGCGGCTGGACGACCTCTGATCAACGCAGTCGGCAGGCCTAAGGTCGTCATAAACGGCACATGCCTCGACTACCTCGCAGAATCGTTCATGGCGGGCAACCCGCTCTACGGAGGAGGGTTCGTCGTGCTCAACGGCATATCGTTCGATGGTGACGGCAAGCTGGTCGAGCTCCCGGAACCATATCCTGGAGGCAACCTGTTCTCCCTCGCCTCAGGCGGGGCGATCTACGTCCGAGACCCGAGGAAGCTAGTGGGCGAGGACCAGCTGAACGGCGGTAGATTGGCCAAGCTCACACCGGAGGATTGGAATCTCATACTCCCGTACCTGAAGGAGAACGAACGCCTCTTCGACATACCCGTGGATGACTTCTTGCTCAGGGTCGACGGCTCTAGGAGGAACCCTGAAGAGGTCTACAGGAAGATCGAGCCCGTGCCGATGGTCACACTTGCCGGCAAGAAACAGGTGCAGGAGACGGGCGATTCCTGAAGCATGAGCGATGATTGGGTACCATCCGGTCCCGATCATTTTTCAACGAATCAGATGTCTGTTCACACAAGGTCCGGGGAATGCATTAATCGGAGCGAAAGCGTCGGAAAACGCACCATCATTCATCGTACTGTCAGCATGTTTAAATATGAACGTGAGAATCACGCGCCAGTTAGCTTCGCGTACCTACTGAATGGTCCTCCGTCCAGATATGCTGGCCGGGGGCAGGAAGAGTGCTACGATGTATGAGATAGTCAAGGCGGAAAAGCTCACGCCGGACGTCACGAGGTTGGAGATCTTAGCGCCCCACATCGCCAAGAGGGCCAAGGCCGGTCAGTTCGTGATGCTCACGGTCGACGAGCGCGGGGAGAGGATACCTCTCACGATGGCGGATTTTTCTGTTGAGAAGGGCACGGTCACGATCGCCGCGCTCGAGATCGGCAGGACGACCAAGAAGCTGGGATTGCTGAAGGCGGGCGACAAGATGTTCAGCCTGGTCGGACCGTTGGGATTGCCCACCGAACTCCACAAGGTCGGGACCGTGGTCTGCATCGGCGGCGGCATAGGTCTTGCCCTGATGTACCCGGTCGTGCGCGCCCTCAAGGAGGCCGGGAACAAGACGGTGTCCATCATCGGTGCGAGGAACGAGAAATTGCTCATCTACGAGGATGAGATCAAGTCGGTCAGCGACGAGTTCCACGTGTGCACGGATGACGGCTCGAAGGGCCACAAAGGCTTCGTGAGCGACATCCTGAAGAAGCTCATAGAGGAGAAGCGTGAGGTCAACATGGTCTACGCCGTTGGCCCGATCATCATGATGAAGGTCATGTCCGATATCACAAGGCCTCACAACATACACACGGTCGTGAGCCTGAACCCGATCATGGTCGACGGCACCGGCATGTGTGGTTCGTGCAGGGTCATCATCGATGGCAAGACGAAGTTCGGCTGCGTCGACGGTCCCGAGTTCGATGGGCACAAGGTCGATTTCAACAACCTGATCGCCAGGAACAAGAGGTATCATGCGGAGGAGCAGGTCTCTCTGAAGCTATTGCAGGAGGGGAAGTAGAATGGCGAAGATAGTCCCGAAGAAGTACCCGATGCCAGAGCAGGACCCGAAGACGCGTGTACACAACTTCGACGAGGTCCCGATGGGTCAGGACGGTCAGACCGCGATCATGGAGGCCCAGAGATGTCTCCAGTGCAAGCCGGGCCCCAACAGGAAGCTGTGCGTGGACGGCTGCCCTGTCGAGATCGACATACCAGCGTTCATCAAGCAGGTCCAGGAAGGCAACTTCTCTGAGGCCATCAAGATCATCAGGCAGAAACAGAACCTGCCCGCCGTGTGCGGCAGGGTCTGCCCGTACGAGGTCCAGTGCGAAGGCAACTGCGTGGTCGGCAAGAAGAACGAGCCGGTCGGGATCGGCAGGCTCGAGCGGTTCCTCGCTGATTGGGAGCGCAGGGAGCAGAAGCACGGCAAGATTGAGATGCCCCCGGCGAACGGAAAGAAGGTCGCAGTCGTAGGTGCTGGACCGGCTGGGCTCACCGTCGCGGGTGACCTCGCGAAGCTGGGCTACAAGGTCTCGGCGTTCGAGGCGTTGCAGTACTGCGGTGGCGTGCTCGTGTACGGTATCCCTGAGTTCAGATTGCCCAAGGAGATCGTTGAGGCCGAGGTCGATTACATACGCAGGTCCGGTGTCGATATCAAGACGGACTATGTCATCGGCAAGCTCGAGACTGTCGACGACCTGCTCAAGGAATATGATTCCGTGTTCGTCGCAACCGGTGCTGGTCTGCCCAACTGGACCAACCTCGAAGGCGAGAACCTGAACGGGATCATGTCAGCGAACGAGTTCCTCACGAGGACGAACCTCATGAAGGCGTTCAAGTTCCCTGAATACGATACCCCCGTGGGTATCGGCGAGACCGTCGTGACATTGGGTGGCGGGAACGTGGCCATGGACTGCGCCAGGACCTCGCTGAGACTGGGGGCCAAGGAATCGATCATCCTCTACAGGCGTTCGGATGCCGAACTACCCGCGAGGCGGGAAGAGGTGCACCACGCCAAGGAAGAGGGTGTGCGATTCGAACTGCTGGCGGCACCCGTCAAGTTCATAGGTGACGACTGTGGGAACCTGAAGCAGATAGAGGCCATACGCATGCAGCTCGGAGAGCCGGATGCCTCTGGAAGGCGCCGACCGGTGAAGATACCAGGCTCAGAGTTCCGGCTCGATTGCCAGACTGTCCTTGTCGCCATCGGACAGAGCCCCAACCCGCTCGTGCCGATGACCACCCCGGACCTGAAGACGACCAAGCACGGCACGATCGCAGTCGATCCCGAGGGCAGGACATCCAAGAAAGGCGTCTTCGCCGGCGGAGACATCGCATCAGGCGCCGCGACCGTCATCCTCGCTATGGGCGACGGGAAGCGTGCGGCAAGGGCGATGCACAAGTACATGATGGAAGACCCGTCGTGGCCGTCCGCGGATGTCTTCGAGAAGGCCTGCGGGCACTGATCGTGACCAGGTACCACTCGGCTGAAACCCCTTCATCTCTGATCCTTTTCATTTGTCTTCTAAAAGAGCAAATGCTGTCAGGTCGAATCGTAATTGTCTGAGAAAAGAACGCATCATCTGCGCATGAGCGGGATGGTGAAATGGAACGTGCTGCCCACAGCTTCACTGCTCTCGAACCACATGTCCCCGCCGTGCTTCCGGATGATCTCCCTGCTCACGTAGAGCCCTATGCCCACGCGCCCGTCATCCCTGGTGAGTCCCATGTCCGCGAGGAAGAATCGGTCGAATATCTTCTGCTTGTCGCTATCGGCAATGCCCTTGCCCGTGTCCTTGATCCATATGTGGACCTTGCCGCTGAGTATGTCTGCGCCTATGGTGATCTGGCCGCCTTCAGCGGTGTACCTGATGGCGTTGTTGATCAGGTTGAAGAGCACATCCCGTAGCCTCAGCCTGTCTGCATTGACCACCGGTAGTTCCCCGCCGAAGAGCACAGTCAGAGTATGTTTCTTCGTATTGGTCTCCTCGTCGAGGTCCCTGACCACCTCCTTCACCAATAGGGCGAGGTTGACAGGCTCCTTATCGAGGATCAAAGTGCCGTCCTGGAGCCTGGACATCTCCAACATCTTACCCACCAGGCTGTTGATCCTGTTGACCGAGGAGACCATCGTATTCATCTTCTCCTTGAGCTTGGGACTGATCTCACCGTACATCCCATGGCTTGCCATTTCCAGGTAGCCGAGGATGGTCGTCAGAGGCGTGCGGAGTTCATGGGATATCGTGTTGACCAGGCTGTCCTTGGCCTTGTCGAGGGTCTTCATGTCCTCGAAGGCCCTCTGGACGGATTCGAAGTTGGACTTCAATTCCTCTCTCAGACGAGCGTTCTCGAGGGCGATTGCAGCATGTGTCGCGAAAGGTTCGGCTATCTCCCACTCAGCGACCGTGAACTGCCTGCTCTTATCCCTGTAGAGGTCCAATACGCCCTCGACCTCACCTGCCTTGCTCTTGAGCGGTATGCACATCATCGTCTGGCGTATCTCCTCCTCGTCGATGCCAGGGATGTCCTCGACCCTCTCGTCGTCCATTGAGTCCTTGACGATCTCGACCTTGCCTGACCGGGCGACCACTCCGGCCAGTCCACTGATGGGTCCGATATCCGCCATCGCCTCGTTCGCGTACGGGCCGGTGGCATATACCGGCATGAGCAGGTTCTTCTCCCAGTCGATGAGGTATACACTGATCTCGTCGAAAGGGACGAGCGTGTTCAGGCTGTCAGCTATCCTCCTGATCGTCTCCTTGAGGTCCACAGGGTCCTGTATCGCGGCAGTGGTCTTTGCCATGGTCTTGTAGATCATCACATTCCTGTTGAGCTCGCTGACTATCTCCGCATTGGCGACCGCAATCGATGCCAAGGCAGCGAATATCTCCAGATTGGTGATCAGCTGGCCCGAAGGTATCCTTCCATCCTTGGGTCCGTCTGGTTGGAGGAATCCCACGATACGGCCTTTCTCGTCTTCGAACTTGACATAGAGAACGTCGAGCTCGTGCCAATCATCCGGGTTCTCTCTGGGTAGCTTCGCCCTTTCCGGATGTAGGAGGCTGAAGTATCCGCTGGGATCATCGCCTTCCTTGGCTCTGTAGATGCAGGTGAATCTCCCTAGGCTCTCGCAATCATCGAGGTCATGCATGACGGATTCCACGGACTTCGTCAGTCTTCCCACGAGTTTGAAGCCGACCTCGGCGAATCCCTTGCTGGCACGCATCACGAATTCGTTCTTCTCCTTGTCGAGCAGGAGCGCGTCGCATCCTTCGAATCCGAAATCACCAGTGATTATATCCATTATGTTGTCGATGAGCTGGTCCAGGTCCCTTGTGCTCATCATCGACGTTGTGAATTCCAGGGCTTTGTCTAGTCTATCCTCGTTCAATGTGCTGTGCCATCGACTGCCTATGTATTTCTCACTTTTGACTCGGATGCCCTGGCTGAGAATGACTAACAACACATCCCTCATCCGCCACGATGGGAGTGTGCGTCTGTGCATCAATGGTGCACAACCCTTATCTACTAGCTGCGATATAGCATCGGTCGATGAGAATGCCAGTGAGTTTCAATCCGAAGATATGCGACAACAACCCCTTCTGCCCGGTGACGAGAACATGCCCCACCGGTGCGATGTACATTGACCGGAAGACATTCAGACCAGCCTTCGACGCTGAGAAGTGCACTGGCTGCGGGACCTGTCTGACTTCATGCCCTCACGGAGCTATCGCCGAGGGCTAGTGCTTCTTCTTCCAGAAGAACCCGCAGTAGCACCGTCCGTCCCGCTCCACATCCCCTCCCCTTGTCGGCTTGCAGGGGCATTGGTATTCTGGTGTGTGGAGCATCCTGCACGGACAGTAGAAATCCCCGAACAACCTCTGTTTTCCCACAAGCCCCTCTATGATCTCCTCTTTCACGTCGGAGAATTCGTAATCCCTGAATCTGGCGAAGTTCTCGGCCCTGCTCCTGATCTCATTCTCAGAGTGCGCATCGACTCTCTCGCCGATCAATCCATCCGTTGACTCCCTGAGCACAAGTCGCTGGCCACATATCGGACACGTGGCCGTGTCGCCTTCGCCTGAATCGCTCCCTGGTATGAACCTCGCCTGGCATACTGGACAATACACCCTCGCAGGCTGCTCCGCGGTCATAGCTTCAAAGCCTTCCTGAGCCGTTCCTCGTCGTGCCCAACGATGACATCGGACCCGATGATGACGACGGGGAAAGAACGTCGACCCGTGAGTTCATCGATCTCCTGCAGCAGCGCATCCTGCTTCTCGTCGTCGGCCAGGTCCACATCCACTAAGTCATATTCGACTCCGTGCTCGTCCAGGAACCTCTTCGTCCTCTTGCAGTATGGGCAGGTGCTCAGGGCATAGATCTTGATCCTCTCCGTCATCGAACCACTCCAAAGGGCTATCCCTTCACTGCCAGATTGCCTTCGCCACGATAATATGCTTTTCCAGAACACATCGAACGTCATAGGATTAAAAATACAATCACTGCCATCTTGGTCATGCCATGACCCAAGAGGTGTTGTATCTCTCAGCAGGTGATGTCGCGCGTGTGTCCCTTCCGATGGATGCGATCGTGGACGCGGTCGAACAGGTCTTCCATGAGAAGGGTGCGGGCAGGGTCGAGATGCCTCCTAAGCCAGGGATACATCCGATGCAGGATGCCTTCATCCACGCGATGCCCGCATATGTCCCCGCGATGCGCTCTGCAGGCATGAAATGGGTCAGCGGTTTCCCGGAGAACCACAAGCGCGGGCTGCCATACATATCCGGTCTTCTGATACTCAACGACCCCGAGACCGGCATACCGACCTCGGTCATGGACGCCTCATGGATAACGGCTAAGCGGACGGGTGCGGCCAGCGCTGTCGCGGCGAAGTACCTTGCAAGGGACGACTCCAGGTCGTTCGGGGTGCTCGGCTGTGGAGTCCAGGGCAGGACCAACATGGAAGCGATGATGGTGGTATTCGACGGCCTCGAGACCGTCAAGGCGTACGACGTCGATGAGGGTGTCTTGACAAGATATGTCGCCGATATGAAGGCCGCTTACGGATTGGATGTGATAGCCGTCTCTACGCCCCGAGATGCGGTCCAAGGGTCCGACATAGTCGTCACCGCTGGTCCGATATTGAAGCATCCCACGCCCGTGATAGAATCGTCCTGGTTCTCGAAGGGTGCGTTCGCGTGTCCATTGGATTTCGATTCCTACTGGAAGGGCGAGGCGATGCGCTCATGCGACAAGTTCTGCACCGACGATAGGGGACAGCTGGCATACTACCAGACCGTGGGCTACTTCGGGGGCATACCCTCCGTCCACGCGGACCTCGGAGAGATCGTGTCGGGCGCCAAGAGCGCGAGGGAAACGGATGATGAACGCATAATATCAATGAACCTTGGCGTGGCAATCGAGGACATGGCCACGGCTATCAGGGTTCTCGAGATGGCGAAGAGCAAAGGGATCGGCACATACCTGCCCCTATGACTCTATACGATTCCGCGAACTGGTTTATCGGAGGTTTGATCGATGGCGCGCAAATTCGAGGCCACTGGTGATTTCGTCGAGAGGCTCGAGGGGACAGAGCGCAGGAAGGCTATCCCGCCGCTCGAGATCATGGAGCGGATGGGCTTGGATCCCAGCTGGTCTGTGCTCGACATAGGCGCTGGCGTCGGGTATTTCTCAGTGCCCTTGTCCGAGTCAGTGCGTGAAGTCGTCGCCCTCGATGTGGAGACCAGGATGCTGGATGTGCTTCAGGAGCGGGCGGTGTCGAGGAAGCGAAAGAACATCCATGCCCTGCAAGGGGACGTTCTCGCGATACCTTTGATGGCCGAGTCCTTCGATCACGTCCTGCTCGCGTTCATCTACCACGAAGTCAACCTGCCAACCCTGATGCTCGAGGAGTGCGCCCGCGTGCTCAAGCCAGGCGGATGCCTGACGGTCGTGGATTTCCAGAAATGGGAGACACCCTTCGGACCTCCAGTTAGTGAGCGCAAGGCACCGGCCGAGGTCGAGCGGAGGGCGAGGAAATGGTTCAGCCTCTTGGCCGAGTTTGGCGAGCAGGTGTTCTATCAGCTCGAGTTCAAGAAGATGTGAACGGTGGAGAAGGGTATGGCGCCCCGGTCGGGATTCGGACCCGAGTCCCGAGCTCGACAGGCTCGGATGATAGGCCGCTACACCACCGGGGCATTTGGATAACTGTTCTGGGACAGCGTTTTTCAAAGCGGCGTCTTGAGGCAAAAGCGAATGGCGTATTTAAGCGTTGGCGGGTGCACTTGGACCTGGCGTTACATGCGCTGGCATTGTTCTAATCGCACTTTTCGAGCGGAGGGGCAGCCATCGTCGCAGACTCGGGCTGGTCCTGATAGTCCTCGACTGGCTTGCTCGTGTATATGCCGCATTTCATGCAATAGAATGTGATGAAGTCCTCATCCTTGGTGTCTCCCTTCAGCTCCTTGCCGCACTTCCTGCAGTTGGCCTTCATATCGCACAGTTTCATAGTATCCGATCCATCGTCCAACCGTGAACATTCAGGGTCGCTTTAATCTTTCGCAAGTCTCACTTCCAGCGCACCAATATCTCTTCTCGTCTGAACACCCTCACGCTCAGCAAGAGGATCCCGGCATCTGCAGCGAACACCACGCAGCTGAACAGGAGCAGAGGCAGTATACCTGCGCTGACCACCCCCGCCATGCTGAGCACGAAGAATCCAAGCACCGGCAGGACAAGCACACCACCTATCTGCTGCGACACCCTCACATCGTTCACCTTGGACGAGATCAGCACATTCGTGAATATGCTCATCAGACACATGCCTGGCGCGAGCAGGAGCACCACGAGCACCCAGTAGAGGTTCGGGAGCGGATAGTATCCGAGAAACGGTTCGGTCAAGAAGTTGATCGATGCCACGCATAGTACGAACGAGACCCAGGTCGCGACCATGCTCAACACGAAGATGGCTCCCGCCTTCCCCATAAGCAGCTCGAGGTCACTGGCAGGCGTGGCCAGAAGAGGTTCTAGGCTCCTGTTGGTCTTCTCGCCGACGAAGCTGTAGGACGCGGTCACTGTGGGTATCATGACGGGGATTATGATCAGGAGCAACAGGATCATGTTGAACAATATGTCCTTCAGACTCTCCAGCTCGTCGTCCCCGCCTTCCCTGCTGGAACCGGTGACGAAGTTGCCATCATCGATCAGCACGTCCACGATGTTGGAGCCGGTGATTATGCTGTCGTGCAGCATGCAACCATCGATCTCTGACCCGTTGATTATGGAGTCGCGGACGATCGAGTTCCTTATGATCGATTCCTGGATGATGCAGTTCTCTATCGTCACATTATCCATCTGGGCGTCGAACAGGGTCGCGTTCGATATCCGGACGTTCTCGAAAGTGAACTGTATATCGAACTGCAGATCGAGCGGGTCGATGCGCTCCTCGGCGAGCATCCTCAGGGGTGCGACGTAGATAGCTGGAAGCACGAGCGATATTATGATCGGCATTATCATGATGGATGCGAATATGAACCTGTTCTTCCTGAACTCTGCGAGGTCCTTCTTGGCGACTATGATGGCCCTGTCCAGTCTCACCTTTCCTCGCCCCCCACCAGCTTGAGGTAAACATCCTCGAGCGAACGCCTGAACTCGGAGACATATTCCACCCTCGCCCCGGCTGCCACGAGCGCCGACACGATCTCAGGGTTCCTCAGATCCGGGTCGTCCAAGTCCACCAGTATCTTGCCGTTCTCCAACCTGACGTTGCTGGCGAAAGGGAGCCTTCTGATGACATCGACCATCGCATCGATCGGTTCGGACAGCTCTATCACGGTGGTCCTGCCCCAGTAGTCCGCCGCGAGATCCCTCGGTGAGCCTATCGCGAGCGCGGTCGCCCTCATCACCGCGATCCTGTCGCATAATCTCTCGACCTCGTCCAGATGATGGCTGTTGATGAAGACCGTTCGGCCTTCTCGCTTGAGCGTCAATATGAACTCCCTCACGGTCAACGATGCCTGAGGATCCAGTCCTGCAGTGGGCTCGTCCAGGAAGACTATCTCGGGATCGTGCACGAACGCCCTAGCTATCGCGATCTTCTGCTTCATCCCCTTGGAGTAGGTCGCCACGGGCTCGTTCTTCCTATCCCAGAGGTCCAGCATCCTCAGGAGTTCCTCTATCCTCCGCTCCCTCTTGTCCCTGGGCACGCCGTACAGCTGGGCGTAGAAATCGAGGTTCTTATAGGCGCTCAAGACCTCGTACAAGCCAGGTGATTCGGGGAGCACACCTACCATGCTCCTGATCTTCTCAGAATCCTTACCTTTTCCTATCTCGTATCCGCCGACGAACGCGGTACCGCTCGTCTGGCCGATCAGACATGATAGCATGCGCACGGTCGTGGTCTTGCCCGCACCGTTGGGTCCCAGCAGACCGAAGACCTCTCCCTCATCTATCCTGAGGTTCAGGTCCTGAACGGCGACCTTACCATCGAAATCCCTTCCAAGCCCTATGGTCTCGATCATCCGTCCTCCAGCACCGACGTCCGGCCGGTTCCGTTCGATCCGACTGATCAGCGCGCGGACATTACCTTAAGAATGGCTTCCGCAGGTGCACCATCGCATGCCTCGAGAGCCTTCCTCGCCTCGGCAGCCGTGCATCCAGTCTGTCCCATCACCAGCTGCACATCCTCTTCGGGCACACCCTTCTCTTCAGCAGCTGAAGCGTCCGTCGTCCTTGGCCGCTCCTTGGGCTCGCCCACTATCTGGTATGTCTTCTGTCCCTGGACTGTCATTGCGGTGACCGCGGCGTCCGTGAACACGAGCTCCTTGGTCTTAGTCCTGATGATTATCTCCTGAACATCGGAGATCTCCTCTTGGGCGATCCCCATGCGCTTCATCATCGCCTTCATCTGCTTGGGGTTCACCCTGCCGCCTGGAAACATGTCACTACCCCTTCATAGCCTGACTGAGTTCGAGAACATAGGCTGGCCATAAAAGGATTGCGCATCCGTCCCGACTAAATAGATGGGAATCAGATACTCGCCATAGGATGCGTGGGTCAATGGGACAACCGGAAATGCAGGCAGGGACAAAGAGGGTCAAGAGAAGGTACGTGGTGCTCGGGATCGCGGTCGTGGCCATCGTCATGCTCTCCATATTGATGGTGTTCTTCTATACGCAGGCGCTCGACTACAGGAACTCCAAGTTCAAGACTCAATGCGCATCGGTCGAGGAGATCGTATCCTCCATGCCGAGGCTCTCCGACAAGATCAATGAGACCAAGGATTACACGCTGGACAACGGATGGAGACGGTCCGCTTCGCTGTATGCTGAAGCGACCGCGGAGAGCATAGCATCCCTCTGCCATGTCATAGGTGTCGCATATGCTGCAGATGACGAGCGCGCGCTCACATTCGCCGCTCTCAAGACGTCCTTCGATGATCTCGCGGACACATTGAACGTGTGCTACACCGACCTCACCAGCCAGACAAGGAACATCTCATCCGACCTGAGCGTGAGCCTATCCGACTCGGTCGAGGCGCTCACGGACATGTACCCGCTCATATCCGTCGGCATAGATGATTCCGTAGACTGGATGGAGGAGCCATACCAGGCCGTGTCGCGCATGGATCTCGAAGCCCTGAACGACCAGGCGGACCTGTTGGCGGCGGCCCAATGATGCCCCCGCCGCTCTTTCTCAAAACTGGTCACAGGATGCAAATGTTTTATACCCCCAAGAAATCATAAGCGAACAATAGTAGCGTGAATGGTCGGTGCCGCACATGGCTGGCGTAGAAAAAGAATTGATGGACGCGCAGGAAGCGCTGGCGGTTGGAGAATTCGAGAAGGCAGTATCCAAGTTCAACAAGGTCATCAAGGCTGACCCCAAGTGCGCGGATGCGCACTTCGGCAAGGCGGAGGCCTCGGTAGGCGTGCCGAAGTTGACACCAGAGGATGTTATGGAGTCCTACAAGAAGGCCGTGGAACTCGATCCGAAGAACCCTATCTATCAGTCGTCGTACGCGGCATTCCTGATCGAGATCGGCAGGTTCAACGAGGCGGAAGCGGCCTATCTCAAGGCCGCGGAGCTGGACCCAGACAACGCGAGATATTACTTCTCCGAGTTCGGCGTGGAATATACTCTCAAAGCACCCATCGTCATGGAGAAGTTCATGGACGACAACACGAGGGTTATGATCATGAAGAAGGGTCTGAAGTACCTTCTGAAAGCGGCTGGCATGACCGAAGAGGACGCCAAGAAGGTCCTCTGAGACTCAGGCAAGTCGCCTCTCGTTCCGACCATACGAGCATATCCTGCAGACGTTGGTCATTGGATTCGAACAACCAGTGCACACCATCTTGCCGCAGAGAGGGCAGCTGCCTGCGGCCGGTTTGCCGCATAGTGTACACATTCCTAGCATGGTCATGCAATATCATAGCGTTCGCGCCTAGAATAAAACCTTGCTGGGATTTCGGCTCAGATTAGTCTGAGCCATTCGAGCCCTTCCACGACCCCGAGGCCGTGCTCGCTCTTCGTGACATGGTCGGCGGCGTCTCTGGTACGCTCATCCGAATTCCTGATGGCGATCCCCCATCCGCATCCTTGGATCATCCTCATATCGTTCTCCGAATCCCCGATGGCCGCGACCTGCTCGGGCCTCAGGTGCAATATCTCGCAGGCCTTCTGCACGCCGACATATTTGTCCATCCCGCGCTCCATTATGTGGACCGCCCATCCGGTCGTCTGCACATCGACATCGAACAACGCAAGTGCCAGACGGATGGAATCGACATCGTCGACCTGCTTCAACCCGACCTCCGTCTCCCTCCAACGGTCGGTGAAGAGCCGCTCGAGGTCCGTCCTCGAAGCCAGCGACTCGAAAGCCCTCGTCGGTTCATCAGGGTCGCCGATGACCCAGACCTTCTGCCGATAGCATACTATCCCTCCGTTCTCCGCTATGATCGGCCCAGTGAATCCCATGTATGTGGATACTGCATAGGCGATCGGGAGTACGTTCCCGCTGGCGAGCATGACACGCACGCCTGAATCCTCAACGCGCCTCAGGGCGGCTATCGCCTCAAGGCTCATCCTCCTGGAATCGTCCGTGAGGGTGCCGTCAATGTCCACCACGACTGCCTTTACTGCGCCCGGAACCGGCCTGCCATCATCACTCATCATCGTCCGCCCTCAGTTCACCAAGTGTAGTCACTCTCTCCGCAAACGCGTTGTGCTTGTGGATGGACTCCTCGCTCTCGCTCCTGACGGTGATATGCACCGAATCGGGCAGCTCGGCGTAACCTTCCAGCATCTTCCCGAGGATATCTCGGACGACATCCTCGACGAACTTGGGGTTCCTGTGCGCGTCGATCACTACCTGCGCCTCGTCCTCCCGCTTCAGGATGCCGTATGTCGGGCTGCTCAACGAGCCCTCGACTATGCCTATCAGGTCGTCCGCCTCTATCTCCACATGCTCGGGCACCTCGACCATCAGGGTCGTCACATTCCTCTGGTTGTGGGATATCATCGGGATGTCCGGTCCGAGCTCGCCCACCTTGGACGAGATCTTCGAGAATATGTGGTGGACCGTCTCCATGGCGCACGGGCATGCGGTCATACCCTGCACCTTCACACCGACCAGTTTCATCAGCCCGTTGTTGCGTTTGGCGGTCGCTCTGGCCCTCAACTTGAACGACTCAAGGGTGGTGCGCCCGCCCGCAGTGGTCCTCTCGAGGAAGTAGTCCGCCTCCATGCGAACCTCCGCGTAACTCGCGTACTCATGTCTCTCGAGCAGCTCCTTGCATATGCCTCCCGCCAGCTCCTCGAGGCTCTTGACCTTCTGTCGAACGCTCCGGTCGATCATCTCGGTGATGATCTCGACGTTCCTGGACATGTGGGAGCCCTTCTGCGTGGACGGCAGGTCTACGAACACATCGATCAAAGCGGTGAGATGGTTGTCCCTTCCGTTCCTGTGGACCACCACGGGCTTCTTGACTCCGGTTATGCCGACCCGGGTCAGGCGGAAGCCGTTCTCTATCTTTCGGTTCTGAACGTCCAGGGGCCTCATGAATGTCGAACATCGGATAACCCGGGGCTATTAATAAACCATGACGAATTTACTATCCCGACGGTAGCATAGCCAGGCTTCTTAACTACTCGTATCTCTGGCACTTGTAGCAATAGTACCTGTTGTACTCGGGTATGAACGTGAGCGATCCACCACATTTGGGACATGCCCTACCCATAGCCGCGGGCGCCGCCGGGGCCGCAGCAGCCGTCATCATTGCATTCTTCCTCCGCTGTTCGTCCCTGTGCATGGTGATCTGCACAGCAGCTCCGAACACCATGACCGCGAACATGATCACGACGATTACCATCATGTCGAACAGTTCCATCCACAGCATCCCGATCCCGACCAGGAGCCCTCCTACGATCGCCGTCACGACGCCTATCGCCTGCTCCACGAACACGATCGTTACCACGAACGCGACACCTGCGAACACTATGCCTATGAACATGCTGTCGAACACGGTTGAGGATACAATATATGCCAGGAGTCCAGCGACGACTCCGAGCCCGACCTGCATCAGGAACACGAAGACCGTGCTCCCGATCATCGCCCCCAGGAAGCCCACAACAAGTCCTATGATCGGTCCTCCGACTGCCGTGCCATAGGTGAACCCGAATAAGAATCCCAGGATACCGCCAATAAATGACATGACATGCCGCCACACAAGCCGGCCAGCTAATGCGAGCACCACGCCCACGAGCATTATGGCGAACGCGATCAAGAGCGCTATCTCTGGGCTGGTGTTGCTCTCGAGACCGCTAGGGCCCTGCTGCATCATGTCGCTCGTGTAATCATGGCTTCCTCTAATAATCCTTGCTAGGATGCCGCCTCAGCAAAGATAATGCATATGTCCAGCCATATACGAATACGCGAGTGGATGCTGAGGACGGAAGTATGAATTCACAAGAACATCTGGAATCGATCGGGGACGAAGACCGACCCATGAAAGATGAAGTCCCATCGGACAAAGGCAGGCCGTTGCGCATAATGGCCTTCACGCTGTCCGCCACTTGCTTGGTCGTATGCATACTCGTACTGGTGGGGTGGATGACCAACAATCTCGCCCTCGCGAGCGTATCGGTCGACTATGTGCCGATGACGATGAGCGTCGCGATATCCATGCTCCTTCTATCAATCGGAGTGTTCATCCGGGTGCATCTGCGCATGGGCTGCTGCCCGAAGGTCATACCTCTCATCTTGGCGTCGGCCGTGCTGATCATAATGGTCTGGGTCCTGCTGGACCCGATCATCCCGAAGAGTCTCGACCTCGAAGTCTTCCTGCACCCTGGACGTGAACTATCGGAAGGGTATCTCCTGGCCGATACTTCGCCCGTTTCTGCCCTCGTGCTGATAACAGCCAGCGCAGTCACGGTATCCTCTCTGTGCAGCACCGGGAGATGCGGCGCGAGGAACTTCCTCGAATCCATCCTCTCCCTCGGCGTGTTCTCCGTCGGACTGGTAACCCTCTTGGGATACGCATACGGCAACCCTCTGTTCTATGGCGGGGACGTGAGGCCGATATCCCTGCTCTCAGGACTGTCGTTCGCACTGTATGGAATGGCTCTCATATCGTTCCACGGACCGGATTGCTGGCCCACGAACAGGTTCGTCGGCCCTTCGGTCGAGGCAAAACTGCTCCGCGTGTTCCTGCCACTGTCAGTCGCAGTGGTCCTGATCACCGGTTCGTTGAGCAACAGGGCGCTGTCGACATCCAGCAGCCCTGCACTCGCAGCCTCGCTCCTCGCGCTGATCACGGTCATCATCGTCGGTTATTCGGTCGCGAGGATATCCCTCCGTATCGGCGGGCAGATCGACCTGGCCGAGGAGGCGGCAAGACGGGCGGAAGCGGACCTCAGAATCGCGAATGAGAAGCTGAGGGTCCTCGGTAGCATGACCAGACACGACGCCCTGAATCAGCTGGCCGTGGTCTTGGGTAGGCTGGACCTCGTCAGGACCTCCTCGAAGGACCCGTTGGTCCTGAAACAAGTGGTTGAATCCTTGAAATCCGCGGAATCCATCCGGCAGATGCTCCAGTTCACGGCGGAGTACCAGAAGATCGGCGTGAGCGGGTCACAATGGGTCGACGTGCGAGACGCATTCGAGAAAGCCACCGAGCACCTCGAAGCATCGGGCATCCAAGCGACTTCGGAAGTCGGAGGCCTGGAGATCATGACCGATATCATGTTCGAGAAGGTGCTCGCTAACCTCGTGGACAACTCACAGAGGCACGGAAAGACCGTCAAGCGCATATCCCTGCGCCACCAGGTCAAGGAAGATCATATGATGCTCGCCTATGAAGACGATGGCGTCGGTCTCACGCTCGGCGAGAAGGCGAATCTTTTCAGACCCGGCTTCGGAAAGCATACGGGCTACGGAATGTTCCTCTCCCGCGAGATACTGGAGTTCGGAGGGCTGTCCATCTTTGAGACCGGTGACCCTGGAAAAGGTGCACGGTTCGAGATAAAGATACCGAAGGACAGATACAGATTCTCCCCGAAAGACACGTGAACGCAGACTCGCCTCCGATCATCCGTCTCAACGGTCCAGCGCCTTCTTCGAATGCGATTGAAAACCAATATCTACGCCAAGGGCCATTGAGCCGCTATGATATGCGGCGTGGACGAGGCAGGGAGAGGGCCAGTCATCGGTCCATTGGTCGTCTGCGGAGTCGCTGTCAAGACCGAGGACGTGCTCAGGAAGATCGGCGTGAAGGATTCTAAGAAGCTCACGGCGAGCAGACGCGAGACCATCGCGCCGTTGATACGGGAGGTCGCGAAGGTGGAGGTCGTGGAAGTCTCCGCCGAGGAGATAGACGCATTGAGGGAGAGCATGACCATGAACGTGCTCGAAGCCCGTGTGTTCGCTACCATAATCGAACGCCTCTCACCAGAGATAGCCTACCTGGACGCTGCAGATGCGAACGAGGCGGAGTTCGACCGCGTCGTGCGGTCCCAGATGAGATGCGGCGCGCGCACATACTCCAGACACAAGGCGGACGAGCTGTTCCCGGTCGTCTCGGCCGCATCGGTCATCGCGAAGGTCACGAGGGATGCTCGGATCAAGGAGATAGAATCGGATATAGGCGAACCGATAGGCTCTGGCTACACCTCGGACCCGAAGACGATATCTTTCATGAGGAACTGGATCGGTAAGACGGGTTCATGCCCACCGCACACGCGCAAATCATGGAGCACAGCCCAAAACCTAATGATGGTGAATGGCCTCCGGAAGCTGGAATCATTTGAGGGATGAGATTGGTGGAACAACTCCTCACCGAAGCGATACAGAGATTCAACAAGAAGGTCGACGAGGACAAGAAGTTGGAAGAGGAACTCTCCGGCTTCAGGAAGATCGTACAGGTCGAAGTAGAGGACGGCCAATGGTACCACTTCATCCTCGAGAACGCACACGTTCAACAGCTCAACAAAGGCGGTGTCGACAGCCCAGACATACGCGTCATCGCGAGCGCCGAGACCCTCACGAAACTGTGGTCGGGTGAGCTGCGGGTGATGAAAGCCTACGCGACGAGGAAGATTCAGATCAAAGGTTCAATCGAAGATTTACTTCGCCTACGCAAGTTCTTCTGAACGCGTTTCCTGGGAATGTGGAACGGATACGTTTAACTATATTGTCATATATGCTCGAATCAGCGGGGTGGGGTAGTTTGGAAATCCCATCAGGCTCATAACCTGAAGATCGTTGGTTCAAATCCAACCCCCGCTACGGTCTATCCTTTTGATAATATATTAATATCAAAATATTATTGCCTGATATGAGAGCCGATCCCTGCTATCTTTCGAGCCTTACGCTCCTGGGTCACCATTCCCATATTCAGAAGCCTGCAAGTGTCCCTCATGCGAAACCTCAGTTCCCAAATGCAACTGTAGAATCCATCGTCCTTCAGGTGGATAGACGCCAATCTCTTTATCGGCCGAAGGCCGAGCTTGTCGAATAGATGCTTGATGTCTCCGATCACCTCGCTATCGTAGAATGCGCGACAATACTCGATGGCATTGATGCCATGAATGCATGATAGGTCGAGCAATCCTGCCGGGATGTTCCTCCCAGATCCTCTATGTCCGATTACTCTGTCGAGGACAGAGAAATCAATCATTGTATGCCTGCTCTGAACCAGGATGAAGCCGTTGTATCTCTGCCCATAGCATCCGCAGACACTACCTTCGCCATCGCACCAGGGTTGTAGCGCCGCGACCAGAGTGTATGGATCGGTTGAGCCTATTATCCATTTCGGGATACGCATCTCCTTCGCGGATTTTTCGCCTTCAACGACGCCATTCAACATGAGCCAATCCGCCACGAATCTCGAATAGATGAACCCCCTGATCGCCCTCGCGCCGTTCCCTGGGAGTTGAGGTGGTCCGATATCGTAGTCGAACACGTCCTTGCACAGCGACCGGAAATGCTCGTACAGGTCGGTCTCGTGGTCCGCGAACGTTATGTTGACCGTTCCTTCGCCGTCCTTGTCGTCCCGTATCCAGATCGATCCTTCCGCCATGACATACGACACGATTGCAGCGGCCTTTCTCCTGAGCTCGTCGTTGCTTTGCAGTTCTTCGACCGTCGGCAGCCTTAGTCGCTTCTTGCACATCTCGCGGTTGATGTTAGCGGCATATGAGTTCGCCCATGTGCGGCCCTTGATGACCGCAGCATTCCGCACATCTTCTTCCAGTTCTGGGTCTGCTGCGATGGCCAGCATCCTATCCATGATGGACATCGGCATCGTGAGCCTGCCCGAGCGGTAGTAATGCGCTGAAGATTTCGGTATCTCGAGAGCTTTCGCGAGTTTCTCCGTCGTGCCGTACTTCGCCGCGGCGCAATCGACCAGTCTTCTCTGCAGTCCTTGGGGTAGCTCCGCCCTCTCCTCCTTCCTGTACGCGCCCCTCGTTCGTTTCGGACCCATGGTCTCATGGTCATCCGGCTATCTGACCGCATATGTGTCCTGACTGCAGTTAGACTACATTCGCGCATACCCGCGCAGAAATCATGAAATATCATATAGGACACATACCTCGCCGTGACCCCACATCCTACTTGCGCAGATGATCCGAAGAAGAGACGCCTATGTTCCGCCTGTCTGTATTGGGACCCGAGACCCGAGGACGGTTCTGGACCTGGCCTGGGCTATTGCTCGAAACGAGACGTTGTCACCATGATTCGATGTGAATGCGATCGCTTCGAGGAGGCCACCCCGTCAAGGGTCGATGCCAGGAACCGGAAGATCTATGGCGAGATCGAAGAAGAGGGAGAGGACGAGTAAGCTCCTGGATTAGGGGACAAAACGCTTAAATGGAGACAATAGTGTAGCTTCTCCTCTGGTGGAGTTCTGATGAAGGCTGTCATCCTGGCTGCTGGCGAGGGCATGAGGCTCAGGCCGTTGACCGTGTCCGAGCCGAAAGTGATGATCCCGATCGCGAACAAACCGATCCTCGAGTACGTCGTGGAAGCGCTCGTGAAGAACGATGTTAGAGACATCGCGATGGTAGTAGGCTACCGCAAGGAGCGTATAATGTCCCATTTCGAGGACGGGAAGAAGTTCGGCGCGACCATCGACTATGTGGTCCAAGAGAAGCAGCTGGGGAACGCGCACGCGCTTTCTTGCGCAAGGGACCGTCTGTCCGGGGAGTTCATGGTCCTGCCCGGCGACAACATAGTGGACAAGCAATCGATACACGATCTGCTGAATGCGGGCACATGCATGAGTGCGCTCGTGGCGGAGAGCGAGAACCCCTCCAAGTATGGTGTTGTGACCATCGAGAAGGGTGGAATACGCGATGTGGTCGAGAAGCCGGCCGAGCTGATATCCAACATGGTCTTGACGGGCGTGTATTGCCTGAACGATTCGATATTCAAGCACATAGACGATTGCATCTCTGCCGGAGAATATGGGCTCAGCAATGCAGTGAACGCGAGCCTGAAGGAACACAAGGTGACTCCGGTGTTCTCGAGCGGGCTATGGATCGACGCGGTGTATCCGTGGGATCTGCTGGAGCTGAACGCAGCTGGTCTCGAGAACCTCAAGATGGGCACATCTGGCAAGATAGAACCGCAGGTGCAGATCAACGGGCCTGTCGGCATTGGTGAGGAGACCGTCATCAGGTCGGGGACCACGATATACGGTCCGGTGCTGATAGGCGACGGGTGCGAGATCGGTCCCAATGTGACCATCTTCCCATCGACGAGCATCGGCAACAGCGTGTTGGTCGAGCCTTTCACGATGATCAAGAACAGCGTGGTCATGAGCAACTGCAGCATCGGTGCTCATTCATACCTGTCCCATTGCGTCTTTGGCTACGGTGTGAAGTCACAATCGCATCTCATGGCTCCCGGGGCGGAGTCGTATGTGAACATATCCGATGAGTTCTACAAGGTGCCTCACATGGGTGCCATAGTGGGCGAGGACACATCGTTCGGGACCGGCGTCGTCGTCGAGCCTGGAACGATCGTCGGAGCAGGATGTAAGGTATCGAGCGGCGCGAAGATCATGCGGAATCTTCCGAACAGGGCGCTCGTGATATAGAGGACGTTGTATCAATGTGTGGCATCGTAGGTTATGTCGGCTCACGCGAGGCACAGCCTCTCCTGCTCGATAGTCTGAAGCGACTGGAATACCGAGGATACGACTCCTCGGGTCTCGCGGTCGTCGGTGCGAGTCTCCAACTGTTCAAGAGCGAGGGCGAGATCGCGGTACTTGAGGGCAAG
Source organism: Thermoplasmatota archaeon (assembly GCA_018818785.1). Lineage (GTDB taxonomy): Archaea > Thermoplasmatota > Thermoplasmata > UBA10834 > UBA10834 > UBA9653. The sequence continues at coordinate 15,255 of JAHIRF010000007.1, read as the reverse complement.
ATGCCTCGCATGCAGGGCTCGATCGGCATCGCACATACGCGCTGGGCCACTCAGGGGAAGCCGACCACGGTGAATGCGCATCCGCTCACGGATTGTGCTGGCAAGATCGCGATCGTTCACAACGGCATCATCAGCAATTTCATGGAGCTCAGGGAATCGATGACCAGGGATGGTCACACTTTCACGTCCGATACGGACAGCGAAGTGTTCGCCCACCTGGTCGAGTCCGAGTACAAAGGGGACCTCGTCCAAGCGGTCATGAAAGCTGTCTCGAGGATCGAAGGCACATATGCGTTCGCAGTAGTCGCTGAAGGTCGGGACGAGATAGTCGCGACCAGACGCGAGAGCCCGCTGGTCGTAGGCCTGGGCGACGGTGAGAACTTCATCGCGAGCGATGTCACCGCACTCCTGAAGTACACCAACAGAATGGTCTACCTCGAGGACGCGGAGGTCGTCAAGGTCACGAAGGCCAGTGTGACCGTGTTCGACGCTTCCGGGAATGTCGTTCCGAAGACCGCTCAGAAGATCATGTGGAACCTCGATGATGCTGAGAAGGGCGGATATCCTCATTTCATGCTCAAGGAGATATTCGAGCAGCCGACTGCCATACACGATTCGTTGTTGGGCAGGATAGAATCGCTAGACACGGAGCCATTCTTCCAGGGCACTCCGTACTCCAGCGTCAAGATCGTGGCCTGCGGGACATCATATCACGCGGGGCTCGTGGGGAAGTACATCATAGAGGAGCTGTCCAAGATACCCACGACCCTTCAGATTTCGTCCGAGTACAGGTATTCTCCAGTCTCACGTGAGAACCCGCTCATCGTGTTGATCACGCAGAGCGGCGAGACATCCGATACGCTCGCGGCGGCCAGAGAGGCCAGGAAGAGGGGCAACAAGACGATCGCTATCGCGAACGTGATGGGTTCGGCGATCACTCGTGAGGTTGACCACGTGATATACACGCGGGCAGGTCCGGAGATAGGTGTCGCTGCCACGAAGACGTTCGTCACCCAGCTGATCGCGTTGTACATACTCGCGATGGACCTGGGTACTCAGAACAGGACCCTCAGCGCGCTTGCGAAGCGGTCCGTGATCGGCCAACTGAGGAACCTTCCGAGAGCCGTCCAGGATGTTCTTAACAAGTCGTCCGAGATAGAGGAGCTCGCGAAGAAGTACGCTTCAGCTAGGGACATGTTCTTCATCGGTAGGAACATCAATTACCCGATCGCGATGGAGGGTGCGCTCAAGACGAAGGAGATATCATACATCCACGGTGAGGGTTTCCCCGCGGGCGAACTCAAGCACGGACCGTTGGCCCTTTTGTCCAAGGATTCCCCTGTGGTCGCGATCGCCGCGAAAGACCACACTTACGAAAAGATGCTCGCCAACATAAGCGAGGTATCTGCCAGGGGCAGTCCGGTGATCGCCATAGGGTACGAGGGCGATACCGATCTGCAGAAGTTCGCGGACGATGTGATCTACATACGCGAGATACCGCCATTGTTCTCTCCGGTGCCGATCATCGTGGCTCTGCAGCTCTGGTCGTATTATCTCGCAAAAGAACGCGGCTGCGCGATAGACAAGCCCAGGAACATAGCGAAGACGGTCACGGTCGAGTGAAGGAAGTCCGTCTCTAGGTGAGCTTCTCGGTGCAGACATCCCTTCTGGAGCAGTTCGTGCACTTGCCAGGCCTGTTGTGGTTCCTGTGTGCCTCGCCGGTCTTCATTATCTGTCTCATCTCTCCGAGCTTCTGCACGAGCAGGTTCTTCTGATCCTCGTTGTACTCGATCTCGTCCTCGCGCTCGGGATACTTCAGCAACCCGTAAGGTGGCGCCTTCTTCTCCGTCTCCTCTATCAGGAGGCAGTAGGCGACGATCTGGAGCACATGGGAGAACAGGGGACCTCTGGGTGTCCTGCCTTTCTTCTCCTCGACCGGTATCAAATGGTCTGCGAGCTTGATTACGTAATCCGGCCTTCCTGACAGTCCGTACCTCTCGGATCTGAACACCTTCGAGTTGTCCACATCGATGTATTCGATCTTCCCCTTGACCCTGAACTCGTCCCTGAGGGTGCTGACGATGTTGGTCGACATCAGGGATCTGTAGAGGAAGTAGGATGCGCCTATCAGCCAGATGATCGCCACAAGTTCCAGTATCTGCGCCATCTCCCGGCTGCTCTGTATGAATGCCACTGCATTCAACGCGATCACCACTGCGACGATCGCGAACACCAGGATTATCTTCTCGTAGTCGACCAGCTTGCTCTGCATCGTGGACCGAGACGCCTTGAACAGGAAGAATGATGCTGCAAGGATCCAGATGAGTGCGACCACACCCATGATCTCGCTGATGGAGACGGCCTCCTCGAACGGCAAAAGCCCCAGGCCGGTGATGGCTATCAGCGTCGCGACGACGGCGTACCAGAAGACCATCCTCTCAGATTCCTTGGCGATCTTCTCGCCAACATCGATCTTCCAGAGTGATTGGCCCAGCTCCTCGTGCCGCGTGATGCCTTTCTTGAGCGCGTCGTTGCTGGGGTCGTGCTCCTTGCTCAACCACCAGCTGAGAGGACAGTAGCTGAACTTCTCCAGGTCTCCGGCAGAGATGTACTTGTCCTGGTCAGGGGTGGTCATGGCCATGCCGTCGATTATGCCTGTCATTGGTCAATAATCTTTCCAGGTGCTTCGACTTCCCGGGCATCACCACATTCTTCAAAATGCGACCCGTCTAGTAGGGTTATTCCCTCTGGCGGTTCTATACCTTCGATGTATCCGAACCAGTACACGACAGCCCCCGTCCCGAACATCTCGGTGTACGGCTGTAGCTGCCTCCTGACATTCTTCTTCAGTTCTATCTCGTCTCCGAAGGACGCCTTGGACTCTATCCAGTAGATCTTTGTGCCATCTATCTGGATGGGTTTGTCCAGGAGGCAGTCCGGGGTCTTCGTGTGGGTCTTCCTCAGCTCCACCTCGGTGCGGTACTTGATGCCTCTCTTGTCCAGCCAGTCCTGGAGCAACTTCTCTCCCCACACTCCCCTCTCGTTCTGTACCTGGGTACCCTTCGGGGAGTATATGATGTCCTCTTCAGCGACCTGCATCAGCTCTTTCTTGAGTCGCTTGTCGTGGCAGGTATCCAGATCCCGGATGTACTTCCAGTACAGCTTCCTTGTCAGCCTTATCTCCGGTGCGAGCATGAGCCCCAGCAGCACCGGCGGGAAGTTGATCCTCCTGGCGAGTTTGGCTATTGATACGCCCGCTCTCCATTCCTTCGCGAGCTTCTTGATATCCTTCTTGACGATGTAGAATCTTCTGGTAGCATCCCGAACGGTCCGCTGTGAGTATATCACCAGCAGCAACTCCCGGTCGAGTTTCATGCTTTCGGCCAGGTGGTCTATGTCGTTCGGGTTTCTGAGCTTAAAATATATGTCTTTATAGTCTTCGTATTTCATTAATTCACTGTCCAGCATCGCTGAACGATCAGTCCGCAACGCTATTTTCTGGTCGGAACTATCCTCGAAAGTCTATTTATTACTTTGCGGGGTGAACAGGGGGTATCCTCACATATGGACTTTCCAACTGGCGCAAGCTTGAATACGGCGTAAGTCATGGTGTCGCTTCCACACCTATCGCTTAGTGGAGGTGCCGTGTTCATCCATGAGTGGTGCTAGAAAAGTCATACTGCCGTCGAGATACATCCAAGGGCAAGGGGTAATCAGCCAGCTGGGCGCACATGTGAAGCAGCACGGGTCCAAACCGTTCGCGGTGGGTGGCAGGACGGGCTTCGTCAAGGTCAAGGCCAGGATCCAGGCCAGTCTTCTCCAGGCCGGCGTGCCGTTGGCAGGGTACGACGACACCGTCACCGAGTGCACCTACGCTAAAATAAACGAGTTGGTCGCCAAGGTCGAGGAGCTCGAGGCGGACATATTGATCGGATGCGGCGGCGGAAAGGCCGTGGACACCGCCAAGGCCGTCTCGGAGAAGCTCCAGCTGCCAGTTATCTCGATACCTACCCAGTGCGCCACGAACGCCGATCAGATGGCCGATGCGGTCATATTCTCAGAGGACCACAAGTTCATCGAAGACCTTTACCTGTCCCAGGCACCGATCCTTGTCCTGGTCGACACGGAGGTCGTCGCCCGCGCCCCGCCGCGTTACCTGGTCCAGGGGATGGGCGATGCGCTCGCCTGCGGATTCGAGAAGCCCGCATACGCGGAGGCCCAGAGGCTGAAGAAGGCCCCTGTTCTGGCCACGACCGCCGCGCTCGAGGTCAACCTCCGATGCTTCCAGACGCTCATGACGCACGGTATCCAGGCGAAGAAGGATGTCGAGGCGGGCAAGATAACGGACGCCGTCGAAGCGGTCGTGGAGGCCATCAAGCTTCAGAGCGGTTTCGGGTTCGGAGGAGACGGGTGCGCGGCCGCGCATGCTGTCCACAACGGTCTGACTATCGTACCTGGGCTCGTGCGCAAGCACGGAGAGATCGTCGCCTTCGGCACGCTCGTCCATATGATCCTGGAGAAGAGATCCATGGGGGAGATCGAGAGGGTCATGCGCTGGTGCATGGCCATCGGACTGCCGACGAGGCTCGAAGATTTGGGCAGACTGGATATGAGCTATCTTCCCAAGGCTGCGGAGAAGGCGTGCGATCCCAAGGACAGCATGTCGAACATGCCGTTCGACGTATCGCCAGGCATGGTCTTGGACGCGATGTACGAGGTGGATCGGATGGCGAAAGCCATCCAGTGACCATTCTACAAAGGTGGTGCCTGGCTCGCTTCCCAAGGCGGGAAAGGATAATATACGCCCATCACGATTCTTCAGATGCCGCTGACAGGGCGGCAGAAGGGATGAATTAGAGGAGGCATTCAAAATGAGTAACGCAATGAACACGATTCTAGCATCAGGAAACACGCCGCCATGGCTCCCGCGAGATGTCGCCGAGGGAAGGAGATATGCATGGTGGGCGCAGATAATGTTCCTGCTTGCCGGACTGATTTGGTTCATCATCGCAATCGTGGATATCACACTATACGCAATAGATGGTGGACCCGGAAAGCTCGCAGCGGGCATATTCGGCTTCTTCGCCCTCGTGATCTGTTTCATAGCATCGGTGTTCCTCAAGAAGACCGTGCTCGATGCGATCGACCAGGGTAGGTTCCATGACGCGAAGAACGACACACTCGTATGGATATTGATCGGACTGTTCGGGTTCGCACTGCCGTCGATCCTGCTCATACTCACGTATGTCAAGCTGGGAGACGCGCTCGCCGCCCAGGCACCGACGGGCTACCAGCCCTATGCCCCAGGGACCGTCCAGGCACAGGCTCCGGGACAGCCATATGTACCGCCACCGGTACCACCTGCAGCACCTGCACAGGCACCGCCTAAGGGTGCGCAGCACCCGGCGGCACACGGGCCACACACCCCGATGGTCAGGTGCAAGAACTGCAACGTCCAGTTCCCGACCTTCATGCACACCTGCCCGAACTGCGGGAAGCCGAAGGACGGATGAACAGCAAACTATTTCCATCAGCCTATCTTTTCATATTTTCACGGAACAGTGTATACGATGGCGGAACTCCTCTACATGAAGGGTGTCGAGTCCAATTACATCCGAGAATTCGATGCGAGGGTCGTCGAGCGCGGCTTCGATTATGTAGTCCTCGACAAGAGTGCATTCTATCCTCTCGGCGGCGGGCAACCGTCCGATACAGGGCGTCTTGAATGGTCCGGTGGGAAGGCCGATGTGCGAGAGGTCACGAAGAAGGATGGCATTAGGCATCACCTCGTGCAGAACCCTGACCTGGTGCCAGACGAGGTGAAGGGCGTGCTCGACTGGGACAAGCGATACGCACACATGAGGATGCACACGGCGCAGCATGTCGTGTCCGGTGTCGTGTACGATCTCTGGAAGGCAAGGACCGTGGGCAATCAGTTGTACCACGACCGCTCGAGGATCGACTTCGCGCCAGTCAAGTTCACCGATGAGATGATCGCGGAGCTCGAGACGAAGACGAACGAGATATTGTCCTCGGGAGCTTCGGTCGACATAGTCACCACGGACAGGGTGGAGCTTGAGAAGAATGTGGATTCACAGCGGGCCAACCTGGACCTGCTACCCAAATCTGTGAGGGAGTTGCGTGTCGTCATCGTGAAGGATTTCGATATATGTCCGTGTGCGGGAACACATGTGAGATCCCTCTCCGAGATAGGTAAGATCAAGGTTGTCAAGAAGGAGAACAAGGGTAAGGACAGGGAACGGATCACATACGAGCTAGTGTAGTTATTTTCTCCCGCCCAGGCCCACGTCTAGCGGCAATCCTTCTAAACACTTAAGTACGCGCCGTCCCGATATTCGCCAAGGGAGGCAGAAATGGTAGAATCCGAGACTATCTCCGAGATATCGAAGATGTCAATCCGATTTAGCGCGGCCTTTGCGGTCATAAGCGTCGGTCTGATGTATGTATACATCGCGGTCACCGACGCCTCGCTATCAACCAAGGTGCTCTGGTCTTCGGCTCTCTCTATGGGAGTCGCGATCGCGTTCATGATAACTTGGACGATTGCCAGGGACGCGGTCCGTCAGCGCGAACGCGAGCGTAAGAGAAAGCAGATGCCTTGAAACCCGACAAATCATTTCTCCGCTTCTTTGTCGTCGCGGATATCCTTTTCGTTCTCGGATGCATCGAGCAGCAGCTCCATCAGGTCGACCACGTCTATCCCGGGTACCGTCCTGAGCTGCGTCTCGCAGAACGGACAGCATGTGATGATGGTGGTCGCGCCGGTCGCTTTCGCCTCGGCTATCCTCTTCGATGCTAGATCCCTCGACAGCTTGGGAAACGCGGATTGGAGACCCGCACCCGCCCCGCAACATCTCGACTCGTATCTGCTGTTGGGCATCTCCACTAGGTCCGCGACCGCCTTCACGATGTCCCTTGGCTCTTCGAACACTCCGCCCAATCGACCGAGGTGGCACGGGTCGTGGTATGTCATCTTCTCATGGGTCTTGCGCACCTTGAGCTTCCCGCCCTTGACGAGGTCGGAGACTTCCTGGGCGACGTGGACTACCTGTATCTTCGATCCCGCCTTCTCCAACGACTCCTTGAGGGTCGTGTAACATCCCGGGCAAGCGGTGACTATCTTCTTGATGCCGAGAGACTCGAACTTCTCGAGGTTCTTCTTCTCAAGGTCTTCGAATGCCTCCGTCTGCCCCACCCGTCTCAGGGTGGAGCCGCAGCATGGTTCGTCCTGTCCCATCGTCGCGAACTTCACACCCGCCTTCTGTAGGAGCTTGGCGCTCGCGACGAGGCTCGGGATCAGCGGTTTCATGACAGCTGAGGTGCACCCCGCGAAGAACAATGTATCCTGTTTTCCTGGAGCCGCTTTCGGTATGTTCAATCCTCGGGTCCATCTGTTCCTGGCGCTCCTCGGTTGGAACCATGGGTTGCCGTAATTCTTGATGCTCGCGACCAGGGATGCGTGCTCCTTCATCGGGGCGATCCCATGCTTCAGCAGGTATTCTCTGAACGCTCTCGTATGCTCCGTGTTCTTGAGCGAACACCATCTGTCGCAGTTGCCACAGAGCGTGCACTCGAACGCTGCCTCGACAACTGCTGGGGTTATCTCGAATCTTCCCTGGAGCAGGCCGAGCATCGTCCTGTTCCTCCCCTTCATGCACAATGTCTTGACTTTCAGGCTCTGATAGACCGGACAACCACGTTCGCAGAATCCACATGAGGTTCCGAAGCAGGTCTCCAGCTCGTCCTTGAACTCCTCTAGGCTGTTCAAGGCGAATCGCCTCTCCTGAGGAATTTCTTGCCAGGGTTCATTATCTCCTTCGGGTCGAAGAGTCTCTTGATCTCCTTCATGTATCTCAGCGAAGCCCCGTGCTCGAGTTCCAGGTACGGCGCCTTCTGGTAAGTGTCGCTCATGAAGGTGCTCATCGTACCTTCGAAGGCTATCGCCATCTTGCTGAGCTCGTCGTGGTACTCCCTGAACCGCTTGACCTCTTCTTTGCTCCTGTAATCCACGAACACGGCGCATGAGAGGGAGAAGCCGATGCTGTTCGGATGCTCGAGATAAGCATTCATGCCGAGTATCTCCAGCCTGTGCTTCTCCGCAGTCTGGATGAATTTATGATAGAATTCCTCTAGTCGTCCGACCGGGATTCCTGGATCGGCAGCGCCGAACTTCTTCTTGGTCTGGGAGTCGGGCCACTTCTGCTTGAATGGCTCGAACTCGAGTGTGTATTTCGAAGCCCACCAGCTTTCGACCAGCTCCCGCTCTTCGACCAGCTGCGCTTCGAACTCCTTGGATAATTCGATCGCCTGCTCTCTCTGGAAGTCGACGACCTTCTTGTCACCTGCGAATGAGATCGCGAGAAGAGCTTCCGCCCATGCTGGGATGGTCGGGTCCTTGCCGAACTTCTGTTTGTATGAATGGGTATAGAACTTGAGCCTGTGCTTGCAGTTGATGTGCGCAGCCTCGATGCACAGTCCTGCTTTCAGTAGACGGCTGAGATAATCCACGGCAGCGCCGAGCCTCGGGAAGACGAGCATGTCCACGCGTCTCGTCTCTGGTATCGGTTCGAGTTTCAGCGTCGCCTCGGTCACGACGCCCAGCGTGCCTTCGCTTCCTGCAAGGAGGTGCATGAGTTTGTATCCCGAAGAAGTGAAGTGTGCCTTCCGATGGCCCAACTCCAGGACCTCTCCCGTGCCAGTGACCATCTCCGCGCTTAACAGGCAATTCAGTATCTTGCCGTATCTGACCCCAAAAGTAGAATCATTGTCGCAAGCGATCGCAGACCCCACCGTGCTCACCCATTTCGATTCAGGTTGATGCGGCAGCCAGAGGTCGTATGGGTGAACGGCATCGTTGACTTCTTGCAGCGTCGCGCCTGCCTGGACCCTTATAGTCTGATTCTTCGAATCCACCTCGACGACCGAGTTCATCGTGGTCGTGTCTATGTAGATTCCACCATGGATCGGGACTGCTCCCCCGAGCATGCCTGTGAGTCCACCACCTGCAGTGACAGGGATGTCGTGTTCAAAGGCAATCTTGATCGTTCTCTGGACATCGCGAGTGGTCCTGGGAAGGACAACGACATCTGGTGGGTTGAATTCGGTCGGAGTCCTCGGGCTCCAGTCTGTCCCATACACGAAGAGTTCCGCTGGGTCCGTGAGGACCTTCTCCTTGCCCACTGCTCCTATGAGTTCGTCGATGTAGGACATCTTATTCTGTGGTTAGCGAAATCGAAATACAAAAGCTTGATTGTTCCACAATAATGTACATTGCAGGCGAGTCGTGCAGGCGCAGGTCTATGGCTCTTCGTAGTCTGGTGACTCGCGCTCCTTCTCGGCCATCTTCCTAACGATTCGAATCGCCCTTTTCTCTTGATACTTCTGCCAAGCCCCGCGGTACGCCCATCCAGCATTCATCTCGATTACCCAGTACCAAATCATTCCTGGCATTAGGCCTGCCCACCACCACATGTATGGTTGGCCATCAGAGTCATCGACATCACGGTAGAAGCTGAATGGGTAGAACCGCCCTCTGTTGCCCAACACCCTCCAGTTGCCATACCCAAACCCGAATGGGAATGCTATTCCCAAGAATGCCACGAGCGGTGAGAGCAGGCCTATGTACAGACCGAAACCGACTGCGACCGAGGATGTCTCGCTGTTGACGATGGTCGCGATGCCGGTCGTGAAATAAATCATCGCGATTCCCCCGATCTGGGTGGCTGAAGCTATTGGTGATATGAAATTGAATATCGTCGCCATCAAGAAGATTATCGCTCCCAGAGGCAGGATGAGATCGAGCGATAGGCCCAGGTGACCCGCGCCCGTGATGAGGTCGAAGAGCGAATATCGCTCGGAGCCGTTTCTGATGATCCATGGCAGGAACAGGGACACTGCTCCGATGCACCCTCCTATGATTGTGTGCAGATTGACAACAGTGATGTGTTGTGTATCTCCCATCCGAGCCTGTACTACGCTGTCTGGGCAAATATTCTTTGTTTGCACGGCATGCATATGCTCATAAATCAATGGTTTCAACGAAGCGAAGTTCAATTATCCCAGTTCGCAATCACTGTACTATCATAGGAAGCGGTGCTAAGATGTCTGGCAAGATACTTGAGAACGGTTTGCTGTATGGACTCGAAATGCCGTCTTCATACACCACTCTCGAGGATGAATCAGTGAAGACTCTCAAGGAGGTGCTCGAGGACTACCCGAAGGCATCCAGGTTATTCGACATGCTCCAGACGGACCCCGAGGTCAAGACACTGTTCAACTTAGCTAATTTCATTGCAGTGCGCAAACTCGGCTACAACGACCATGGTCCCATCCATGCGAAGATCGTCGCTGCCAATGGCATGCGTCTTGTGAGATTGGTTCTCGACAGCGGTGGGAAGGTCGAGCTGGATTCCATCAGCGGTCTAGGGATGACCGAGGACGATGCTCATCTCATAGTGCTCGCCGGCTGCATATTGCACGACACGGGCAACGCAGTTCATAGAATAGAGCATGAGATGTTCAGCGTCATGTATGGCAAGAGCATACTTGAGAGGCTCTTGCCGGAGATCTATCCTGACATATCCGAGAGGACTGCGATTATCCAGCAGGTGCTTCATACGCTGTATGCTCATGATGTCGGTGAGAACGCCCTCACGATCGAGGCAGCCATCGTGGTCATCGCCGACGGATGCGACATCACGAAGGGCAGAGGTAGATTGGCATACGATCTCGGAAAGCACGATATACACTCGATCTCCGCGCTCTCCATCGAATCCGTCAACATCACGAAGGGAAAGGAGAAGCTGATCGAGATAAACGTGAAGATGTCAAACTCTGCTGGCATATACCAGCTCCAGGAGACCCTCGGAAAGAAGGTCGCGGAGAGTCCGTTGAAGGACCACATAGAGATAGTCGCGGAACTGGTCCCGTCAAAGGCGAAACCGGATTTCAAGGTGTTCGACAGGATCGTCTTCTCGGATGGCAAGTACAAGAACGCCTAGAGCGAGAAGAGCGGGACGGCTGCGAGCAACATGGCTAGAGCAGCATATTGCTTGATGTTCAACTGTTCCTTGAGCCTGAACTTGGCGACTGCTATGGTCAGAATCGGATACAGGTTTGTTATCGGTGAGACGATGGACACGTTGCCGTGTGCGAACGCCAGATAGAGTGTTATCCCTCCGGCTGCAAGGAACAGCATGGATATCTCCAGTATCTTCAGGTTTGCCTTAGGCATCTCGAACTTGCCTTTGGTCGTGACGAGCCAATAGATGGTCCACATCACGGGGCATACGACTGCGTAGACGCCTATGAAGTTCGTGTCTCCCATCTCGTTTATCGCGCCCTTGGCGACCATCGCTGATGTTCCCCAGAAGAATAGGGATGCCACTGCGAGCAGGATCCCGAGTAGCTCGAGCTTCTTGTTGCCGTTGCCTTTCGTCGGCGCATATGTAAAAATCAACATCGCGCTCACGACCAGCACGACCCCTGCGCCTTCTCCTATGCTCATGTCCTCTCCGAGGAATATGAGTGCGAGGAAGACAGTCCACGGAGCATACGCTCCTGCGATAGTTCCGAGGATGCTGACCTTTCCGTGCTTCAGCGCTTCATAGTATGTGATATATGCAGCGCCCGAGAGCGCGGCTGCGGCGATGGCCTGCACCCATATCCAGCCATCATATGCCCCTTTCTCATGGAAAAGCAACCAGTAGGCTGCCCACATCGCGAATATATTGACGCTGAATAGGAGCAGATAATTGGCCGACGATATCTGTGTCCTGGTCTCCTTCACGAACACTTGGCCTAGCCCATAAAGGATTATAGTCGCAATCGAGAAGGGCAGCCAAAGTAGCTCCATCAAGATGCGGGATATCCATTGACTAGAAATACATTTCTGGGGCACTGTCGTTTGAATCCCGGAATTTACCCCTTAATTAAGACAGCCAGCTATAATCTTCAAAGCCAGAGGCTTCCGATAAGTTACCTCTGAATTCTTTGACGATGAGAACCGAGCCGAGTTACTTGGTAGCCTTCGCCCGATCCTCCTGAGACATGTGCGCCAGTCGCTCAACTTCTCCCGTGTCAAGCTCAAGCTCATTGGCCACCCGTCGACCATAGTCTGCGTCTGCCTTGAAGAACAGGGCGGTCTGTCGAAGCTGTATGCGCTTCTGGGCTCCGCTCAAGTGGCTCACTATATTGCCAACCAGGTTCTCGCGGTCCCGTTCGGTCATTACATCCCTATACAGATTGCCGGGCTGCACGAAATCGTCGTTGGGATAAGAATAGGGGTGGCGGTCTGCCTTTCCAGAGACGTCGAACGAGGGGTCCTTCGCTGAAATGTCTGGACTGGGTCCGTCGAAGCTGTTCGGCCAGTAGTTCGGACCCCCGCCTCCGCCCGAATCGGTGCGCATGAAACCATCACGCTGATAATTCTGTTCGGGCGCGTTCTTCGACGCGTTTACCGGTATGAGATGATAGTTGGGTCCCAGCCTGTGGAGGTGTGTGTCGTGATATGAGAACAGACGCGCCTGTAGCATCTTGTCCGGGGATGCCGCGATGCCAGGAACCAGGTTGCTCGGAGAGAAGGCCGCTTGCTCGACCTCAGCGAAATAGTTCACTGGATTGCGATTCAGCACCAACTTGCCGATCTTCACAGGAGGGAAATCAGCATGTGGCCAAACTTTCGTGATGTCGAGTATGTCGAACCGATAGTCCTTCGCCTGTTCGGGAGTCATTATCTGCATCTCGAGAGTCCATGAGGGATAGTCTCCACGGGCGATAGCGTCGTAAATGTCCCTCGTCGCGTGATCCGGGTCTCTGCCTCGCGTTGCCGCGGCTTCCTCTCTCGTGAGGTTCTCGATGCCCTGGTCCGTCTTGAAGTGATATTGCACCCAGTAGTAATCCCCCTTCTCGTTGTACCACTTGTAGGTGTGACTGCTATACCCGTTCATGTTCCGATAGGTAGCAGGGATGCCACGATCAGAGAACAATATGGTGATTTGGTGGATCGACTCCGGTGTGAGTGACAGGAAGTCCCAGAACATGTCAGGATTCTTAAGATTGGATGAGGGGTTCCGTTTCTGAGTGTGTATGAAATCCGGGAACTTCATTGGGTCACGGATGAAGAAGACCGGAGTATTGTTGCCCACCAAGTCGTAGTTGCCATCCTCCGTATAGAACTTGACGGCGAAACCTCGCGGGTCGCGCTCGGAATCCGCTGACCCTTTCTCCCCGCCGACGGTCGAGAATCTGGCAAACACCTCTGTCTTTTTCCCGACCTTGGACAGGAACTTGGCCTTCGTGTACCTAGTGACATCAGCGGTGACTTCGAAGTATCCTCCCGCGCCCGCACCTTTTGCATGCACTACACGCTCAGGGATACGTTCACGGTCGAAGTGTCCCAACTTCTCCAACAGGTGGACGTCCTGGAGAAGAACGGGGCCCCGTGCTCCAGCGGTTTCACTGTTCTGGTCATCTCCAACAGGCACTCCGAATGCCGTGGTGAGTCCCTTCTGCTTTCTGTCGCTGCCCATGCATCTATTCCTCCAATTGCACAAATCGCTAGGTTTGTATTAAGAGATTGCCACTGATATGTTCGTTCGTAGTCTCTCAGAGCCCAACCGGGTATTGACCCGGAATCTACCCTTGATCAAACTGCCAAGTATAATCTTCAAAGCCAAATGCAGGCCAAGCAACTACGGAATTCTTTGATGGTGAAGAAATGAGGTGGACTTCTCGGCAGTGTCGACCGCTATCTCGGCGATCTCGAGGACCATCGTCAGCGAGATCGGCCGCTGAACTAAGGATCGAACTGGCATCGTTGCAGGTGCTGTCTGTGAGATAGTTGAAGCCCAGTAATGCATTTAGATATATTGGAAATCATTATAAACTCACAATTACATCGATTCACCGTGAATGAAAGGCTCGTGAGACAGATAGTGATTTCGAATCCACAGTGGAGAGGTGAATCCCTCGCTGAGCACGTTGAAGAAATCATCCTAAGGGAATCGATTGAGGAGTTGACAAGCTTCGCCGACGACAGGCAGATTGTCCTTGTCACGGGGCCGAGGAGGTCGGGGAAGACCACGGCAATCACCAAGACGATGCAGGATTTGCTCGACAGGGGCGTTAATCCAAAGAACACTATGTACTTCTCCTTTGACGAAGTCCTCTCGAGGGAACACACAGTCCTCGAGGATGTCGTATCGTACTTCCTTGAGAACGTAGTTCCAACCAAGCCTTCGAAGAAGAACCCAGTATTCCTGTTCCTCGACGAGATACAGTTCATTCATGAATGGCCTACCATCCTCAAGCGCATCTATGAGACGAAACCGAACGTGAAGATATTCGCATCAGGGTCGTCGTCGCTCGGGTTGAGGAAGGGCATGGGCGAGAGCCTTGCGGGAAGGGCGTTCGATATCACCATTCCGACTTTGTCCTTCCGAGAATATCTTGCGTTCAAAGGGATTGAGGTGCCACGAATCCCACCCATCGGGTCGGACACGCCGGTTCCGGAGTCATTCATGCTCATTCAGAATGAGGTCACGAACGCATTGGCTAACTACCTGGTCAGAGGGGGATATCCGGAGACGGTCGACATGCAACCCATCACAAAGGTGCACAGATACATCCGACAATCCGTCTTGGATAGAGTGGTGTATCACGACCTTCCCGAGACTGAGAGCATCGCGAGCCCTGCGAGCATGATGCACCTCCTGAAGATACTCGCCTCCATGAGTTCTCAGATGTTCGAGATCGCCAACATCGCGCCGGACATAGGAATGAAGGCACAGACGGCCTCGAAATACCTATCCATTTTAGAGCGAGCAATGCTCTTCTCGACATGTTACAACTACACCAAGAGCATGGTCAAACAGGCGCGCTCCTCGAAACGATCGTATCTCACGGATACGGGACTGATCAGCGCCCTCCTCGGACTGGATGATTCGACGGGAACTCAGGAACTCGGAAGATTGGCGGAAACCGCTGCGTATAACCATCTCTCGAGGACTTCGCAGATATTCTTCTGGAGAGACCCGCAGGGGAACGAAGTCGACATAGTGCTGCCATCAAGACACGGTCCTGTTCCAATCGAACTGAAGTACCAGACCAGCATCTACAAATCTGACGCGAAGGGACTCGCGAGGTTCTGCGATGTGCATGGCTGCAGCAGAGCCTATCTTGTTACGAAAGACAGGGATGGAACCATGGAACTAGGCGATGTCGCTATCACCCTTT
>JAHIRF010000001.1 GCA_018818785.1 Thermoplasmatota archaeon | reverse complement strand
CCCTCTGTGGAGACTCCTCCTCTCGACGCAAGATTCGATTGCAGAAAAGAGGTAACAGAGCATTCCGAGCAGACAACGTCAAACATTAATTCACACCAGATTATTAAAATGTGCGAGGGTCCGGATTATGGCCCCGAATTTACCCTTAATTGAAACTGCTAGCTATAATCTTCAAAGCAAAAGCAGACCAAGCCCATACAAGAATTCTTTGATGGCAGAGAAATGAACGGGAAAGCCGATTCATTGCGCTGTAGAAGGCTGCCATCAAAACCGACTCAGTCATCAGAATCGAGCCCGCATGAATGAAGGCGCGAGATACATAGGGATCGGATCACAACGTGAAACAAAGACCGAGAGGTCGCCGAGGACTATTGTCCTTCTGCGAGGTTGATGGCGGTCTCTGCGATATCCGATGAATACCCACAAGCTCGTGAAACACTCTCAGCTGCGAATGCCAGCCCGACTGCAACCTTCCCCCGCCGGGTCATCGCACCCTCAAGGAATTTATTTATCTCGTCTTGAAGGCTGGATGACCGATCTAGACACTTGTTGGCAAGAATAGAATCGCTCTTGAACAAGGCTTCGATGCTGTCATCGAGAATTGAGACCGCACCACTACTCAATCGCTCGAGATCGGATATCACCGCGCGGTCCACCTTCGAAGTCTCGAGCAATCGAACGCTGTGCGCGACTCGAACAGCGTGGTCCGCAATCCTCTCTAACGATTTCGCTGTGGAAAGCAGAACGTCCGACTCCAACCAGCTCATCTTCATCTTGATCGCAAATGATACATTGCGGCGGATAGTCGCGTGCTGTTTTTCTACGAACCAGTGAAGTCGATCAACCTCATCGTCCCTTGCGATGACCTCATCAGCAAGAGTGACGTCCATACTATCGACTGCTCTCACGGCCTCCTCAAACATGTTCTTCACCATCAGGTGCATTCGGCGAACGACCTTCCGCATGGCCAAGTCCGCATGGTCAGCGACATCTTGTACAACAATGTGATTGGAACTCTCTTCGATAATCTCAGGTCCGATCACCCTTCTTGAGAAATCCTGAACAACCCTTCTAATCTCAGGGAGAATTCTAGAATTGGATCTCATATGAATCACGTCATGACCCGTGACATATGCACCGATAAGCTGTCTCAGCAATGCTCGTGGATCAGTCTTGCTGTCGACTGATATCTCTTTCGTCAACTTCTCTGTCTCTCGGGGAGAACCAGAATCTATCGAAAGTGATCCATCACTGCCTATCGTCATCAATAGAAAATCGCCCTTCTTCAAGCCGGAGTCCACTACCCATCGCTTCGGGAGGGAGATAGTGTAGGTCGACCCTCCGGTCTTTTGAATTCGTCTAGATTCCTGCAAAGGTATCAACACCCATTAATTGGACTCTATATACACCCATTGGCACGAGGTGATATTATTGCTTTCTATATAGAGACTATACTTCTATATATGCGGTTGCTTGACACAGTTTGACAATGACATATAAGCTCTGAACATTCAAGCGCCAACGGTCGCCTGCTGACCATTGAAGAGACAGAGCAAGCAAGAAGATCGCAGGTGACACAATGAGCGAAGAGGCGAATAAAGTTACAGCTGATGTCCGTGGAAGGATTGCCGCAGCCCAGAATGATCGCGGGAAAATCAAGCCGATGAAGTTGGTGATCGCAGGCGCCATCGTTGCTCTGCTAATCGGAGTGGTTTTTGCTCTGCAGGTTTTAAACTCCCATGGGGATGAGAACGTCACATTATCTGGTGCGGGAGCGACATTCCCGTTTCCATTGATCTCGAAGTGGGTACAGGTCTACGAAAATGATACCTCCGTGAGGGTGAGCTATGAAGGGGTTGGAAGCAGCGGAGGAATAAGCAGAATAGTCGATGATCTTGTAGATTTCGCCGGAACGGACGTTCCGCTCGCGACCGACAAGGACGATCTTGGACTACTTCACATACCGGAGACATTGGGCGCAGTGGTATGTGCTTACAATGTTCCAGAGCTGGGCAATGGCCTGAACCTTACGGGAGATGTTATTGCGGGAATATTCATGCTCGACATCACGAACTGGAACGATCCCGAGATTGCCTCAATCAACCCCGGCCTGACCCTTCCGGACGAGCCGATAACCGTAGTTCGGAGAGCGGATGGCAGTGGAACGACATTCATATGGAGCTCCTATCTTTCGAAGGTGAACGGGACATGGATGGAGCTATACGGAGCATCGAAGACCATAGACTGGCCAACTGAGACCATAGGTGGTACCGGAAACGGAGGAGTGGCAGGTCTGATGTCCACGACACCATACAGCATAGGGTACCTCGAACTCTCGTATGCGGTCGAGAACGAAATCGATTGCGCAGCCATCCAGAATCTGGAAGGGCTCTTCGTGCTTCCGTCGACCGAATCTACTGTTGCAGCCGCTACAGCCAGCGCAGCAATTCTGCCGGCTGGCGATGAGAGCTGGAACGGCGTTGAGATACTGAATGCGCATGGTGATAATTCGTATCCGATCGCCAGCTTCACATACATACTCGTATACAAGGAGCAGGCAGACAACCAGAAAGGCAAGGCGCTTGTAGATTTCCTATGGTGGATGGTGCATGATGGGCAGGCGTATTCAGACAATCTCTACTATGCGCCGTTGCCCTCCGAAGTAGTCGAGCTCAACGAGGAGACTCTGAGATCCATAGTATGCGACGGGGAGCCTTTGTACAATGAATAACGACGAAGGCGGCCCCAATGACCCAGTCCATAATGGCTGGAATCCTCCGTCTGCTAAACTGGATGGGTTGAGGGAGACATTGAATCATCTCATCCTGACCTCAGACGGCCGGTTCCAGCTATTCTGCGGGGCCCTCGCATTCTCTGCTGTCGCGATATTCGCTTGGGTCGTGGGCTACCTCATCGAGGGAGCCTTTCCGGTGCTGGATTCGATGGGGTACAAATTCTTCACAGGAAGCACCTGGAGTTTTGATCAAGGGATCTTTGGAGCGCTTCCGTTCATCGGTGGGACACTCTACACATCCGCCGTTGCCATGATGATAGCAGTCCCCATCAGCGTGGGGATTGCCATATTCATCTCCGAGATCGCACCCAAATGGATCGGCACGCCATTGGGATTCCTCGTGGAGATGCTCGCAGCCGTTCCCAGCGTCGTCTTCGGCATCTGGGGGATATTCACGCTAAGAGGGTTCATGAGGGATCAGGTGGAACCGTTCCTCCAAGGGAGCTTGGGCTTTCTGCCGTTCTTCGAAGGAAGGACCTTCGGAATAGACAAATTGAGCGCAGCTGTCATTCTAGCAATAATGATAATACCTACCATATCCGCGATATCAAGGGATGCGCTCAAAGCCGTGCCAACTTCGCAGAAGGAGGCAGCATTAGCACTGGGCGCGACAAGATATGAGATGGTCGGAACTATCGCTCTCAGCTATGCACGATCAGGCATATTCGGTGCTGCCGTGCTGGGGCTTGGAAGAGCTGTTGGAGAGACCATGGCGGTAACCATGGTGATAGGAAATGTGAATTCGTTCTCGTGGTCTCTTCTCGATCCAGGACAGACTCTGTCTAGTCTCATAGCAGCCAACTGGTGGGAGGCGCCGTCCGGAACAGTTCAACAATCCGCACTGATCGGAGTAGGGCTTGTACTGTTTGTACTCATGCTGGCGATAAATGTAGTTGGTCGAATCTTGCTCAGCCGTGTCACGAAGGTCGGGAGGGTCAGAGTCGAATGAACTCCAAGGGCTTTCGAAAGAGGATGATCAAGGACCGGCTGGCAACGGTCGCCGCGGTTGCGTGTGTCATAGCTGCTCTGGTCCCTCTAGTAAGCATACTCGTGGACGTGCTGATCAAGGGGTTGCCACAGTTCTCATTCGAGTTCCTGACTGGAACCATACCACCGCCAGGGAGCGATGAGGTCGGAGGGATAGGACCGGCCATTGTCGGCACATTGGCAGCCATTGGAATCGGTTCGTTGATCGGGATCCCGATAGGAATCGTGTCTGGGATATTCGTATCTGAATATGGGGACAACTTGTTCGGAAGGACCGTCCGTTTCGTCATGGATGTGCTTGCCGGTTTCCCATCCATAATCATTGGCATATTCGCCTATCTCGTCCTGGTAGTGTCCCTCGGAGGCCCGAATGCATTCGCAGGAGGATTAGCACTCTCGATCATCATGCTGCCTGTTGTCGCAAGGACGACCGAGGAGGCGCTCAAGTTGGTGCCAACATCGCTCAGGGAAGCTTCGCTATCCCTAGGAGTTAGCCGTTCCGCTACGATAAGGACGGTTGTTCTCTCGAATGGCAAGCCTGGCATCATAACGGGGATAATGCTGTCCATTGCAAGGATAACGGGAGAGTCAGCTCCATTATTGCTCACTGTCGGATGGACCGCATTCTACCCGACGACCCTGTCCCAGCCGATGGCGTCGATGCCTGTGCTGATCTACCAGTTCGCGATATCTCCGTTCGATAACTGGCATGATCTAGCGTGGGGAGCGAGCGCCTTCCTGATACTGCTCGTGCTTGGTCTGAACATCACAGTGAGGATAATTGCCCATGGAGGCAGACATCTGTTTAAGAGGAGGCGTTGACACATGGGAGAATCATCAGCGAAGATAGAGACAAGAGAACTCGATGCATACTTTGGTTCGAACAAGGCGGTCAAAGGAATTGACATCAAGGTCAAGGCAAACCATGCAACGGCAATCATAGGACCGTCTGGGTGCGGAAAGTCGACGTTCATAAGATGCTTGAATAGGATGCATGAGGTCGTTCCTGGGACGAGGGTGACTGGAGAGGTGCTGCTCGAGGGAGAGGATATCTATTCGAGAGGGACCAACCCCGTTGATGTCAGGAGACGAGTAGGAATGATCTTTCAGAAGCCGAATCCGTTCCCCAACGCATCGATATTCGATAATGTCGCTTACGGACTGAGAATGAACGGCATCAGAGACAAGGCGTTCATACAGGAGCAGGTCGAGAGAAGTCTAAAGCAAGCGGCTCTTTGGGACGAGGTGAAGGACAACTTGGACGCCTCAGGAGTGAGCATATCGGGAGGACAACAGCAGAGGCTGTGCATCGCGCGCGCCATGGCAATAGAACCAGAAGTACTTCTCATGGACGAGCCGTGCTCCGCGTTGGATCCCATAGCCACTTCCAAGATAGAGGATCTCATATTCGACTTGAAGAATGATTACACGGTCATCATAGTCACGCACAACATGCAACAGGCAGCACGTGTGGCCGATTGGACGGCATTCATGTATCTTGGAGAACTGATAGAGTTCAACAAGACGAAGAGACTATTCGAGAATCCAGAAGAAGAGTTGACAGAGAGATACATCACAGGGAGGTTCGGGTGATAACATGTCGCCGAGGAAAGCATATCAAGATGAGCTGAACGAGCTCGGAGAGAGGATGAACATGATGGGATCCATGGCCCGAGAGGCCATAACCCTAGCTGCGAAATCCTTTGAGGATCTGGATCTCTCGCTTGTCGAGAGGGTCAGAGAGCTGGACGAGAAGGCATATGAGACTCTCGTTAAGACTGAGAAGGGGATTATCAAGATAATCGCCTTGCACGCACCGGTTGCCGGTGATCTCAGATACGTGACCACGAGCCTGAAGATCACCACCGACTTCGACAGGATTGTGAGGTACGCGAAAGATATCGCCGAGATAACGGAGAGAGTCAAAGCATCTAACCTTCGCCATTTCAAAGTGCTCGTGAGCATACCCCGAATATCAGAGATGGCTGTATCCATGGTCGACCTAGCCGTCGAATCCTTCCTCGAGGGAGACCTGGATAAGACCGAGGAGGTCTTCGTCCTTGAGGACCGGGTCGACTCTCTGTACGACGAGATATTCCGAGAAGTCCTGACATACATGATGGAGAACTCTGCGAACATCACGATGGGGATGAACTATCAGTTCGTTGCGAGATATCTTGAGAGGATAGCTGATCATGCATGCAACATCGCTGAACGAACGGTCTATATGAAGACCGGAGAACGGGTAGAGAAGTGACCCAATGCAGTGAGGTCAATCATGCTTTCCCGTACCGCCATCAAAATGAGCTATTGCAGATTCGAGTATAAATCCATTGTATAGTATAATAATGTGCGAGGGCCCGGATTATCACCCCGAATTTACCCCTAATTAAAACTGCCAGCTATAATCTTCAAAGCCAAATGCGATCCTTGAATTCTCCGAATTCTTTGATGGTAAAGAAATAGGATATCAGATTATTCCAGGGTCATATTGTCAAGCTGAGTTCAAAATGGAATGGACCTTGATGATTGCTACCCTGATGCTCTAGCGGCAGAAGATGAAGCGATATCACGACGCTTTGATATTCATTGAACCGCAACATCTGTGTCAATATTGATAAATTCTATATATATGAACAATCAATTATTGCACACAATGTATATTCTAAACAAGAATGAACTCCGAGTATTCAAGTCAGTATGCGATGGTCATGTATCAGCAGCTGCATTAATAGAAGATACGGGCCTATCGAATATCTCAATCTACAGAATAATCCAGTCTCTATCGTCAAAGAAGCTTGTGACAAGTCGGAGAGATGGGAAGATCAATATAATCTTCATAAGCTCGCATGGTCACTCAAAAGCACTGGCAACATATCTAGAAGGAAATTCTCGTGCAATCGAACCACTGATTGGTTCCAGGCTCCTCGCCATGCTCTCGGCCTCCAGTAATCAAAAGACGCTCGGAAGAATCGCAACTGAAACGCGACTTGCTCCAGAATCTGTTCGCAGAATCGTCTGGGCATTGAAAGGATTTGCAGCAGTTGCCCAGGATGGCGATGTGATTTCGATTCCTCAATCAGACAAGATACTAACACGATTTCTACAGGACTTCTCCAGAGGAGCGTGCGCCGCGGTCCTCGATGACATCACCTCGGCAGGGAGGATACTCTGGTGCGAAGGGCTTCAGTTTATTTTCGCGTCCAGAGAGTTGAAAGACACATCTGGAATTCGCAGCACTGGGGTAACAGCAATGTCGCAACGCGGACTTCAGTTCATTTCGGATACGAAGTATTACCACTATGCATACTGGCGACCGAGTCTGAAACCAGAGGATATCGCCCTCCACAACATCCTGATAGATCCAAGCAGCTCAAGAGGCATCGCATACAGCTTGCTCTTCCTGTTCAAGAGTGGCTACAGGTCAGGATACCTACGTAGACAAGGAGATGCGATGGGGGTGGGGGAACTATCCGAACTGATGATAAAATACCTCGATGGTGAAAACGTCGAGAACCTGCTATTCCCTAGCAGGTCGGATATGCAGGAATTACGAATACAATATGGGGTGAAGTGAACGATGCCGGCCCAAATCAGCAAATCAGAGGTCCTTTCAATAATGGAGAAGATCGGGAATATCTGTAGCATGAGAATCCAAGTCTACTTGGTGGGAGGTGGAGCAATGGCTCTCAGAGGCGAGAAGGATGCTACCAAGGACTTGGATCTGATAGTGCGATCATCGCTTGAAGCGCAGGAACTCAAGAGAGCTTTCGAATCGCTAGGATTCGATGTCAATACCAGGCATCCACAGGAATGTCACGCACTTGTAGACGCGACAATATTGTCCGCTTCAGGAGGAGGGGTGCGAGCCGACATCTTCGCCGAAAGGATCTGTAACAAACTAAGGCTCTCCGAAGGGATGATTCGAAGAGCAGAGCGGGTTGACGAATGGGGAGAACTTGTTCTGTATATTTGTTCGCGAGAAGATATATTCCTGCTCAAGAGCGTAACTGAGAGATCAAGAGACCTTGACGACATGATCGCGTTGTTCAGAAAAGGATTGAGCCGCGATATCATCCTAGAGGAGTGCGATAATCAGACTGATCCCGAAGGGCTGAGAAAGAGCAGCATCTGGGAGGCGTTCCTTCTCACGAAGCTCGATGAGATGGAAAGGAGATACGGTGTGAAAGTCCCCTGGAAACGAGCACTGAAGACAAGAGCGGAATTGAAGATGGGTGCCCAGCGGTTGCTCACACTAATTGACAAGGGGATGAACTCGGTCGATGGACTCTCAACCGAATTGAGGGAAACCCCTGCATTTATCAGAGAGTGCCTCGACTATCTCGAAAAGAACAATCAGATAGTGGTCGACAGAAAGGTGCGACCCCATCGGATTAAATCGCCCAAGCGAGCATACAATGCAGCGGACAATCGAACAATGTGACAACTACCTATACTATGAATTAAAATGAGCGAGGGTCCGGGTTATAGCCCGGAATTTACCCCTAATGAAAACTGCCAGCTATAATCTTCAAAGCCAAATGCGACCCTTGAATCCTCCGAATTCTTTGATGGCAAAGAAATGAGGTGGGCTTCCGGCAGTGTCGACCGATGTGTCGGCGATCTCGAGGACATCGCAAGCGAAATCGGTCGCCGAACTAAGGTCGAACCCGTAGCGTTGCATGTGTTATCTGTGGGGCAATTGAAGCCCAATAACACATTTAGACATATTGGAAATCATTATAAACTCACAATTACATCGATTCATCGTGAACGAAAGGCTCGTGAGACAGATAGTGATCTCGAATCCACAGTGGAGAGGTGAATCCCTCGCTGAGCACGTTGAAGAAATCATCCTAAGGGAATCGATTGAGGAGTTGACAAGCTTCGCCGATGACCGACAGATTGTCCTTGTCACGGGACCGAGGAGGTCGGGGAAGACCACGGCAATCACCAAGACGATGCAGGATTTGCTCGACAGGGGCGTCAATTCCAAGAACACTATGTACTTCTCCTTTGACGAAGTCCTATCGAGGGAAC
The DNA here is from genome assembly GCA_018818785.1 of Thermoplasmatota archaeon. Taxonomy (GTDB): domain Archaea; phylum Thermoplasmatota; class Thermoplasmata; order UBA10834; family UBA10834; genus UBA9653. Next base: position 1,056 of record JAHIRF010000001.1, on the reverse strand, counting down.
ACACAATTCTCGAGGATGTCGTATCGTACTTCCTTGAGAACGTAGTCCCAACCAAGCCTTCGAAGAAGAACCCGGTATTCCTGTTCCTCGACGAGATACAGTTCATTAATGAATGGCCTACCATCCTCAAGCGCATCTATGAGACGAAATCGAACGTGAAGATATTCGCATCAGGATCGTCGTCGCTCGGATTGAGGAAGGGCATGGGCGAGAGCCTTGCGGGAAGAGCGTTCGATATCACCATTCCGACTTTGTCCTTCCGAGAATATCTCGCGTTCAAAGGGATTGAGGTGCCACGAATCCCACTCATCTGGTCGGACGCTCCGGTCCCGGAGTCATTCATGCTCATTCAGAATGAGATCACCAACGCATTGACCAACTACCTGGTCAGAGGGGGATATCCGGAGACGGTCGGCATGCAACCCATCACAAAGGTACACAGATACATCCGGCAATCCGTCCTGGACAGAGTTGTGTATCACGACCTTCCCGAAACTGAGAGCATCGCGAACCCTGCGAGCATGATGCACCTCCTGAAGATACTCGCCTCCATGAGTTCTCAAATGTTCGAGATCGCCAATATCGCACCGGACATAGGAATGAAGGCACAAACGGCCTCGAAGTACCTTTCTATCTTGGAGCGGGCGATGCTCTTCTCGACCTGCTACAACTACACCAAGAGCATGGTCAAACAGGCGCGATCCTCGAAACGGGCATATCTCACGGACACGGGATTGATCAGTGCCCTTCTTGGACTAGATGATATGACTGGAAGTCAGGAACTCGGAAGGTTGGCGGAGACCGCCGCGCACAACCACTTCTCAAGGACGTCACAGGTCTTCTTCTGGAGAGATCCGCAGGGGAACGAGGTTGACATAGTGCTGCCATCAAGACACGGTCCTGTTCCAATCGAATTGAAGTACCAGACCAGCATCTACAAATCTGACGCGAAGGGACTCGCGAGGTTCTGCGATGTGCATGGCTGCAGCAGAGCCTATCTTGTTACGAAAGACAGGGATGGAACCATGGAACTAGGCGATGTCGCTATCACCCTTT
>JAHIRF010000006.1 GCA_018818785.1 Thermoplasmatota archaeon | reverse complement strand
TTTGAACTGCCCTTTTTGGCTTTGACACTAGATACGCACCGAACCGCTCCATCATTCTACCACTTCCTCTTCGAACTCGACTCCTTGACACAATTCCGCTTTATATCCTTTTCTCAGAAGAATGGACGTGCGGCCGCCGGGATTTGAACCCGATGCGAGCCAGACTTCCTTTTTCTGATTTCAATCTGGATCAACATAGTCATGGGGCATCGAATAATGGCAAGAGCTCATCCAAGCCTTCATCTAACTTGGAGTTCCAAGTACTCAATTACCTTATCGAATCGCTTGGTCAACTCTGGTTGGCGGTTGACTATTCCCAGTGATGGATTGTAGTCCTTGGGGCTCATTTCGCCTCCAGGATATCGTGTACAGACTGCATGTGGAAATGTAATCGCTGAGGCAACAAAAAGGAATGTAAAGTTCTCTGCAGTGCAGATTAGACTTGGACCCAATTCCTTAAACTGATCTAATATCGCTTGAGCATCACTGTCGGATATCTCGAGGTCTGGGCTGTTTCGTCTGATTTCAGAAAGTATTGGCTCTAGCTTCTCAGTCGTCAGTAGTTTGGCAATGTCTAGGGACTCTATTTGCCTATCATAGGCAGATAGAATGGTGTCGATTCCATTTCCATCAATTCTTGCCATCTCAAGCCGTTTCTCACCCATAATCTCATCTAGTCTGGGAACAACATCCAGATTCGGGTTCTCTTGTGCGTGTACCTTCACGAGTTCTGAAAACCTATTCGCAATGATTTGTTGGCCCCTGAGCGATTCATGCTGTATTGTTCTGATTTCTTTTTCCGAAATCAGGCCTGATAGCAAACATTGAGCTTTTATCGCTTTCTCCACAGCCTGCTGTAAGTGAAAAACAGCCAATGCAAATAATTCGTGATCATACAGGATTCTCGATGCGTCAAGATCGTTCTTGCTCACTCTTATGAACTCCTTTATCATGACCATCTTCTCATCATTAATGTCATAGCGATTGCGCAATGACATCATCATGTCTGTCAGCAGCTGCTGCATGGATTGCTGCATTGTATTCATATGTAAGAATTTCAGGACTAAAGACTTGCCGGGCGATTCATCCTGCACTACCCAGATCCCTTTTCTCTGATTTCAATCACATTGATATTTGGTCAGAGGAGCAAATTGGTCTCAGGGTTTCATAGATTCCTTTCTTCTTCGGACCTTCTCTGCCCGAAGTGCTGCCAGAAACATACCGTTAGAAGTGACTCCACTCAAGTTCAGGACAGAGTTGACGATTCTGACTCTCAAGACCAACCAAGCTAGTCGTTTATCCATATATGTCGCACGCATGACCTTGCGAATTCTAGCGACCTTGTCTTCGACTTCGATCCTGCTATCATCCAGCTTGCGAATCCATTTATGGGATATTGCGTTTCTGATTAGTGTATCATTCGGATTAGGCATAAATCCAGAGAACCTGCTCGTCTCGCCAGAGGGAAACCTGTTCCACTTGGGAAATCTATCCATGTCATCATCGTCAAGGCTCTTTGATACTCTGTGGAGCATCGTAAACATCTTCTTGTAGTTCTCAAAATAAGTAGTGAATAGTTCTCTTGCAGCCAGATAATTCTGATTCGAGAATGATGGAGGCGAATCAGACAGTGCTTTATGTGCTTCCACAATCGAGGCCGAAATTTGTTTCAGCGGAAGATTCTGTAATTCTTTTCTATACCCATCCATGTCCGAGAACATAGCATGAAGAAGCATCTCGTGCAGGATATGGAATTGGACTATTGGATTATTCTCAGCTTTCGGAATAACTTTTAGCAGCATGTTTGTATAGCTTGCATAACCTTCAAAACCTGCCAATATGAATGCCTGAAAAGCGGCTTCATTCTGACCTATGGATTCTAGATTCGATAGAACGCCATCCAGTCTATCATAATCGCCTTTCCTAAGCGAATCCAGAACATCACCTTGTATCTGAGACTTGGTCCGTTTCATCCTCCAACCACCTCAGCTCCGAAGACCGTTACACCTCTATTGTCTTTTCTAATGGCCAATTGGGTCATTGACATTAGGGACCACGAAACTGACTGGCTCGGCCGATTTAGGTACATCATACCCGTTTTATTGCGTCTTTGGAAGGCAACAGAAACGAGGGGTCATTTGCCCCTCGCCAAACCTCTTTCAGTTCTTTATCACCTCCCAGGAGGGAAGGTTAATATTCCGCGTTCCCTCTCAGTACAGGGGGTGGCAATGAATTCTGTGCGTCGAACACGTGATGACCTTATGAGGCAATTGTTCGAACAGGTAGGCTTCATGCTAAAATCAGCAAAGTCTTTTGACGAAGGAGATACCGCTGAGGGAAAGAGACTTGCTGGGATAATGCGCGTCCTCCTTCACGATAAGCCCCCCAATTCAACATCTGTACTGGAACAGCTTTTCGTCAAGAATGATATGGGATTCTATAATACCGCAAGGAATTTCCCCCGCGAGGGTATGGATTTCATTCCTACATTGTTGTGGATATCGATGGGTCCTGATGGGGGAGAACCTCAACCTCTCCTTGATAGATTTCCTTCGAGCGAACCGCCCAAGAAGGTACCCTTTGACACATGGTGGACCCAGCCCGTTATCCGAGTTCCAGACGGAGGTGAGTTTACACGGGAGTACCTTGTGACCAAAGTTGCCAACCAGGACGGTGGAGCGCATGTTGATCCGAAACCAGACAAGCGATACGTGGACCTCTCAAAGCACAACGCGCTTCACTGGACCTTCATCGTTGACGGCAAAGAAATGATTTATGAGAATGTTGCTCTTGCGTGCCTCCGCCAGATTGCCCACGAGCTGCTCATGTCCCTGGAGGACAAGTTCCCTGACCTATTTCATCAGCGGACGCCAATGCCTCCTCGATTCGACCAAGAATCTGGCGCAATGATCAATGAGGCACACGTGACCATTTCTAAGATGCCATAGGGTCGGAATCAAGGCTATTCTCGCCCGAAGGAATGCTTCATTGGGCCGATTCCGGCGAGGTCTCCTCCGGCGCGGTTGCGATAGCGGCACCTCCACGCCTTCGTCGTAATAGCAAAACCAGAGTAATGGCAACAATCACTATGCCCAGAACTATGCCCACCAATGGTAAACCGTAGTAGGGGCCGTCGAAGCTCAACGCTCGTGCATCAACGGTAAATGTTGTGGAATCGGTTGCCTGGTTGCCGGCCATGTCGGTGACGCGAATCTGAATAGTATGTTCACCTGTTGACAGCCTGAAATCGTTGTAGCTGCTTCCTGTTACAGTGCTCCATCCCCAACTGTCAATCTTCATCTCGGTCTTGGCTATACCGCATTCATCCGAACATTGCCAGCTGATGTCCACATAATTATCCCTGACAAGCCCGCTATCGCTTGGTACCACTATGTTGACCTCGGGGAGGACTCTATCGAGGGTCACTGTCACAGAATCGTAGTACTTGACGGCGTAGCTTCCCCAGTTCAAAGTGGCCTCTGCGTAAATTGTATGGTCGCCATCCGCTGTCAAAGTCACCTGTCGGCTCCAGCTTCCGAGGTAGATGTCCGCAGTGTCGTAGTGAATATCGTCAAGACTAACCGCCACAGCATCCGCGTATCCATCAACGGTTCCCGAGACATCTATCTGTGCCTGATTGATGTATGATGAGTCGTGCGGGGTCGAGATGACTATACTTGGCGTGACCCTGTATGTCGTGTAGTATAAGGTCGCGCTCCACCATCCAGATGAGTCTATGCTGAATCCAAGCTTCCATTCTCCCGGATAATTAACAACCTTCCCCCACGTCAAGGATTCGAGAGTCAGGTGCCCTCCATCTGGTTTCTGCAACCAGTAAGTGAAGATTGTGCTCCAGGTTGATATTTCCAGAGACCACAGTAAAACGTCATTGTCGACGCAGGTCCCGAAACTAACGTATTTTGTCTCACCTGGATTGACCGTTATACTCCCTGATGTTGCCTCCGCGGGCTGTAAAACGCACAGAAACATTCCGATCACGAGCAAGCCTATTATCGAATACGCAGCCCCCGTCTTTGCGAGCATCGCCATTTCCTCACTCCAGAATCGCTCTCGAAGGCTTAAGGGCTTCTCTCCCACCTCTATGGCCTTTTCTCAGATGATTCATGACGCTGTATTGATTTGACGGCGACATATCCACCGACGAGTATCAACATAACTCCGCCCCAATAGACGGAACTAAGAGCAAAACCCTCGGCAATCAGGACCGAGAAGATTACAGTGTATCCAGCGATGAGCAAGGCAATTGAGATTTGGCTAAGTGCAAGGACGCTGGACGAGACTCCGTGCTCGGACTGTTCCCGGTGCTGAGGTCTCTTCAACGGAAATGAAAACCAAGAGGAGACCATTGCCTTGTTCAAATCATCTTTCATAGTCTTCGTAGCTTCTGCAATCTTCGAAGCCAATTCCTCATCCCTACTGTTCGATACAATCTCAGATGCATTCAGGCCATCCTGGTGGCGCTTTAGTTCATTGGCTATTGCATCGGAAGTGAGTTCCCAATGCACTGTTAGATGACTAATGAGATTCTGGAGGTCTGTTCGCACGGTGCCTGGCTCTTCTGAAACGAGAGCTGCATTAGCTCTAGCCATTTCCATGCGTTTTATTCCCTGACTAATCACTCTCCGGCTTAGTATGTTCGCAGAGACAGCGGCATATCTCACGAAGATATGTTCCGACGCTCGGTCTTCCTTGTTCTCTGAGTCCTGCATCTGCTCATCGACAAACTCTTCGTGCGTTTGAATGATTCTATCTGCAATGTCCGTCCCCAAACTCCTTTCGGAGTCTCTTAGGTGCGAGACATACTCCATGATGATTGGGGCAAAGGAATCATCAGGCTTGGTGAGCTTCATTTGCGTCAGCAATTGTCGACATGATTCATACACGTAGGTAATATCCGTGATTGCTGCGTTCATCTCTCTATACGCATCTAGTTTCGTCTGTCTGTAGACTTTGGACCTTTCTAGATCCCGGGCAGCCTTCGAATTGAAAACATAGCCAATGATCGCCAAGACAGCCGAAACGATAATCGCAATTGCGGTAAGACTATCTTCACTCAAGAGTAACCACCCAGGATTCCCGAAATGGGAATGCCTATCGATGGCTTAAGAGCTTCTCTCCGTCCCCATGGTCTTTTCCCACGGATTGATTCAATCAGCGGAGCATTGGTCAGAGCTAAGTTCCTTTCCTCTTCCTTGATATAAACAGCGATACATACACGAGTATTATTCCTGCAATTCCGACCACAGTACTGATTAGGCCATACGAGGAATCTGGCAATGCGAGCGATAAACTGTATCCTGCAAGAGAAAGAGTGACGAAAGCGATACCTGTATTTCGCACATAGTTGTGGTACTCGCGCTCCTTTTGTTCCTCAATGCCAGACTCTATTGCCTCTATTCTGTTTTCTATGTCATGAAGTCTATCGACGACATCGAAAAGAGTGTATTGTTGGTACCTATCTGGTCTATCGCGACTTCCCGAATCCGGAATGCCTGTCACCCCTCATTCCTCTTCCCAATGCCTTCCTTGCACACATAACATGCAAGAACTCATCATCGCCATTTCCGTTGAGCGCTCCCTGAATCGTCTTCAATGGCTTAAGGGCTTCTCTCACTTGTTTCCTCGCTGGATGGTTCCGATAATATATCTATATTAATAGTGTGGAACTGAGTTTCGAATATTTTCTGTTGAGTATCCGAATATTGAGGTGCCAGTCATTATTATATGGTGTTAGATATTATCATGATTTTGTTTTGTGCATGAGTCGATATCATGGACTCCATGACCTTTGTGAATTGATATAGCGAGATGCGTAATCATGTTCTGATGCGATTGGATAGTAAGTGATCCCTTGCGACATACTATCTTAATTAATACCTCGGAATGAGTGGAGCTTTCACTCTAAAATTGTATGCTTGAACTAGGTGCCAGTCATCTAAAGGGGACGTCAAGTTTTGTCAAGTCATCAATCTCGATACATCTGTTCAATCGATTCGACCATCCCGGTTACGAAATTCTCCCAATATGTCAGTTGACTGCCAGGTTTTGCAGGTCTTTTCTTTCGTCTGCCAAAATGTTGGTCTGTCTTTCTTTTCATTGCAGCGCCATTCTCATCATTCATCGTGCTCCATGACCTCCCGGAGCATCCAGGTTCATCGCATAAGATTCTTGATCCTGGATCATTAAGGTCATCATAAAGAGCGAATGCCTTCTGCAGGTCCCAGACCAATACTGGGCTCCTGACGCTATGGTTATTCCGTTTCATCCCAGGTTTAAATTTCTCGCGATATTCAAGACATTGTCTCTTGTCACTCTTTTTGATAGGAGACGACGAGTTCATGAAGGCATCCAAATGGCAATACACCAGATTTTTTGTGTACTCTGCGGCTTCCTTGCTGCCTGGCGCGAGCACGACATTATTCCGCTTCCCGTTCTTCTCCTTAGATTCGTAGTCTATTGATGCTTCCAGCTGATAATTCCATAGTAGGCTGAACATCCGGAGTGAGAAGATCAAGGTGTTCATGAATGGTGGAGGGGGAACATCGCCAGTGACATAGGTCCCCATGATAGCCTCGATCTTCTTCCGCTCCACATCCTTGAGCGCATGTCTCATGATCTTACTCGCATCATCCCTGATGGTCAATTTGTGGGCACGCATCATCGTGCTACGCCCAACAGGATTGTAGCTATACCGTATTCTCCCCTTGAGGTTGTGTTTCTTAAGATAGCCATAATCGGTGAATAGCTTGATAATCCGTTCTTTCGACTTTCTTGTACTCACGCCTGCGAACTTCGCAATGTCTTCATCAAGATAGCCCATTGGGCGGCCATTTCCTGTCCGTCCATTGCTGCCGAAGATATATAGGATCACGAGGGCTCGTCTGAATGACATATCCTCAACATCGCTCACATAGAATCTGTTGAATGCCATTTTAGAAGATAGAGGGTCCATTTCATGTTTGGCATCTGAGCCCGATTCAAAGAATTGACAGTGATCACAACAAACGATTCTACAAATATTCCAGAGATTCAATCGTCGCCTTGAGAGTTCATTTTCGAGTCCAGAGGTCAGCTTTCCTGTGCTCCAATCTTCAAAAACCTGTTTGACGAGTTGACCTTTTGGAGGGGTCCTAAGATATCCTCGTTCGCCATTCTCAGGCCATTCTGTTACCCTACTTTCAAATGAACATGCGAAATGGCCAGATGCAGAATCTTGTACTTTTAACACTGTTGGCATGAGGTGTAATAGTCTTCTCGTTTTCAAATATATCGATGTATAGACGAAAGAAAGTGTTGATTTCGATAGATCAGGAAGTCCTGATAAAGGGTAAGATGGCCGCTGGGTTGATTCCGTTCTCGAGATTTGTAGAGCACTTGATTTCAAGAGAGGTGCTTGAGCCTCGTAAAGGCCTCAATGTTGAGCGGAAAACTCGGAATAATGCGAGCCATAGAAGAAAGATGTTCATAGTGAGCGCTAAGATGCCGATGCGAATCTCGCAGCTAATCGAAGCTGTCTTGCAGGACCTCCCGCGCCAGTTCCCGAATAAGAGTTCCTTTGTTCGGAGAGCGATAATTCGGCAGCTCCGGGACCTTGGCTATGTTCCTGGAGCAACTAGCGGTAGAACGCCGGTCGACGGGCTCAGAGAGTGCGGAAATGAATCGGCGTCGAGAAACGGCAATAAAGGTCCGTTTGGAGATAGACCTCCCGAACCATCACAATCTGCTCAATCACATGATGAATCTGAGATTGCTATTTTCGATTCGCAAACGGAGGAAAAGAGGTGAATCTTGAGGGGAGAGCCTCGTCCGTATCGCCTGCAGCATTACAGGATGATGAATGGACATTAGGCTACCCTCCAACCTTTTGCGAATGCACTGAGCCAGTGCAGGGAATGTCAATGACGGTCATCGTGTCCGCCCTAAGGGAGGGTGCCTAATGGGCCTGAGTGTCACCAGACGAGTTCTCATCATTCTCAACAATAGCCCAGATAAATGGTTCACAATAGACCACCTCATTAGGAATCTGTCGCTTGAATCGAAGAAGCCCAGGAGAAACACAGTCTACAAGGCTCTTGCACGCTTCGAAACGAAGGGTCTAATCCAGCGATCAGGAGATGCTCGTGATGAATTGACATTTCGAGTTAAGGATTCAGGCAGTGCTCTATCCATAATTCAAAACCAGTCTAGTAGACACTGGCAGAAGGTGCCCCCCACGCTTGGCAGGGCTCCATTCCTGACTCAGAACCGCCATCGAGTAACCTATAAAGTCGCACTTTCGGAAACGGATCTTGAAATCGCTCGGGAGGTTGGCGAATTTCGAAATGGAAAGCAGAACCGCGCGATGATTGTCATAAAGGTCCCAAGCATGAGCTTGAGCATCAGCGCGGCCTCAGGTAAGGGTCAAATATGGCTCCGTAATGGATGGGAGGAGGCAATTCGCAGCTTCTTCTCCAAGGAACTCCTTGATGATCTCAAAAACATGGTCGCCAATCGCGAAGGCCATGAACATCTATCCCTGCCCGTCGAACTCGTGAATAGACGAATAAGGGTAGGCGGTTCTGATGTCGTCCTCGCGGGGTCGCATTATCCCGTTGAAATTGACATTCAAGGGCCTGAAAATGACGATGATAAGACTCGCGTAATCAAGATGCTCGTTGATTCAACCGAGTTCAATAAGACACTAATTGAGACGCGCAATGCGCAGGTCAAGCTCTCAAAGTCCATGAAGGTTATCGAATCAGAGCTGGGTGCGCTGACAAAGGCGATGATTCAGGCCGTTGAGATTCTCCAGTCCATCAATCGAAATCACGCCTACCATCCAATCTCCAGTAGTCCAGACTCAACGCCAGATATCTCCTACAGGTGAATCCATGAATGAGAAATCGAACAAAGAGCAGATGACAGTGGCCCTATATGCCAGAGTCTCCCGTCATGACAAGGAACAGACTCCCGAGAACCAATTACTTAAGCTCCGGAGATTCGCAGCCCATAGGGAATGGCAAATCTTCGAGGAGTTTATCGACATTGCGAGTGGAGGGAAGGCAAGCCGTCCCGGCCTTGATCGAATGATGAAACTCGCGCGAGGACATAGATTCGATGCGGTTCTAATTGTACGAATTGACCGGATTGGTCGCTCTGTCCGGAATCTGCACAACCTGCTAGATGAACTCAAGCGAGCCAATGTCGGCCTTATCTGCAGCGACCAAGAGATCGATACTTCGAGTCCTGCGGGCAAGCTGCTTTACACGATATTAGGCGCGGTTTCCGAGCTCGAGCTTGAGCTGATCCGGGAAAGGACGATGGACGGGCTTGCTAGGGCAAGAGCCGAAGGGAAGACCCTCGGCAGGCCTCGATTTGACATCTCTGATAGCGATATTCTGCGTCTACGAGCCGAAGGATTGTCATTGAAGCAGATAGCCGAGAAGATAGGAATGAGCCATCAGGGGGTCAAGAAACGCCTTCGAAAGGTCAGGGTTACTAAACGGGTTGAGAATTAGACATGAAGCCAGCGTCCTCCAATGGCTCCTCCGAAGAAGGGGGTTACGAATCGTCCGTTAAGTTTACGTCCTCGGTGGAGAATACCCCCTTTGGCGGAGAGGACGGGACAACTCGTCGCCAGAAGGGAAAACATGATATCCCGAGCAAAACCCACTCGGGACAACGAGGCAGATCAGGTCGCTCAGGGCCTAAGCGTGGACGGAGATCGATGGGTCGATATCCGTTCTTGAGTAGGCTCGAGGTATTCCTCAAGGATATGAGACCATTCTATGAGTCCGTCTCTCATGGTAACCTATCCCGGAAGCTGCACCAGATTCATGATATCCTGCAACTTCTCAAGAAGAACGGCTATGAGATATCCACAAATCCAGAGATGATTAGTGAACGGGAGATTGGGGCTCTTCTCGAGTATATGTCTGGAAAAACTGAACTGCGTAATGGCAGAATGGCTCCGAGCACTCAGACTTGTCTATTGGGTGCATTGTCAGTCTTCCTCGAATCTGAGGGAAATGCTGTTATTGCGAGGATGAGAGCAAAACGGTTGATACGGACTGGTTCGGGCAGCTCCGGTCCGTTGCCCTGCCCATCTATTGATGAAGTGCAAAGGGTTGTCAGCAGATTGTCGGAACTCGCCAATGACGGAGACACAAGAGCGCTTGGAATTCTTGGATTGGTGCTATTCGGAGCTTATTCTGGATTGAGGCCAAAGGAGGTACGCTTTGCAGATATGTCTGACTTCTATCAGTCTGAATGGATTCTTGTGGTCAGGCACCCAAAAGGCGAGGGAACTTGGGGCAAGGTGCGAAATGTGAAGATGGTCTCACCAGGACGGGACGCAATTGCTCATTTCCTCATGATACGAGAACGGGAATTGGCCCGAATGGGTATCGAGAATCTCGGAAGCAACCCCTTGGTGCCTTGCTTCCGAAGCGACGGCTCGATATCACGCTGGTCAAGCACATACGCTCTCCAGATCAAAGGGAAATATGAGCAGTCACTTGGTCTCAGATTCGGCTTTCAGATGATGCGCCGATCTTTTGGTCAATGCGCCATTAACATGAACGCGCGGATTGATAGCATCAGCGTTCTCATGGGTCATAAGACGACTAGAACGACCGAACTGTATTATGCTAGGCGTCGGGAGCAGGATGCAATCAATGACCTTGAGGAAGCGTGGTCTACCTCGAAATCTCAATCCCTGCTGATTGAGGATTGAGCCAGTAGTGGCATTATAGACTCGTGTTCAAATCGCGACGGGCCCACTCAAGTACCACACACTATCCCTATTTCGCCAGTCTATGTTCTGTTCTCTCCGGAACCTTCTCGAGCAGGACGACCATGGTAGTGCCCTTTTTATGATCTCCAGGCACATGATTTTCTGCCCAGATGATCCCCCCACAGGCGTTTGCGATCTTTCTCACCACATGAAGGCCCAGACCAGTTCCAGGTACGGTGTCGTCCCCTCTGAAATATCTTTCGAAAATCTTCTCCTTATCTTGGTCCGGTATACCTTTGCCATTATCCATTATTCTGATGCACCAGAACTCTTTGTTATTATGAGTCTCGACCTGAGCAATGACTTTGATCTTGACCTCCGGCTTCGAATCGAATTTGACTGCATTGGTCAGTAAGTTCACGAAGAGTCTGCCTAGGAGCGGGTTAGCTCTTGCATAGCATCCGTTCCTGGGCACCTCCATGGAGATCGAGACCTTCCTGTCGAAGAATATCGTTCTTGTCTCCTCAACCGCCTCGGACATAGCTTGGGATAAATCCCTGGATTCGCTTTCTTCCCCGTCGAGCGCATCCGCTTTGGATAGATCGCGGACGACAGCAGCCAGTTCAAAAGCTCCCTTGATATTCTTGGCGACCACGCCGACCGCCTTTCTATCCTTATCCGAAAGATCTGCTGACCTCCTCATAGTATCGAGGAAGTGCATTGAAGCGGTCATGTAGTTGATGATGTCATGCGACAACAGGTCGTTGAAGAACGCTGAGTCATTCATCGCCTGCTCCATCTTTACGCGCAAAAGACTCTTCTCAGACACATCTCTTATGACTAGGTGCACGCATTTCTCCGAGTGGATTGTGGTGAATCGGGCGGATATGTCTCCAACGATCTTCTGGCCGTCTCTGCCAATGAAGACAATGGTCTGACCCTTGGCGATTCCTTCCTTATCGATCTGCCAGACGCATCTGTCCCAGGCATCCTTTCCGTCCAGAAGGTAGGTCTCGATCCCTGCGTTTACGAGTTCATCGTCTGATCTGCATCCGAGCATCTCATATGCAGCTTCATTGACTGTTCTCATCATACCGCCGAGTGTGCAGATCACAATCGGGTCCGGCGAGAGGTCGATCAGGGACCGGTACTTCTCATCGGACCGTGTCAAATCCTCGGTCCTCTTCCTGACCTGCCTCTCCAGGTCCAGGTTGAGATTCTGCAGGTCGAGGTTCCGCGCCAGGATTTCTTCATTCAGTCTTAGCGTGTGCTCAGATATGGATTCCCTAACTGGTTGGACCCTCAACCCCATTTGTGCCAGGGCCGATTTCGGTGCTACGATGAATCTGCAGATACTATCTCCTTTGGAGATGCATTCGAGTTCCATTCCAATGATCTCGTCGTCTCCTTCCTCCTTGCCTTCTACAGGAAAGACCAACTTGCCAATTCCCGCGAGGAATCCCGATGTGTATGAACATGAGGGGCTCCTCTGGATCTCTCCACTTTGCAGATACCCTATGGTCTCCGCAGAATCATGACAAGTGAATTCGATCAGCTGGTGGATTAGGTCTATTCGGTGAACGGCTATCTGGCCGAAACCCCCCCTGGCGCACACATCAACTATTGATGCCAGGAGTTCTTGGGGGTCGTCCACTTCCCGTGGTGTGAGAAGGTCGCTGAGGCATTGTGCCGCCGATTCGAGGCCTGCACGGTATGTTAGCTCCTTCTCGAAGTAGCCGACATCCATGCCCAAAACTCGCTTGAGCGCAAAAAGCCCATAGGCTGCGATGGGAGTCTTCCCATCCCGATTCCCGGGAGTCGCTCGCCCCCGCTCTTCCGGTCGATCACTGACCTTAATGGGGCCGTTGCCGTTCTCTTGCTCCTTCATAGGAATCACCTGGTCCAAGCGGTTCTTACATCTCTGCTTGTGTCACAGGCACCGAGCCCAAGATGTCTATTTATGGTGATTGGAATGGCCGACAGACTATATACATTGGTGCTTACCATTCTCTGATCGAACACTCAATATGCTGACAAGAAGTCCGTCAATCCTCAGCCTGGATAATCGCATGGGCGACTTTCAATGCCCTCACCGTCTCGGAGACATCATGGACCCTTACAATGTCAGCGCCATTCCTTACAGCCATGACTGCGGCTGCGATCGAGCCTTCCAGTCGCTGCTCCGGGGGCAGCCCCGTTATCTTCCCAATGAATGATTTCCTCGAGACGCCTATCACGATTGGCTTTCCCATGCTCCTGAACTCCCTCAATCTGGACAGGATCTGTAGGTTATGGTCCAAGGTCTTGCCGAAGCCGATGCCAGGATCGATCATTATATTCCTCGATCCTATTCCGTCACTCTCCGCTTCTTCTATGCGATCGTTGAGGAATGCCTTGATTTCAGTGACCACGTCTCTGTATCGTGGTCTTGTCTGCATGGTCCTCGGCGCCCCTTTCATATGCATGATGATCGCGGTCGCACCATGATCCGCGACGACCTTCCTCAATTCACCATCACGGAGACCTGTCACATCGTTTATGATGGTTGCTCCAGCATAGATCGCGCTCTCAGCGACTCTCGGTCTGTGGGTGTCTATGGAGATTCTCCCAGGATGCCGTCTCGCAAGTGCTTCTACGACTTCGATGGTCCTGCGAATCTCTTCTTCTTCCGATATTGGCGCTGCTCCTGGCCTGGTCGATTCTCCACCAATGTCGACGATATCCGCTCCCGAATCGAACATCATCTCTCCTCGCTCGATTGCGGTGCGAGCGTCTCCTGCGATCCCATCTCCTGAAAACGAATCAGGGGTGACATTCAGGATCCCGATGATTCTAGGGATGTCCAACTTCAATGTGCATGTGCCGATCTTTACTGAATATGGTAGGCTCTTCGTCGTCTTCCTTTCAGCCACGGTATCCTCACCGTCATCATTCGATGAGAAGGTCATCGACTATTTCAGCTATGTCTCTTATCTCCACATCGACCTTGATCAGGTCATTTCCGAACCTAAGGTTGGTCACGCAGAATGGACATGCGGTGACCAGGATATCCGCAACATCAGAAGCCGCCTTCACCCTTCGTGAGGCTATCCTCTGAGCAGCGTTGGGATCAGCTGAACGTACGCCTCCTCCACCGCCACAGCATTTCGCTGAATCCTTGCTATCCTTCAATTCCACATAGGTCGATTCTGGGATCATCTTCAGTATCTTCCTGGGGTCATCATAGACCTTCAGGTGCCTTCCCATGTGGCAAGGATCGTGGTATGCGATCCTCTTCTTGAACGGTTTGAATTCGAGCTTCCTTCTTGCGAGGAACTCTGTGAGGTGGAGGGCCTCAAAGCCTAGTTCCAAGTGCTTAGGATACTCCTTCCTGAACATTCTGAGGCATCCCGCACATGTGAATATCAGAGTCTTCACGCCTAACCTCTTCACAGCCTCGAAGTTCGTCCTCATCAGTTCCGATGCGAGCTTTTCATCCTGGCCAGTCCTTCCGAGCGTGCTTCCGCAGCAGACCTCCTCGACCATCGTGAAATCTACTTCAAGCTTCTTCAGGATCGAGATGGTGTGTCTGGCAATCTCAGGAAGTCTGTATCTCGCAGTACATCCCACAAAATATCCTACCTCAGCTTCTTTGATGGGCCATCCAAAGTCGACCTTTGCGGATTCACCATATGGATTCCCCGTCTTCTTGACATTCTCCTTGATCTTAGTATGTGCATCGAGACCACAACCGGCTTCGACGATGTCCGCTCTGACGGCTTCGACTATATCGACTACCTGGATGTTAGACGGGCACCGTCGTTCGCAGTCTTTGCAGGTGGTGCATTGGTATAGTCGCTTCACGACAGACTCGTCAGCGGGTATCTCGCCGCGCGCAAGACCGTATGCAAGAATCACTTTGCCTCTGGCAACTGATGGATCCCATTGGTTGTCTTCGAAGTAGGGGCAGACGCTCTTGCAGAAGCCGCATAAAGTGCAAGTCAGCATCTCCTTCTCGAGTTTCCTTGCCCGGTCCGCCTTTATCTTCTTGCCTGCCATATAACTCGCCGATCGGTGATGAAGCCCGTGGTGTTCACTGAACTTGTGGCACAGTAATCACCGCGTCCATAATAAAGGTCACCTTGGATGATGGCCCTAGTTCCGATATTGCCGTATCGATGGCCTTCTGCAGGGTGGGCATCGGCTCCATGTGTGCTTTTCTAGCGATTGCAGGGTCGAGTTTGGTAACTGCCATCATTCTGCATTTGAGACCTATCTCAGCCATCTTCCCGGCCTTGTGATAGCCTAGCTTGTATGTGTGCGATATCTTGTCCAGCACGTCCTTTGGTGTATTTGCGCTCCCAAGGAGGTTCAGGAAGGTTTCTGGACCCACCCCGGTTCTGCAGGCGCTGACCAGTATGATCACCCCACCGTCCCGCACAGCGTATTTTGCGTTATCTAACGCCTTCTGCGATTGATAAAGGTCGATGTCATATGGGAACGCGGTCACCGCGACCACGACATCTGCTTTTTCCTTCAGCTTGACGACGAACACCTCATCCGCCTTCTTGACGGCGCCTCGGAAAGCTCGTTTCAGGTCCCCGGCAGATGCATGGCATATCCGGTGGTCCTTGTCCAGGACAACCATTATCGTGAAAATGCGTTTATCTCTCAGAGCGTGGACGACTTCTTCCATATCTTCGTGTACTGGGTTCCCCTTCAATCTGAGGGACTGGGCTTCCAGCTTCAGGGCTAGCTTGTGGTTCTGTTCTATGGTCTCATACGCCGCCACGCCTGGCAGGAACGATTTCCTGCCCCCGGTATATCCTGCGAAGTAATGTGGCTCAACGCTGCTTATCACAAGGATCCTGTCCGCATCCATGACCTTGCGGTTCAACCTGAGTTCCGTGCCGTTCTTCGAAGTCCCGATGAACATCATCTCGCTATGCTTCGAATCGTGGGCTACTACCTTTTCCTTGATCCGGTCGTACATCTCCCCGAAGATGAACCGATACTCTTCCTCTGTGGGTGCCCGGTGCATACCCGTCGCGATGATGTAACTGACATCCGAGCTCTCAAGGTGTGCGTTGATCTCCTTCAGTATTCTACCTGTCGGAGTGGGTCTAGTCGCATCATTGACGATGACCAGAACGTTCTTGGCTCCTTTCAGGAAATTGTCGAGGTTGTCCGAACCGAATGGGTTGGCGATTGCCTCTTCGAGGAGTCGGCCTTCATCGACTGGCGGCAACTCCTTCGGGTGCACAATTTCGCCGATGTTCTCGTCTGGGAGGTCAGCGACCTCCCTTCCATCCCCATACTTGACCTCTATGCGCATGCGGAATACCGGCGAGCAATAGAGCTTCCTGTATTAGTACGTTAAGGTTTGTCACGGTAAGCGTCGGGTCTCTTTTGGTCCGGTCTTAAGAAGGCTTAATTATGTCGTATGAATCTTGTATCATCCATGAAGACTCTCGGGACCCTGGGTGAGCGCGAGGCCATAAGGGTTATCGACAGGATCGTCAAGAGCGATGTCCCCGTAGGCATCGGGGATGACTGCGCAGCTATGGACATTGGCGACAAGTATCTGCTGGTAACCACGGACATGATGGTCACCAAGACACATATCCCGAAGGGCATGGGTCCATATGACATCGGCTGGTCGCTGGTGGCAGTGAACCTGAGCGACATCGCCGCAATGGGTGGCAGACCTCTGGGCGTAGTGACCGCAATAGGCATAACCAAGGGGCATCCGATAGACTTCCTGGAGCAGATGGTCGATGGAATGAATGACTGTGCCCTCCGGTTCGGCACTTCGATTGTTGGCGGGGACACCAAGGAGCACGAAGACCTCATCCTCTGTGGAACCGCGGTTGGCGAAGTCGACAAGGATAAGATCCTGCTCAGAAAGGGTGCGAGGCCAGGGGATCTGATTGTAGTCACTGGTTGCCTGGGCAGGGCAGGCTCCGGATTCTTTTCTTTGAAGCGTGGTCTCAGCCTGAAGGAGGCTGAGGATCAACTCAAAAGACCATGGCCGAGGATTAAGGAAGGCATGGTGCTAGGGTCCTCGGGTTGTGTCACTTCCTGCATGGATATCTCAGATGGTCTTTCTGCATCCATATTCGAGCTATCCAGGAATTCGGGATTGACCCACGAGATCGACTATGCCCTGATTCCGAAGGCTTCGGAGGTCTGCTTGGCATTCCAGGACGCTGAGCGCCAGAAGGACCTGGTGCTCAATTTCGGTGACGATTTCGAACTTCTGTTCACTATGAAGAGGGAGCGCGAGGCCGACCTCGCAGCTCTGTCAGAACAGGTCGGTTGCCCCTTGACGGTGATAGGCAAAGTGACGAGTGGTGAGGAGAACATCCTTATCGACAATGGACGAAGGGAGAAACTGGAGAATCTCGGATATGAGCACTTCCGAATTCGCAAGGCATGAAGCGCTTCATTACTCGATCGAGGGAGGTAAGGTCAGATGCAACCTGTGCCCTCATGCATGCTTGATCTCCGATGGAAAGCGCGGAATATGCGGAGTGCGGGAACATCGCTCATCTAAGCTCTATTCGCTGATATTCGGAAGAGCATCCTCGATCCATCCTGACCCGATCGAGAAGAAACCGCTATTCCATTTCCTTCCGGGGTCGACTGCGATCTCGTTCGGGAGTGTTGGCTGCAACCTCTCATGTAGTCATTGTCAGAACCATGGCATCTCCCGAGCGGATCCATCTGATTCAGAGCTGGTGACCATCACGCCGGATGATGTGGTCCGCTATGCCAAGAATGCCGGCGCGTCTTCCGTATCCTGGACCTACAACGAACCTATAATCTGGCACGAATTCACAACGGTTGCTTCCAAGGTCGCACACGCGCATGGCCTCAAGACCAGCTATGTGACGAATGGTTTCATACAGGAGACCCCACTCAGGGAACTCCACGGCCTTATAGATGCCATGAACATCGATGTGAAGGCCTTTAAAGATGCATTTTACAGGAATGTCTGCGGGGCTCGCCTTGAGCCGGTTCTCAGAACATGCGAGATAGCCCATGAGTTGAATATTCACATTGAGTTGACATATCTCGTTATCCCAAAGCACAACGACGCTGAAGAGGAACTCCGGGATTTTTCCCGGTGGGTGAACGACAAGCTGAGCCCAGAGGTTCCTGTTCACTTCTCAGCATTCCATCCTGATTACAGACTCACGGACGTGCCACGCACGCCGACATCCACATTGGAGCGAGCGTACCGAGTCGCGAAAGCCTCGGGTCTTGAATATGTATATCTGGGGAATGTCCATGCTGCCGATAAGGAGAACACGTACTGTCCGGACTGCGGCTCCCTGATGATCGAACGTGATGGCTTCTTCGTATCGATGAATATGTCCAAGGACGGTGTCTGCAGCAAGTGCGGCAGATCGCTGAACCTGATAGTCCCACTCTAGGAGGATAATTCTGGAATGGACCTGCGGGACGTGATCGAGGCCCTTGAGAGAGGGTGTGGACGGGATGAATGGTGGCCTTCTGAATCAGTCTTCGAAGTCATCGTGGGCGCCATCCTGGCACAGCGCGTATCCTGGAAGAACGTCCAGATCGCCATTGCCAATCTAAAATGCGCCCAGGTTCTCGATCCACGAGCAATAATGGGACTCGATGAATCACGCTTACAGGAACTGATTCGCCCGTCAGGATTCTATAGACAGAAAGCCAGGTATCTGAGGACATTTTCCGCATACCTGATCGATCGATATGACGGGGATATCAAGCTCATGAAGGGTATACGAACTGCCCAGCTTCGTGGAGAACTGCTATCTCTGGACGGTATCGGCCCAGAGACCGCCGATACAATACTCCTTTACGCGCTTGGGCATCCAAGCTTCGTCGTGGATTCCTATGCATTCCGCCTCTTTGATCGGCTAGGGCTGGGTCTTGGTCGATCCTATGACAAGGTCAAGACTGAGGTCGAGGATGCGATTGGCAGGGATGTTCGAAGACTCTCCCTGGCACACGCACTAGTCGTGACTCATTGCAAAACACATTGTCTCGCAACCCCTCTATGTCTAGGTTGTCCATTCTCCGGGATTTGTCCTTCAGAGGTTCATGATGGGTAGAAGTATGTTGCCCACGATTGTCGTGAACACCAAGCTTGCGAATATCGGGATGATGAAAGGCACCTTTGGAGTGATCCAGAGACGTTCATGACCGGCGGCGACCAGTAGCTCAACCTCTGATTCAAGTTCTTCCTTTCTCCGCGGTTTTGTATGTCGCACATGGTTTCCATCGACGATATGTTCCATGAGCCAGACATGTTTTCCACGGATTTCATCTGCATCCATCTTGTACCCGAGGAACGCATATGGTATCTCGAATTCTCTAGATGCGATATTCTTCACAACGAATAGGATTGGCAGGAACGCGACCAGAATCGCTGCATTTACAAGGACGATGAACGAGAACGGGAAGAAGACCTCGGTATACCAATCTCCCAATGCAATTATCGGGAAGATGTCGATCTGAGGGTAGAATGGGAACATGATCGAGAGCGCAATCAAGGCCTTCGCATCCGCTCCTCCGCGGATGATGTCGAAGGCGTACATCACTATTATCGCGAACATCATCACAGGGATTGTCATCAGATGGAGGAAATATTCGTCATCTCTCCACATGTATGCAAGGATGATCGTGGATGCGATTGCGCAGCCATATTCGAGCAATGGGGCGAGTCCTGCCAATGGGCTATCGTCTCGGAAATCGATGTAGACATCGGCGAGAATGGCAAGGATAGGTACCAATATCAGGAGATATTCAAGCCGCACCTCTTCGATGACCATCCTCAACGAGAGGATGGCGATAGCGATCACCGACAGAACTATCCAGAATCGGTTGCTGACTCTTCTTGTCTTAAAATCGAGATATGATGCGTACCCAAGGATAGAACCTGTTGCGATTATTTGGATGATAGTTATGAATGTTGTATCGTCCACGCGAGAGCATTATTATTTCCATACTTAAGTCATTCGAGATTGCATTCGCAAATCTGATTGTCCGATTCGACTATCATAATCCAATCATGCCGCTATCTGAACCATTGAATGAACGGACAGTTCTCATCTATGACAGGGATGGTACACTCCACCCTGAGCGATTTGACATTGCCTGTCATGCATGCTTGGAATGGGGGGGATCCTGACAATAGGAGTTGCCAAGAAGCTGCTCGATGGAACCCTCTGCGGGAGGGCATGCAAGAACCCCCGAGAAGTCTGGCTGAATAACGGGGTCTTCGGCTATGAATATTCCACGAGCGGGTCGGGAAGACCGATATACGTATCTGCAGGTGATGGCATATCTCAGAACAAGCAATGGCCGTTGTCAAGAAAATGACAGTACATCATGTATTTGAGCCCGCGAGGCTAGCTCATACAGCCGCGGACAATGCGCGTCGGGCAAAAACTCACAAATAGACGGGTCACAGTGGGTGTCAATCGATGCGTATCTGTGTATTTGGTGCGGGCTCCCTGGGCAGTGCGATTGGAGGTTTGTTATCCTCGAAGCACGAGCTTACCCTGGTAGGTAGGGATCCTCACATCGCTGCGATCACTAACGGCGGATTGAGAATCATGGGTGGTCGAGATATATCCGTCCACCTGGATGCGAGGACCGCACTTGACGATATTTCTCAGCCAGACTTGCTGATAATGGCAGTCAAGGCATACGATACAGAATCTGCCATCGCTATCTGTCGATCTGTGATCGGGGAGGACACCATGGTGCTCACACTACAGAATGGCCTGGGGAATCTCGAAGCATTGAGGTCCTGGAAAGGTGCGAAGGCCTTTGGCGGATCGACGACCATGGGAGCGATGCTCGAATCACCTGGCACTGTTCGACTCTCTGGGTTAGGCCGGACGGTGATTGGGTCCGATATCGACCCAGATGGCGCGCGTAAGATCGCCGATGCACTATCCCAATCAGGGATCCCGACGACCACCAACGAGAATGTGATTGAGGAGATATGGTCCAAGGCGATCGTGAGCGCTTCGATAAACCCTCTGACTGCGGTATTGCGCGTCTCGAACGGCGCTCTGTTGGATAGCGATGTTATATCTCGCTTGATGGATGAAGTATGCTCGGAATGCGTCGCCATCTCCAATGCGGCCGGGATACCCCTCCCACATGGATCTCTGACTGAGCGAGTACATCAAGTGGTAATGGGAACGTCCTCAAACAGGTCTAGTATGTTGAGGGATGTCGAGATGGGCAGAAGAACCGAGATATCTCATATAACTGGCATCATGTGCAAGTACGCCTCATCCCTTGCCGTTCCTGCACCCCTTAATCGCACATTATTGGCTATGGTTGAATCGCTGGCTATCGTCCGTGGAGAAAGGTTAATATCGTAACAAGCTACTCTTCCGCACCGTGGTAAGATGGTAGATGTGAAGGAGCTAGCCGCCAACGCCAAAGTGCTCAGGAAGAAGGGCTTGAGTGTGAGGGAGATTGCAGATGAATTGCACCTTTCGATTGATACAGTCAACTATCTGATTGAATACGGAGCCGAAGGATTGCCGCCATCCGATGTGAAGATCGGATGGAGATCCATCGGAGTGTCAGGATACAGGATAGGACTCCTGTCTGAAATGCTTGCGGACATAGCCCTTGAGGAACTCTCGAAGAGGGACAAACTGGCCGATGTGGTCCTGGGTATATCAATCAACGGAATCCCATTCGCCACAAAGCTTTCTGAGACAATGGGTCTCGATTTCGGGGTATATCGGCCGCATTCGGAGACGGAGTCCGGCGGAGCTTTCAGTTCGAACTTCGCATCTCCAGGTGATGGCAAGAAGATCATCGTCATAGACGATGTCCTCAGTACCGGCGCGACGATCAAAGGCGCCATAACAGATATCCGCGAGGCTGGAGGAGATCCGGTCCTGGTCCTTGTCATCGTGAACAAGAGCAGCTTGAACGAGATCGATGGTGTGCCGCTCAGAGGGCTCATCCGATCGAGATCTCTCGGCGGTACGATCCTCGGAGGAGCTGCCAAGAAAGGCTTCCCGTACGACTAGAATTTCTTCGCGGAGAGCCTCAGTGCCTCCAGGACGGGCATCGGTCTGCCCAGCATGAACCGTTCCAGGGCACCTCCTCCCGTGCTGCAATACGAGAATCTGTCCATGAGGCCTAGCTTGTTGGCCGCCGCGCTTGAATGCCCTCCACCTATGACTGAGAAAGCCCCTGATTCCACCATCGCTTCGTAGATCGCCTTTGTCCCAGTCGCGAAGGCCTCCCTCTCGAAGACTCCTGGAGGTCCGGATAGGAATATAGTCTTCGATTTGAGTATGATTGCAGAGTATGCGGCGATGGTCTTGGATCCTATGTCAAGGACCCCGGCATCGACAGGGAGTCCATCGATCTCGAACTCCGCCCGTTCCCCTTCGACGTCTATTGCAGCATCTGATGGTAGGATGATCTTCTCCGAATGCTTTTCGTAGAGTCTCCTCGCAGATTCAGCGACCTCGGATCCTGCTACATCCCTCTCTATCAATCCCTCTGTTCTCGAGCCTACTCTCTTCCCGAGACACCATAGGAATCCATAACCTGCAAGTCCTGCCACCAAGACGTGGTCCACGCTGTCCTCCTCGACAAGCTTGGAGATCGCCTGCAGCGCATCGGAGAGCTTCTTGCCTCCGAATATGTAAGTCGATGGTCTCTTAGGATTCTGGAATACCTCTGTCAGAGTCAATACTTCCTTTTCGAGGAGTCTCCCAGCGGCAGAAGGCATCGCACTCGCAAATCCGACCAGCGATGCGTGAGTCCTATGGGATGATGCGAAAGCATCATTGACGAATAAATCGAACCTTGGTGAGAGCTCCTTCACGAGTTCAGATTGAGCATGCTCGTCAGGGGTTCGACTGAGTTGCTCTTCCGAGAAGAATCTGACATTCTTCATCAGGACGCACTCGCCTTCGGTTATGCTGTCTATGACCTTCTGGGCGTATCCGCCAAATAAATCATCGACATATTTCACCTTCCTTCCGAGATACCTGGTAAGGAAGTTCGCGTGCTCGTTCAATGGTATGAAATCATAATCGCCAGGCCTTCCCTGATGGGCCAGGACAACAACCTTGGCTCCACGATCGAGCAGCTCTCTGATGGTGGGGACGGAAGACAATATCTTCGACCCATCCTCGAGCATCAGGGTCTTTTCATTCACAGGTGAATTGATGTCGACTCTGAGAAGCACCTTCTTGCCTTTCAGATCAAAGTCGTCCAGTGTATGAAATCCCATCCGACTCGCTCCTTCACACGTCCTGTCGGAGACCATTTCCTTGCGACGTCCGTCGCCCGCGTGAATCGGCCCGCGCTTGTGCGCCGAACCTCCTGAAACGCTCTTCAACACCGAAGCCCCCATGCTCCGGCAGACCCGGAGCAGACTGCGGAAATCATCTGGTGTACCACAATGAACGTTCCATATAAATCCTTGGCGTTACTATCAGCGAGAGGAAGCAGATAGAAAGTATTTAGATGGGGAGTGGCGATTGGTAAATGTGGATACGTTCAACAGCTGTTTTTGCCACAATGATTCAAGAATGGAGTGTTTGATTTGAAGGCTATTGCGATAGACAAGTTACTCGTGAAGGACATAATGACCCAGTCTCCGTTGACCGCAGACAAGGGAGAGACCGTTTCCCAAATGATATCGAAGATGAGGAAGAACAAGGTCCGGGAGATACCCATTGTAGAGGGCGGCAAACCGCTGGGTCTGATTAGCTACAAGGCTCTATTGGCTCGGAGGAACGTTCCGCTGACGGCAAAAGTCGAGCATATCATGATCCCCTGTCCGAATCTGGAGGAAGACATGAGCATACTGCATGCGGCCGAGGAACTGATGTTGGCCGGTGTCCGCGGGGCCCCTGTAGTCAGGAACCGCAAGATGGTCGGTTTCCTGTCAAGGACAGACATCGTAAGGATCCTGCCGCAGGTCGATGAATTGAAAGGCCGTCAGGTCCAGGATTTCATGAGCAAGACTCCTCAGTCAGTCACAGAGAAGGAGACCATCCGAAAGGCCCAGATCATCATGAAGGGCTTGGATGAAAAGGGGTTGCCAGTCGTCGATGATATCGGTCTTTTGATCGGTGCCATAGGCATGACCGAGATCATGGACGTGATGTGGTCGCCAAAGGCTTCGAAGCCTCCGAATGAGATCAAGGGCTCGGACCGGGAGGCTGCTGACATTCGAGTGGGGAGCGTCATGAACCGATCCCCTGTCTACATCTCCCCCACAGATACCGTCGAGAAGGCGGTCTCAATCATGCTCAAGAAGAACCTGTCCACTCTGTTCGTTACTGATGGGAACAAGCTCATCGGGGTCGTGTCCCAGTTCGACCTGATGGAGCAGGTCATCAGTCTCAAGCCGAGAGAGGGCGTCTATGTCCAGATAACTGGCCTCGACTTCGATGATCCAGAGGTGTACGACGTTCTCTACGAACTCATTGGTAAAGCCATGAAGCGGATTGATAGGTTCGAATCACCCCGGGTGTTCACCCTCCATGCGAGCGTACACCATCCGGAAGGCTTGAAGAGCAAGTACGGCCTGGGTGCAAGACTCACCACTGCGAAGAACATGTACTACGGCAAGATTGTTGATTGGGATTTATACAAGGCTGCGGACGAACTGCTCAACACACTCGAGAAGAATGTCAAGAGGGATCACGAGAAGCGGCTCGACCTGGTCAAGAAACGGAAATAGAAGTCATAGGTCCCAATACTCGGACGCGTTGCGTTTGCATCGTTCAATCACGTTGCGTCCGAGGCAACTATTGTCTATCATGTCCATGAAGTCCAGTGGCACCTCGATTCCTTGCATTGCGCCATAGGCTCCTGCAACCACTTCCGCCAGTGAAGGTACATCATACCCCCCCTCGAGCATGAACGTGACCCTGTTTCTGCAGCTCTTGGCCAGCTCCAAAAGGCTCTTGACCTGTCGTACATGTCCATCCGAAGACAGGCTGAGGGATGCGAGAGGGTCCCTGTAGTGGTTATCCACTCCCAGGCTCACTAGTATCGCATCTGGGTCGAACTGTTCCAGTACCGGCTTCAAGAAATCGCTGTAAGCCACATCGTATGTGGAGTCTCCACATCCAGACGGGAATGGCATGTTGAAGTTGAACCCCTTTCCTTCCCCTTTGCCGACGAAATCCACATTTCCAGTTCCTGGGAAGATGCCCATCTGATGCGTGGATATGTAAAGGACCTGAGGGTCGCTAGCGAATATCTGCTCCGTCCCGTTTCCGTGATGGACATCCA
Source organism: Thermoplasmatota archaeon (assembly GCA_018818785.1). Lineage (GTDB taxonomy): Archaea > Thermoplasmatota > Thermoplasmata > UBA10834 > UBA10834 > UBA9653. The sequence continues at coordinate 262,623 of JAHIRF010000006.1, read as the reverse complement.
AATCGACGATGGCGATCTTTCTATCCCCATTCTTAAGAAGATACTTTGCAGCTATCGATATGTTGTTGAAATAGCAGAATCCCATCCCATAGTTCTGTCCTGAATGGTGGCCAGGAGGCCTCGTCATCGCCAGGGCTGGTTTTCCAGATTCCTTGGAGAACCGCACAGCATCGATCGCGCACTCAGCGGACAGGGCGGCTATTGCATAGGTCTCGTGATGGACCCTGGTGTCCATGGTCAGGCTGCATTCGCCGCAGGTCTCGATGAAGTCGATATAATCTCTATCATGGACGAGTTCAAGGTGTGCCCTCTGTCCCATCTTCGACGCCCTTACATCCCCCCACAGATCGTGGGCTTTCAACTTCTGCACTATCCCACGTAGTCTCTCTGGTGATTCAGGGTGGAATGGGTCCTGCACATGTCCGTAGAATTCCTCGTTGAAGAATATGGCCACGTAACCCCCTTAATCGATTCTCCGTAGATAAGCGTTATCTCAAATACCGACTGGCTTGCGCAATGTTCATATCTGATTGGATCCCCTTTCACTCACATGATTGATTCGACCATTCGATATTTCGATTCGCCTGGCAAGAGAAATACCGATCAGGTCATGGACGCCGTGACCAGACGGTTGGAGCTCGGTGGCATCACACACATTGTCGTCGCCAGCAATTCCGGGTATACTGTCGAGAGGTTGCTTTCCAGAGTTGGGGACAGGCCAATCAATGTCGTCGCCGTCACCCATCATTGCGGATTCAAGACGGAGGGAGAATGCGAGATGGAACAGGATGTCGAGGATTCACTCCGGTCCAAAGGCGTTCGGATCGTGAGGGCGTCACACGTGCTATCTGGCATCGAACGTTCCATCACGAAAGAGCTAGGTGGCGCATCTCGGGTTGAAGCGATTTCCGAATCGTTGCGAGCACTCTTCGGCCAAGGACTCAAGGTATGTGTCGAGATCACCGTGATGGCTGCCGATAATGGTGCGATTCCATGCGGGGACCTCGAGGTCATGGCCATCGGGGGCACTGGCACCGGTGCAGATACCGCCTGCATCGTCAGGCCCGCGCATGCAAACTCTTTCTTCGACTTCGAAATACGTGAAATACTGGCGATTCCAAGGGTAAAGAGGAAGGGGAAGCGAAAGTAACATATGCTGGAGACGGTCGTCCCAATAGTGGTAGGACCATGAGTATCGAGCAACTTATCGTAATGATCATAGCATTGATACTCGTGACACTGATCTTCTTCGTCAGCGCGTCTCTGGTGGGCGGAGATTGGTCGATGGACGGATCTTATGCTCTACGCCTCGTGCTCGTATCCTTCATGGCCGTACTGGTGATTCCGCTTCTCAGAAACATCGCCTCAGAGGCGGATTTCGGCGACCTCGGGTTGTTGTTCGCTTTCGTAGTGCTCGTCGTGGTCGTCAGATTCGTCCTGGTGGAGGAACTTCCGGTCTCCGATGATTGGGCTGCTTCTCTGGTCATTTCTTTCCTAGGGGTCATCCTAATCTATCTGGTTGAAGAGATCGCGCAACGATTCTTCGATATACGTATGCTGGCAATCTTCTAGATGCTCCTGAACTCCTTCGTGCACGGAGTGAGTATCTGGCAGCCCTTCTTTGTGATCAGCACATCGTCCTCGATACGCACCCCACCGAACCCCTTTATATATACTCCGGGTTCGACCGTCAGGACCATTCCTTCCTTAAGGACCATGTCCCTTGCGTATGATATCGCCCCGGGATCATGTACGGACATTCCCAGACCGTGTCCCGTGCTATGGATGAACCGCCCTCTGAACTTGCTCCTGTCGATGATGCTCCTAGCCACCAGATCCACTTCCTTTCCACTGACACCCGCATGTATTGCGTCGATGGCCGCCATCTGTGCTTCCAGGACCGTCTCGTACATCTCCCTCTGCCTTGGATTCGACTCTCCACATATGAAAGTCCTGGTCACGTCCGATACATATCTCTTGTACTCAGCGCCAAAATCGAACAAGGCGAATTGTCCTTTCCTCAGCTTCTTCTGACCGGGATAGTAATGCGGTTCAGCACTACTCGCACCAAAAGCCACTGCGGTGACGAAAGCCGGTCCAGTGGCTCCGAGCCTCATCATCATATGATTGAGTTCCGCGGCCCCTTCGGTCTCAGTGTCCCCTTCCGAGACCATCTCCGGTATCTTGTCGGCGACCAATGTCGCGATCTTGCAGGCTTTCTTGATCCTGACGATTTCATCGGGCTGCTTCAGCATCCGAGCGTTCTCGATGTCCTGTGAAACATCGAGCAACTTGATTCCCTTGGCCGCTTTCTTGATCTTGAGATAATTGGCGTGTGTCAGTTCACGCGCGTTGATGCCTATCGCCCGGTACCCCCTGAGCTTCCTTTCTAGTAACTTGGTACGGTGTTCAGTACTTTCGAACACCGCCGTTCTGACTCCCGAGGTCACTGCGCTGAGTTCTTCCAGCTCCGAGCTGATCACTTCGGTCTTCTTAGGGGTGACAATGGCTATGCATCCCTCGAAAAGGCCGTTCGGAATGCCCGTGGCATAGAAGAAGCTCGTGTCCAGGTTCGGGTCCGTACCATTCATGAGCACAACGGCATCCACTTCTGTCTTCATAGATGCAAAGATGCACTTTTCCTTCGTCGACAAGTCATCACTGGCAGAATAATATGCATCACGATATAAGAGGTTAATGAGCCTAGACTCCAACCCACATATGTCCCGTGATCTTCCGTATGGCCGATATTGCGGACAATGCTGCCAGGTAACTCGTCTTCGGATTGCGCGGCGATGGTAGGTTTCTCGTGACCACGTCCAGTTCGCCGAACTTTCCCTTCGCCCTCAAATTGTGCTCGTTGGTCTTTACCTGCGGGTCGCAGACTATTCTTATCGTGGTTTTCTCGAAACCGACCCCTGCAAGCGATATCGTGGCAGCGATATTGATGTTCTGGGGGAAGTGTTTGACCGCCTCCCTGGCAGAACCGTGGAACAGCTCCGTCCTTACGCGGATTTCTGAGGGGATGATCCCCCTGGATTCCAGATATGCGCTGGGACCGAAGGCCGATGGAGGTTTCGTAGTCGTGAGCGTCACCTCATCTATCTCCTCCATGCTCGCCGAGGAAAGAGCGTCGATCCCTCCTATGGCCCCGCTCGGGATGAATATTTTGGCACCCTTTCGCTTCGATAATCGGTGAGTGTCCGCCTGGAACTCCTCGTCCTGGAAGACTCCGACGCTCATGACTAGAACATTCACCCCTGCTGAAAGAGCGAGGGGCACATAATATCTGGCAGCGTCTTGACTGGCAGCCTCGGCCACCAATCCGATCTCCCCAAGGATTGGCACAATATCTGGAACATAGACAACCTTCTTCGTATGCTCCTGAAGCCTGGTCGCACATTCCTGGGACCGATCAGTCAGATATGTTACTTCCACCTCTGGGAAGTCGTCCACTGCCTTCGCGATTGTCGTGCCAATCGCGCCACATCCGATGACGCAGATCTTCACGTTCTGGAGGAAATCCCGAGGGATATAAAAGCTTTCAGAGGCAACGGTTCTGCATATAGGCATGTCAACGCCGGCATGAACCTGCTGCAGACAGCCTTCCCGGAAGGGGTGGCAGGGGCCTTACGGTTCAGGCCCGGCGCGTTCCAGCATGACGTGGTGATGATCCTCTACGACCCAGCGAAGGGCGTACGGTCGGAGCCGAATTGGACGAATCGATCGGTCGGGCGGTCATGATGACCACCACCCAATAATTGACAGAACCAGAGCCAACAATCATCGTTCCTGCATTGAACTGGTATATGCATCTATGTAGCATCCTTTTTGAATAGGAACTATAGTACCTATTCTCGATGAACGACCTCTCTGACCGTCTGGCGAAAGCTTTGGGGTCACGATTATGCAGCTCCCTCGATTATGTCGAATTGAGATCGGAATCCACAGTTCACACTGCGATCAACCAATGCGATTCTGGTGTCGAAGTCATTTCTCGCAGATATGAATCCGGGCACTCCGCGCGTGTGTTGAATAATGGTTGCTGGGGTTTCTCTGTATCCGATGGTTTCCGAGACATCCAATCAACCATACGGAATGCTGCGAAAGCCGCATCAGTGGTCCCACCTAGGGACGGTGAGGCTCCTGCCGAATTGTGTAAGATCAAGCCGATTCAGCGGCATGTGCGTTCGCGCACGCGGGAACCTCTCCAAGAAATCGATATGGATGAAAAGATCTCGTTCCTGAAGGAGATATGTCTGGGTATAATCCATTCCGATCCGAGGATCACGACGTCCGTGACGAATTATCGTGATACATCTGGTCAGAAACTGCTGGTCACCAGTGAAGGGACATGTGTTGTGACCGATGTCTCACTTGCAGGTCTCATGACCTCCGCATCGGGGCGGGTCGCTGGTCGTTCCGTTTCGTCCAGGGACGAAGTGGGAACAGTGACTCGTGGTTGGGACTTCTTCGAGAAGAAAGAGACTGCGAAAACGATAACTGATAGACTGGTGAAACGTATTCAGGGTCAGATGAATGGAATTCCTGCGAAACGCGGGACATTTCCGTGCATCCTTTCCCCAAGAGTCGTTGGCATGCTCGCCCATGAGGCGCTCGGACATCTTGCCGAAGCGGATTCCTTCTCCACCGGTGCCTTCGGTGACCTTGAAGGAAAGCGGGTTGCTCCGGAGAACATCACGATACTAGATTCTCCGTCAATCAACGATGGTTTTGGCAACATCAAGATTGATGACGAGGGTGTGATTGCGAGAGATGCGGTCCTGATACGGAACGGGGTTCTGGGCGAGCAGATGACGGACCGAGAATGGGCTGCCCGCCTCGGGACCCCTCCAACAGGAAACGCACGAGCGGAATCCTACCGGGTGCCCCCAATAATCAGGATGAGGAACACATACTTTGCAGGGGGCGACATGTCTCTCGATGAATTACTTGAGGACAAGAAGTTCGGTTACTATTGTGTGGACGTCAAAGGTGGCCAGACCGAGACCAATTCGAGTTTTCAGGTCGGTATCCAAGAATGCTATGAGATTCGTGATGGCGAGATATCAAAGCCGGTCCGCGACCTCGCGTTCAGCGGGATTGCAGTCGATTCGTTGCAGATGATCGACGGCCTTGGAGATGATTTCGAAATCGAATCGAGTTATTGCGGGAAATTATTCCAGTATATGGCGACCAGCGATGGTGGTCCTCATATGAGTCTGAAGAAAGGAGCTATCGTCTTCGGGGGGTCTGGATGATGACCCTCAAACCGCTCGGGCAGGAGACCCAGTTGAGAGAAGTCCTTGAAACCATCCCTGATCATGCGAGAAGGCTGGGCTTGAATGAGTTCGAAGCCTTCGCGTATTCCAAATCCTCCCGATGCCTGATGATTGATACGAACCGTATCAACTCGGCTACTGTCGTCGAGAGCACGGGTCTGTCAATCAGGGTGGTCCGCGATGCCAGGGCAGGCGCATCATTCTGCAGTTCGTTCAGATCAAAGGACATCGAGAAGTGCATGCGCAGCGCGAAAGCGCTCACAGCTTCTAACCAACCGGATTTGGATTGGCCTGGATTCCCCTGCTCGAAGGGCAAGTATCCTGAGGTCAAGGGTCTGTTCGATTCCGGACTCATCTCTCTTGAACTCAACGGGCTTAAGGATATGGCCGAGACGATGATAGAAGGTGCCCGATCGGTCGCCGAACCCATTTCCGTCACCCTTGGGGGTGTAGAATGTTCAATCCAGTCGACAGGCGTGCTCAATTCGTCCGGAATAGAAGCTCATAGGCGGGAGACCGCACTGCAGGCCTTCTGCGTGTCGCTCTGGGGAAGTGGGTCCTCGGTCACAGCGGAGTCCGCTCAGGGATCGATGTCTCGTTCGACGAATATGGACTTCGAGAAAATCGGTCGGGACAGTGCCGAGATCGCACTCAAATCCTCGGTCATAGCAGGGTCCCATACCGGTGAATGTGATGTAGTTTTCAGTCCGGCCGCACTCGGGGACAGTGACTCCGGCCTTCTGAACATAATGATGCAGAAATCCCTGTCCGGCCAGAGCGTCATTAGAAAGAATTCGTTTCTATCGGAATTATTGGGGGAGCAGATTGCCCCCAAGGAACTCACGATCTATGATAATCCTGTTCTAAGTGGTGCAGGCGGATCCAAGCAGTTCGATGATGAAGGCATGCCGACGAAGAAGAAGACGCTGATAAAAGAAGGTGTCGTGAACGGTTTTGTCTGGGACAACTACTATGGCGCGAAGGCCCATAGGTCATCGACTGGGAACGCTGTCAGGAACCAGCTAACCGGGGCAGTATCCTCATCTCCCCTGAACCTCCAGATCCGACCTGGCAGTGGGATGCTCGAGGATCTTGTTGCGGAGGTCGACGATGGATATCTCGTATGGTCTGGTCAGGGCGTCCATACGAGCAATCTTGAGACGGGTGATTTCTCCTTCGTTGCGAACCCGGGTCTGAAGATACGTAAGGGACAGATAGTCGGTGGGGCGAGGGGAGTCATGATATCTGGAAATCTGTTGGAACTCATCAAAGGAATCTCACGGATAGGTGCAGATATCACGGATTATGGCAATAATCTAATGCCTAGCATTAGATTCAGCAATGTCAAAGTGACGACTGGCTGAGGATATCGATGCAGGCATCACGACGAGATGCGAAGAAAAAGGCGGCTGAGATCGACAGTCTGCTCGTAAAATGCTATGGTGACGACAAGGTTGTCCCAAATGATGATCCACTCGATACCCTGGTCGAGACCATACTCTCTCAGAATACGACCGATCTCAATTCTCATAGGAGCTACCTGGCCCTGAAGAAGGAGTATCCGACATGGGAGTCCATGGAGCGCGAGGATCCAGCGAGAATCGCCAAGATAATTCGCTCAGGGGGGTTAGCCGAAATCAAGGCGCATAGGATATTGGATGCCCTTGAGTATATTCGCTCCGAGCGGGGAGAGCTAGAGCTGAGTTTTCTAAGGCAGATGACGCCTTCAGGGGCGGACAGATGGCTTGCTGGAATGAAAGGCGTGGGACCAAAGACTCGTGCGATTGTTCTGCTGTTCTCACTGGGAATGCCTGCATTCCCCGTCGACACTCACGTACATAGAGTGTCCCGTAGGCTCGGATTGATCTGCGAGAAGACCTCCAGGGAGTCTGCCCAGGAGGAGCTTGCGAAGATTGTGCCTTTACGGAGGTTCTATCCCTTCCACATCAATCTGATCGAACACGGACGGGCAATATGCAGGTCTCAGAACCCTCGATGTGAGCAATGCCAGATATCTCACCTATGTGATCATCACCAATCACGGTTTGAAGCATAGAGTTGATATATGCTCAAGTCCACTGTCAATCTGCATGAGATACAGGCTGTTGGAACACACTGCCGACGCGATGGTCGAAGCCCATGGAGAGACCTTGGAGGAGAGATTCGCGAACGCGGCATACGCTTTGTTCGATCAGATGACCGATGTGAGCAAGATACAGCCGACTGGTGAGATGAGGATACAGATTGAAGCAGGAACAAGGGAACAGCTTCTCGTCGACTTCTTGCAGGAACTGCTCTTCTTGCATGATGCCGAGAACTTGGTGTTCAGCAGGTTCGACATCATCTTGGATGGAAACAAACTGGATGCACATATCCATGGAGAGGAATTCGATGACGAGCGACATACGAAACGTTCTGTCGTCAAGGGTGTGACGTATCACAAGCTAGAATTCAATGATGCTCATAAGACACTGGTCGTACTCTTCGATGTGTGAGGTGAGACGATGAAATCATCAGCCATGGCGTATCCGATTCAAGGGCTAATCAAATATCACGGACTTAAGGACGAGCAGCTCCGACTGCCATATCACGATTCTATATCAGTCTCGACGTCTCCCACAGCAAGCCACACAACTATTGAATTCGGCGATTTCGAAGAGGATGTGGCGGAGGTCGACTCACGCACTCTGACTGGGAGGGAGCTCGAGAGGGTACTTTCAGTCGTTGATGTCGTACGGGCGAGAGCCAGTATCGAAGACCATTTCAGGATGGTCTCGAAGAATAACTTTCCATCGAACGTGGGGTTGGGGTCGTCTGCCTCAGGATTCGCTGCGCTCGCAGTAGCTTCATGCGATGCTGCAAAGCTGGATCTGTCCCTTGAACAGATTTCCATCATTGCGCGTCGTGGCGCAGGATCCGCATCGCGCTCCGTCACCGGAGGATTCTCCAGATGGAAGGCTGGCCATGATGATGAGGAATCGTATTCATACCAGATCGCGTCCGAGGATTTCGAGATGGGGATCCTGGTAGCTCTCATCCCCGCTTTCAAGTACACGGAGAATGCGCATAGATCGGTGCTGGGATCACCCTTCTTCCATTCGCGGCTTGCATACGTCCACGGCGCCCTCTCAGAGATGGAGAACGCCATCACGAAGAGGGATATCGACCGCATAGGGATGCTGGCTGAGAGGGACTCTCTGATCCTGCACGGAATAACGATGACCGGCATAGATGAGACGATCCTTTGGAGACCAGAGACGGTGAAGGTGATACTCGAGGTCAGGAAGATGCGGTCCGAAGGGGTCCCCGCATACTTCTCGATAGATACTGGCGCCACCGTATACGTCAACACACATCCAGAGCATATCGCCGAGGTTGAGACAAGATTGAAGGATGCGGGTCTTGAGATCATCAGATGCGGTGTCGGCGGGGAGTCCCGCCTGACGGACGACCATCTGTTCTAGCTGGTGATCGCCGTTCTTCCGCAATTCGATTGCTTCCGTGAGCCAGATGTGCCCACCATCGACCAGGGGGCGAGGTTCTTGGAGACTGTGATGGATCCATCGCTCTCCAGTCTGCTCAATCTCTGGATGTTACGGATCTCTCCCGAGCACGGTTCGATTCTCTGACGTCTATCTGCTCTGTACCTCAGTGTAAGAGCGGTTCTCGTTCATGTCTTCCGACCGAACTTGCTGAATCTGTTTTTCTTCGTGCCCCCTCGGCCATAATCACCGAGTGAGTCCCCTAGTCGCTTCATGAGATCCTTCTGTTCAGATGACAACTTGGTCGGTATCTGGACAGTGACCTTCACGAATTCGTCCCCCTCGCCGTAGCCTCTCAGGTCCGGCACGCCCTTTCCTTTGAGTCTGAAAACGGTGCCCGTCTGAGTTCCTGGTGGTACCGTGACTCTCGCGGTCCCATTGAGCGTGGGCACGTCGATCTGTGCTCCCAGAGCCGCCTGTGTGAAAGTGATCGGTGTCTCCAGCCATAGGTCTCTTCCATCCCGTGCGAACACGGAATGCTCGTCGATATGGATTATGATATACAGGTCCCCTGGCGGGCCTCCGTTGGGGCCGGCCTCGCCAGCCCCTCTTATCCTAAGGCGCATGCCCTCTTCGGCACCCTTCGGGATCGATACCTTCAAGGTCGATGTGGTCTGGACAGCTCCATGTCCCTGGCAATCTGGACAGTTCTTCGTGATTTGGTTTCCTCTCCCTCTGCAGGTCGGACAATTGGCGATGGTCACAAAAGATGTGTTTCCGCGCTTTTGCGCTCTCTGGACCTGTCCCGCGCCCTTGCAGGTCGGACATGTCTTGACGTCCTCCTTCTTGGCGCCGATACCACCACAGGTCTTGCAGGCGATGCTGTGCGGTACCCTGATCTCCTTCTCGATTCCAGTCGCCGCTTCCTCAAGAGGTATGTCGATGTCGTATCTGAGAGACCTACCTTCGACGGGGCCTGTTCGTCTCATCCCTCCGCCGAAGAACTGATCGAAAATGCTCCCGCCAAAGCCTGAGAAATTACCGAATATGTCGCTGATATCCCCGAAGTGTGTGAAATCCGACCAGTCGAAACCGCCGTCTCTGAATGTGCTCTGGACGCCTTCATGTCCGTACTGGTCGTATCTGGTCTTCTTATCATCGTCTGCGAGGACCTCGTAGGCTTCAGAGAGTTCCTTGAACTTCTCCTCTGCCTGCTTTGGATCCTCCTTGTTGGTGTCAGGATGATACTTCATGGCCAGTTTTCTGTACGCCTTTTTGATTTCATCCTTCGCGGCGTTTCGAGATACCCCTAGTACCTCGTAGTAGTCTCTCTTCTGGACCATCGCATCATCACCGTCTCATTACATTCTCAGTCGATTCTGGTCGAGAGAATGAGGAAATAGGAAAAAGAGGTTTGGGTCACTTCTTGTCATCATCGTCGACGATCTTGTACTCAGCGTCCACATAACCGTCATCACCGCCACCTGATTGCTCGTCTCCACTGGGTGGAGGCGTCTGGGGCTCTTGGGATGCCGCCTGCTGAGCGGTCTCATAGACCTTCTTGCCGATCTCCAGCAGAGCCTTGTCTAGCTCCTCCAGCTTCTGCTTGATGATTTCCAGATCGTCGCCTGCCAGAGCGGTCTTGACCTCCTCGGATAATTTGGTCAAGCTCTCCTTGAGGTCCTGTGGCACCTTATCTCCCATCTCTTCCAGGATGTGCGTTACCTCGTATGTCCTCTGCTCAGCCTTGTTCCTCAGTTCCGCCTTCTCCTTACGCTTGAGATCCTCGTCCGCGAATCTCTCTGCGTCTTTGACCATCTTGTCGATGTCTTCCTTGCCGAGCTTCGTTGTTGCTGTGATAGTTATCTTCTGCTCCTTGCCGGTTCCTCGATCCTTCGCGCTGACATCGATTATGCCATTGGCATCGATGTCGAAGGTGACCTCTATCTGGGGCAAACCCCTCGGGGCCGGAGGTATTCCTATAAGGTGGAAGTTACCAAGCGTGACATTATCTGCAGCCATCGGTCTCTCTCCCTGTAAGACATGGATCTCGACGCTTGTCTGCCCGTCCGCAGCTGTGGAGAAGACTTCGCTCTTCCTCGTCGGTATGGTAGTGTTCCTTTCGATGAGTTTGTGGGACACTCCTCCGAGGGTCTCGACGCCCAGTGACAGAGGCGTCACATCGAGCAGTAGTATGTCTGTGACACTTCCCTCGATTATGCCTGCCTGTATGGAAGCACCCATGGCGACGCATTCCATCGGGTCCACACCTCTCACGATCTTGGGCCCGACGACTCCCTCGACGAACCTATGTACGATGGGCATCCTCGTTGGACCGCCTACCAATATGACCTTGTCTATCTTGTCTGCACTCAGCTTCCCATCCTCAAGCGCCTGCATAGTCGGTCCACGGCACTTATCCACAACTGGCTTGACCAGCTCTTCCAGCTTAGCCCTTGTGAGCTTCATGGTAAGGTGCCTCGGCCCCGAAGAGTCAGCGCTGAGATATGGAAGGTTTATTTCCGTCTCGAGCGTGGAGGATAGCTCTATTTTTGCCTTCTCTGCCGCCTCTCTGACCCTCTGCATCGCCATCTTGTCCTTTGTGATATCCATGCTGGAATCTGCCTTGAACTCCTTGGCGATGTAATCCACCATCGTGTTGTCCATGTCGGTACCGCCCAGCTGGGTGTCACCGCTCGTGGATATGACTTCGAAGACTCCATCGCCGAACTCCATTATGGTGACGTCGAGTGTGCCGCCGCCCAGATCGAAGACGAGTATCTTCTGTTCCTTTTCGGACTTGTCCAGTCCGTATGCCAGGGCAGCCGCGGTTGGTTCGTTGATTATCCTCACCACATCGAGGCCAGCTATCATTCCCGCATCCTTGGTCGCCTGTCTCTGGTTATCGTTGAAGTATGCCGGGACGGTGATGACTGCCTTCTCGACCTTTGTGCCGAGGTACGCTTCAGCATCGCGCTTTATCTTCTGCAGTATGAACGCGGATATCTGTTGGGGCGTGTACTCCTTTCCGTGCACTTTGGTTTTGTAGTCCGTCCCCATCTTCCGCTTGATCGCCATTATCGTTCCTTCCGGGTTGGAGACCGCCTGTCTCCTGGCTGGTTCGCCTACCAGCATCTGCCCGTCCTTCGTGAAAGCGACATACGACGGGAACGCCTTGCCTCCCAAGCTGGTTCCCTCTGCACTCGGTATTATCGTCGGCCTGCCGCCCTCTACCACAGCAGCTGCCGAATTGCTCGTGCCCAGGTCTATTCCTATGACCTTGGTCTTAGATTCTGCCATTCTTCACTCACCTCTCTATTTCTTCTGTCCTATTCTGATTTCTCGTCATCTGGATTATCGTGATTATCATTGTCCGGTCCGGTGATTTCAGCCAGTTCGGTCCTCTTGGCTACTTTCACTTTGGCCGGTCTGATGACCTTCCCTCCGAGGCTGTATCCTTTCTGGTACACCTCGAGTATCTTTCCGTCATCTGCATCCTCGGATTCTGCTCGCATCAGTGCTTCATGCTCGAACGGATCGAACCTGCAATCGGTTCTTATCTCTCTCAAACCTTGCCTCTGGATGATCTGCAGGAGTTGTCTATGGATCCCTTCGAGCCCTTTCCTGTCATGAACTGCATCATCGGTCTTCTGTGTATCCTCGAAGGCCTTGTCAAAGGTGTCCAGTACGGGGAGCAGGTCGCGCACCAGCCCCTCAGTCGCGGTCCTTGCCCTCTCATTCCATTCCTTCGCGACGCGCTTCTTATAGTTGTCGAAATCTGCCTGGAGACGCAAAAGAGTATCGGTCAAGTCCTCTATCCTTCTCTCCAACTCTGATACTGGGTCCTGTATCTGAGGGACTTTCTCATCGGAACCACACCCCTCCTTCGAGCCGGCGTGCTCAGTATCATTTGTCTCATCGTTAGCCATCACTGATTGCCTCCAGTGCAATCCAGGGCCTCACGGCCCTTTCACGAAAGTAATGGGTTTAAGGGGTTTGGGTCTTCGTCTATTCGAAGTCACCCATGTCTCCGCCAGGACCGCCTGCGCCAGGTGGTCCCTTCGGACCGCCTCGGGATGCTATGACATCATCGATCCTCAGGATCATGACGGCAGCGTCTGTCGCGGAGCTGATCGCCTGTCTTCCGACGCGAATCGGTTCAAGCACCTTCTCCTTCTTCATGTCTGTGATCTTGCCAGTGAAGACGTTGATGCCGGCATTCTTCTTTCCAGCCTTGTGCGCTTGTCTGAGCTCGATCAGTACATCGATCGGGTCGAGACCAGCGTTCTCCGCAAGTGCTGTCGGAATGACTTCCAGAGCGCTAGCGAAAGCATCGATTGCGATCTGTTCCCTGCCACCGACGGAAGCCGCGAAGTCTCTCAACCTGAGCGCCAGCTCAGCCGCTGCGGAACCTCCGCCAGTCACGAGTTTTCCATCCTCGAATGCAACCGATACGACGCTTATCGCATCGTTCAGGGACCTATCGACCTCATCGATCACGTGTTCCGTGCCGCCCCGGATCAATACCGATACGGCCTTCGGGTTCTTGCATCCGGTGACGAAAGTCATCCTGTCATCAGCGATCTTCTTCTCTTCGACCATATTGGCGACACCGAGGTCATCTGCCTTCAGGTCGTCGAGCTTGGTCACGAGGTTCGCGCCTGTGGCCTTGGCGAGCTTTTCCATATCGCTCTTCTTGACCCTGCGGACCGCGTATACTCCGGCCTTCGACAAGTAATGCTGTGCGAGATCGTCGATGCCCTTCTGGCAGAACAGCACGTTCGCGCCGGACTTCTTGACGGTCTCGACCATCTTCTTCAGCATGTTCTCCTCTTCATCGAGGAACGCATGCAGCTGGCTCGGGTCGGTTATCTCGATCTTCGCGTCTATCTCAGTCTTCTTGACTTCGAGCGCCGAATCGACGAGCGCGATCTTCGCCTTCTCTACCTTCTTCGGCATCGCCGGGTGAACTGCTTCCTTATCGACGATGATTCCCGCGATCATTGTGGTGTCATCAGTGGAGCCACCCTGCTTCTTCACGATTTGGATGTCGTCTTCATCGACCGTCCATGCTCCCTCGCTGTTCTTCTCAGCAACAGCTGAGACCGCGTCGACTGCCACCTTTGCCAGCAATTCCCTGGATCCGGCGACGCTCTTGGATATCATTGATGTCTTTGCGATGTCGACGAGTACGTCCCTGTCCTTGGAATCCACCTTGATGGATACCTCGTCAAGGAACTCTCTCGCCTTCAGCGCCGCGAGTCTGTACCCGCCGGATATGACCGTTGGGTGTATGTTCTGTTCAATGAGTGCCTCAGCCTTCTTCAGGAGTTCACCGGTAAGGATGACTGCGGTCGTGGTTCCGTCCCCGCATTCCTCGTCCTGTGTCTTGGCGACCTCAACGATCATCTTGGCCGCGGGGTGCTCGATGTCTATCTCCTTGAGGATTGTCACTCCATCGTTCGTTATTACTACATCACCCATGCTGTCAACGAGCATCTTGTCCATGCCCCTCGGGCCCAATGTGCTCCTGACAGTATCGGCGATTGCTCTGGCTGCAGAAATGTTGTTGAACTGCGCGCCTTTTCCTTTCTCTCTCTTGGTTCCTTCTTTCAATATGAAAATGGGTGTTTGGCCTATCAATTTCATACCTCCGTTTAATCAATCTGGATTGACCAGTTCCTCCCCCCTGTCGCGGGGTTAGGAGTTCGTATATGTTAGTGCTTCTATATAACCGTTGCTACTTCTGTATTCGGTGGTTAGAATGAGTTCGAATCACCCAGTTCCTGCGATCACATTATCTTCATCGTGGTCCCAGGATATAGTCCAATCATCGTCATCGACTACGAGGAAGCCGATTTCAAAGGGTCTATCACTTGGCTCGAGGGGCTTCGGTTTTTCATCATATCTCCATCCAGGTTATCTGGTGTGAATCATGTCAAATCCATTCGATGCGGTCACGTTTATCTATGTGGAGACCTTCTGCGACTGATTGTCCATGAGAATCATTCCGAGCATGACGTTGAATGGTCGGAGCCTTCTGAGACGCGCGTACCCGAAAGGGTCGACCGAAGACATCGTCGCGCAGCTTTCCGACAAATTCGACATGCTGTATCTGTCCGATGTTGACGGGATCACAAAGAACAAGCCTCAGCTCGACGTCGCGCGCGAGATATGTGAAGGGATACCCACGATGTATGAAGGTGGGCTCAGGTTCGGTCAGAACGTCATAGACCTGCTCATAACGGGCGCGGAGAACGCCGTCGTCGGCACCGCAACACTCGTCAGCCTCGAAGAGCTTGGGGTAGCATTTAAGTTGTCCGAGAACATTACCTTCAAAGCAGACTACCGGGATGGGATCGTGAGTTTTGACCCCTCAATCGCTGGCAGGGCCATCTTCGACCTTTCTCGGGACGTGTTGGAGATAGGGATATCCAACGTACTCGTCCCGCGGGAACTGGCTGAAGATGCATCTAGGGCCAAGAGGGAGCTCGGATTCACCCTTGGAGTCTTCGCGACGATGACCGACCAACCGGCACTGGAACAGCTCGAGGTCGACTACATCGTAACAGAGGATTTCGGGAGCATGGTAACGAATGAATGATTTGCAGAAGAGTATCGCGGTCCTTTACAAGCGCAAGGGTAAGGATGTTTTGTCGGAGCGCGAGTTTGTGTTCTCGGCATCGATGGATATGAGATGGTTCTCTCCGAAGGATGCCCAGAAACTGATGGACGCAGGGCTCACGGATGGATTCTTGGAGAAGAAGAACGGTAGCCTGATGCCGACCTTTGATTGGACATCTGCCGAGGTGCCCCTTGATTTCAAACCGAGCTCAGAAGCAATAAAGTTGGGTGCGAAGCGTTCCCAGGATCTATTCTCTGAGATAGTTGAGAGCATCGTGAGAACGAAATCAGTGCCGAAGAGAGAGGTCGTGTCCAAGGTCAACAAGAAGCAAGAGCTGCTCGGCATCGATATCGAGCCTGCCGCATTGCTCGTGGCATCATCCTATGGATTGCAGGTCGACAAGTCTCACCTGGACAGAGCCATGTCCGCAGTCATGAGCAGGGATGTATCTGCAGAATGAGGGCGAATCATTTCTGCATCTTAATAAGATCTGCCAAGGTGAGTGTCTGCGGGCCAGACTCCTTGGCCGCCACCACGGTCGAGACCTTCTCCTTCAGGGTCACACCTAGCTCTTTCTGAAGCTTGACGATGAGTTTCTCATCCGGCCTCATGTCACCCGTCTCGATCTTGCTGATGATGGTGACCCTTTCGTTCAGGCGCGCAGCTAGATCCTTCTGGGTCAATCCCTTTACCTGCCTGGCATCGCGGATTCGTACCGCATAATCGTCTACGAGATCCTTCTCGACGCCTTCGTATATGTCTCGCGGTCGGGATCTCTTCTCTCGGGACTCTAATCGCTGTGTTATCACCGGTTTCGGTCCCGTGGCCTCTTTGCCCTTCTCTTTTCGTGCTTCCGTGCCGAATTTTGCACATTCGGTACAAACTTCAAGATGCACGCCTTCGATGGTCACCTTCTTGCAGAAGGTGACGTTCTTCCCGCACATCTCACAAATCATGAAGACCAAGCCTCTTGCGTGAACCAGCAAAGGCTAAATAGCGTATTTAACCTTATATCATTGCCAGCTCGGATTTGACATGAAAAATGGGGTGCATCATATTGGAACAGGACCAATCCGCCGAGATGTTTGAAGAGATACAAAGGAGAATCGCGGTCCTTGAGGAGCGTAACCTCGAACTCGTAGAGGAAGCCCGCAGAAGCGAAGGCGAGAAGAGGTTCGTTGAAGGTGAGCTCATTCGCCTTCAGAAGGAACTCAAGAGACTCAAAGCCGAGCTTGAGCGATTGAAGACCCCACCGCTCATAATAGGTCAGATCAAGGACATACTCGCTGACGGTCGGGTAGTCGTCAAGAGCTCGACCGGACCAGACTTCGTTGTGAGCACATCAGATTACGTATCATCCGATTTGTTGATAGCTGGTGCCAGAGTCGCTCTGAACAAGCAGACGCTTGCAGTAATGGGCGTTCTGCCCCCATCCTTGGACCCCATCGTGGTCGGCGCCGAGATAATAGCGAAGCCGGACACGGTCTACGAGGATATCGGGGGCTTGCAGGACCAGATCATAGAGATACGGGAAGCCGTGGAAGACCCACTTCTCAGACCGGAACTCTACAAGAAAGTGGGTATAGACCCGCCGAAGGGCGTGCTTCTAGTCGGTCCACCGGGCACTGGTAAGACCCTCCTGGCGAAAGCCGTCGCGAAGCAGACCAATGCCACATTCATCCGGTTCGTCGGATCGGAGCTGGTGCAGAAATACATCGGAGAGGGCGCCAGACTGGTGAGGGAACTGTTCGATCTCGCCAGGCAGAAGGCCCCGTCCATCGTGTTCATAGATGAACTGGACAGCGTAGGCGCTAAGAGGCTTGAGCTTGCAACCTCCGGCGATCGCGAGGTTCAACGCACACTCATGCAGATACTGGCCGAACTCGACGGTTTCAACCCATTGGGTGAGGTCAAAATCATAGGTGCGACCAACCGCCCCGATATACTGGACGAGGCTTTGCTGAGACCCGGAAGGTTCGACAGGATCATCGAGATACCGATTCCGAACCACGAGGCGAGAACCTCGATATTCAAGATACACAGCCGACGTATGAACCTCGACGAGTCGGTCAACCTCGAGGAGATGGCATCCAAGTCGGATGGTGCGACAGGTGCCGACATCAAAGCCGTCTGCACGGAGGCCGGGATGTTCGCCATAAGGGAGAGCCGTGACGTCGTCTCCATGGTCGATTTCGAGAAGGCCATCAACAAGGTGCTCGACGAGGATGACCAGAAGGCGATGGAATCCGGCCCGATGTTCGCCTGAGGGCCGGGTCGGATATCCTCCGATGCCCTGCTTGCGGCATCAATCAAACTCATTCTCTTCGATTTCTTTCTCGATGACGAAGGCGCCTATGTAGTTGCACTTCTTGCAGTGGTACTTGTACCCTGTGATCAGGGCAGCTTCGTAGTATAGGTCCGCTGAACCGCACTGTGGGCATGTCAGTACCTTGCGCATCTTCTTCTTCTTTTTATCGTCTCTCGCCACGACAGAATCACTCGACACCTATGAGCGCCATGCCCTCTACAAAATGGCTTCGGTCCGTTGGGTGAGCGTTGTCAGTACTTGGAGATATCTGTCTTCATGAATTCGCGCATCAGGCATGTCGCATAGCATCCTTTGTTCAGCGCGAACTTGAACACTGTCGAGTCATCGAAGTGTTCGATCTCTAGGTCCTTACATAGCGCCAACAACTCTCGCCTGATCCCCTTGGATGAGGCTTCACGCAGGCCTACAATCTGGAAATCCATCCGTGAGACCCCTTCATCCTCTATGATCTTCCTCTCGATCTCGCCAATCTCCCCCTCTGCGAAGTTGGAATCGGTCCCGTATAACAGCCCACTCACGAACGCCTTCTTCTCCCTCGCGTTCCTCCGCACCTTCTCTAGGTTGTCCTCAGTGACGGGAATCGGGTTGTCATGGTCCGGAAGCCCGTTCTTGTCGAGAGGCAGCACCAGGTCCCCGACCACGGGTTCATCGATCGCGATGCCCCTCCTCATCCTCTCGCTCAGGACCTCGTTGAACAGAAATGATTGGTATGCGTGAACGAACATCATCAGGAGGTTGCTGGGTAGTCTCCTCAGAGCTCCCAGGAAATCCCCTGGATGATCCTTGATGTGTCCGATCATCATCCTCTCGAATGTGAGTTTCATGGGAAACTCGGCGAGTGCCTGTTCGAAATCCCGAGTCTCTTGGAGTGCTCTGCGGGCATCATTGATCTCAGAATCCTCGTCCAACGGGTTCGCGATATAGCGCATGACCGCTCCTTCTATGTCCCCTTTGGTGAGGTCCTTGCCGACGAGGTGCGTTATAGGTCTCACCGATCCGAACCTCTGTATGCCGAAGAAGTTGGGGAATCCCCCGATAGCTTCGACCCTGTCAGCGACCGCTTTGCAGATATATCGCACATCAGCCGCAGGGTTCTGATCCGATACCCTGATCTCGAACTTGTTGCCTATGAGGTCGCCTATCGAGATCATCCGTTTGGCCCGGTACACGTCCCTTATCTCGACCTCGGGTATTGTGAGAGCCTGCACATCCTCCAGGGGCGCATTGAAAGACATCAACTGGGTTGCTACGGACCTGCCGTCCTTCGTCCCTGCGAATCCCACACGATTCCTTCCAAGATGGAGGTTCGATGCCAATCTTCTGACGAGTCGGTTCGCCTCCCAGTTCCTGTGCCAAACCTGCGCAATCACGAAACGACCCTCAGGGTCTTCAGGGGGCTTTATGGAAATCTCATCGACTTTGAAATCGTCTGGAGTATTCCTGAGTCTGCCTCCGATGCCTGGCAGGTCCTCAGTGAGGAACGCTTCTAGCCCCAGCTCGCTTTCTCTCATGTGATCTTCAGAATGACATTCTGATGTAAAAGCTTCGGTACGGCTCAACCCAGCTGCTTCTCGACAAGTTGCCTTGTCTCGAGGTACTGGTTGGCCAGAGCCTTGGCGGCCTTCTTGAGCGCGGCCTGGGGCTTTCCATCCTTGACAATGACGGTCAGCACTGGCTTGTCCAACTGTGGGTGACCTGTTGTGTATCTTGCGTTCTGGACATTCTTGTCCTGCAACAGTTCGTGCAACAGCGGGTTTATGAGGGTCTCGTCGGCATCAAGTATCTCCACTCTGATGCTATCCTTCTTCTTCTCTATCAGCTTGAATTCCATGATCCTCGAATTCCCTCGTATGGACAGTGGGTTCATAAACGTTGCTGCTTGCATAATGGGCATGCTGGCTCAGAAATCACCTGGTTTTTCTGCCCTTTGCCGTCTTCTTCTTGGCTGCCGCCTTTTTCGGACTCTTGGAGCTAGCCCTTGAGGACTTTTTCGCCTTCTTCCTGGCGGTCACGCCCTTCGCCTGTGCGGATTTGGCCTTCTTCTTCCTAGGATACATGCTTCCGCACATCTTGCAGACATCTACCTCGCACCATTCTTCGCTGGATTCCGCAACGATCTTGATGATGCAGGGGCTGTTGCACCTCGGGCACTCGTTGGTTGCCATATCAGTCCAACTCCTCGCCAACCCTCTTCCGGAGACTATTATGGATGCCTTCTGCAATAATCTTTGCTATTCCATCGACCTTCATGAGCTCCTCGACGCTAGCCCTAGATGCCGCATCGGGTGAACCGAACCGTTTCATCAGCCTCGTCGAGAGTGTAGCCGACACGTTCGGGAGACCCTGGACGAGGAACATATGCCCTCCAGGCGAATCGAATGAGGTCTGCTTGGATCTCGATGTGTGAGCAAGGTCTGGTTTCTCCTGACCGTAAAGGGTCTTGATCGCGGATGCGGTCTCCTGTGGGCTCGCAGTCGATAGCACTGTCAATCCGTTCCTTGAAATGAGTCCGTTTAGGAAATCATAGATTGCGGAGTTGAGTCTCCTGTCGCCTTCTCCTTCCTGCTCCCCCTGGACTATCAGGATCGGATGCTGCGATGACCCCCTCAACCTGTCTAGGTCGGAGATGATCGTGCCGTTATTCAGGCCGATTATGAAATCTTGAACCGTTCTGAATATCAGGCTGACTCTTTCGGATATGACAATGTCGGCGCCAGCAGTGGCATCGTGGCATATGTTGAATCCAGCATCTTCCAACCCCTGGGCGACCGCAGATTCCCTGATCCTGGTCGACACTGCGATATCGAGTGTTGGCCTCCGCGTCCCTTCATACTGTGCAAGTGATTTCTGCCCCTTCTGGTCAGCAACCTTCCTGGCCAGTTCCTCCCGCCCAGACGGAAGGTCCGGTGACATCATCTTCTCCAGAGTCTCTCTGGGGAGTCCTGGTCTGGCGTAAGGTGTATCCGGAAGCCCCCTCCTCTGCCTGAGCTTTCTCCTGAGCGAATCCAGCTCCTTCCGCATCTGCATCTCCTTTCTCCGACTGGACCAGAGATATGCCTCATCCTTGGTGTCCCGGGTGACGAATATGATGACTCTTCCAGCCTGCTCCCTCCCAGTCCTGCCCCTTCGTTGGATCGTGCGTATCTCCGATGGGACGGGCTCGTAGAATACCACCAGATCCGTAGCTGGTATGTCCAACCCTTCCTCTGCGATTGATGTCGCTACCAAGACGTTGTGCATCCCTGCGCGGAACCCATCGATTATCTCCTTCTGCTCTTTCTGGTTGAGCCCATGATCCTCTCCCTTGCTAGCCTGGCCGACGAACCTGACCGGTCGAACCCCCTCCACATCGGTGAGCTTCTGCGTGAGGAGCTCACATGTATCCCTGTAATGCGTGAAAACAATGGCTTTCGAATCCGGCTTGCTCCGGAACTGTGATCTCAGGATGGGGATGATCTTCTCCAGCTTGGGGTGGTCCTTCTGCATGCTATGCAGGTGGGTTCTGGCCTGCTGGAACCTCGCATCCTTTATCAGATCCCTGGATGCTTTTGGCCCTCCCTTCTCCTCACCCTGCTTCACCAACTTCGAGAAATAGCTCTCCAACGCCCCCTTTCCCTGCGTCTGAGCCAGCTCGATGCCATGGTTCATCTTCATCGCCAGCGACTGGGCGCTCGCATCCTGGAACAGATGGTAATTCTTGGTCCCGACGTTCAACTTGGCTCGAATCACCTTCCCGGCTTCCAGGAGATCCCTGGTCGTAGGAGGCTTCTTCGGATCGAGATAGCCATGGGCTGATAGCTTCGCCACCTGCTCGTCCATTATCCTCTGGAGTAGGTAGATCACTCTGCCCATATCCTCCGGCATCCCGACGCCTATGAACTCGGTCTTGACGACCTGTGTGTAGCTGGTCACATCCTCATCGAGCTCTGAACGTATCTCCACATTGGTCATTGCCAGGTTCTCACAGACCTCGGCTATCTTGGACACGTCTGAGCCTGGAGATGCGGTCAGACCCAAGGCGAGCCCAGTTGTCTCCGCAAACCTCTTTCCTATGGACACATAGGCGTAATCTCCTGCAGCCCTGTGTGCCTCGTCGAAGACGATGAGCGAAACATCACGCAGCGAGATTCTTTCCTCGTTAAGATCGTTCTCGATCACCTGTGGTGTGGAGACGACCAGTCTACTATCTCGCCAAAGATCCTCCCTACGAGCTGGGGGCACCTCCCCGGTGAAAACAGTGGGTTCGATGTCGAGGAGATAGTTGCTCAAGAACTTCGAATGCTGCTCGACGAGAGGCTTCGTCGGAGCCATGAACAGGACCTTGCCCTCGCCCGCCAGCAGCTTCTCTGCCACTAGGATTAGAGCAACAACAGTCTTTCCGAGTCCGGTCGGAAGGACGACCAGGGTGGATTCGGAGAGAGCCGTCTTTGCGATATTGACCTGGTACTCCCTAAGTTCCACGCTGGATGGTTTTATAAGCCTGTGCTCTAGGAACACAAGCTCTTGACAACGCGCCTGGGCCTATGAATGTTTTCTCGTAGGCACCATGAAACTAGTGACATCCTGCGCATCCGCCGCTGCAGGAGTCACCGGTGGACTTCACCCGTATGACGACTCCAGGGCCCTGTGGGGTCTCGACGGAATCAACGACAGCGTCCTTGAGGTTCTCTTCAAGCGACTTCTCGTGTATCAGTGTGAACCCATCTACCTTGATCTCGACATCGTTTTCAGTGAGCTTGTCGAACCCCATCATGTATGCTGGGCCGGAGCATGATTGCCCTCCAAAGAAAATCCTGATGGGCTCGTTCTTCTTCTCCTCGGCTAGGATCGCCTTTATCGTCTCTATTGCTTTCGGTGTGACGGTGACCATTTGGTTCACTTCATTAGAAGTGAGGTATGGACTATATTTAATGGTTTGCGCCTGAATCATCGCTCACTCGACGTCGAAATGGTCACTCTGGTTTCACACGGTCGAATCCTTCGACCCCCATCGGCTTTGTCGCGTCGATCCCCATCTTTGTCGTGGTCTCATCGGCACTCGGGTCAAGGCTGCTACCTCTCGCATTCTCTATCATGACCAGGCCCTTATGCCCTTGGAACCTGGTCGACACCGCCCATTCGACCTCTTGGTCGTTGTATATGTCGATGTCATCATCGACTATCGTGACCATCTTCATCGATGGATGGGCACCCAGGGCTGCCATTATGGCGTTGACCGAATCACCTTCCTTCTGCTTGGTGATAGAGACGATCCCATGCAGCCAACAGCACCCGCCCTCCGTGAGACGTACTCCGTGTACCTCGGGTACGGCGACATTGACCGCCCTCTTAATCACTGGTTCTCTGGGCATGCCCATCATGAGATAGTGTTCCTCCCAGCCAGGAAGGATCATCTGGAAGATGGGGTCGTCCTTGTGATATATCCTGTCGATCTCCATCACGGGCTGTTTCCTGACAGGGTCGACGGTGCCAGTGATGTCGACAAAAGGCCCTTCGTCATCGATCCTGTCGGTCAATCTCCCCTCGAACACATATTCAGCGAATGCCGGGACCAATAATCCGTTCCTGATCTTCTTGACATACACAGGCTCGTTCATGCACAGCTGTCTGAGTGAATTGGCCACATCCAACTCGTTCTTCCCCAGCTCCAGATTCATCGCGGCTGACAGCATCACGGCCGGACATAGGCCGATCGCGACCGCCACTTTGAGTTCCTCACCTTTCGCCTTCGCACGTTTGTGCAGTGCGTGTAGGTGTCTGGGGACCACTCTGACAGCGAATCTGCGCTCATCGAGGAGCATCAATCTGTGGAACGACATGTTCTTGATTCCGTCATGTTCCGCGACGACGACTCCCGCGGTGACATATCTTCCGCCATCGGTCTTGTAGAATCTCGGGATCGCAGATGCTCGGAGGTCGAAATCATCTAGCACGTTCCTATCGAAGGGCGCATTCTCTATCTCTTGTGGAGGTGATGGCGAATCCATGGCTTTCAACATCTTTCCCGGAAGCTCGGAAGGAGTCGTTCCCATGGCCGCGGCTACCCTCTCTCTTGTGGACCATAGGTTGCCCACGGCCGTATAGCCTTCGAGGTCTTCGAATAGGATCGGCTTTGTGCTAGCCTTCAGCAGGTACTTCGTTACCTCGAGCTCCTTCGAGACCCTTCCCTTGATAACGACCGTCTCTTCCATTTTGTCCAGCATCGCCCTCATGGACAGATGATCACCGGTCGATGGATGATTTAATTCGTATTTCTATCCTTTCGTCAGGGTCAAATGGATAAGATCGTGCCTGGCTTCTTCGACTGGTCCCCACAATCATCTGGTCAAACTTCTTATAGGCACCAATCAATCGAGGCGACGTGGACATAGAATCGATCGTGCGCAAGTATGCCCTCCAGAACGCCGTATTCTACGATGGCAGAGCCACGATGGGTGCTGTTCTGGGCAAGGTCATGGCAGAGAACCCAGAACTCAGACCAAAGGCGAAGGAAGTGTCTTCGCTGGCAAAGGGCGTGATTGACGAAGTCAACGGTCTGTCTCCAGATGCTCAGAAGAAGGCCTTGGAAGAGGTCGCTCCAGAACTGCTGGTCCGGGAATCAAAGCACAGGGACAACACTCTACCCGACCTCAAGGGTGTCGTGGGGGAGGTCCGTATGCGCATGGCTCCCAATCCGTCCGGCCCCCTCCACATAGGCCACAGTCGCATGGCCGTCCTTAACGATGAGTACGTGAAACGCTACGGCGGGATATGCTACAACAGGTTCGAGGATACCGATCCCGCAAGGATCGACCCTTCCGGTTATGACACGATACCCGCAGATCTAGATTGGCTCGGAGTCAAGATACACAAAACCGTGATACAGAGCGACCGGTTCGAAATCTATTACGACATTGCCAAGAAGCTTCTCGAGATGGGGAAGGCATATGTCTGCACATGCAAGATCGATGCATGGCGTGATCTGAAGAATCACAAGAAGGCGTGCGAGCACAGGGAGCAGCCGCTAGATGAGCAGATGGTTCGCTGGGACAAGATGTTCGACGGGTCCTACAAACCCGAAGAAGCATCAATTGTGGTCAAGACCGATCTGCAGCATCCGAATCCCGCCATACGCGACTTCGTCGCGCTCAGAATTGATGACACCCCTCATCCAAGGACGGGTTCGAAGTACAGGGTCTATCCTCTCATGAACTTGTCCGTAGCCATAGACGACCATCTGCTGGACCTGACCCATGTCCTGCGGGGCAAGGACCATCTGAACAACACCCATAGGCAGGAGTATATCTACGATTATTTCGGATGGAAGAGACCGGAATACATCCATTACGGACGCGTATCGGTCGAGGATGCCCAGCTATCGACTTCAAAGATGGCCAACGGCATCAAAGAGGGCCTATACACATCGTGGGACGACCCTCAACTGGGCACGCTCGCATCTATGAGGCGCCGAGGGGTCAGGTCAGAGGCCATAAGACGCTACTGGGTCGAGACTGGCATCAAAGAAGTCGACATCGAATTCTCCTGGAAGACCTTATTCACATTCAACAGGGAGCTAATCGATGATGGAGCGAATCGATATTTCTTCGTGAACGATCCTATCCGATTCACATTCTCCGGAACAGATTCCGAGCTGGTCGCAAAGGCTCCGTTTCATCCTGAACATCCCGAACGTGGGACAAGGGAAATGAGAGTCGCACCCGGAGCGCATGTCTTTATCGACCGGAATGATCTGAAGGACTCTCCCACGAGACTGCGTCTGAAGGACCTATGCAATGTGGAACTGAAGGAAGATAGGATGATCTATGCTGGGAATGACCTTTCCGTTCTCAAGGAAGGGGTCCATATTGTCCATTGGGTCCCAGGAAATGCTGTTCCCGCGGAGGTGCTCATGACCGACGGCAGCACGAAGAACGGACTTGCAGAACCACTGCTATCCAAGGCACATGAGTCGGTCGTCCAGCTCGAGAGGTTCGCCTTTGTCAGGGTGGAATCGGTGTCGCCTACGATCCGATGCGTGTTCACTCACAAGTGACGGGTCATACATCCCAGAACGGGACAATGTCGCATGATAGACATGCGTGGCACATCGTTTTGAACCTGAGCGGGGATAATCCATAATCGGTGAATATCTTCTTCTGTCCGTCCGCCAACGTCAGCATGCGCTCGGCGGAAACAGGTTCCAACGGGCCGAGGGCCCCTTCCAGTCCGGCCGTATTGAGTTCGTCTCTCCGGAGTGCCCTCAACGTCGCGACTGCCCCCATGTTCGCCAGCACCTTGGTTCCTTCTAGGATGTTCTCGTCGGTCTCTCCGAGGCCGAATATTATGTTCGAGCAGACTCGATTCTCGCCGAACACCTCTCCCGAGTGGTTTATCGCATGGAGTATCTGATCGAAATCCATATCATCGCAGATCTTCTCGAATATGTCTCTATCGAAGGTCTCGATGTTTATCTTGATCTCATCCGCACCGGCTTCTAGGAGGATCTCGACCTCATCTGGTCTAGTGGCATAAGGCTCGACACCGATGGGCGTGTCTGGCAGAAGTTGTTTCACTCTCTTCACGAGGCCCGCCATCCTACGAACGGTCATCATCGGGGATTCTGCGACGCCGCTTGTGAACGCAACCGCTTGGAAACCATCTTCCTTAGATGCTCCGAGGATCATCTCGATTATCCTGTCGTCGCTGAGATTCTTCGTCGCATCGTCCGCCAATCTAGGTGAGTTGCAGAACTTGCAGTCGTAGATGCACCTGCTGTCGATGTTGACAAAAGCCTGGAATGGTGCATGCATCAGTGTTGGCACGAGCTCAACTTTCTCGATGAACAAAAACCCTCCTCTCATGAGCGAATACGAATCTCCCTCAACGACGAGTTCGAACTCTCCTCCTTCGCGCGAAACCGCCTTCTTCGCCCTGGTGCCGCCGAATGAGAACACGACCGATCTATGACCTGCTCCAGGACCCGCTGTGGACCTGCTGGCAGGGAACGGCAATCTGAAATCCTTTGGTATCAGAACCGCCCCACCGGCCAACATCTCGGCCTTCTTCTTTGCGGTCTCACGGCTCACTTTCGCTTCCATACGGCACCTTCTTTCGAATCCTGTATATCGATGCCGAACTCTGCGAGCTTGTTCCTTATCCTGTCTGCATATGCGAAATCCTTGGTCTTCCTCGCAGTTTCCCGTCTCAGTACCCAGAATCTTATGCGTCCTTCATCCGCCAGTTCATCAGCACTCACATCATCAAGGTTCTCCCCAGAGACCTCGGCTGAGACTTGTTCACTGGCTGAGACGTTATCTTCCTTCACCACATTGGTCTTTCTATCAGTGAGCACATCGAACAGGTCATTGAACTTGTCTAGCACAGCCACTACGTTCTCAGCACCTTGCTTGCTCAGCCTGCCATCAGAGTGAAGTCGGTTCGCCTCTCTTGTCAGATCGTACATCACAGCGATGGCCTCTCGGCTCGAGAAGTCGTCATCCATGCGTGCCTCGAAGTCTGTCATGGCCTTCTCGGTCAAGGCTTTCGCATCATCCGTTCCTGAAGCGAGACTAATGGCATTCTTCATCGAGCCGTAGCTGTTCTGGAGCTTCTCGAGCGCCTTCTTCGTCTCGTCCAATGATCCCTCATCGTAGTCGAGGGGTGCTCGATAGCTCGCATTCAGTATGAAGAACCTCAGTACCTCTGGCGCGTACTTCTTGAGAATGTCCTCGATGGAGAAGAAGTTCTTGAGGGATTTCGACATCTTTTCGCTGTCGATCGTGAGCATCCCGTTGTGCATCCAATATCGGACATAAGGTGCGTCGTTATATGCCTCTGACTGGAGGATCTCGTTCTCGTGATGAGGGAACACCAAGTCGGTGCCCCCGCCATGTATGTCGACGGTCTTCCCTATGTGCTTCAAACACATGGCCGAACATTCTATGTGCCAACCTGGTCTGCCCTTTCCCCACGGGCTCTCCCAGAACACCTCTCCCGGTTTCGCTGCCTTCCAGAGCGCGAAATCCATCGGATCCCGCTTGTCCTCGCCTGGTTCGATCCTTGCTCCGGCGACCATCTGGTCGAGGCTCTGTCCTGAAAGCTTGCCATATTCCTTGGCCTTGCTGACGGAGAAATAGACCGACCCATTCGATTCGTATGCGTATCCTCTCTCTATCAGTCCGGATACCATAGAGATCATGTCGGGGATGGTCTCGCTCGCCTTCGGATACACATCCGCCCTCTTGACCTTCAGAGAACTCATATCCTTGTGGTACTTCTCTATCATCGTCCGCGACAATTCCAGAGGTTCTATCCCCATCTCATTTGCCCTTGCGATGATCTTGTCATCGACATCGGTGAAGTTCGTGATGTGGGTGACATCGTATCCTTTGTATCTCAGGTAGCGCACGATGAGGTCGAAGTTTATCGCTGACTTGGCATGCCCCAGATGAGAATGGTCGTAGACGGTCACGCCGCAGACATATATCCCGACCTTGCCCTTGATGAGTGGTTCGAAGGGTTGTTTATTGCGTGTGAGAGTGTTGTGAATGATAAGGGCCATGGATATCTCCATTGAGATTATCCCTGGTATTATTAATCCTTCTGCTCGACTGGGCAACTCAATTCTTCAGCTCTGGCCTCGGTCTTCGCGGAGGCCATCTTTTTCGCGGTTTCCATGCCGAGCTTCTTCTCTATCATCTCTAGTCTGTACTCCATCTCCGAGAGACTATGGCACATGTCTACGAATGCGTTCACCACAGGGTCGGGAAGCTCATCGTGGTGGAGATCTATGCTGGTCGTACCCTCGCGCTTGACGATCTTCGCAGGAATGCCGACTACGGTACAGTTCGGCGGGACTGATTTGACCACGACGGATCCTGCGCCCACACGGACGTTGTCCCCTATGGTGACAGGGCCCAGTATAGTGGCACCAGCGCCTATCGACACATTGTTTCCGATAGTCGGATGCCTCTTCTTCTTGTCTGCGCGGACGCCCCCGAGAGTCACACCCTGGTAGATGGACACATTGTTGCCTATCTCAGAGGTCTCACCAATGACTACCCCTGTCGCATGGTCGATGAAGAAACCCTCGCCGATCGTCGCCCCAGGGTGTATGTCCGAGCCCGTAAGCACGCGCGCGAGATAGTTGAACGCCCTTGCGGTCATGAAGTGTTTCCTATGGTAGAGTCTGTTTGACAATCTATAGAGCCTGATCGCATGGAGTCCCGCGCTGAACAGGAGGGCTTCAGACCTGCTCTTCGGAGCTGGATCCCTCTCCATCACTATGTCCAGATCGCTCTTCGCGCCCTTTGCCATACAGTTATTCTCCAAATAGGTCGGTGCTCAAATACCTTTCTCCAGTGTCGGGAAGAAGGACTACTACTGTCTTGCCCTTGCCCATCTCCTCTGCTATTTGGATCGCGGCGTAGGTGGCTGCGCCCGATGATATCCCTGCCAGGATGCCTTCCTTCCTGGCAAGGTCTCTGCATGTCCCCTTGGCCTTTTCCGTGGATACTCGAATTATGTCCTGGACTATGCCCTCGTCGAATATCTTCGGAACAAATCCCGCGCCGATGCCCTGTATCCCATGCGGGCCGGCGGGTCCGCCTGAGAGAACAGGTGATTCCTCGGGCTCGACCGCCACGATCCTGATGCCGGGGAGCTTCTTTCTCAAAACACTCCCTACTCCGGTTATAGTGCCTCCGGTCCCAACGCCAGCTACGAATGCGTCGATGTTCGGGACTGCTTTGATGATCTCCTTTGCCGTCGTCTTTCGATGGGTCTTCGGATTCGCTTTGTTCTCGAATTGCTGTGGGATGAACGAATCTGGAGTTGCCAGTGAGACTTCAGTAGCTTTTTTCACCGCGCCAATCATGCCCTCAGAGCCAGGGGTGAGGACTATCTCGGCGCCAAGTGCTGAGAGCAGCTTCCTCCTCTCTATGCTCATGGTCTCAGGCATCGTCAGGATGAGCCTGTATCCTTTGACTGCGCACACCATCGCGAGGCCGATGCCAGTGTTGCCCGAAGTAGGCTCGATGATCGTCGTCCCGTTCTTCACCTTACCTTTCTTCTCAGCTTCCTCGATCATTCCCTTGGCTATCCTGTCCTTGACAGAGGACATGGGGTTGAACGATTCGAGCTTCGCATATACTTCCGCGGCTTCTGTCGAGACCATCCGATTGAGCCTGACGATAGGTGTATTGCCCACGGTGTCAAGGATGTCATGAAACGGTCTAGCTCGGGACATGTGCGTCAATGACAGGCATTGAGGCGCCTCGTATATCATCGTTGCTGGTGAGGCAGCGCGGAAACCACTTATCAGGGCATGATCTTTCCACGGTCGCCCGCCTTTCTCTTCACGCTGTAATCAATAATGGGTTCTTGATAGTGCGATTATAAGGTCGATGTCGTACTGACTCCACATGATTTCTAGTCTTGTACCAGAATCATAATCTAACCCTCGATGACGTCGCATCTACTAACATGAGTCGTGAGTCAGTATCGATGTGATGCTGCTCTCGAACTGTGTAATGAGGGGGAGAAAAATGAACGCGAAGAAGTTTTGTGTATCAGTTGTGGCTATGGCCCTTTTGGTATTCTCTGCGATGTCCGTCAATGTACTCGCTGGAGAGAACGGCAATCAGAAGGACAAACCCGATGTGATGGGGTTCGAGATGAACCAGAATATCGCCTTCGGCGAAGTCGTCGGCGGCACCGCGGGTATCTATACCACCGGTGGCCTGTTCGACCTCGGTCCATTCGTGAACGAGACGACAGGTAACGAACTGATGGCCTACGGCGAGCCAGTGAACGTATTGGCGAACTGGTCGGACGACGTCGTCCTTCACCAGTTCAAGGCCGGATCCAAGATCAGGACCGAAGTGATTCTGTGGGACTACGCGCATCAGGCGTCCGTCTATACAATCAGGGCCCACTTCATGATCCAGGAGATCGACCCTGGCACTGGAGCGGTCTTGAGGAACGTCTGGGACGGAACTGTCGCTGAGGGTCTCTGGGCCGATGGTCCGACCGATGCGTACTCCGCAGAGGTCAACCAGCTCGGGCAGTTGCTATTTGGATACAACTGGGACACGAGGATTCTGGATTGCAAGGCTGGAACGTACAGATTGACGTTCTCTATCGACTCGGCCTTGCCGGACAACGTGCCGTACGAGAACACCGAGGTTCAGGGAATAACCATAACTGGTGTCGATGATGTCTCGACTGATGTTACCGATGTGTACTCCAGCTCGAGCTCGACCTGGATCGAGATGACCCTGCTACCTGCTGGCGGCAGATAAGCGTCTATGGATCCAAGAACGCTGAAAAACCTTAATTGGTGCTCGGCCTCAAAGGCTGCCGACCACCTCTCATATTCTTTTTATCGCTGTTAATCGTCTTCTCTTTCGGTTGGGGCGCATCTTCTACTGACCCCCAGTCAGTACAGTGTTTTAGCGCTGTTAGTTTCAATCTTGTACCAAAATCGTGAATATGGATGTCTTACTTCCTGAGAAGCTACGGCCGGAAGAACAAGTCAGTACGAACACTGACCGTTCAAAGACGGTCGGAGACAAAGGGGGAGACAAACAAATGAAGAGAATCGGTGTGACAGCTGTGGTGCTGGTAGTCCTCATGACCGCCGCCTTTACGGGCATGGCCAGTGCTGCACAATCAGTGAACGCAGGTGGAAGCAACGGTGGGCACAACGGAGACAGACCCGATAATCCAGGCACGTTCTTTCTCAACCAGAGCATAAACTTCGGTGAGAGAGTCGTCGCTGACGATGACAAGAGCTATGGTATCTTCATGGACGGCTCGCTGTTCGAGGTGGATACGGCCTACACGAACCCGAACTTCCCAACTGAGGTGCATGATATGTTCTCTGAAAATGTGGTTGTCCAGGCCGACTGGTCGGATAACCTGATTCTTCACGATTGGAGGGCGGGAGACAAGATCAGGACTGAGGTGATACTTCAGGACATCCTTGACCCGAGCATAACCATCTACACCATCTGTGCGTCGTTCAAGATCGAACTGCTTAGCGCGACCGGTGAGGTAGCTGATGAAATCTGGGCCGGGACGACATATGATGGTCTCTGGGTAGACGGTCCGACCGATGCGTACTCTGCCGAAGTGAATCAGTTGGGCAATCTGCTCTACGGCTACAACTGGGACACGAAGGATCTTCCCGCTGGACAATACAGGCTGACGTTCGAGCTGATTGGTTGTGAGCTGGTGACATACCCTGGTACGGAGACACCGATCCAGTACAACTCGATCACCATCGATGGAATGGTCGACCCTGGCATGTACGGCGCTGATGACAACTACGCGCTGGACGCAGCCGAATACGGCGCGACCTACACGATGATCGAGATCAGCCTTCTGGAAAAGTAGGGTAGAGTCGAATCAAACAATTTATCGGGCTCTGGGCGAAATGCCCAAGCCCGTTATCCATGTTTTTTCCTAAGAAATCGTTCAGTGCTTCTTCTTGCAGATCTCACAGCCGCTCAGCTTCGCGGATATCCTGTGCATCTTGCAGAAGCGCTCCTCGCTCCGGATGTCGGTGCATGCCTTGCAGAGGACGCCGTACCACTCGTACCTCGACTCTCCAGCGACTATCCTTTTCGAGATCTCATCCGCATAATCTAATATCTTGGGGAAATCCTCGAGCATCTTCGCGTTGCCGCCTCTCGTTGAGCTGAGATACTGGCTCACCGATGCTTGGGTGATGCCTAATTTCTTGGCGATCTCCGATTGCTTCATCCTATACTTGCCTGAAAGTTCCCTTACAACAGACGCCCTGAGCGTAGGGAGGATTTTTCCAACAACGAGTTCACATGGTGTCTTCATTTCCACACCGTAATCCAAAGTTTCTGGCGCCTCAATATCAGAAAGAAGCTGCCCTCACGATTCGATAATGCCAGATAGGCTATAAAGCTTTCAATGCCAGAAAGTAACACGGGTGGGGCCGGGGAGGAGATTTGAACTCCTGTATGCGGATCTGCAGTCCGCCACATGGCCGCTCTGTCACCCCGGCATGGCCTGGCGTCTATCACAAACTGTCTATTTATGGTTTTCATGAAGTCATGATGAAACCCGCTCGGAACTGCCTATCTCTTCATCGATCATTCCTCCGTCGTGGACAAGATTATTACCGTGCATGGGATTCGACCAGTTGTGAAGTTCGCTGCTATCAGCCCTTACAACGCGATCTCAAAGCGTGCGTTTCCTGAACATGTCGTCGTCTACGATAGCACGCTGAGGGACGGCGAACAGATGCCTGGGATCCATTTCACCCTCGATCAGAAAGTCGCGATCGCCAGAAAACTGGACGAGATACGCGTGCACCAGATCGAAGCCGGATTCCCTGCTGTCTCAGATGGCGAGAGAAAGGCGGTGAAGTCAATAGCCTCTCTCAATCTGGACTCAGAGATTCTCTGCCTGTCCAGAACGTTGACGGCAGATGTCGACGCCGCGATCGAGTGTGATGTCGACATGGTCCTGCTGTTCATCGCGACCAGTGAACTTCACCTCAGATACAAATTGAAGATGACCAAGGAGCAGGTGATCGAAAAGGCCGTGGTCGCCGTTGATCATGCGCGTTCGCATGGCCTCAAGGTGAGCATGAGTTCCGAGGACAGCACAAGATCCGATGTAGGTTTCATGCTCGACCTTTTCAAAGCATCTGCGGAGGCTGGTGCGGTGAGGCTGGGGATAACCGACACACTCGGCTGCGCAGGCCCCGAGGCAGTCGAATACCTCGTTCGCAAGATACGCGACTCGATAGATCTGCCCATCTCTGCTCATCTGCACAACGACTTCGGCCTCGCGGTCGTCAACTCGATAGCGGCTCTATCCAGTGGCGCTGAGGCGATCGCCACGACCGTTGGAGGGATTGGAGAGCGAGCTGGTAATGTGTCTCTTGAGCAGCTTGTGATGGCTCTGAAGCACCTCTATAAGAAGGATGTCGGAATCCGAACGGAAGGCCTTACAGATTTGACGAAACTAGTCTTCGAATCTGCGGACCTATCTATTCCAGCTAACCAGCCGTGGGTGGGCCCTAATGCCTTCTCACACGAATCTGGGATACATGTTGCCGCTGTGCTCAACTGCCCATTGACCTACGAATGTGTGAACCCTGAGGAAGTTGGCAATAGACGCCGCCTGGTCCTGGGCAAGCATTCTGGATCCCATATCGTCGTGAACAGGCTCGAAGAGAAGGATATCAAGGCCAGCCAGGAGCAGATATGCGATATCGTGCGGGCCATAAAGCGTGCCGGCGAGGATCATGGCCGGATCTCCGATGATGAGTTCTGGAAAATAGTGGATGGGATCCTGAAGCCGGGCCTAGGTCTCCCTGATTGTTCTGAAGATAAAGAATGAATTTCGGACCCGAGATGCTCGGGTCCGATGGTGTGGTGGTTCAAAGGGTTTAGTCAAGTCTGATTATTCCTTTCCAAATGCTTTTGCGCTCTTGGACAACCTGACCTGTCTCTGACAGTTCGGATACGTGCACGGGGTGCAATGGTATTTCTCGCTGCACGAAGTCTCGATCTGTTCGTATCTCTGGTTCCATTTCGTTACTTGCTGTGGCAAGTTATCCCTCTATGTGGCGCCCACTGATGCACTCGAGTTAAAAAGGATTTCTATTCTGCTCATAGAATGGTAAATAGCTGCAGACGCCAGTACTACTTGTGAAGCGCGAGACATGATTTCGATTCGAAATCAAGAATCTTAGTACGATAAGGTGCGTTGTTCTCGGATTCATATGTCGATTCTGCGCCCGGTCGCATCGAGCTTCGTGCGTCCAAATTCCGAGAACCCCTTCAGAACATCGATCGAGAAGACCGGTCCATCCCGGCAAACGTGCAGTCCATCGATGGCGCAGGAGTCACAAATCCCTATCCCGCATTTCATCAACCTCTCGACAGATGCCTGCATCGGTATCGAGAGTTCGCTACACTTGTCTGCGAGCTTCGTCATCATCCGCTCAGGGCCACAGCAGTATACGATGTCATGCTCGCGGGTCTGCAGGATCGGGACAGCGATGTCCGTCGCGAATCCCTTCTCGCCTTCAGACCCGTCATCGGTGGTGATCACGACCTCAGCACCAGCCTTCATCGCTCGATCCCTGAACAGAATCTCCCTGGCCGTCCGAGCACCGATGACGACTCTGACTTCCGACTGATTCAATTTGAGCCGCTCGATGAGCGGTGAGAGTGCTGCCATGCCTGTCCCACCAGCGACAACGAGCGGTTTCCTGCCAATAGGTGTGTATCCCTTACCATAGGGTCCTCGAATGCCAACGAGATCACCCACGTGTTTGATGGAGAGCGCTTTGGTGCCGTCCCCTACGATCTGGTATGTTATCCCCATCTGATCCCCGATGTATGATATCGACATAGGGAATTCGTCCGCGCCTGGTACCCAAACCATGACGAACTGTCCTGGTTCAGCCTCGATCGAACCGTCAAGCACGATTGTCCTGACGTTCGGTGTCTCGTCGATGTGTTCCGAGACCTTCAACATCCTAATGCTTGACTTCATGGGCAACCCCCACCATCTCGAAAATCCTGTCGAAGCCATTTCTATTCATGAACTCTGAGATGTCCTCACAGACCTTGCTGAAGACCTCCGGTCCGTGCTTCCAGACAGCTGTCCCTATCTGGACCGAGCTAGCTCCCGCCATTATGTACTCGAGTGCGTCGTTGCCTGATTCGATTCCTCCGACGCCGATGATCGGTATCTTAACCGCGCCCCTTATCTCATAAACACATCTGACCCCGATGGGTCTTATCGATGGTCCAGACAGTCCTCCGAACCTATTCGCGAGGACCGGCATCCTTGCCTCTGGCGATATGACCATACCCTTCAACGTATTGATCGCTACTATCGCGTCCGCGCCACCCCTTTCAGCGGCCTTTGCCAGATCAACGATGGACGAGGTGTTAGGTGTCAGTTTCGCGAACATCGGTATATCCAAGCCGCTCCTGGCGGCTCTACAGATGCTCTCCACCCTCTCGGGGGTCGAGCCGACTTCCGCGCCGAATCCTTTGGCATGAGGGCAGCTGAGATTGAGTTCGATTGCATCAGCCCCCGCATCTGCCATCAAGCGAGCCATCTCTGCGATCTCGGCTTCGCCTCCTCCGAACACGCTCCCGATGATCGGCACCCCCGCCTTCTTGGCCTCCTCCAGCTCCCTGCCGAAGACATCTATGCCTGGGTTGGGCAGTCCCATGGCATTCACCAGGCTGTCACCAAGCTCCACGATGCATGGACTGCCGTGCCCTTGCCTGGGCTCTCTTCCGATCGATTTTGTCACCACCGCGCCCGCACCCGCGCGCGCGATTGAAGCCATTGTCTTGCCTGTCTCATCCAAAACTCCTGAGGCAAGCATCGTCGGGTTCTTGAGGCTCAAACCACAGATATCGACTGACAAATCCGCCATGGGCTTCGTTGTGGATTGCCCCTACATCTAGAAGAACTTTACTGAAAGGTCCGCCTCTCAATGATGATATGAGGATCAGGCCTTGGCCTTCGCTGCCTTCTTCGTCTCATAATCCTCGATGGCCTTTCTCAATGCGTCCGCTGCCAGGTTGGAACAGTGCATCTTCTGAGGTGGCAGGCCGTCGAGCGACTCAGCGACATCCTGTCTGGATATCTTCTTTGCCTCCTCCAGGGTCTTACCAATTGCCAACTCCGTGATCATGGAACTCGTCGCGATGGCGGCTCCGCAACCAAAGGTCTTGAACTTGATATCGGTGACGATGTCATCTCTGACCTTGATGTACAGCCACATGACATCTCCGCACTGGGGATTCCCTACCTTTCCGATACCATCCGCATCGGGTATCTCACCGACATTCCTCGGATTTGCGAAGTGATCCATAACCTTCTCAGTGTACACAGCTTCCACCCTCACTGGCTCCCATGGGCCTTTCCTCGTTGAACGGGGATATCTCTCTCAGCTTCGAGACCACACCGGGTAACGCTTCCAGTAAGTAATCTACATCCTCATAGGTGTTTTCCCGTCCCAATGTGAGTCTGAGGCTGCCGTGCGCCTGCTCGTGAGTCAGTCCCAGTGCCAGCAGTACATGGGACGGTTCCAGGGATCCTGTCGAGCACGCAGATCCTGTGGATGCAGCGATGCCTTTGAAATCCAGCTGTAGTATGAGCGCCTCACCTTCGATGAAATCGAACCTGAAATGTGCGTTATTGACGAGTCGATTTGTCCTGTGACCGTTCAGATAGGATCTCTCGACCAATTGCGGGATCCTGTCTATGATCTTGTCTCTAAGGGATCTCATGCGATCGGTCACCGGTTCGAAATCCCGTTTGGCGAGCTCCGCGGCCTTGCCCAGGCCGATTATTCCCGGCACATTCTCCGTCGAGGATCTCAATCCGTGCTCGTGCCCTCCGCCGTGCATCATCGGTTCTATCTTGATGCCCTTCTTAACATACAGCGCCCCAACGCCTTTGGGTCCGTGTAGCTTGTGCGAGGAGAGTGACAAGAGGTCCATGCCGTCCTTTTTCACATCGATCGGCATCTTTCCAGCGGCCTGTACCGCGTCCGTGTGGAACGGGATCCCTTTGGACTGCGCGATCCTTCCTATTTCCTTGATCGGCTGAATCGTTCCGATCTCGTTGTTCGCGGCCATGATGGATATGAGTACTGTGTCGCCCCTGATCGTCCTCTCCAATTCAGCAGCGTCCACAAGCCCTTCTCTGGTGACTGGCAGTTTGGTGATATCGAAACCTACGCGCTCCAGATACTCGCACGATTCAAGGATTGCAGGGTGCTCGATCACGCTGGTTATGATGTGCCCTTCTGTCCGGCCCTTGTACATCGCGACTCCCTTCAATGCAAGGTTGTCCGATTCTGTACCTCCTGATGTGAAGACGATATCCCTCGGGTCTGCGTTGATCAAGGCAGCGACATGCTTCCTGGCGAGCTCCATAGATGCCTTCGCTTCCCGTCCATAGGAATGAATGCTCGATGCATTGCCGAAGCGCTCTCTGAAGAAGGGCAGCATGGCTTCCAAGACCTCTGGCAAGACCTGAGAGGTCGCGCTATGGTCGAAATACACCCTTCTCTTGGAGCTGGCTGTCATAACGAACGAAGGTGATGATAACTGGTCGTCTTAAAAGTTTGCCGGTGTGAATGAGGGTTTTCGGTCCTGCATGTCGGTTTGGGGACCCACCTCAAACTGAAAAGGACTAATACGGTCCAGCGACATCCATGGGCGTTCAATATGGACGTCTCTAGGGTCCGACAGGACTTCCCGTTGCTGAGTTCAGAGCCCGGGGTCAATCCCCTGGTCTATTTCGATAGTGCATGCCAATCACTGCGGCCGGTTCAAGTCTTGGAGGCTATGAACGAATACTATGGTGCATTCCCATCATGTGCGGGCAGAAGTGTTCACAAGCTCGCGACGGAAGTGTCCATACGATGCGACGACGCTCGCTCGAAAGTCGCTCGCTTCTTCGGCGCAGAGAACGCCAACGAGATTGCTTTTCTGAAGAACGCAACGGAAGGTCTGAATACGGTGATCCTTGGTTACGACTTCGAACCCGGTGACGAGGTCGTCACCACTGATTATGAGCACAATTCCCTCCAGGTCCCGGTATTCAAGGTGTGCGAATTGAAAGGTGTCAAACACATCTCCGTCCAGTCATCTGACGATGCCACGTTCGATGTCGATGCCTTTCATGAAAGGATGTCGAAGAGGGTGAAGCTGGTCGCGATGTGTCTGACATCGAATGTCCATGGCTATACGCTACCGGCAAGGGAAGTCGTGGATATTGCACATTCATACGGTGCGCGCGTGCTATTCGATGCCGCCCAGGCGGCTCCGAGCATGCCATTGGATATGAGTATGCTTGAGGTGGATTATCTCGCTGCTTCGGCCCATAAGATGCTGGGGCCATCCGGTGTAGGCATCTTCTATGTGAATGAGGGTGCTGCCGCTGACATCGAACCGATCATGTATGGCGGTCACGGGGTGACCGAAGTCAGGGGTGGCAAGTTCACCCTCCTCCCACCTCCAGAGCGTTTTGAGACCGGACTGCAGAATTACTCCGGCATCCTAGGTACTGGAGCAGCAGTCGATTATCTCAATTCCGTTGGGATGGATGATGTCAGGGACCACGAGGTCGGACTCAACCGTCGTATGACCAGAGGTCTCATGCAAACACCAGAGGTCGCCATCATGAAACCATTCGATCCGAATATGCGTGGCGGCATATTCAGCTTCAATATCGATGGAATGACCCCTCATGACATCGCCATGATACTCGACAATTCCAAGAATATCATGATACGCTCGGGCATGCATTGTTGCCATTCATACTTTGATGAGATTGCTGTAGATGGATGTGCAAGAGCGTCGGTCTACATCTACAACACGGATGATGAGGTGGACTCTTTCGTCGAGGCTGTACGAGACCTCTCCGCCAGCTTCGGCAAGGTCAGGTGACTTGGACCAAGAATAACAGGATGCTCGAGAGCTCGTCGACGAGGATGAGGCTGGTGTTGACGCCGAGAACATCACCTGTATGCAGCTTGAGATGGTCCGAAGCCAGATCGCGCTCTTCAATTATGGATTGATTCAGTGATTCTCCTTTCCATTCCCAAGTGTGCACAGGGTCTCGTAGTTCTACTCCGACAGTGTGGCCATTTGCGCTCGCCGTCATGTACGAGTGACAGATATCAAGCCATATCTCAGAGCCGTCCTGAGTGCACGGGACCGACCACGAAAGATCGCACTCGGATCCACATCCGCTCACGAGCAATATCAATTTCTCCAGGGAGCTGAGCATCTCGCTCAATTCACTCTCTTCGTCCAAGGTCATTGAATGTGTGACGATACCACTGGCGACGGCCATGAACATGAGCGCGCATATCGACATGGCCACCTTCGACACGATGAAATCCGTCAGATCACCTCTGCGATGATGCATTGTCGTCCATCGATGACTCCTCCGACCATCCTGATGGTGCAGATCTCGGAGCAGATCTCTAGAGATCTATCTCCCTGGGATGTGATCGTGGCTGGGGGGCTTGATGCGGTTCGGACTATCTGCGCTCCTGAAGCGAGTTCAAGAACGACGGAGCATTCGTACGCTCCTCCGATGGAATCCCCTATGTTCAGATTCTGAAGCCTCATCCGACCTGCCGATGAGAAGTCGAGGTCTATGTGGTCGACGCTCCCTGGACCCTGCATCGATAATCTCTGGGCGGAAGAGATGATCTCCTCGAGTTGCAGCTCCGCCCTGATAAGGAACTCTCTGTCGCGCACGGTATTCAGAGCCTCGGTGGCTGGCACAATCGACATGGCGGCGACTATCGCCACGATCATCAACCTGAGCGGCAGCGCCTCCAGGGCCCTGTCATCCTCTCGGATACGCATATCGGTCAGCCCGTGATGACGGGTATCTCATAACCGGTGTCGACGCCATAATTCCCCTTGGCCACCGTGACGGTGACGGTTGTGAACCCCGATCCGAATTTCTCGAGTTTTAGCCCCAAGAACACGACCTGTCCATTGGAATCCGTCACGCCCCTCACAGGCGAGCCATCGGCATTCCTTATGTTCGCTCCATCCAGCATCACAGTGGCTCCTTCCAGCCGGTCCCCACTCTGATCCGTCACTATGACGCTTATCGTATTGTCATACGATGTGTACAGACCGTCGCCATCAACGTCAAAGACTATGATCTCACCCGGGCTGACGAAGATCTCTCCGATGGCGTTCGGAGCGGCTATGGAATTCATCCACCCCATTATTATCGTGAGGCCGAGTCCCGCCACGACCACCATTATCAGCAGTTGAAGCGGAAGCCCTTCGATGCCTCCTTCACGGTCGGGTCTGAGTCTGGAAACCTTGCTTCTCGCCGTCATGATACCAACGGGAGCTCTTACTATTCGTGAGTGGCATATTCTACCCGCTTACATGTAAGCTAACTGACAGCACACAACACCTCTCTGGCCCACTTCATTGGCCCGGGCCGTACCTGTTATCAGGCCTGATTCCCAGGAAAGTACCTACTTATACGCTCGGAGACCGTTGAAAACTCAAGAACGCAGACCGGTAAGAGGGAGCAAGTCTGACCTGTGCTCGGTGATGCGTATGAAGGAGCTAAAATTGATGGAAGCGTCAAAGTGTCCGAAGTGTGGCGAAGAGCCTTTCTTCGTTGAGCACATCGAGAAGTGGTATTGTTACGAGTGCAACACTTATGTCGACGGAACCGAGGAAGACCATGAACATGCCGAGGAAACCGTCGAGCACATCGAGGATCAGGTGGCGTCTGAAATGGCCCCAGCTGTCATAGACTCCGAACAGATGGACGAAGTCCCTGTCCGCGAGGCGTTCAAGGATTATTCTGATGATTATGAAGATGAATTGGCCGCTGATCTGGCGGAGATATCCGAGGTCGAGCCTAAAGAGGCTATGCTGTCAGCGATTCCGAAAGGGGTGCCTGATGTTGTGGTGCCCGCTGCGGAGCCCAAGACTGACATGACCATCAGGATGTGCACCAACTGCGGCCAACCTCTGAAGTGGATCGAAAAGTACCAGCGGCACTACTGCTACGGGTGCAAGAAATATGCGCCCAAGGAGGACAAGCCGAAGGAAGAGGCAAAGCCTGCTCCGGAGACGAAGGCCTGCCCAGACTGCGGCGGCGAGCTCAAGTACGTCGAGAAGTACTCTGAGTGGTACTGTTACAGCTGCAAGAAGTACCCTCTGCGCCGGAAGAAGGCGGTCGAGCAGCCCAAGCCGGCCGCAAAACCGTCATCCAAGCCCTCGGGCGCCGGAATGTGTCCGAAGTGCGGCAAGCCTCTGAAGTGGATCGAGAAGTACGAACGGCACTACTGCGTCGCGTGCAAGGAATACGCGCCCAAGGAGAAGAAGACCTGTCCGGCCTGTGGGGATGATATGAAGTTCATCCCTGAGTACAATGAATGGTACTGCTACAAGTGCAAGAAGTACTCCCTAAGGCCGAGCAAGCCTGTGCTTCTGCTCTGACGAGCGCACAAACCCTGAAAACTCCGGCTGGGACGCATCGATGTCCTGGCCGATC
Organism: Thermoplasmatota archaeon; assembly: GCA_018818785.1. GTDB lineage: Archaea > Thermoplasmatota > Thermoplasmata > UBA10834 > UBA10834 > UBA9653. The sequence goes on along the minus strand of JAHIRF010000006.1, from coordinate 220,845 downwards.
AAACGATTTCTTATTGTTCTCTTGACGATATGGTAAAATTACAGAAGGCTCTTGGACAATGGTCCAAGAGCACTATTCGGGGTTTTCAGTGTTCTACCTTAGCCGCACGTGAGATCGTTCAGACCTGCCCTGGTGGCTCCTGCTGCTGACCCTGGAAGATGGTCACATCCGTCTGAACATTGCTCGGCGCAACCGTTGGGATCTCCCGGTTCTTCATCCTCATGCCAACGATTGCAAGAACGGCCCCGAACACTATCATGGCCACGCCGATCACCGTGCCAACCAATGCCACTCCGTTGATCGTCGTCTCTACGATGACATCCTGGCTAAGTACGCTGCTCAGCGTACCATGGTCAAACACCACGTAGTATGTGCTCAGGTCCGGAATGACGAAACTGAAGCTACCCGAATCACCTGATGTCGTGAATAGGTAGTCCCCGCTGCCTGTAGTGGAATATTCGCCATACTGATCTTCGTCGAATACATACGCCTTGATCGCTCCGTCCGCTACAACGAAGTTCAGCTCGACAGATCCACCGATGAGACCTCCGTATGAGATCGCGTAGTAGTAGTCCCCTGCCGGGATGGTGAAATCCATCGTCTCCTCTGCTGGGAGTATGGCGAACGCCAAGAAATAGACCCCAATGATTGCGATTACCGATCCTACTGCTATCAATATCTTCCCTTTCTTCATATCTTCCACTCCGCATTCTGAACCACGATTGGCGGCAATGCCAGCTCAAGTGCCTGCCGAGACATCTTGGCGTACTCCTCCATGGCCCTCTTGCTCTTCACACCCTCGGATTTTTTCTTGGCCGAGAGACTGTCTGGAATCGCTAGCAGCCCGGCCAACTTTCTCTGCTTGCCCCCGGCATCCGTGTAATTGAGTCTGAGCGCGTAGCCAGATAACTTCTTCTTGAGTTCAAGATGGATCACTGATGCATGGGATACGCAGATGTTCTTCTCGTCTCTGGCCAGTGCTGACGGGTCACAACTGCTGTAGTCTTTGCTCTTCTTGTCGCTCATGGCGTCGGCGATTGCCGCGCCTATCGCTCCACCCAGAACGGCCCCTATTCCCGCCTTCGAGGATTTCTCGAGGACGAAAATCGATCTCTCGCTAGTCAGCAGAAGACCATATTCCTTGGGTCCCATCGCACCTTGGACTATCACTCTGGGTATTACTGCAACTCTTCGCTCCTCCAACTGGCCACCCAATCCCTCTAGGTCCTTATTGCCAAGGGCCTATAAAAATAATATCGTCCAGCAATCAAGATGTCCTGGTATTGAAGAGCCACCGGGGAGATTCGAACTCCCGACCTGCTGATTACAAGTCAGCTGCTCTTCCGGCTGAGCTACGGTGGCATGTGTGCGGGTTGCTGAGTATTGATGCGAAGCACATATAGCTTTTGACGGCTCGGAATGGCGGGCTTTCTTCCTTGATCGATCATTATCGCAATCGACCCTGATTCGCTTGCCAGGGCCGGAGTTGCATTGTCCGAAATATGCATAACCTTTAAATCATGGCTAAGTATCCGCAAGAGATGCGCATAGAGCGGTGAGAATCCCATGACTGAGAAGGAAGGTGCAGAGAAGCACCACGTTAAGGACGACAAGAAGCATGATTCCGACTCCAAGATCAGCCCTGGAGATATCGTACTCGCAGAATTCGACGCCTGGATACATGACACAGGTGAGTTGTTCGACACGACCAGTGAGACTGTCGCCAGGGAGAACAAGATATACAACGAGAAGATGGTCTATGGCGCTCAACCGCTCATGGTCGGCAAGAGCAGGCTGTTCCCTGGTCTCGACGAGCACATGTTGACGGCCGACATAGGCAAAGAATACGAAATCACGATACCTCCTGAGAACGCTGCTGGCCCGAGGGACGCGAAGCTCGTGGAGCTTCACCCGGTCCGTGAATTCCTGAAGCAAGAGATCGAGCCGCAGGTAGGGCTCGAGGTGACCGTTCGGAATCGGACTGGCACCATAACCGCAGTGACTGCTGGAAGAGTCAGGGTTGACTTCAACAACAGACTTGCTGGAAGGACACTCAGATACAAGTACAAGATCACTGAGAAACCCACGAAGCCGAAGGAAGTCGTCGAACTGGTGCTCAAGATGTCATACGGCACGGCCGAAGGATTCGACATCGAGCACCATGGCAAGGATTACAAGCTCAAATTGCCAGATGCCTGCAAGTACGACCAGAAGTGGATCCTGAGCAAGTACAGGGTCGTGACAGATCTCAGGGACGCCCTGGATGCTGGAACGGTCGCTTTCATAGAAGAGTACACCAAGCCCGAGAAGAAGGAGGAGCCGAAGGCCGAAGAGAAGAAGGAAGCTCCTACGGTGGAGCCAAAGGCCAAAGAGAAGAAGGCCGCTCCAAAGGACGATGCCAAGGGTGAGGAGAAGGCTCCAGAGGAATTGACCGAGGCGGACAGGACGGAGTAACCCTTCCTGGAACAAACCTTTTCTATTTCGCAAACCCGTTTTTTCAATATCCCCTCACGGGCGCGTGGCCTAGTCCGGATATGGCACTTGCCTCCTAAGCAAGTGGTCAAGGGTTCGAATCCCTTCGCGCCCGCCATCCATTCGTCAAATCCTGCGGCATTCAGCCCGCCATGCAGCTCGAGCGAGAGACGATGTTGGCCATGCGTCTTTCCTGAACGTCCGTAATGACATAATCAAGTAGTCAGCCGATCGCTTGCATATCCCCAATCACGATCGAGCCACCAATGATAAGATTGCCCTTCTCTGGACGACTGGTGAAAATGTCGTGATGGTTAGGAATGTTTCTCGAGAGTTGCGCGCGATCATTAGCTCGCCACCCTTCAGGAATAGACCCACCAGATGGTTGAGTGAATCGGTCGGGGTGATGGGCGACCTCCGCGGAGAGGGCGAAGTCAACACGAATAGGGACGAATAGCGCCCGATTCATCAGATCGCCATTTCTATCGAAGGTTCTTTATCTAAGCCAATTCGATTACACTACTGCCGGAAGCTGGTCTTCACCCATGGTGATGCCCGCTATATCGGCAAAGAGGTGTTAAGGATGGGGACATCAGCGCAACCAAGCGCTAGACATTGCGTGTCTTGTGGAAAGGAAATATCGAACGATGCGAACGTGTGCCAGCATTGTGGCCATGATTATCGCGTGCCAGTTACCGGGGTGGCTCCTGTCAAGAAGACCATGTTGCCCGTCGTGGGCGGTGTGCTCATATTGATCGGTGCTCTCCTCGTTGTCCTCATGGGCCTTGCTCTCGTGGGGAGCATTGGTGCTCTTGACAGCATCATGCTCGTCGATGTCGAAGAAGTGGAGATGCTCGAGGACGCCATGGCGACTTGTGGCATCATATTGCTGGTCATGGGTCTGATAGGTGTACTTGGCGGAATATTCGGGATCATGCGGAGACACTTTGGACTAGCAATACTCGGCGGAATCTTCGCGTTGCTCGGATTCGGACTCTTTGCCCTGATTGGGATAATACTGATTGCGGTGTCGAAGAGAGAGTTCGAGTGAGAAACGACTCCGCGACGCGTACATCAAACCCTTTCTATTCAATATATTTTCATTCTGACTCATGTGGGATAGCTATTCAGATGCGATGACCCGCTCAATCATCAGGTCTCTCTTCGTGCTATTGGTGGGACATCGCCACTATCATTGACTCGGAGGCTATGACTATCTTCCCCTCAGAAGCCTCGATGTGCGCCTTGATCAGCTGATGTAATTCGCTCTTGATCTCCCGTCTGTGCCTGGCATCGGTGATGTACCTGATACTGAGGGCGATCCAATTGTCCGTGACGGTGACAAAGACGGCAGGCTCGACCGCGCGAGCCGAGAAATAGTACTTCTGCATGATCGCTGCCATCTGCTTCTCGGCATCTGCCACATAACGCTCCGTCTCCTTCCGCGCGATGTTCTCGAATGCCTTCGCGGCCTCCCTCCAATCGGATTCGTAGGTCAGCGGCAATGTGATCTCGTCCCATATGAAGCTATGATCCTTCGTGTAGTTGATGATACTCTTGGATAGAACTACACCGTTCGGCATCATCGATAGTCGTCCGGTTGCCTGATCCCCATCTACCCACTCTCTTATCTCAAGAAGCGTCGTGTACATCATGCCGATATCGATTACGTCCCCGAACCTAGAATCGATTTCGACACGGTCGCCGACCCTGTATATGCTGGTGAGGAAGATCGTCAATCCTCCCACGAAATTCTTGAAGAGGTCCTGCAATGCGATTGCGATCCCTGCACCCATTATTCCATATGATACGAATAGCGCATCCGTGCTCGTTGCCCAGATCTGGGTCAGTATGGCAAAGAAGACCAGAACATAGATGATAGATATCGCCTTTCTAACAGAATACTTGGTCTTTCCGTCCTTGATGCTCTGGGCCAGGAAGTGTTCAAGGGCCAGCTTGAAGACGAAATATATTATCGCGAGCGCCAGGAATGTGAAGAATCCCTTTTCGATGTACTGGTCGGGATAGTAGTAATTGGCTATCCATAGCATAATCGCCGCGACGATCTGTCCTGTGAGCACAAGGCCCTTGTTGATCTCACCACTCTCCCGATCCGAATCCTATGGGTGCGGTAAGCGTTTTCATGATATGAATCATTTCTGCATGCGCTTCGATCTTCCCTTTCCATTGGATTGAAGGACCCTTCGTTCGAACTCTGTCTCCCACCAGTTCGCATATCTCCGTAGCCCTTCCGATCGTTGTTGTATGGCCTGGACGGCGACCTCATGGGCGATTCTCGCATGCTCGGCCTCCCAATTCCCTCTCAATCCCTTGGGGACGGTCAGATAGCTAGGAGATTCATCGATGAGCCGTGGTGGTAGTCTGGTCATTGCGTACACATCGCATGCCCTTTCGCCTCCAGGCAATCCTTTGGTATTGAACTGGGCCAAGTGCATCAACTCATGAGCCATGGTCCAATAGGTCGGAAGCTTCCATCTTCCGTCTCGTGTCCTGCGAACCTCCAGCATCAGCTTGACAAAACCGTCCTCAGCCTGGAAGACGGAACCCTCATATGCCCTCGTGATGCCGATCTTCATCTTCGGCCTGATCTCTGGGAAGTATCTATGCAATCTCCCCAGACGCGCCTCCAGGGTCTTCCTCACAGGCGAAGGTATCTTTATCGCGGTCCTGGTCCAGGTGATCTCGAGCGGCATTGAGCTACCCAAATGTGTCCCCTATCTTTTATTCTATACGCTCGCACTACCTCGAATCCTAGACGACCTGCCCGTCTATACCGACCACCGTGACCTTGACCGGGGCGGTCCTGCCCGCCCTCTTCATGGCTTCGGTGACCATGCGCATCAGGCTGTTGCAGCATGGAACCTCCATTATGACAACATGAACGCTCTTAGGGGCAGCCTCCTGGAAGAGTGCGGTTAGCTTTGCCAAATACGCTTCCTGGTCATCGAGCTTGGGACACCCTATGACCATCGGCTTCCCCTTGAGGAACCTCTTGTGGAATCCCCCGAACGCGAATGGGACGCAGTCTGCCGCGACCAGGATGTCTGCATCCTTGTAGAATGCCGACCCTGGCTGGATCAGCTTCCACTGCACCGGCCAGTTGGTCAATTCCGACGGTGTGTGCGATCTGTCACTCTCATCTCCCAAGGATCCAAGTTGGGTGATCTTCCTCACAACCATGGGCTCCGAGGATGGGCATCCGCAGGGCGCCTCAGATGAATGATCCTGGGCAACTTTCTCCACGCCCGTGTGTCCCTGGCTCTTGAGGTGGTCTTTCACTGCTTCCTCATCGAAGGCAGGTGATTCCCTCTCCACGATCCTGAGCGCATCTCTCGGGCAACCACCCATGCATGCTCCGAGTCCATCACAGAAGGCCTCACTGATGACCTTAGCCTTTCCATCCACTATCTTGAGAGCTCCCTCCGCGCACGCGAGCACGCACTGGCCGCAGCCATCACATTTGTCCTCGTCTATCTCGATGATCTTCCTGACAGGCATCCATTCACCTCTGATTTCGACTCATGTACGACATCCATGCGATCTGAAACGATAATAGTCATCGCCTAACAAGACAGGCAATGGATTCGGATGATGATCTCGGCCACCTCATCTCAACGAGATAGGTCGTCGCCGTTGTGCTGTAGCCAGTTCAATCTGGAGTGTGAAGTGTGCAGCCTATCACCTATCACGCTCGCGACGAAGCTCGTGGGCGGGATCAGGAACGCCACGGATCCCGCCAGAGAGATGAGTTTGGTGATCTTTCTCATCTTCCAGACCTCTGCGATGTACTCCGCGTCGTCCGCGCACTCCTTGTAGATCATCGACCTGAAGATGGCGCTCTGGAGCCTCCGCACAAGAATGGTCGTCATCCAGACAACGTCTTTCAGGCTGGTGTACCGTCCTTCGTAGTTCGTCTTCTTGTTCACGATCGCCTTTCTCAGGTCCTCTGCCGTCGTGCCCTCAAAAGTCGTACAGCAGTCCCCAACCATCATGGGTGCGTGTGCGTCGCTGCTGCCGGTCAGTGCCGTCTCGATGCCCCTGCACTTCTGCATGGCTAGATCGTTAGAGTACCGGTCCCTGTGGAATGCGTTGAATACTTCGACACCATCTAAATTGAGATTCAATATCCTGTCTCCGAGAGCGCTGCAATGCGAACTGAATGGATGAGGGGCTATGGCCACGCCACCCATGCCATGCACAATATCTATGGTCTCCTCGACCGGGAGTCCTTTCGGAACATTCTCGCTCAGGAATAATCCGAGAAGCTCGCCATCTGCCGTGAGTATCTCCTCTCCGACGACGACTTCGACAGACTTCGCATATTTCTGTGCCTCAAGACCTCCTCTGATGCTGTTGTGGTCCGTAACACAGAGCACGTTGAGCCCTCTCCTCTCCGCGGCTTCGACGACCTCCCTTGGCTCGGAGACGCAATCGGGCAGTTCCAGAAACAGGATCTTGGACATACCGGAGTACTTCGTGTGTGTGTGGAGGTCAGCGATGCCCTTCATCATCGCCTCCGATGCGTCTTGATATAGAAATCACTTTCCCATTGACATGGCCTGTTGGTCACATGCGTCCTCTGGAGAATGACTGAGATGTCTCTTCCTTCTCGAAAGATTCTGCGAGCAACTGCCCCATAATCACGCCGATGAACCCCGCGAAGACGAAGAGCATCAAGAGTATGACTGTCATGTTCAGGAAGAACATGATGTACAGGTCTGGGAAGATGATCCTGAAATCGTAGAACAGGAACGGGGTCGAGTATGCGATGATCGATAGTATGTAGCCGATGAAGACGTATAGTATCACGGTCACTATTGCGAGGTCCGTCCTCCTGGTCAGGTATCCTGAGGGCATCCCGAATAGCGCTGCAAGAAGAAACGCCGCCAGCAAGTTCTTCCCCAGCGATGGGGACGAGATGTTTGGGAATACGAAATCGAAGGTCATGAACGCGATGGCGGGCGCGCTGAATAGGGCCACCGTGAACATCCTGATCCAATCCTCCCTCCTGATCTTCACAGATACTCACCATCCCGGTAACTCAGATCTATCCTGGCCATGTCATTGAGATATGTCTCTCGATATGTCTGGTAGTCATGAGGGTAATCGGCTATCCAGCCCGTGACCCTGAAGTCGTGTACGTATGGTACGGTCTCCAATGTGTAATCCTGGCCCTGGGTCATCGAGTAATTGATGAAACCATCTATGTTGGCAAGCCTGGTCGAATCAGAGACTATGACTTGATACGTGAATGTTTCGACGCTCTTCTTCTTGACAGTGAGTCCATCCCCTGTCCCGTTATAGGCACTCGTGACTGGGATGATGTTCACACCGTCGGTGTAATTCCATATCGCCACAGTCCAGCTGACCGTGGAGATGCTGAGATCAAGATCCGACGGATTGTCCAGCTGGATCTGGATCGTCACCAAGATCGAGCCGTTATCCAGCATTTCTGCGCCCTCGATGGCGTTCATGAGGACAACGCTCGCATTCGCATCCATCACATTGACATATGTATTGGCGGAGACTATCAGCGCCACTGTAAAGAAGATCGCGGCTGCTATGCTTAGCATCGATACGAACCATCTCTTCCTGAGCTCTGCCATCACGCCCACGTCATCCACCTTCTCTCCATCTAGCTGAAAGGGATCATGCTGATCAGTTCTTATACAGATAGCAGGCCACCTGTTGTTCGCCGACATCGAACTGTGGCGGCTCCACGACAGTCCTGAACTTCACGACAACGGCGCCATGGGTTCCCTTGATCGACTTGATCGAGATGTCCGCCACGGCTGCCGCGCATCTGTGCTCGCCGCTCTCACCCTTCGCGCGCAGGAAATCCTTGAAGCTCGATTGCAGCTTCTTCCAGTTCTCGTCTGGGCCCATTATCTTCACAGTAATCCGGCTGCCTTTGACCTTGATCGGGAGCAGGAGTCCTCCGAGACCATCCATGTCCTCCTTGACGTAGATGTCTGCAATCAGGCGGGAGACGTCCTTGGCAACTTTGTATCCGGGTTCCTTGGATGCGTCGCAAGTGACCGTGACCGTCCTCCCAGAGGAGCTGGATGAGATCGTCTTGACGCCCCTGAACTCTGGTCTGCTCATCTTGCGGTAATGTTTGACGAAATCCTTCAGGAAAGCCTCTATCGTGTCGAGGTTCTCGGCAGTTCCACTATCGACATCCACGGTCAACTTGTTAGTTACCCTGCTCATACCGGTGATGATGCCATGCATCGGATGGTCGATCTCTTTGTAGCGTACGATCGATTCGAGTTCCATGAATAGTTCTGCTGCGAGGTCATTGGCGGATAACTCGGCCGAGTCGCACCGTATCTCTATGGCTCGGTCAGTCAAGACGGTGTCGATCCTATCGATCGCCCTGAACATCGGGTTCGCATCCCTGGTCTGGGATGTTCTCTCTCTGACGAACCCTAGGACCTTCTCCAGGTCCATGCCTTCCTTGAGATGGAACCCCAGCACGAATTCATCCGGGTGCAGCTTACTCACTTCCGTGGTCAGTACGCTATCAGGGCTCAAGTCTCCGTTCTCTTCCAGCCATTCGACCAGATCTTCTCCCTGCCATCCACATTCCTCAAAGGCCTTCGGGCATCTCGGTCTGAATCGGCATCCGAGCGGGACATTCGCAGCGCTCGGCACCTCTCCCTTGATCTTGATACGTCCATGCTTTGCGTCAGGGTCAGGAACGGGCACCGCAGAAATCAGAGCCTGCGTGTAGGGATGTTTAGGTGACTGTATGATGCTGTCCGTTTCCCCGATCTCCACCACCCTGCCAAGGTACATGACCGCTAGCCTATCGCTGATGTATCTGGCGACTGCGATGTCGTGGGTGATGAATAGGTAGGGTATGCCGTATTTGTCCCTCAGGTCCAGCATCAGGTTCAGCACACCCGCTCGTATCGAGACATCGAGCATGGAAACAGGTTCGTCAGCAACAATGACTTTGGGTTTGATCACGAGCGCACGCGCGACCGACACCCGCTGTCTCTGGCCACCGCTGAGCTCGTGAGGGAACCTGTTCAGATACTCCTTCGCAGGAGCCAACCCGGCATCCTCCAATGCTTGGATGACTCTCTCTATCTTGTCTTCTGGGGTGTCTCCTATGTTGTGGTTTATGAGTGGCTCCATGACCGTCTGGAGCACGGTTGTCCTCGGGTTGAGGGACTCATACGGATCCTGGAAGACCATCTGTATGTTGCGTCTGAACACCTTGACATCCTGCCCTTCCAAGAGCGCTATGTCCCTGCCCAGGAAGAACACAAAGCCCTCTGTGGGGTCCTCGAGCCGCGTGAGCAGTCTACCTACCGTAGTCTTGCCGCATCCGCTCTCTCCGACGAGTCCAAGCACTTCACCAGACCGGATGTCGAAGTTGACATCATCGACCGCCTTTACCTTGATGGGCTCTTTTCCGAAAGAGAAGAACCCTTTCTTCAGCTCGAAGTACTTCTTGAGACCCCTCACCTTGATGATGACGTGTGTAGTAGGTTGCATACCCATCATCCCCTCCTGAGCCTGTCCCATAGCTCTCCGGCGAAATGACAGTAAGCCGTGTGGCCTGGTTCGATCTCCATACCCTTTGGCCTCTTCTCCGAACATCTTGTCTGGGCGTATTGGCATCTTGGATGGAAAGGACAACCACTGGGTGGGTTGACCAGGTCCGGCGGGAATCCTGGGATGGTCTCCAACCTCTTCCTCTCCCCCTTTATCGAGGGGAATGAGTTCAGGAGGCCTGCGGTATACGGGTGAGCGGTGTTCTTGAACACCTGAGACGTCTCTCCGATCTCCATCAACATGCCCGCATACATCACCCCGATCTTGTCGGAGACCTCTGCGACCACGGAGACATCGTGTGTGATGATCATCATGGCCATGTTGAGCTTCTCTTGAAGTTTCTTGATCTCCATCAGGACCCTGTCCTGTGTTATCACATCGAGTGCGGTCGTGGGCTCGTCGGCTATGATGAACGATGGTTTGAGGGCGAGCGCGAGCGCGATCATCGCCCTCTGCTTCATGCCACCGCTGAACTCATGAGGGTAATTGCTTATTCTATCTGGGGAGATGCCAACGAACTCGAAGAGGTCCATGGCCCTTTTCTTAGCGGTCTCGTCGTCCACATCTTCGTGCAACTGGATTGCTTCCACTATGAGGTCACCGATCCTGAAGACCGGATTGAACGCGTTCATAGCCCCCTGGAATATCATGGAGATCTCCGTCCAGCGTATCGCACGGATCTTCTCGTTGTAGTCGTCGAGTGAACCGTCCTTACGCATCGAAATCCGAAGGAGGTCATGTGAATAGGTCAGCGCAGAGAGCTTGAGTTCAAGATCCCGAATCTTGATGCCGGGTCCCTCCATCTGCCTCGTCAGCTCCGTTGGGATGGGGTCCTTCTTTTCCAGAGTTTCCTTCTTGGTCGTGAGCTCCGCCATTTGTCTGGTCAGCTCCGACGGAACTGGGGCGTTCTTCTCCATGCTGCTATCGAGTTTCTTGATTTGCTTGGTCAGCTCTGCAAGGGCGGTCGCCTTCTCTTTCTCCAGCTGTCTCTTCTGCTGTGTGAGCTTACCGAATTCGTCCTGCAGCGGCTTGAGACCATTCTTCACTCGGGCGATTTCCTTCTGCCTCATCTTAGGTGTTTTCTCAAAAGTGCGGTCGTACTCCTCTCTGAGGGCGGTGACCTCGGGCGGCTCCTTGAAGAGTATCATCCCGCCCTTGATGTAGCCGTTCGGCGGCAGGAGCTGCGTGATGGCATACGCGGCCGTGGTCTTGCCGCATCCGCTCTCCCCGACGAGGCCCATGGTCTCGCCTGAATCGATGCTGAAGGTGACATCATCCACGGCTCTCACCCAGCCGTTATGGATCTTGAAGTGCACTTTGAGGTTCTTAACTTCTAGCAGGGTCATATCATCACCTCTTCCTCAAACGCGGGTTGACTACCTCATCGAACGATCTACCCATCAGATAGAACGCGAGCGAGAGCAGGGTTATGGCTATCCCTGGAGGCAGGAGCCACCAGGGTGCGTCGAGGGTGTGTCCGCTGATCTGCAGGAACTGCAACATCATGCCCCACGTTATGTTTGTAGGATCACCGAATCCCAGGAACGCCAGGATGGCTTCGGTCACGATGGCTCCGCTGATGTTGAAAGTCATGTAGAGGAACGTGTACGGAAGCACGTTCGGTCCTATGTGCTTGAATATTAGCCTATTATCTGATGCGCCAGCTACTCTGGCGGCATCCACGAAGGCCCTTTCCTTGAACGAGAGGGTGACCGAACGTATGACCCTCGCTATGCCCGCCCATGATAATATCGCGAATATGATGATGATGTTGAGAAGTGATGGTCCGAAGACCGCTGCGAACAATAGCATGATAACCAGATAGGGTAGGCTCAACATCACATCGGTAGCGCGCATCAGTATATCGTCGAGCATGCCTCCATAGAATCCCGCGACCAGACCCACGATCGTGCCGATGACCACTGAGAAGAACGCCGCTGTTATACCGACGAGCAGCTCCGCTCTGGTTCCCCACATCAGCTGCGTCAGAATATCATGTCCCTCATAGTCTGTCCCAAGCGGATAGTAGTTGCCCGATGGATAGGTTCCAGGGGCCAGAGGGGCCACGTTCACACCAGTGAGCGTCTCAAGGAACAGTTGGTTGCTCTCGGTCACCACTGCGAAGTAGTTGCCTGCTCTGCTCATCTCGATGTATATGTTACCCAAGTATGCCACGGGTGTGACCGCTCCTCCTCCAGGGGCGCTGAAGGTCGCATTGACCTTCATCAATGAATTCGCCAAGTATATCGCCCCCTCATCCGTGCTGAACACATACATCAGCTGACCTGCGACATACTGAGGGTCGCTGTTCAGATACCCGCTTACCGTGGTGAACACTGTATTGTTCTCGCCCACCCTGCCAGTTTTCTTGTCAAGGCCAGCTATCATGCCACGTTCATCGTTGGTCTGTCCGACCATCACCAGGAAATCAGGGGCAGAATAGAGCGAAGTGATATCGAAGCTTCTCACGCCAGTCAACATGGGCTTGGTGGACCAGGTCAAGTTGCCGGTCACCCTGTCATAGGCAGCGACCGTGCCGTCCGTGGCAGCAAGTGCGACGTACTCCTTTCCAAGAGCGGTTGTCGGCCCGTATGGGAATGGGAATATGAGCATGTTATTTCCGGCCACGGGCTCATAGGTCTCCCCGTCGATCGTGTAGTTGCTGGTCCAAACCAACCCCTCGATCGTGATGTCGGTGACCGTCCTAGTAACCAGGGTCTTGGTCACATTGAGTCTGTACGCACGTATGCCCACGTCTGTCGGGACGAATAGCATGCTACCGTTATCGAAGTCACCGTCCACGACTACCGGGTTCCCGATTATCGTGCTGTCATCGATCGTGAGATTGTTGATGTAGTCGAAGGACTCGCTCCCGGAATCATATATGGTCGCGGCTCTCTTGCTTATCATCCACACATTGTGGTCGTCCGCGAATGCGAGCGCGAGCCTGCCGCTCGGATAGACGAATGAGAACCCATTCCAGAGGTTCGAGTTATACTTGGGCACGAACGGTAACTCGTACTGCCGGAGGAGCTCATAGGTACTAGCTGTGGCGGTTGGGATGAATGAGCTGTATTCATACAGGGTCGAAGTCCCAGCCACTGGATCCGTGGTGTTGACTATGTAGAAGAAAGTCGTCGAGAAGAGCACGTGGTTCATGTAGGTCGCGTTGGCCGGTAGATTTATCGCTAAGGGGTCGCTGATCTCAATCCCGATCTCTTCCGTCTCTGCGCTTGTTCCACGCGTGACTGGGTAGACTGTAGCCATTCCCTCCTCAGAGTACGCCAATATCCCTTCGAGTGGGTGGTCTCTGTTCAGAGAGTCTGTCAGCCCTAGCAATCTGGTCCAGTCCCGCCCCTCTGTCAGGTTCAGCAACGCGTAATCCGCAACGAAGGTGTCGGTCGCAGGTGCTCGGAAGTCCTTGTCGTATGGAGCGAGCCAGGGAGCTCCCAGTGCCATGATGAAGAACCCCACGACGATAGCCAGTCCCGCGATACCGGTCTTCGACTGCCTATAGAGTTTCCAGGTAGCCTTGAAGTTCTTCCAGAACTTTCTGATCGCCTTCTGGCCTGCCTCCTGAAGCTCCCTCGCATCGGGTCTCTTGCTGGTCTCGTCGGTCTTCGTTTCTTCCATCAAATGCGCACCCTCGGGTCAAGATATCCGTACAGCATGTCTGCAACGAAGTTGCCGAGCAACACCATCAGGGTGATTATGTACAGTGTGGCTTCGGCGACCGGGAAGTCGAGCTGGTTCAGTGATTGGATGTATAGTTGTCCCATGCCTGGGAAGCTGAAAACGTTCTCAAGGACCACGGCTCCGCCTATTGCGAAAACGAATGCGATTATGAACGAAGTCACGACGGGCAGCATGGCGTTCCTAGCGCCGTGTTTGAACAGCACCTTCCTCTCAGGAAGGCCGATCGCCTTCGCCGTGATCATGTAATTCTCGCCTATCACGTCGAGCATGGCCGTCCTCATCAAGAGTATGGTGCCTGCAAGTGATAGAAGCAATAACACTAACATGGGCAGGAATAAGTGCCATCCGATGTCAAGGATCTTGAATCCAAGCGTGCCCGATGCGAAGAATGGCATGCTATCAGTCGCATCGTACCACCCCGTTAATGGGAACCAATCCAACTGGGATGCGAATATGACAAGGAATATGAGGCCGATCCAGAAGGATGGCATGTTGTAGAACACCAGGCTGACGACGACCGTGCCGCCATCCAATGCCCCTCCCCTCCTCCAGGCAATCAAGGCTCCGAGGTATATGCCTATGACATATGCGAGTATCGTGGCTCCACCGAACAGCAGCAGTGTTTTAGGTATCCGTTCCTCTAATATGCTCGAGACTTCGATAGCTCTGCTGAACGAGATGCCAAAATCGAATGTCAGCATATTCACCATATACATCGCGTATCGTTCGTGGACTGGTCGATCATAGCCGTAAAGGCTTGTCATGTAATCTATCTGCGACTGCTGAATGGCTGGCGAAGTCCTAAGGAGGTCTTGAGGCCTCGCTGGGAGCGATTCGAACATTATGAAAATCAGCGTGAGGATGATGAGCAGGGTTATGAATGTCTGAATGCTCCGCGCGACCACATATCGAGCCATCCCTGCCATAATCGTACCCTACCCAAACGGGGCTCTGTACTTGAAGACCCTTCTGGCACTATTAACCTTTGGACCAGACTGGTTCGGTTTTTATCCACAGCATGCTGATTGTCGGAGAATAAATGAAAAACCGAAAGAAGTTTGTGGGAAGGGGTTTATCGAAGACGATCTATTCCTTCTTCTCCTCTTCCACTGGCTCCGCAGGTTCCTCGAATGCCATCCCATCCGGGTTCTCTTTTGGTCCCGATGGTCCCTTCATCTTGAGGAACATCATGACGATCACGACTGCCGCCACGATCCACCCGACTGCTGCAATGATCCATGGCAACAAGTCCGTGCCACCGTCAGTCAAGGTGAATGTCACCGTTGTCTCGCTCGATACACCGAGCGAGTCGGTTGCGGTTATGACTATCGTGTGCTCGCCAGTCGCAAGGTCCTCAAGGGCATGTGATACCACTACCGCCTTGGATCCCGCGGTGACGGTGAGTGCACTCGCACTGCCATCATCAAGGGCCAGGGTCGCGGACGCGATTCCGTTGGAATCGTAGATCATACCCATGACCTCTGCCAACGATGTCTCTCCATCCGCGATCGGTGAAGACAACTCGATCTCAGGTGCCATGTTCTTGACCGCTATGACCATCCTCGCAGTACCAGCCTCGGGTGTTCCGCCCGTGGTTATTCCAGCTGCGATGAGTGCGGCCTCAGCATTGGCAATCCCTGAGGTGTCTATCACGAAGGTAGCCATACCATCTGCGTCGGTGACAACTGTCGGAGTGACTGCCGTTCCCGTACTAACACCGATGCTGACCGGGAGGTCCGCATATGGTGCTCCGGTGGCATCCAGCACTTCGACGGTCGCGTACACATCGTCGCCGATCATCCTCACATCGACGATCTGGGTCGGCGTGACATATACAGACTCTCTGAGCGGCTGAATGACCAACTGTGTCTGACTCGCCAATGTCATCGATCCGTCGACATAGGCCGCAATGTATACCTCGGGGTTCGTCTTCGTCACGACTGCATCGTATCCTTCACTGACTGTATCGTATGCAGCTGCGGTAAGGTTCATTGTAACCTCTCCGGTGGCCGGGGTCATCTTGACTCCATCGTCAGATACATTGTAGTCGCTATAGGGCAGCTCGGGGATCGGGCCGCCTATCTCGTAGATGGCGATCTCGGCTCCATCTATCACGACGCCGTTCTCATCATACGCAATCACAGTCACCGGCGACATGTCGAACTCCGATGCCTTGGCCTGCAGGACGGGCTTATCGACCTCGTATGTGACGGTCGTGAAGCTCATGGCCCTTCCGTAGCCGTAGTGGCCTGCAATCGTCGTCTGACCATATATGTCGTGGTTGAAGGTGTCCCAGTTGTAGTCCGCTGTCGAGTCTGGCACCATGAACAGGTCCATCGCAAGGTCCAAGTGGGCCAAATCCACACCTTCTATGGTCATTTCATAGACTCCTCCGGCTATCTCGACACCCACTATGTCCAAGGGGATATCATATTCCTCAGTGACATCGTTCCAGAACCACCCTTCAAGGTACTCCGGTGCGGAGTACGATCCTGCAGTGACGATGTTCTGGCCATCTCCATCTGTCACGATGTTGATACCCACATAGTCGAACAGGGAGTTGTATTCGGTTCCGGACCAGTCGGTCAACTGACCATTGGCGGTCGCGGCGACCACGACGCTACCCGTGACCCCATCTGCAGGGTTGCCCTGGCTGTCGAAGACATTGATGGTCACATCGATTGTGCCCCACACATCGACGAACTTTGGTGTCGCGTATTCCACATATCCACCATACATATCCGTTAACGCACCCGTATCGGAATATGTCAGTGTCACGGAGTCCATGATCGAATTGGCCAACGAACGGTTGCCTATCGTGACCATCAGAGCCGCATCGGTTCCGATATCATCGAAGGTCACATCGAAAGTCGCCATGCCTGATGCATCCGTTACCAAATCGGTTTCCGGGGTGTCTACGAGCGAGTCGTTAGTGTAGGTAATGCCTAGAATCTCGCCCTCGATCGGATCTCCGTCCACATCCATCGCCATGACCGTTATGGTCGCGGTCGGTGATGCTTGGCTCAGAGCCGTTGTGGACACCGAATCGATCGTGGTCATGTGCCATATCGGTGCTGCTGGGTTGTATACCAATATGGTGCTCGTGGCCAGATTGGTCAGCGTATATTTCTCATGGCTCACCGAAGCTGCAAGGGTCACGATCTGATGCTGGTTCTGAATGACATCCTCCGGTGCAGTATACACAAGGGTGACCATTCCATCAGCACCCGTAACATCCGTGGTGGGATCGATCGAACCATAACCGAGCAGGTACGGATCGATAGTGACGGTGGCGCCCTCCACTGGGTCTCCGTTCACATCGGTCACTAGGACATCAACATCCATGCTTTCTCCTGTCTCGAGGACGGTCTTGGCTGGCATCATCGAAGCTCCGATGCCGCCAAGTGATGTGACCAGCAAGCTCGAGAAATCGCTAGCTGTCAAGGCCTCACTTGTCACATTCGCCCATACCGTGGCAATACCGGAAGCCGTTCCAGTCACGGTGAACTCGAACACCCCGCTGGCAGAAGTGGTTCCCGATGCTGGTGATACTGTCGCCACTCCGTTGGTCGCTTCTACCGCAACAGTCGCACCCGCGATCGGCTCTCCCATGTCATCTATTGCGAGCACGTAGGCATTGACGCTATCATCACAGGCCACCTTCTCTGCCATCGTGAGTCCTGCGTCAAGGCCTGTTGTGACAGCTCCTCCGCCAGTCGTTCCGCCTGTGCCCGAATACTCGAGCACCGCGAAGCAGAAGGGGTTGATGAGCGTGCCGTCGAACACCGTCCAGTTGGTGTATATCTTGTTGTGCGCCTCGACGTTCACCCTGTAGTACAGGACGTTACACACGACCGCATCGGCTACGATCGCCTGCCCCTGCTTGACATAGTCAATCTGATCCGCTATATCGAAAGTCTCTCTCGCTTGGTCCTCAAGGTCGACGAAATCATCCGCCATGGCCTGGGTCGTTTCGTCAGCGAGCGTGCTCACACCGCCGAGCGAAGAATACCATGGGTTCGGGTTGGCGTCTGACCAGAATCCCCACGAGTTCGATCCCGCAGTCGGGCTGTATATGTCGAACAGGACGCTGACACATTCCGTGTAGCCCGTGAAGGTCCAACCAAGTTCAAGCATCTGGTAGTCGAACGCGGTCAGCTTGGCAACGAGTGTGTTGAAATCGATTGCCTTCGCCTCGACGTTGATACCTGCCAATCTCATGTTGGTCGCTATCATCTGTCCCGCTCTTATCCTGACGGGGTCGTAGTCCGCAGGTGGGCAGAGCAAGGTTATCTTGTCCATCAGGTCGCCACCAGGCAGCTCCCTCCAGCCATCGCCGTTGACATCGATATATCCGGCATCGTCGAGCATCTCCTCGGCAAGTGCTATGTCAAAGGGATACTTCTCGACCGCTGGGTTGTACCATTCACCGAAGAACGGCGAGACGGCTGCAGAACCAGCCTGACCGAATCCACCCATGTAAATATCGACGATCTGGTTCTTGTCGATCATATGGGAAACAGCCTTCCTGAAGGTCAGGTTGTTCATCGGCTCTTTCTTCATGTTGAACGCCAGGTAGAAGTACCCTGAATCAGACATGTACTCGAGACCGATGTTCGGGTCGCTCTGGAGAGCTGGAACACGACCTGAGGTCACGGTCCATGCGATGTAGTCGACATCGCCTCCTTGGAGTGCTAGAATCGCGGTGTCCAAGTTGCTGTAAATCTTGAAGTACAACGTATCAAGGACTCTCGGGAAGGTCGGCATGCCCGCCGGGGTCACGAAGTCCTTCCCCCAGTAGTCGTCGAAGGTCTTGACAACTCTGTACGAGTTGGAGACTCCGCTATCATACTTCCATGGTCCAGTTCCGATGGTCGCAGCAACGTCGTTTCCCCATGTGATATCCACCTTAGAGTCAGCGTCTACATGGTCTTCCCATATGTGCTTCGGAACTATGGGTACTGATAATGTGCTCGTGAAGAACTGGCCGTACTGCTTGGCCATCACGAATGTCACATGATATTCATCGTCCTCGTCTACGATCAGACCCTCCTTCATCTCGGTCTCGTTCACCACATCGTCGTCGTTCTGGTCGAATGCCTGGATGATCCTGTCAGCGTAGGTCGTTCCATCTCTCGCCATCAGATACGAGAAGTAGACGTCCGCTGAGGTCATCGTAGTGCCGTCGTGGAACTTCACTCCCTGTCGGATAGTGACATCCACGGTAAGGGCGACCTCGTCAAAAGTCCAATCCTCTGCTAACAACTTGATCGTATTCAAGTCGAAGTCAGTGGCCGAAAGGCCTTCAAAACAGTTGTTTATCACGTGAGCCTTCCACACGCTGTTGGTACCGAGGTTGTAATTGTTGAAGTCAGGAATATCCTGCTGCATAGCAATATACAACACGTCTTCATTTGCTGCTGCCGAAACCGCTTTTGCCGGTAAAAACGCAAAAGCAGACATTACGGTTAGCAGCACTGCAAAGCCCGCTAGTATTGCTCTATTTATCATGCCTCTCTCATCCTCCGTTTTGTCCCACTCCATAGGGGGAAAACTAATCACTGCTAAGGCCTTCCAAAATATATGAACTTTCCCCGACATTATTTCGAAGCGCTGGGTATATTAAGTAAACAGGCTCATGGCATTTATGTCAGATATCGAAGAGGCATTTGCGCGGTGAACAAGCGCTCACACCGCAAAATCTCACATGTTTTCTGGGCCTTGACGCACTTGGTCGTGCATGAGCTCCGTCATGTCAGGAAATCGCTTTTCGGACGTCTTCCGGACTGGCGCAATTCCATTCGCCGCAGAACGGGCATCGGGATTGGTTATCGTCCGAGTCTATGTCCTTGACGTTGCCAGAATAATTGATCGTTGCAGGGTATGCATTGCCGCACTTCTTGCACCGGTACTCGAGTTCTATCTTGGGCATCAATGAGAGCACGAGCAAGCGTGACAATAAACCTTTGCGATTCAGAATGTGCATCATTGTATCGAGTGGTTCTCCTCATTGAGAAGTCTTTTGATATGCGATGTCATTCTGGACATCTGCAACAACGTGAGCCGGGGGATTGAGGATGGTAAGGAATCGCGAGACCAAAGGTATCAGGGAAGTCGCAGCATCGGGCAGTCACTATCAGGTCGGAGTATCCCTCGGCAAGCAATGCAGGGATCAGGCCATGAGGATCCATAAGAGGTTCAAGGCTGATGTGGGCCGAAGGCCCGGGATGACAATGGCCAAGGCCGTCTCTGCCGCCAAGAAGACCCTTCCGCTCAGCAGAGAGTTCTTCCCCGAGTACGTCGAGGAGTTGGAGGGTTATGCCGATGGTGCGGGCCTATCATTCGATGAATTCTACGCGGACGTCTGCGACCTTACCGGAATCGGAAAAGGCTGCACAGACATCGCGGTCAACGCCCAATGGACCAAGAACGATTTGGTGTTCGCCGCACACAACGAGGATGTCGAACCATATAATTTCGAGGACCTCGCGATAGTCCGTGTGAAGCCATCAGGCGAACCTGGGTTCATCGGCGTGAGCTACGGAGGCATACTCCTAACGATTGGTCTGAATGCAGCAGGGATAAGTCTGACTGGGAACGCATTGGTTCAGAACGATTCTAGGTCGGGCATCCCGAAGATGTTCGCGGTCCGCAAGGTCCTCAGCGCGAGAGGCCTTTACGATGCCCTTAGGTTCGCCGTGCCCGTAGGACGGAGCTCGAGCTTCAACAATATCGTCTGCGACCACAACGGTGAGATATACAGCATGGAAGGATCCGCTACCACCTTCGACGCCATCTACGCGGAGGATGGATACCTGGTCCATGCGAACCACTATCTGTCTCCGCGCATGTGGAAGTACGAGAGCGACATGCACACGCGCATCTCATCCATCATACGCTACAATCGCGCGAAGAAGCTCTTCAAGAAGCACCTCGGGCAGGTGGAGGTATCGACTTTCAAGGAGATCTTCTCCGACCATGTAGGATACCCCGAATCGATCTGTCGTCATGCCGATCCATCGCTATGCGAGGCCGAGCAGACTTCGACCGTCTTCTCGACGGTCCTGGATCTGACGCACAATGTGGCATGGATATGCTCTGGGAACCCATGCACTGGCGAGTACAGGAGATACGAACTCTGATCCTCAAGGCCATCGGTGTCTGAGTACCTCTCCGGCCTTGACCTTCATCTGACGACCGTTGTCCACCGCGATCTTTCCGTTCACGAGGACGTATGGTATGCCATCTGGATACTGATGCGGGTAGTTCTCGAACGGATGCTTATGTGGCCATCGGTTGGTCGCCTTGTCCTTCACGTTCGGCAGGTCTATGATGGCGATATCGGCTCGCATGCCAGGTCTCAGAAGCCCTCTATCAAGAAGTCCCATCTTCTGTGCCGGAAAGCTCGTCATCTTCCGAATCGCATCCTGCATGGTCAGGACCCTGTCGTCCCTGACGAACCTCTCCAGTATGCCTGGATACTCGCCGAACGCACAGGGCATGTACGGTGGAGGGTCCGTCAGCGGCCCCTTCACGGACCATGTCGCGCAATCTGATGATATCATCATCAGCGGGTGGGACATGAGCGTCCTAACATCATCCTCGCTGATGTAATCGAAGATCGCGATCGCCTCGTCCTTGCTCTCGATCATGATGTCGAAATAAGTGTCGAACGGGTCATCCCCCCTCATCTTCGCCACCTGCTCGATGGTCTTGCCAACCAGCGGTTCCTGGCCGGGACAGTGCATGATGAATATCCTGTCGAACTTCCCGTGTTTCATGAGGCCGCACGGTCCGAACGCCGGGAGTTTGTCTTCGATGATCTCCTTCTTGATCCTCTTTCTGTTATCCTTCTCATCTACATGAGCGAGAAGGTCGGGCTTGTCCATTTCGTGTAGGTATTGCGGGAGCGCACCACTCAGTCTAGGCGCCAGGTCGGTGTGCATGTCGTTGTCGATCGTGACGTCGAGTCCTCTCTCCATGGCCTCTTCCACGAGTCCTAGCGTCTCGCCAGTCCTTCCCCATGCGCCGTATTTCGGACAGTTGTGGGATATCTCGACCCTCGTTCCGCTCTTCTCGCCTATGAGGATGGCTTCTTTGATTGCCTCGGCTATGGTCTCTCTCTCCCCTCGTATATGGGATGTGTACATGCCTCCGTACTTAGCGACCACCTTGCATAGTTCGATTATCTCGGGAGTCTTGCCGAAGCAGCTTGGAGGATAGACGAGCCCAGTCGACATCCCGAAGGCTCCAGCGCTCATCGCCTCGTCCACGAGCTCCTTCATGAGTCTCAGTTCCTTCGGTGTAGGGTCGCCCATGTCCGCTCCCATCGCCGCGGTCCTGATCGCACCATGGCCTACAAGTGCGGCTATGTTGTGTCCGATGCCTTTCCTGTCGAACTCCTTCAGGTACTGCTTGAAGGTTCTCCATTTCGGTTTCTTTCCGGTTCCTGCCCATTCTCCCCAGTACGTCATCATGAGGTCGACATTTGGTTCCCTCAAGGGCGCTACGGACAGCCCGCAGTTGCCTATCAGATGTGTGGTGACGCCTTGCCTCAGAGTGCTGTCGCAGCCTGGGAAAACCAGCGCTGTGAGGTCGGAGTGAGTGTGGATGTCCATGAATCCCGGGCACACGTACATCTGCTTCGCGTTTATCGTGCGCTCGCAGTCCTTGCGGTCGATCTTGCCGATCTTCTTGATGGTCTTTCCGGATATGCCGATATCTCCCTTGTACCAGGGGTTCCCGGCTCCATCCACTATTTGCCCGTTGAGAATGCCGACATCGTACTTCATGAGCGTCCCGCCTCGGTATGGTGATGTCTCTATTTACTGTTTCGACGGGGGTATGTCTGGCTATTGCAGATATATCAGAGTGCCGGACCATATCTTCGGGAAGAAATAGGTCGATTTCTGGGGCATCTTTCGGCCCGTTTCAGCGACCGCGAGCACTTGATCCGCCGAAGGCGGTTTGACGAAGAAGCAAATCTCATGCTCCCCTTCCGACATGATCTTCATGACCGTGTCTGTACCCTTGATGTAATCGATGTTGACCTTCTTGTCGAGCATCTCCTGCGTGAAGCCGAGTCTCTTCTTCAGGACATTCTCCTGTAATATCTGCACGGATAATCTCTCCATTTGGTCCTTTGGGAGGTCTCCCTTGGGCTTGGCGATCTGCGTCAGGGACATACTCGGTATCCATACACCTATCGAGCCGTCAGGGCCTTGGCTAATCTGGTCCGCCAGGCTTTCTGGGCTATCTACTGTAATCATATCGAAATCCTCGCGGAGGGATTTCTGTAATGAGTCGAGTGTGCCCTTGTCAACTCCTGAAACGATCCGATGTGTAGAGTATATCACGAGCCCCGGGTTCCGGAAGCTGACCATTGTCGCCATCACAAAATCGTAAGGCTTCTCCTCGTCGGTGTGGCCGTTCTTTGCACGCATCCGGTCCCTGTATTCCAGGGAAGTCTCGTATCTGTGGTGGCCGTCTGCGATGAGCAACTTCAGGGGAGCCATCGCGGATGAGATCTTCTCGATGAGATCCCTCTCAGCTATGCGTATTATCCTGTGGTGTACTCCTTCGCTATCGAGGAACCTTAGCAGCTCCTCTCTCTTCCTCACGGACTGCAGCATCTCCTCTATCTTCCCGCTCGGATCGTCGTAGAGCATGAAGATCTGCTCGGTGTTCCCTTTGACCGCTGACAGCAGTTCCATCCTGTCCGCCTTGTGTTTAGGGATCGTTCGTTCATGTGGCAGGACCATCCCGGTGGAGAAATCCTCCAGTTTCACAAGGCCTATGATGCCGGATCTTACCCTCGGAGTCTTATCCGGAGATTGAAAAGTCTGCTCATAGACATAGAACGAATCTACTTTTTCGTGAACGAGGACCTCATCGTGCAGCCATCTGCACATCCGCCTCGCGGCGACCTCGTACGAGTCATCCTCATTGCCCAGTGTGATATGGGTTATATTGAGTCGATCGTCCTTCAGTGACTTCTCGAGGACACCATCTATCACATCGTAAGGCGGTGCCACGAACCTCGTCACATCTTTTCCGAACCTGGATATGTTGTAGTGATACGCTCCGAACGGTTTTACTTTGGCCAACTGCTCTCCCTTCTCAGAGTGTCGTGATTATGCCGGTGGCTCAAAAATGTTGGCATCGAAGGGCCGGCGTTTTCGCCTTCACCCTTCGAGTATAGGCACATAGCCGTACCAGGCGCCGCTGTTCTCGAGCTGTTCGAGATTCTCTTGAAGGATCCTCAGATGCTCTCTCTCCATGCTTTCGAGCTTAAGGAATATGCCCTTGAGCCCGACTGCAGCAATCGAGGCATTCCTGGAATAGAATTCTATGGAGCGCTCCTCCGTCTTCATACCCAGCTTTATAGCAGAGACTGCGTCCTTGATCCCCAGATCACCCTCCCTCGTATCATTGGGGAATATCTCGGCAAGACCCTTCTCCACCTCTTCTTTTGAACTCTTCTTGTGAGAGCCGCCGAGCACCTGGAGTTCCCTGCTCAGGATAGCCGCATGTTCGCTCTCATCGGATGCGAGACTCTTCATCAGGCTCTTCGCCTCCTTGCCGTTCACGAGGTCATGGAACCTCATGTAGTACTCCGCTCCGAACCTCTCGAACTCGATTGCAGCCGCAATCACTTCTTTCATGTCTCCCACAGTTGACCACCAGATGTAATCCCGCGTTTCGAGTAGTTAACGGTTGTGCCGAAGGGCGTCCGCGGACGAATCATCTCGATGGTCGACTAGGGCACACTGACCCGACCTCAAATAACAGTACAATTGCACAGCGGAATTCAAATACCAGATAATGCGATTGCAGCCATACATCCCGAGTCATTGTTGGCTCGATTGATTTGATCATGTGTTTGGGTTGGTTCTAGAGTGGATGGTGAAGTGAGACAGAACGGGAGAGCATCTACGGGGACATCAGTGGGCGATGCATTGGGTGATGGTCGAATAATGCCTCATTTTCGATCGATCCTGGCCGCGATCACATCGGAAAGTGACCCGACAGTCCTTGTCGAGAGAATGATTATTTCTCTGAGATCGCTCCTCGGTTTAAAGAGTGCAGTGTTATGGTTCGAAGACCATGAATCATCGGAACCACATACCGAATGGAAGATATGTGCGGTGGGAGATGAGTTCGCAGGCATCGATGGCGACCTGTCCGAGAGGTACCGGTCCCTCTTTGTCGATTCGAATCTGTTCTGTTCCAATGGCTATTTTTCAAGATCCGCGGATATCCAAGAGAGTTCCTCCAGGGAGAACGACGCACCCTGTCCCGTTTGGTCCAAAGGAGATCTCCTGGGCATCATCGTTGAGAGCAGAACGGGGAAACCGGTTGTGCATTTAGTATCCTGTGGTGAGGATGGCGAACCGTTACCCTGCCGCGATGATGTGGACGCTGCACAGCTCCTGCTCCAGATGTTCGGATTGGAGCTGGAGCGCGGGCGAGAACGAGTATCCATCGTCCGGGATTCCGACAGGATGGTCCGAAGGACCGACATGTTGGAGGACATCCTGAACATAGCATCCTCGGTCGTATCTGAACGGGACCTTCGGAAGGTATCGGAGATGGTCCTATCCTCGGTCGCGTCGCTGTTCGACTTCCAAAAAGTAACGCTCGTGATCTACGATGAGGGAATAGCCGCGTTCAAGTGGGTGGCTCTCTATGGATATCCTGAGCAGACTGTGAAACGGACCTTGGCAAGGACGATACCAACAGATGTCATCCTCGAGGACTTGCGCGAGAGTCGTAAGATCGGGAGGACGACCTTCTTCATACCCATGGAGGATGTGCCGAAACGAAACCTCGAATATTTCGTCAATCCTCACGAGTTCGAGGGATCAAAGAAACCTCGCGAGGAAGGAGAATTCCGCGATGGTGACTCATTGCCATTTGCTCTCTATGATTCTACTGGTCGAGTGGTCGGCGTGATATATCCAGCTGCCCCGAAAGATGGGCGCATCCCCGACTCCGACACGATCGAGATTATCGAGGTGTTCGCATCGTTGGCAGAGGTTGCCATCGAGAACGCGAGACTATCTCATGAAAAAGAGGTCGCTCTGAGGCTGAGTAGTCTGAGGACGGAACAGATGTCGAGGATATTCGATATCACATCTAACATCCTATACCTCCGAGACATCGACGAGATGCTGGAGGATATCCTCAAGACCCTCGCACACCTGGTTGGCATAAAGAGGATGGTGCTGGCGCTCAGGGGCGAGGATGGACAGCAATTCGACGTGAGGGCCGTCTACGGGTTTGACGTGGAACGAGCCGAGGCTATCAAGAAGACGAGCTACCCAAGTGATCGGATAGAGACGATCTCAGAAATGGATCTGCATCGGAGCCTTGACTCATCGGTACTATGGTGCAAGAAGGTCGGTCGGATGACCTACTATGTTCCCGCCGAGAGCGTCCGTCTCGAACCTTGGGAGATGATATACTATCCTGAACCGGATCTTCTCAGACTTCCGAGGAAGTCAAAGGAATATTGGCACGAGTTAGATTACCTCGACACGCTGATATTCGACAGCCAGGGCAAGACTGTGGCATATCTCGAGATCCTCAAACCAAGAGACGACCGGATCCCAGACAGGGAGACCATCGAGATCATCGAGATATTCGCCAGTCTGGTGGGTATTTCGCTGGAGAACGCTCACATGGTCCAGGGCCATATCGTTAGCAGAAGGAACGCAGAATTCTATACTGACCTGTTGTCGCACGATATCAAGAACTTCAATCAGGCCATATTGGGCTATTTGGACATACTGAAATCGACCATGGCCTCGCCTGATCAGGAAGTATATATCGACAAGATCGTGGACCAAGTGATGAACATCAGCAAGCTGGCAGCCGATGTTCGGACAATGTCTCGGATCACTTGGAGCGATAGCAAACTCGCAAAGATCGATCTCGGGAAGGTGCTCCTTGAATCGATCCATAGCGTGGAGCAATATTATCTGAACCGGAAGATCGTCTTCAAGAAGAACATGAGTGCTGGCCCGTGCTATGTCAAGGCGGATGAGCTGATACGTGAGTTATTCGTGAACGTACTCACGAACGCTGTCAAATACGATTCTAACGACCCGGTCGAGATAGAGGTATCGATGACGCCCTCCGAGGATGAAGGGGTCGATCGAATAGTGGTATCCGTGACCGACAGGGGAAGAGGCGTCCCGGACGATCTCAAGCAGGAGATCTTTCAGAGGTTCAGTCGCGCGCCTACGAAGAAAGGGTCCGGCCTGGGGCTATATCTGGTCAAGACTCTGACATCGAAATACGGCGGTCGTGTCTGGGCAGAGGACAGAGTCGCGGGGGATCATACGAAAGGCGCGGTATTCCGGGTCGAACTCCCCAAGTTCAAAGAGTGAAGTCTCACAGATAGGCCTGTCCATCCATCATGTGGACGACAGAGCCACCGACGCTGACGCTGTCGATTTCCCCGTCGTTGTCTGTGGACACTTCGATCGCGATCTTGCTCGGTCGCCCTATCTCGTACCCTTGTTCATTGATCATCCTGACCGAGTTCTTCACATCCACCAATCTGTTGTGGACAAGATATGCTCCCAAACAACCACTCGCGCTTCCGGTCGCGGGGTCCTCAACAATATTCTTCGCGCACAGTGAGAACCCTCTCGAATGGGTCGTAGAATTCTTCTCCACTGTCTCCATGCATGTCACGTATATGTCCAATACATCCTTTGGCAGTTTGTCTACAACCCTGGGGAACGCGGAGGCGTTCCCTGACGCCGTCTCAACCGCCTTCAGGGTCCTGACGGGTGCGATCAGCCACGGCAAACCAGTAGACACCAATTGGATTGGCATTCTCTTCGTATCAAAATCTGATGTCTTGAGGGTGAGAGCTTCTGCCACCCCCTCTACATCCTCGAACGGCTTTCCAAACACTGGCTTATTCTGGAATGTGACCACCTTCGATATCTTTCCGGATTTCGAATGGATTTCTACTGGCAGGACACCCGCCTTGACTTCCATCATAGCTCTGGTCACTGGAGCATTAATCTTGATCCTGCCTTCCATCGCCAGAACGAAGAAGGTCCCGATGGTAGGATGCCCGGCATAAGGCACTTCCATATCAGGTGTGAATATCCTGACTCGAAAATCAGCTCCAGACCCCTTGGTGGGCGGAAGGACGAAAGTGGTCTCGGAGAGATTCATCTCTTTCGCGAGAGACTGCATCTCCCGGTCCGTCAATCCTTTCCCGTCAGGGAATACTGCGAGCGGGTTGCCGCCAAAGGGCTTCTTGGAGAATACATCGACTCTGACGAATCTTGCCTTCTTCATATGATCACATCCGAAATTCATTTCCTGCACTTAATCACATTGCATAGATGCTCGTACGCATGTCCCTTGCCTTGCTCGAATGCTTTGAGATTAGCATCGACTGCTTTCTTTGGAACGTTCTCAGCGATGGACTCCCTGATTGATTTCTCAGGTACTGGGAAAGCCTCTATGACGCTCAGTGCTCCGAGCATGATTATATTCTCGGTCATCGGGTTGCCGGCATCACGTCCGAGAGCCAGTGCATCGATGATCGCAATCTTATCAGTCACCTGACTGAGGCGATTTCTGACTTCATCCACTGAAAAATATGTGGCGCTCTTGTCCTTGACATGCAGAGCGGTCTCGGCGATGGGATGCTGTATGCGGGAGTTCATCAATACCACCCCTCCCTGTTGTAGATACTCGACGTATCTAAGCGCTTCCAAAGCTTCCAGGGATAGCAGAACATCGGCTCCTCCTATAGGTATGAGGGGGGATCGGATATTCTGACCTATCCTCATATGCACGTTGATGGAACCGCTCCTCTGCGAGAGACCATGCTGCTCTCCTGTCAGGGCGCGGATCCCGGCTTTCGCGCAAGCTGACCCTATGACGTTTGAAAGAAGCACCAGACCTTGCCCCCCAACGCCGGCCATGTAAATGCTGAACACTCCCTTCTCCATCATTCCACCTCCCTCAAATGTATCGATGCAAAAGGACAGATCTTCGCGCATACATCGCATCTATCGCAGAGTTCTTCAGAGATCTCCGCTTTTCTGTCATTGTCATTTATAGAAATCGCCGGGCAATCGAAGTTGCGTATGCAAGTGTAAGGCTTCTTGCATATCTCCTTCGCGACCTCGTTGGACCTTATCACCTCACCCTTCCTGCGCTTCTGCCTGTCCGAATGAAGCGCGCATGCCCTCCTCGATATTATGACATTTGGACCCTTTCGCGTCAGTGCGTCCTTCATCGCGACCACCGCGTTCTTGAGATCATATGGGTCGACGATAGTGATGTCTTCCAAGCCCAACCCTCCGATGACATTCTCTAGGATCATGGGCTTCGAGGGTCTTCCACCGGCACCAACATCCGAGCCCGGGTTTGGCTGCTGTCCCGTCATGGCGGTGACTTCATTGTCGAGTATGATCAGCGTGAAATCGTCTCCGTGATGCACTGCATTGATCAATCCAGGAATGCCTGCATGATAGAATGTGGAATCACCAATGATCGCCACCACCTTCTCGTTCACGGCATATTGGATCCCAGAGGCGACCCCTATGCACGCACCCATGCATAGCAGTGTATCTCCATAGTTCACAGGTTCGAGTATGCTCAATGAATAGCAACCTATGTCCGTTGCCACGACGTGTTTGACCCCTTTCAGAGCCTGCCTCAATGCGTACAATGAAGCCCTGTGCGGGCAACCGGGACAGAAGGTCGGATACCTGTTCGGCAGCCCATTCTTGAGCTCCTTCGCCTTGTCAAGGATAGCTGAGTAGTTGATCGTTTTCTGCACACCAAATGTCGTGGCAATGCCATCGACCACGATGTTTGTGTTGTATTCGAAAGCCTCGCTGAAGATGCCATTCCTCTTCCCATGGATCGCTATGGTCGGATTCGCTTCCCTCGCAATCGACTCTACATGCAATTCGAGGTACGGCGAGAGTTCCTCGACTATCACTACCGTCTTTAGTCTCTTCAAGAATCCAGCTATGAGTTTCCTCGGGATCGGATAGGTCGTACCAAGCTTGAGGATCGATGGTGTGAGTCCCAGTATACTGCACGCATCCACCGCGTAATTGTATCCCGCTCCGGATGTGATTATTCCAAAGTCTGAGCCGGTCTCCTTGATGATATTGAGCGGTGACTTGTCAAACTCTTCCTCCATCTTTCTTGTCCTCTCCAACAATGCGAGCTTGAATGTCCGAGCGGTCTCAGCGACGGTGACAAATCTCCCAGGATGGTGGTCCCAAGCGAGCTTGGCAAACGACTTCCGCTCGATCTTGCCGAAGTCCGCCATGCCGCTCTGATGACTGACTCTTGTAGTGGTTCTGATGATGACAGGAACTCCGTGTCTCTCGGACAGCTCGAAAGCCGACTTGACCATGCTCATGGCCTCCTGCGGGTCGGACGGCTCGATCATTGGTATGTACGAGCTCATAGCGAAGTACCGCCCATCCTGCTCGGATTGGGACGAGTGCGCGGTGGGGTCGTCAGCTACAACGATCACCATACCTCCAATAACGCCAGTGTACGAGAGCGAATAGAATGCATCCGAGGCAACGTTCAGCCCCACGCTCTTCATGCTGGTCATCGACCGCAATCCTGCCATGGACGCACCCGCACATGTCTCTAGGGCGACCTTCTCGTTGACTGAGATCTCCATCCTGTAATCGAATTTCGGAGCGACTGATGAGAACGTGTCAAGAATCTCGGTGGTGGGTGATCCAGGATATGCGGATACGACCTTCACGTCCGCTTCTATGGCGGCCCTGACTATCGCCTCATTGCACAGTACGAAAACTCTTCCTGGCTCATCCCTCGGGACATCATTCACGCCCAAGAACACCACTTCCTCATCAACTACAATCAGCAAGCCTACTAATTGTGTTTGCGGTATGGGCCCACGAGCGTGCTTACTTTTCCAGAACGGTTAAGGTGCGAGTGCTCATTCCTTTGGCTTCACCCGTATGTCCATTACTTCCTGGAGTTTCCTGCGGACTCCCAGCGGATTGGGCACCGCCTCCCAGACGACCGAACCTTTCCTCCCCTGTGTACTCTGGGTGCTGAAGTAGATCGTGCCATAGCGGAGTATTCTCTTGCCGACCGATTGGGATATGTCCACCTTGGTGATCATCCCGAGCGGGATGTCGTCGTAGCTCTTGTTCAGGATGCCCTTCTGTGTTATGAGCCGTTCATCTGTCACCGCGTAGATTGTGCTTCCCCATCTGAACCATTTTATGAAGAAATACAGGAGCGAGAGCACGAAGATACCCAGCGCAGCCCATTCGATGTACTGCCCATATTCGCCATCGAGGTATTCTTGCAGGTATGGCAACTCTGGTTCGTTGGGCAAGTATTGCCAGAGGAATACCATTAGCGCTAGTAGTCCGATCAAGATCACGATGGTCGCCGAGATCATGTATTTTAGAGCACTCGGCCGAGATTCGAACACGACACGTTCGTCGCTCGATAACAGTCCTCTTGTGATGTGTTTGGCCTTCTTAGCCATTTTCCCAACCCTGTGGTGTTATGATGGTCTGAGATATTTAGACTTGGCTTGACAGCGCCTCTGATAAGACCGTCATCAACGCCGCCCGTTCGACGATCTTATCGGAGCAGTTGTTCCCTCCGCAAATGACTGCGTATTCTTCTTGACCATGTGTCTGATCATGTGGCATTATCACAATCCGCGGATCGAAAACGCTCCTCGCCGCCTTCCACAGCACCGAATGCTGCGCCTCGACCTCGGGATCCAGATGTAGGTCGACGCGGACAAGGTCGTTCCTGACGACATCCATCGCCGTCAAGTACGACGCGCTGAAGATACCATGGGCGGCTACCTGACGCAGGTCGAATGTCCCTAGCACGTCTCGTGCCTCCTGCAGGAGTCTCTCATCACCGCTCAGGCCGCTGAACATGGCGAGCTCATATGCGTATTTGGAATTGGATATCAGGGATCGGTTGGCTCTCCTCAGGTCGCCTATTACATCATCACCGACGATGATGTCTGCACGACCCCCCTCCGCATGCTCATATGCTCGATCGATGCTCCCTATCACTCTATTCGCATGATCAACGAGGTCTTTCTTACCAGAGAGTTCCAGATTTGCTCTGACCGACGATAGGTGGGAGACCTGATCCTCGAATAGATATAGCTCCTGTGATCGTGTGTGTCGGACCAGGTCCGATCCAGGGTCCAATAGCTCTCTCATCGAGAACTGGAATGCCTTAATGCCCGCAGCGATCCAATCATCCCTACCTATCCTGGAGCCCGCATCGATGAGAGCATGGCTCGCATCCGCATTCCATCCCGCATAGACCGTCCTGTCTATTGACGGTGGTATGAGCTTTCGACGGTCAGCTTTCCCCGATCTATAGTAGGTCTCATGGGCGTCCTGACTCCCGAAGAACCCACCTGAGTCGCCGTCCTGCAGGACCGATATCATGTAGTCCGCAACACCCTGGGCTATTTCGAGGAGGCGTTCATCCCCGAGCACGATGTGCGCGTGGATCAGATTCTTCAGGAACCCGGAGTTCGTGTCCAGCATCTTTTCATAATGCGGGATCTTCCAATCCCTAGTAACTGAATATCTGAACAGTCCGCCATCAATCTCATCATACAGCCCTTCCGAGATGCCGAACAGGGTATGTCTCATGATGGCTGCAAGGCCTTGGCTGTTCTCGCGCGTATATCTGCTTGCCATCAATTCGATTACGTCTGGATGCGGAAATTTCGGTTCATCTCCGAACCCTCCGTGCTCATGGTCGTATGCTATCAATATCTCTTCGAACAATGAGTCAAGGTTGTCTTTGATCTCATCCCCGACAGATTTCTTGCCCTTGGAGGGAATATCCAGATGTGGTATTCTCACCTTTGCCAACGCTCGTTCTATCTCTCCATTCTTCTTGGCTGCCAGAATGGAATCCATGATCCTGTGCATATCCTCTGGCGGGATGTAGGTCGTTCCCCAGATGCTCTCACCCTTGCATGATAGGAACGCGGTCGTGGGGAACCCTCCTCGATTGTATCTCTCAGAAATGTCAGGCCTCATGTCTATATCGACTCTGACAGGGATGAAATTCTCCTGTATCCTCAGGATGATGTCAGGGTCGGAATAGGTGGTTTCGTCCATGACATGGCACCAATGACACCATGATGCCGTGAGATCCAGCAGTATGAGCTTCTCTGATTCCTTGGCTGCTTGGAAGCTATCCTTTGACCAATCTCTCCAAATTATGCTCCTCGAAGTTGCCATTACGAAGCCTGTCCCCTGATCAAGGTCGATTCTCACAACAAGATTGACGCCTATTGAAAATCAATGTGCTCCCGAACATGACGCAGTCGCGGTGACCGCTGGCCATGGATGCAACATCATATACTGTCTGCAAATTCTATTTATATGGATTAACCACCTACTAATTCGTCGAAATACGCTCTTCCCCCCCAGTTGAGCGTGAGAGTGTTAGTGCTATTTGCTGTAAAGGAGATTCTTGATATGAAGAGAACAGATAGACTCGTGAGTTTGGGCTTGGCGTGGTTATTGTGCGCATCATTTGTTGCAGGAATGGCGGTCTTGCCGTCTGACAGTCAAGCCGTTGAGCTTCCGGATGACGCGACCGTCGAAGGATTGGTCACATCTGACGGGATCACACCTGTCGAAGACGCCTATGTCAAAATCATGCTGATGATGGGAGACGGAATACAGGTGAACTACAGCTTCACCGACTCCTCAGGATACTATAACATCAACCTGACGGGTGGATATGACTATGTCGTCTTCGTCGCTCATGAGGATTATTACTTCGCAATGAGCCAGACATCGGTTCAATCCGGTGAGACGGTTCAGAGGGATTTCACGCTCGAGGCCATATCGCCCATCGCGACATCCGTTCTGATCAAGGGTTTTGTCCTGGACGAAGCGGACGACCCGGTGACTGATGGCAATATCTTCGCCTTCTCCAGCGATCCATCTGGGTCAGACAACATGCCGTACTACGGTAACATGACAACGGTCGATGGTGCCGGATACTTCGAAGTCCATGTGATCCCGAGCACGACCGGCGGCGGTGTCTACCTGATGGATCTCGAGGGCAGCATTGGAATGATCGGCAACGATACGACTGATCCACTCGTGGACGGAGTGTCGTATTGGCTGAACATCACCGTTACAGCACCGGTATTCGATGATGATGCCCACCTATACGGGTACGTCACCGACTCGACCACGAGCTCACCCATTCCTGGTGTGATGATCTCTGTGGACATCTACGATGAAATGGCGGATGAGGATTACTTCAACTACACAGTTACAGATGCTTCTGGATACTTCGATATCAACGTTTCGAGCGGATCGATGGATATCCAGTTCCAGAAATATGGATACGCGTCCTATATGGGATGGGGAACCTTGGTAGATGCAGGAGCTGATCTCGATATGTCGGTCGAGCTCACGCCGACAGTTGCTACCATTAGGGGCAATATCACAGATGCCATCACCACCGATCCCCTGCCATTCAGCAGTGTGATACTCTACGACGGTGATCATTTCGTATCCAGTACGATGAGCAACGAGACTGGATTCTACGAACTCCGTGCATTCGAAGGAACTTACCTTCAACTATTCACCGAGGTCCAAGGCTATTCCAGGGGCTATGAGGTCATCGATGTGAGCTTCGGGGACGAGCTATGGCATGATTTCGAACTCTACCCAGTTGATGCATGGTTGACTGGCAATGTGACCGATATGATCTCAGGCGACCCCATCGCGGACGCTTATATCTACGTGCGGTCGGACAACTACGAGGATTGGTCCAATACTAATTCCACAGGTTATTACAATGTGTCTCTGGTCTCCGGCACCTACTATGTCCAGATTGGAGCCAACGACTATATGGCAAACGAGAGCACGGTGGAGGTCCTCTCGGATGTAATGACGGTGCACGATGTCGAGCTGCTCCCATGGGACATACCGTCGACAGTGTTGTTGCACGGCTGGGTGAACGACAGTGTATCCAATAACGGCATATCGAATGCGGAAGTTGTTGTCTACCTACCCGATAGCTTTTACAATAACCGCGCGACGACGAACAGCACCGGATACTACGAGATGTACACGGCTCCACTGGAGATGTCCATATACGCCCATGGCCGCGATCACGCGCCATATTTTGACACCATGGACGCGACTGGCACATTGGACCTGGAACTCAACATCCTGCTTGATGCCGACGATTATTCTCCGAATGGGAGCTCGACTCAGAGTCCAACAGAGAATGTGACTTGGTTCAACCCTGAGTTGTTGCACTATGATATTCAGGATTACAATCTGAGGACCATGCAGCTCCTGCTCTTCATGAACTACAGCATGTACGATACAGGGACGAACTACACTCTGTTGAGTATGTGGGGTATGTCTAACGACCCGTTGAACACCTACTCGACTCTGCCATACACGGTCGCAGGTGACCAGTATGCAGTGGATTTGTCCTGGAACGCCAGTGCCGATGCTGGTTGGCTGAGTGGAACAGGGAATGACGACCTATACTCTGCTTCTTCCCTGATGAATTATTATGGAGACGACTACCAGTCCATATACGGCTTCTATAGCAACTCGACCGTTTCCACGCAGTCCGGCTATGCCATGTTCGATATCGTGAGCGGCGACTATGTCATGTTTGTGTTCGGCAACTGGTCCAGCACTGAAGTGGGTGATGTAGAAGGCACTTTCAGCCCTCAGGCAACCATTCTCTGCATGGATTGGGACATGTCATCCATAGATGTTGTGTCGGGCCCATTGGTTGGCGAGTGGTCGGTGGACGGCTTAGAGTTCCGCTACGATTACCTCGTCCCGAGCACGAGCTACTCGATGCTGTTCATGGCGAATGACTGGGGCGAGCGTTACTGGTATAATATCTCCACTGCATCCGTTGACAACGATCCGCCTGTCGCGGGCTCAGACGGCGATATCACCGCAGTCGTCGACACAATCGTGTCCTTGAATGCCTCCGCGTCCTCGGACAATGTCGGAATCGTCAGCTATGTCTGGGAGTTCGAAGACCCGGTCGGGTCTCCACAGACTCTGACCGGTATATCGGTCGACTACGAATTCGATACGATAGGCGATTACACCGTGACTCTGACAGTGACTGATGGCGCAGGACATGAGGATGTCGACACCTTCGTGATCACTGTTACGCCCGATGCCATACCAGTCGCTAATGCCGGTGTTGATTTCACGGTGGATGAGGACGAACCCGCGATATTCAACGGCAGTGGCTCATCCGATGACGTGATCGTCATTGAGAACTACACCTGGACCATCCTGTCCCTCGATATCACGATGTATGGTGTGTCGCCGAATTATACATTCGTCGACCCTGGGGCTTATTCGGTCGAGCTAATCGTGACTGATTCGATCGGGCAGGCATCAGAACCAGACACCGTCGTTGTCACAGTGGAGGATGTGACTCTCCCTGTCGCTGATGCGGGGTCAGATGAGACAATATCATTCGGAACTGAAGTGACGTTGGATGGCTCAGACTCTTCGGACAATTCCGACACCATAGTCTCGTATGTGTGGACCTTCGATGACGACGGTTCGGTCGAGCTGATGGGTGAGACAGTGAATTACGAGTTCACCGCACCCGGTGAATTCACCGTGACCCTCACGGTCACCGATGCAGCCGGTCTGGAAGACACTGATATCGTGGTCATCACAGTGGTCGATGATGAACCCCCGGTGGCTGATGCAGGCCCTGACCCGACGGGAGTTGAAGCTGGCGATACGGTGACCCTCGATGGATCTGATTCCAGCGACAATGTCGGCATAGTGGAGTATGTTTGGACGTTCACTGATGGAACAGCTCAGGAACTCACAGGCGAGACAGTTGACTACACCTTTGAAGACGAGGGTGAATTCACCATCACGCTGACGGTGACCGATGCTGCAGGATTCAGCGATACGGACATTGTCGTGGTTCTTGTGTCCATAGCGAACGATCCGCCTGTGGCTGATGCAGGTGAGGATCAGAAAGTCAAGGTCGACGCCACCGTGACTCTCGACGCATCGGGGTCCACTGACGACAACGCGATCGTCACATACACATGGACTTTCGATTACGATGGTGACCCGGTCATACTGACTGGTGTCGAGCAGGAATTCGTGTTCGAGATCGCAGGGACATATAATATCACCCTGACGGTCACGGATGCTCAGGGCCTGTCCGACACCGACACTGTCGAGATTGTAGTCGAATCGAGCGCGATGTCCTTCATCGCGGACTACTGGTGGGCGTTCGCAGTGATGGCCGCTGCAGTGGTGATAGGTGTCGCCGCGGCTCTGATGAGTCGGGGCAAGGGCGGAAAAGGAAAGGCATCACCACCCACCGAAAACGAGATCGCCGATGAGTTCGATGATGACGATCTCCCGCCACCGGACGACGAGCTATAGACCCGCTCTGAAGAGCAAAACCACTTCCTTCAAACCTTTTCGATATATCTCTTATTCAAGGTCGGTTCGAGAATCATCGGTTCTTCGAGAGTATTGTGATCAGCTCATCGATCGAGAGTGGTCTTTCATCGACGCCGCTGTCAAATCCCAGACTCTTGAATATCCTCGCGACCGTCGGGAGTACCAGACCTGCCGATTCGAGCAGCTTCTCGTCGTATAATATGTCCCTGGGCTTCCCTTCAGCCAGGATACCTCCGTCCTTGACTATGCATATCCTATCCGCCAGACGAGCGGCCATGTCTATGTCATGGAGGGCAACTACAACGCTGATCCCATGCTCATCGCGCAGAGATCTCAATATCTCCTCGATCCTCTTGGCGTTGGATGGGTCAAGGTCTCCCGTGGGTTCGTCGGCAACGAGTATCTTGGGCTGCATGGCAAGAATGCCGGCGATAGCCACCAATCGTTTCTGACCTCCGCTCAGGTAGTGCGGGACCTTATCCGTCTCCTTCATTCCCACGACGTCCAAGGCCCATTTTGCCATCTTCATGGATTCCTCCGGAGACATGCCTTGGTTGAGTGGTCCGAACATGACATCTTCGATGACTGTCGGTGAGAACAACTGCGCGTCTGCGTTCTGGAACACCAACCCCACCAATCTCCTGATATCTACGAGGTTCTTCCGATCTATCTCTTTCCCGAATATGCTGACTCTGCCTACATTTGGTATCATGAGCCCATTGAGATGTTCTATGAGTGTCGATTTGCCCGCCCCGTTCGGTCCACACAGTGCGACAATCTCTTTTGGATATACTCTGAAGCACATCCCATGGATGCCTTCGGTGCCATCTGCGTATCGATGTGTGACGCAATCTACGTGAACAATCGAATCCCTCGCTTCATCACACATCGGACAATTTGTATCCTGAGTCATCTACTCACCACCATATCATGCTCGAATCGAAATACCTGATGTAGACGGAGATTGCTAGGACGACAACTCCTACTGTCACGACCGATACTCCCGCGACCGAAGGTCTGGGTGCGTGTTCCATTACTGGCATGTCTCCTGTGAACCCTCTCGATTCCATCGCTTTGGCTATCCTCTCCGCCCGCTCGAATGCGTGGATGAACGCGAGCCCGAATATCCCTGCGAACAACCTCGTCTGTCTCGAGACCCCTCGGATCAACCCGCCGTTCCTCGAGTGTATCGCATCTATCACATCGGTGACCTCATCGGATGTGACGAACAGGAATCTGTAGGAAAGAAGGAAGACCGTCGCCAGGGTCCTGGGCATCATCCGGCGGGCCAGGTATGCTATGTGGCTGTATCGAGAACTCATGAACAGCGCCAAAGAGAACGTGACCACTGCAAGTGCCCTGATGAGCAACTTGTACATCAGAACGATGCCATTGTCCGTCACTTGTATGTGAGAACCGAATAGGTCAACCCCGATCACCTCGTCCCCGGGCTCTGTGAATATGAACATTATCGCGAGAGTAAAAACGAACATCGCGGGGAGCGTGTACCATCCGAGGAGAACCTTGAATGGGAGCTTGGCGGCGAGGTAGAATGCTAGACAGGTGATGTATAGGATCGATATCAGTATCGGGTCGATCAAAACTGTAGCGAGACACACGACGATTGCGAGCAACCCTGCTTTCGTCCAAAGGCTCATCGAGTGGATCATGCTGTTGCCACTCTCTCCAAAATGAGTGACGAGCCTGAAATCCGGGATGTGCTTCGAATACGATCTTCTAGACATCCATTCATCTCCGGGTGCCTTCAATCGGACGCTGCGTCTATGTCTTCCGATGCAGTATCTGGGTCCTGTCTGCCATTCCCCTCCGCATCTGAGAGCAGATCCGGTCGGATCTTGGATATGAACGAAACAACGTAGCCGGTTATGACACCTTCGATTACGCCAGCCACAATATTGGCGGCTGCGATGAGAAGCATATTCCCGAGGACCTCTTCCTTTGTCTGCTCGGAGTCCTGAAGTCCCGAGACCGCGACGATTCCGATGATGACCAATGCACTGACGGAGAGTGCGAAGATCGCCGCTCCGAGACCCGAAAAGAATCTGTTGAAGTCGAGCTTGGACCGGACGAGACGGTAGAAGTAGTACGCGACCAAGACTTCCGTCATGTTCACGATGGTGTTTGCTCCCACCATCCCCCAGCCTCCGTGTCCGATCGAGGCACTGAATATGTTGATGATGAGTACGCTCAGACTGCCGAGAGCCGGTCCGGCCAGTATACCTATCAACGGCGTCAGATTGAGATGTATCCCTCCGAATATCGGGATGCTTACCTGAAACGCTGCAAATCCGACAGACGTGCACATGGCGGCGATTGCTAGTTTTCTGGGAGTGACCTTGCCCTTGCGAAGGACCAGGAGTGCAAGAGCCACCATAGCTCCAGCTACTACGGACCATATGATCACCCATTCCGGTGAGAATGCGCCGTCCTCAAGGTGTATGTGTGCCACAGAGACCAGGCGTGACACGGCAGGTCGTTTTAATAAGATTTCTGATTCGCTTAATAATTCCGCCCCTCTGCACTCACCCGTTTAATAACGCCGGTAAAAGCTCCGAAACTGAGACATATCCACACTGCCGTTACTATCCAGGGACACCTGACACGGAATCCCGAGGAAGAGCAGAAGATGTTGACGCCGACCCACCTTACTGTATGTGTCTTCATCGGTCTGCTGTTGCATCTCAACCGGAACGAGTGGTTCGTAGCCCTGACTTTCGGGGTCGTGATCGATATCGATCACGTGTTCGCACTTCCAAGATACGTGAGCGACAACGGATGGTCAGCAATCCTGCGGCCGACATGGGATGATGCATCCGGTCTGCCTTGGAGATCACTTCTCCATGAACCCGTCGGCGGCTTCATCGTTGGATACCTTTCTATTGGTTGGAGGCTGATGCTGCCTCTAATCTTCTGGGGAATCCATGTGTTCATGGATTGGCTGCAAAACGAATTCATCGAGTACTCCACGCCCATCGAATCTGCGATCCTGATAGGGACCGTGGTCGGTTCGTT
The DNA here is from genome assembly GCA_018818785.1 of Thermoplasmatota archaeon. GTDB lineage: Archaea > Thermoplasmatota > Thermoplasmata > UBA10834 > UBA10834 > UBA9653. Next base: position 180,553 of record JAHIRF010000006.1, on the reverse strand, counting down.
TGCGATAGGATACCACCGTTGGATCGTTTCATCGGGTGAGAAGACTTGGTCCCGTTATCTGTCGCATCTGTGGATGAGTGTCAGAACCAGCATCGCACGTAATGGTTCCGTCACTCCTTGACGCGTTCGTAGAACCTCTGCAGGAAGATGACCCAGACGACCTCGAATACGATGCATATGGTCGCTGGCACAGCGACTATCGGATCAAACAGCGCGATCGCCAGGGTCGCGGTCAATCCCAGGTTCTTGTAGCTCGAAAACAGTACCTGGGTGACTCGGGTCTCTTTGGGAACGCCGAGCTTCCTCAATGAGAATTCAATGCCCAATCCTGTACCGAATGTTCTGATGATAGAGACGGCGGCCACGGCGATGACTATCCAGGGCTCGCTTACGAATGCATTCCTGTTTGCTCCTGCGACGGCGAAGATCAGGATGGCGAAGAGGATGTTCATGGCCTGAGTCGTCACGGACTTGCCAATGCTGATCCGCATGACGAACCTGGATGCCACCATGGGGAGAACGATCAGGAATAGTAATGACACTATGAGGTCGTTGACCGACACTGCAGAACCTATGAGTGCCAGCGAGATCAACGGCATGAGGGCAAGAGCGCTCAGATAGTTCACAGCAGTCGAGAACAGGGCCTTCGATGTCTTGCCTCCGAAGATCGTGGTGAAAGGCACGATGGATATCGCAGAGGGGGCGGCTGCCATAAGCACCCATCCCCACCACAGATCCTCAGGGAACATACGGCCGAGGATCAGAATGACACCGGTGAGCATGCCATAATTGAGAATGAGTGCTACGATCGCATCCTTGCCATGCTCCTTGCTCTTCGTTTCCCCTAGCCGTACTCTGGATAGGGAGAGGGTCATCAGGATCGCCAGAGATGCCATGGAGATCTCCTTGGTGAGCCAAGGGAAACCTCCTAGCAGCAATCCGAATAGGAGGCCGAGCCCCATCATGGCGCTGTAGCTGCCCAGTATGTCTGCTGGCCTCATGGTACGGTCGAAGAACGCATGGACTACAAATATGCTTGTCGCTCCGGACGATGCCGCACCTAATCCTTTTTATCATTCCTGGCCTTATCGAGGTTGATGAGCATCATCGAATGGGGCACTAGTCTCATATTGGATATGATATCCACGCTCGGCTACCCTGGAATCATATTCCTGATGGCCCTCGAGAGCGCATGCATGCCGATCCCGAGTGAGATCGTGATGCCTTTCGCCGGCTATCTGGTGTACCAGGCCGAGCAACCCGGATTCGACGGGAACGCGATGACACTCATAGGCGTGAGTCTCGCAGGCGCGATCGGCTGTACATTGGGCTCCATCGTTGCGTATTATCTCGGCATGTACGCGGGACGACCGTTCATACTGCGATACGGAAAATACGTCCTGATCCGCGAAAAGCATCTTGACATGGCGGACAGATGGTTCGAGAAATATGGCGATGCAGCGACATTCATCGCGAGACTTCTGCCGATAATCCGCACATTCATATCGTTGCCTGCAGGGATCGCCAGGATGAATTTCAAGAAATTCGTGTTCTACAGCTTCGTCGGATCGCTACCATGGACCGCGATGCTTGCATACGTCGGATATGTCCTTGGTCCAAGTTGGGAAGATATCGGAGGCTGGTTCAGAGGAATGGATTATCTCATCGTGAGCGGTCTGATCGTCCTGGTGATATGGTACGTATACCGGTTCAGGAAGCAGAAGAGAGTACCCGAACCTCAGCCGTAGTAGTATTCGCCCTTGGATTTCTGCTCCCTATCGAGCCTCGAATCCTTCTTGTTTATCCTAGGCCTTGAGGAATCCTGGTCACGTCTGAAAGTGATGTCCACATCCTTGAGGAATCGATTCATGCCCTCCCTCATCGCGAATGGCCCTTCGGCGACGCCCTTCACGGAAGGTTCTCCGGTGAACACCATTAGCGAGTCCGAGATCAGGTCGATCATATAGACATCATGGTCGACGACCACGGCGGATTTACTCATCTTCTCTATGACCCTCCGTATGGTCTTGGAGGTCGTCATCCTCTGGGCCGAATCGAGGTATGCAGACGGTTCATCGATCAGATAAATGTCCGCCTGTTTGCCCAGGCATTCTGCGATGGCCACCCTCTGCAGTTCACCGCCGGACAGCGTTCCCACCTCCTTGTCAAGAAGGTATTTGAGCGTGAGGGGATGCGCCACTTCCGCCTGGAAGAACCCTGAATCGAAATCCTTCCCAATGTTCGTCATGAGCATGTGTCTCACCGTCCCCTCGAATTCCGGCTTTATGTACTGGGGCTTGTAACTCACGGTGACCTCTCCCATGACTTCGCCAGATGTCGGTTCGATCTCTCCAGCCAATATCTTCACGAATGTGGTCTTCCCGGTTGCATTCGGTCCGACGGCTCCGACCACTTCGCCTTTCCTTATCGTCCCGCCTGATACTTTCAGTCTGAAGTCTTTGATCCGCTTCGTTATGTTTGTGAATTCGACAAGGCTCTCGGTCTGCCAATCGTTCCTGGGCGGCCTACGCTCGAACTTTATCTCGGTCTCCCTGAATCGTATGTTCTCCTCTCTCAGGTATCCTTCGAGGTAGACGTTTATGGATGTCCTGACCGCTCTCGGGTGAGCCATCACTCCATATGCTCCCTCGGAACCGTACATTATGTGAACAAGATCTGCTAGGAAATCGATAATCGCCAGGTCATGTTCGATGACCATGACCTGTTTCGTCTCACTCAGTTGTTGTATGACCTTTGCGATCTTCAGCCGCTGATAGATGTCCAGATATGACGAAGGCTCGTCGAAGAAGTACACATCCGCATCCTTCAGCAACGTGGCGGCGATCGCCACTCTCTGGAGCTCTCCGCCTGATAGTTTCGAGATATCCCTGTCGAGTACTCCCGATATGGATAGTTGGTCTGCGACCTCATCGAGTCTATTCGACTCATCCACTTTGGATAGCAGATCGCTCACGGATCCTTTGTGGATCGCAGGCAGCTTATCCACATATTGCGGTTTGAGCGCGGTCCTCGTCTTCCCGTCTGCGAGGCCTCTGAAGTAATTGTTCAGATCGGTCCCTGCATACTTCTCCAAGACCTTGCTCCAGTCTCCTCCTCCTTCATAATCACCGAGGTTCGGGACGACCTGGCCGGAAAGGATCGATATGGCTGTGGTCTTGCCTATCCCGTTAGGTCCGAGCAGGCCGATCACCTGTCCTTCCCTGGGTATCGGGAGTCGATAGAGCCTGAACGAGTTCTTGTCGTACTGATGAACCAGTTCTCCCTCCAACTCATGCGGTAGGCCGATGATCTTGACGGCTTCTAGAGGACACTTGTGCACGCATATTCCACACCCGACGCATAGGTTCTCAGCGATGTACGGCTTGCCAGATTCTCCTATCGCTATGGCCTCTACCCCCGTTCGCACGGGCGGGCAATAGTTTATGCACTCAAGGCCGCATTTCTTTGGCTGGCATCGGTCCTTGAGTATTATGGCTATCCTCATCGACTTGGGTTAAGGCGGGGTCCATTTAAAAATATATCAGCGGTTACTTGCCTAAGACCATCTCGATCTCCTCGACGACCGGGTCGATATCGAGTTCCACGTAACCTATCGTCTGGACGAGTTCATCCGCTGAGAATTTCTGACCGTACGACCATAGCTCTGTGATGAACTCTCCAGTCTTCTGGTTCTCGAACCAGTTCTCCCCGAACTTCTCCTCGAGAGCAGATCTGAGCTGTCCCTCGAATATCCACGCGCGCAGGTACTCTGCACAGTAGAATGCATCGTCCACATCCTCAAGGAAATTCTTCTCAGAGTGTTTGAACTTCAATCCCTTCTGAAGGGTGGTCATGTAAACCTCTGCAAGCTCCGTTCCTACCCTGTTCTCGTGGAGCTTCATCTCATAGATCAGTTTCGATGCATATCTTCGTAGGAACATGAGCTTGTTCAGAACTGCGAATCGCTCGAACTCTTTAGAGTCCTCCATTCCCAAGTATCGTTTCAGCCACCGGCCGTCCGTTGGAAGATAGTTGAAAAGGAATGCGAAAGTCTCTGTCACAGAATTGTCGCCGAGATACTTGTATTCGGCTGGGTGGTTCTTATCCGTGGTTCCGAAATGCCAGGCATGCCCGCCTTCATGGAAGAATGCTTCATAATCCTTCCATCCTCCCATCGGCAGTATGACGAGCCTCACATCGTCCGGTACCCTGACAGGCGCACAGAACGCCCTCGGAGTCTTCTTCTCACGCTCCTCCGCGTCTATATGTATGTTCTCGTAACCACGTGTGTCTATTCCCATCCCTCGCAATGTCTCTGAGAATGATTCTATCAACCTGTCCTTTCGGAAGTATTCATCATGCTCCTCGCCCTTGAACGCTATCGGGATATCACAGCTCCAGACTTCCGAAAGGGATGAGTGCAGCTTATCCTGGAGCAATCCGTTCATATTATCGACATATACCTTCTCCGTCCTCTTGAGGAAGTCCTCCATCACCTCTGCGAGCTTTCGGTAATTGACACCCTTCAGGGAAGTGCACATATCGCGATAATTCTTGAACCCGAGCTCGGTGCTCTTGTCATGAGCGCTCTGCATACGCGGGAGCAGGATCTCATTGAGTCTTTCCGTCTCGGCAAGTTTCGCCTCGTACAGTCGGTGCCTCCGTTCAGTGTCAGGCTCGTTCCTCAGCCTCACAGGCACCATTCTGTAGGGTATATTCTCTCCATCGAAGACTATCTCGGCTCTCGTCTCCCAGGTGTTGGCCTTGTCAGTATGGTCCTTTATCGCGTTCTCCACATGGCCCAGGGTGGAGAATGTCCTGAGGTATCTCGTCCATCTGAAATCTTCATCCGGCTTGACTGTCTCCAATGATTGCCTCGCGACCTCTATGGCTTCCACAGAGAACAGGTGCGAATACCTTTCATAGATTGGTGCAGTGATCAGATCGTCCTTGATGCCCGCGTAGTTGCTGTAGAACTCCTGCATCAGCTCGCCCTGAAACGCCTCTAGATCTCCTCTCAGCCGGCCGAGTTCAAGAACGGCCATGATGCCATTAATCTCCCTTCTCATGTATATTCATTTCCACGCAGTTCCGGTTTCTGGCCAATGAAACGAGTTCTCCAGACCGCGCTACATTTAAGTGTGAAGCCTCCGATGATGGGCAGTTGGTCTAGATGTCACGTGTGCTAGTCTGTGTAGCATGGCCTTATGCGAACGGAGCGATCCATGTGGGCCACGTGGCCGGCTCGCTCCTGCCAGCAGATATATTCGCTCGCTTCAACCGCCTTATCGGGAACGAGACGATAATGGTGTCAGGTTCCGACATGCACGGTGCTCCGATAACCGTGAGCGCCGATAAGGAGAAGGTATCCCCTGAAGTCATTGCAAACAGGTACCATGAGATCAACGCAAAGGCGATCTCCGACCTTGGGATGGAATTCGATCTGTTCACAAATACTCACACCCACAATCACGAGGAGGTCGCAAAAGAGTTCTTCGTGAAGCTGCTGGAGAAGGGGCATCTCGAGAAGAAGACCACTCATCAGTTCTACTGTCCAAGCTGTCGCAGATTCCTGCCAGACAGATATGTCGAGGGAACGTGCCCTCACTGCAAATACGAGCGCGCGCGAGGGGACCAGTGCGATTCGTGTGGCATGGATATGAACGCGGATCAGTTGATCGATGCGAGATGTCAATTATGCGGGGGAGTGCCCCAGCTCAGGGAGACCGAGCACTTCTTCCTGAAACTCTCTCATTTCACAGATGATCTCATGGAATATGCGGAGCGCAGCTCTCATTGGAGACCACATGTCCGTGCGTTCACCATCAATGTGTTGAAGGACAGCCTGATGGACCGTCCCATAACCCGTGACATATCCTGGGGCGTGCCAGTGCCAGTGGGCGGGTTCGATGACAAGCGGATATATGTCTGGTTCGAAGCCGTCATCGGTTATCTCTCCGCCTCGAAGGAATGGGCCATGCTCGAGGGCCGGCCAGACGACTGGAAGAAGTTCTGGACCGACGGCGATTGCAGGAGCTATTACTTCCTAGGGAAGGACAACATCATCTTCCACACAATAATATGGCCTGCCATGCTGATCGGTCACGGTGGCCTCGACCTTCCGTATGATGTCCCTGCCAATCAATACATGAACCTCGAGGGACAGAAGTTCTCCAAGAGCATGGGGATCAGCATAGCAATCCCTGAAATGCTTCATATGTTCAAGCCGGATATAATCAGGTATTATCTCTCCGCGAACATGCCGGAGACCAAGGACTCGGAATTCTCATGGGAGGATATGTCCCAGAGGGTCAACAACGAGCTCGTTGCGACATATGGCAATTTCCTTCACAGAGCGCTCTCGTTCACGCATAAGAACTTTGGTGAGATGCCAGCATTGGGCGAACTGGACGATCGCGATCGGAATGCGATTGCTCGGATAGCCGAGACCTCCGTATTTGTCTCCAAGGCATATTCATCATGTGAGTTCAGGGTGGCGCTCAAGGCAATCATGGACCTGGCTCAGTTCGGCAACCAGTACTTCGATCAGGTTGCACCGTGGTCGCTCATCGGCAAGGACAAGGCGAGATGCGGTACGGTGCTCAATGTCAGTATGCAGATAGCAAAGGCTCTCTCAGTCATGGCGTCCCCGTTCATGCCATTCTCCTCGGAATCCATCTGGAAGCAGTTATGCATGGACTCGACCATCGAGGAAGTCGGTTGGAAGGGGATCGAAGATGGCCTGGTCGCAGGTCGGAAGATGGAGAAGCCTGTTCCTCAATTCGCGAAGATCGAGGCAACCTCCGCCGGCGATTTTCAGAAGTACTCCGCATTGGATTTGAGGATCGGCAAGGTCATGGAGGTCAGACCGCATCCGAACGCCGACAAGCTGTATGTCATGTCTGTCGATATCGGCCGTCCGATAACAATAGTCAGCGGTCTGAAGGAGTTCTACTCCGCAGAGGAACTCTGCGCCAAGACCCTGGTCGTGCTGACCAACCTGGAGCCGGCCACCCTGAGAGGCGTGAAGTCTGAAGGAATGTTGCTGGCTGCCGAGGGCGATGGCAAGCTTGCACTCCTCACCCCGGAAAGGGATCTGCCTGCCGGGACTCAGGTCACGAGCGGACTGGAAGCAGGCTCAAGATCGATCAGTTTCAAAGAGTTCCAGAAACTCGATCTGAGATCCGGGACGCTGTCCGCGGTGCAACCAGCCACAGTCGATGTGGGTGGTCGGATGGTAGCTTGCACTATGGTGGATGGCAAGCCAGGGATGACCTATGCGGTGCTCATGAATGCTGACAAGTCCGTCGTGATGACTTCATCCGACGGTGTTAAAATCGTCTTCGACAGAGAGATACAGGCCGGTGCCAAGATCCGATGAAGCTCGATCTGCATATCCATTCCAGCTATTCGAGAGACGCCAGCGCTAGCCCGGATGAAATATTGGCTGCCTGCAAGAATGTCGGTCTCGATGGATGCGCCATAACAGATCACAATGCGGTCGAAGGGTCGTTCAGAGCATCATCGATGGGCAAACATCACGGGCTCATAGTGGTACGAGGCGTGGAGGTCTCCACGATCGATGGTCATATCCTCGCATATGGCGTGCGCGAGTCGATACCAAAGAGGCTATCGATCGAAGAGACCATCGAGAAGATAGTGGCCGCCGGGGGCGTACCGGTCGCAGCGCATCCTAAGAGGTTCCCGTCCGGAATTGGTCTAGACGCTGCATCGAAGAACAAGTTCAAAGGGATCGAGGTCCTGAACGGTGGCAATTCCCGATGGAACAACATGGCCGCGAGAAAGGTCGCTGAAGCGATGAAGGTGGCCAAGATCGGCGGCTCGGACGCCCATAAGATTTCGGAGATCGGTCGTTCATACACCATCATCGAGAATGTCTCCACCGAGGATGATGTCCTCAGTGCGATCTCTTCAGCCGCCACACGTGTAGACGGTCGCAGTCGGACGGCTGTCGAAGGCATGGTCTACGCAGCTGAGACTCTGGTGGAATGGCTCCGCGGCGGATTGAAAAGACAGTAGCTCAGATGTTCTCTGCGATTCTGTCAGCGTATTCCTGGACCGTCGTCGCGAGATCGCTGGTCGGTATCTCGTTGGATGCGGTCACGACGAGGAGGGCGCGGTTTCCAGCACTGAGCAGGATCATCTTCCCTCTAGTCAGCTCAACGCAGACGTGTTGCAGTTTATCCTTGAGTTCTGCCGTGGCGGTTTCCGCGGCTCCCAACAGGATTGCTGACATGGCGACAAAGGTCTCCAGGTGTACGCCTTTCGGGGAGTCTCCTGCGATATGCATACCACTCCTTGAGACCACAGTCGCCTCGTAGACCGATGAAATTGATCGTACCTCATCTAGTATCTTATCAATCGCGAGATACTCAGTCATATTCTCCGTCGCCCCCTCTGACAGCTATGGTCAGCATTATCTGGAAAGGATATAAAGTTTAGTGGCGTCTTCCGTCATTGGGTAGATTATCGCTGCTCGGGCGCGATGATTTGATATCCGCTCAGTGTTATCCTGCGACGAATCAGATGAGAATACTGCATCAGGACTCCAATACGAACGAGATAAAGCTCCTCCCAGAGAACATCGACGACCTCTGGCACCTGTCCAATCTGGTCGATTTAGGTGATATGATCTTCTCATTAGCCTATAGACGGAAAGAGGAGAAGACAGACAAGCTTCGGGCCGAAAGGATGGAGAAGGTTCGTATGTGGCTCGGGATACGGACCGAGAAAGTGGAGTTCCATGAATCCGATGATCGCCTCAGGATATTGGGCGTGATTGAATCCGGTCCTCAGGACTTGGGGGAGCATCACACTCTGATGATCGCTCCAGGCGACGATATCACAATAATCAAGACCGAATGGAAGATCCATCATTTCGACCGTATAAAGCGCGCGATAGCGTCGGCTGAGAAGCCGAAGATCGTATTCGTCGCGATCGAGGACACTGAAGCCCTCATCGCAGCCGCCAGGGAATATGGGATCAAGGAATTAGCCACGATTACGAGGAACCCTGGTGGAAAGATGTACGAAACCAAGAGCGACGAGAAGGACTTCTTCGATGAGATCGTAGCGAAGTTATCCTCTATTATGAAGGACGAGCCGTTGGTGGTGCTCGGTCCCGGTTTCGCAAAGGAGGCATTGGCAAAGCGTATCCGGGTGAAGTTGCCCGAAGTCGCGAAATCCATGTCCGTTCATTCGACCGGACAATGCGGCATGACTGGCATCCACGAACTCATGAAGAAGGGGATTGGTGGCAAGCTGCTGGACGAGTCGAGAGTGACCAAAGAGATCATGCTGGTCGAAGAACTTTTTTCTGAGATCGGTCGCGAAGGCATGTATGCCTACGGACCTGAATCTGTCAAGAACGCTATGAATGCGGGGGCGATAAGGGTCCTGTTGATCCTCGATACGAAGGTGCGTGTCGAGGGCACAGATGCGCTGATCAAATCCGTGGAGGCTGCCAGGGGCGAATTCATGATTATAAGCTCTCTCCATGAGGCCGGACGACGTCTCGATTCACTCGGCGGTATCGCCGCGCTCCTGAGGTACCGGATCGCTTGAGTTCCGATGGTACCCGCTAACCCTTACGAGCCTTCACGATGTCCATCGTTGCATCGATCAACATCCCGACAGGGAACGGCTTCGCCCAGAACGAGACCGCACCCGCATCGAGCGCCTCTTCCCTGATGGATTCGTCGGCACTCGAGAATATGATCGGTATCGACGCATCCATCTCCCGGATCTCCTTGGTCGTCTGGATCCCATCCTTGTTGGGCATCCGATGGTCCATTATGATCGCATCGGGTTTGTAGGGCATGTCGCGGAAGAGTCTGACCGCTTCGTCCCCGTCTCTGGCGGAGAACACGGTGTGTCCTCTAGATTCGAACATGTCCTTGTACAGATCTCGGATGAAATCTTCGTCGTCTACAACGAAAACTCGCGCGGACAGCCCTCCGGCTCGCCCGTTCTTTTTCACGGTCGTGTAGCCTCCTGACATTGCTGCCAGTGCCCTCAGACCAGGTTGACTATCTCTCATGGCACACTACCCTGATCAGGCACAGGTACTGCGCTAATATGTGGTCCACTGTCTCACAGTGATTCCACATGTGCATCCCAGCTATCCCGATGCGACCCTATCCCCATCGTCTCTATTAAGGTTTTTGCGGTTGGTGCTTGTTCAGGCGAATCGATCCCCATATCTCATCGTAGGATCGGCAACTCTCCTTCTTAGCCAGCTCCCAACTCAGCTCTTCGAATGTTTCCTCTTCAGAGAATGCAGCTCGTCGGCCAGTTCCCTCATCGTCGGGAACGAGATCGCTTCTGATTCGCACTTGTCCTTGCATCCAGTGCACGCCACGACGCACGAATATGGATTCGCGATAACGACTCCTTCATCCGTCATCTCGTACACGCCCTGGTGGCAGAAGCTGACGCACACACCACATTTGGTGCACTTCTTACGGTCTATCCTCGGGAACCATTGGATCTCTTCCCTCGGTATGCCATGATATTCAGTTTCCATTCTGATACCCCATGAATCAGCAGCCGCGCTTGCATGAGCAGCATGCCTTGTGAGATGAATCCTTGCCCTGCCTTCTATCCTTCTCTTCAGAGAATGCTTTCCATAACCCTTCCGAATAGTCTTTCTCTGCAGGATCAGGGACGTAATTATGCTCTTTCAATTCCGCGAGTAATATCTCTTTGAGCAATTCATCGGGTGCATCATCCATCTCGAACGCTTTCTCGAAGATGCTATCCAATCCTGATATGCCCACTTCCCGTCCGCCTACCATGATCTTTTTGGTCACGGTCCTTCCAGGACAGCAAGGTTCGATTATCATTTTGTTTCACCGGCGCCAGGCGGAATATCGCGCATCGGCGAGAAAAGGCTTGCGCCTGCCAGAGAAATGGGATGATATAAAAAAAGAGGGAGTTGATAGGTAGGATGGAGCGTCCTACCTATCCGGGATGACGTTAATAGTCAGCAACTTCAACAGCTTGCTCGAGTTCCGGCTCGCACCCGAAGAGATCATAGACTTCTTCCCAGCTGTAATGGTCCGCATCAATCATTCTTTTCACCCTGCTATCAACCTCTACGGGAAATCGGGGTTAATAAGCTAGTATCGGGAGGTCCACGAAAATAGTCTGGCCACGCGAAAGAGTTCTTCATGCCGCGTGCCTGATATGGACCGCCTCTCCCCTCTGCGCCAGTTCCATTTCGACGGGGCTCATTCTCGCCACGCCGACAGCCCTGACCTCCTTGCCGTGCACAATGGCGACATCGTCACCGATCCTGATTTCTCCATCCGCCTTCTTCACGCCGACGGCGAACAGGTTGCCCTTGGGTTTGAAATCGTCGATCTCAACACGGTACGAGCCAGCATCCGCGAGTACCTTTCCACCCTCGAGCGTGAGCGAGATCATCCCTCGCTCAGCAGTCAGCATGCCTATCTGCTGACCGTCTCGCACCATCCTGACATTGGGCCATCTTCCCATGATCGCCGCGCCATCGCATAGCGCGTTTCCCGCTGGACCGAACTGGAATCTGCAGATCGACCGGAGCTCCTCAAGGTTCCTCGATCGACGCACAGGTCCGCGGTCATCCACATCGAAATCCCTAAGGACCTCCTGCAGACGATTCAACGAATCCCTCGATCCAGGATCACCTCCCGAAGTGTCGACGAAATCAGAGATGCTCGAATTGACAGGCTCCTGCTCATCGCCCAAGTGGGATATCACCAGATCGTACTTCTCGCTGGATACGAGCCATGACACCAGCTCCTGGACCATGTGCTTCTCGTCTCTGTCCCAATGACCCGTGACCGGGATGTCATAATCCTTTGCGGGGTAAAACAGTTCAAGCTCCCGGGGTACGATGCCCAGCGGCGAGGTCACGATCACCTCGTGCACGATGGGTGCCTTTCCGCTTGTCAGTATTGCTTCGCGGAACCTCTTGTGTGATTTCGAAAGCGAGTATGGTTTTCTCGCGGAGCATGGTATGAGCACCAATATCCTCGTACCTTCTGGACGGTGATATCTCTCCTGGATCCTCATCTTCCATCTCGTGATGTCCGGTCTGTTGAGGGACTCCTTCGAACCCGCATGGAAAGGCGCCCCCTTGATCGGTGCATGCATCTCCTGCAGTTGATACGCGGTAATGTCCATCAACCTGAGGTTCTGCACCAGCCAGGGATCGCATCTAACGCGCGATTCCACAAGTTCTCTGAGCTTCCCATGGTCTATCGCGTGCCTCACCAGTCGCATCTCACTCTCGGCTGCGGATTGATTGTGCCTGAGGAGATGGTCGAGGTCCCTCCTGTCCGATTCACAAGCTTCGCAGGAACACGGCATCTCCTTTATGCTGGACGCATCGATGATACCATGATTGGTAAGATACTGCCCGTTCCTGGCAGCCATCACAAGTGGGATCGTGTCGATGACATCTACGCCACAATATGCGAGGAAGGCCAATCTGTGCGGGAAGCCGGCGACGGAGCATAGCAGTGGTTTGAGGAGGGAGTTGCTTGACTTCACCTTCACGATCTGCTCCACGAATCTTGATGAATCCAACATGATGCTGGATATGTTGTCCAGGAACACGAAGCCCGATTTGTCTGTTCGTGCATCCGAGTAAGGCGATCCTCTGAACCCGACCCTTATGGCACCTTCTTCATGAGAGTCCGTGTCGAAGAACGACGAGCCGGATACACGGAGCCCTCCAGGCTCCGAGATATTCTCATATGTGAGCCTCGGCCCTTTGCACTCGACCCTGAGCTTCTCCGTGCCAATTGTTGCCAGAGTCGGAGTGGGGTACTCCTGCTCGTCTATCTCGATAACGCCTCTTCTGGCCAAACCGTCTCTGCCGAGTAAATCGAATCTCACGGCAAGTCATGGATGATTGGGTAATAAAATGAATTGATTGGAGTTTCGGTCCCGGCCCATTCGGTCAGAATGTCGTGACCAGCTCGTGTTCAGACACCAGCTTCTTGACCTCGGACGCTGGTATTACTTTGAGACCTTCGAAGAGTCTGGATTCCTCGATTCCTCTGGATGCGAGATCCTCCTTAACGACATAGACGGGGACATCGAAGTCATACAGTTCCTTCGTCGCCTCCGCGTTCGAAGGCATCCGCACAGCCTCCGGTTTCTGACTCCCCAGTCCGTTGTAGACTCCGTCCTCGATCAGGACCACCGAGGTCGTCATGCCATTCACGCTCATCGCGAGCGCCATTCTAAGCCCCGCGAATGCATCCTCAAGACCATATGGGGCCCTCGTCACAAGAACAAGTGTTGATTCTGCCATACAAGATCACCTCGCAATGGTCACAAGTCTGTCGGACTCGGACAGGAACTTGAATAGATCGTTCGTCAGACTGCCAACCTTGGCACTGGGTATCTCTTCTCCCCTCTCGAACCCCCTGGCAGCGAAACAGGTCTCGCAGATCGCCTGCGTGACCCCGTTCTTTCCTGCGGCTTCGAGGTCGTTACCGACGCTGGGGAACCTCTTCGGGTTCTGTCCCTTCTTGACAGCGGTGACGCCTTCACCATAGCCGAACATGTTGACCTTGTATCCTTTCGCTCTCGCAGCTCCGGCAAGCTTGACTGCGATGTTGGCATCCATCGCCATCATCGACCCTGTCCTCCATATTATCGTTAGAGTCTTGGTCATCGTGTCACCTCACACATTTACGGTCCGCTCGGTCCGCTCCATTATGCAATCGACTATCTCGTCGTAGCCTACCGCCTTTCCGACCTTGATGTCCGCCGTGGTGAAACCTCTGGCTTCTAGGTCGTCCTTCGCTATGAGCACCTCCGTCGCGACGCTATCCAGCCTCACGCTATGCGCTGGAGTGACTGAATGGTATACGGCATCCTCGAAGAGGATGACGCTGGAATCCTCCTTGGATCCCAGACGCTCCATCATGTGGGTGGGATCCTGCTCGCTCGGCGATTTGATAAGTATGAACGCAGTCTTCAAAGACGATCACCTCAACCTATGAACAGGGTCATCTTCGAATCGGCTGCTAGGTTCAGGAACGCAGACGCGCCCAATACCTTCGTCCCTTCCATGAGATCGGCTTCTTTCATTCCCATGAGGCTCATCGATGTGCTGCAAGCGTAGAAGTGGACTCCCAGATCCTTCGCCTGCTCCATCATCTCCTGGTAGCCAGGTATCTTGAACTTACTCATCTTCTTCTCCATCATGCCGGTGAAGAACCTCATCATCCCTGGCAACTTCGGCTTCATTCCTTTCTTGAGCAGTTTGAGCCCGAAGAATGTGTAGAACACATGCACTTCCATTCCCATGCTCGCTCCAGTCGTTCCCATGATAAGCGGCATCATCGCTTTGTCGAAGCTTCCTTCACTCACAACCATGCAGAATTTGTCGGTCATTATTATCTCTCCTTCTTTATATCAATCGTTCTCACTTGATCTTTATATAAAAGCTGAATGTCTTGCCGTCCTCTTCCTGCCCGACAAGTTGATTCCCGGTCCGGCTGCACCAGGCTGGCACGTCCTCTTTCGCCCCGATGTCGTCGGCCAGCAGTTCGAGTATCTGGCCGGATTTCATTTCCTTGATCTTCCTTGCGAGTTGCACTATTGGCATCGGGCACATCAGCCCCTTTGCGTCCAGGGTCGCGTCCTTCTCCACAACATCCACTCCTGCGGTATTGTCACTACCGTGCAAAACTCAATAGCGGTGTTGCCTAATAAACATTCTCACGTTGATTGATCGCTGCACTGGCGAACTAATGCGTCACAACGGTTAAGTATAAAAATGGCAATAGCGTGCAACATGGTAGAACCACAGAAGATCCTGTCGGGACAGGCCACATGCAGGGACATCGTAAAATGTGTCTATGGCTTATCCGACTTCGAGCTCCTCATATACAAGAAGCTCGTCAAACAGGGTCCTCTCAAAGCTGACGACCTCGCTCCTTCCGTGAAGAAGGATCGGAGCACCGTATATCGGGCCCTGCAGAAACTCGTGTCATCTGGCCTGGCATTCCGCGAGACGAAGACCATTGAACGGGGCGGATACTTTCATGTATACACTGCAGTGCAGACAGATCAGTTGAAGAAGAGGTTGCACAGGTGCGCCGACGACTGGTTCGATAATATGAAATCAGCGATTGAGGATTTCGATCTTGTATGACTGAAACTCATGCCTGACTGACCCGCCTGTGAAAACCTTATATGCCGATAGCCGATTTGGTGCTTGATGTCAGACGGCTTCAAGGGAATGGACATTGTGTCCATCCGTGATTTTTCGAGGGATCAGATCGAGCATGTTCTCGATGTTGCCGAGAAGATGCTCCCGATCGCGAAGGGGGAGGAGAAAAGCAAACTCTTGGACGGCAAGATTCTTGGGTCGCTGTTCTACGAACCGTCGACCCGGACCCGGCTGTCTTTCGACGCGGCAATGACTCGGTTGGGCGGCTCGACTCTGGGATTCGACGAGCCGAAGGGATCATCTGTCGCCAAAGGGGAGACGCTCGCGGATACGATCAGAATGGTCGATGCGTATTGCGATGTGATCGTGCTGAGACATCCGCAGGAGGGTGCCGCCAGGATGTCCGCGCATTTCGCTGACAAGCCGATACTCAATGCGGGAGATGGCGCTGGTCAGCACCCTACACAGACCATGCTAGACCTATTCACCATACGCAAATCGAAAGGCAAGATCGACGGGAACCATGTGGTGATCGTCGGGGACCTGAAGTATGGAAGGACAGTGCATTCGCTATCCGAGGCCCTCGCGATGTTCGGCGCAGAACTGACCTTCGTCGCGCCGCCATCCCTGCAGATGCCCAAGGAACACCTCAAACACATCCAATCGCTTGGGACCAAACCTAAGATCAGCAGCAACCTGGAGGATGTCATCAAGGATGCGGACGTGCTCTATGTCACGAGGATCCAGAAGGAGAGGTTCCCTGACCCCGCTGAGTATCAGAAGGTCGCGGGCGCCTTCAGGATCGACCTGCCGATGCTCAAGGATGTCAAGAAGGGCATGGTCATCATGCACCCTCTCCCGAGGGTGACCGAGATATCGCCCGAGGTGGACAAGACGGAACATGCCAAGTACTTCGAGCAGGCTTTCAACGGGGTGCCCGTGAGGATGGCACTCCTCTCAATGGTGTTGGGGGCGGTCGAATGAAGGAGTTCAAGGTCACACCGATAAGGAACGGCACGGTCATAGACCACATCCAAGTCGGGATGGCTCTGAAGGTCTTGCGGATCATCGGCGTCAAGGAGGATGTGAGCTCGACCGTCAGTGTCCTCATGCACGTGCCTAGCAAGAAAGGCGGTTGGAAGGATATCGTCAAGATCGAGGACAGGGAGTTGGATCCCAAGGAACTCGACAAGGTGGCACTCATATCTCCCGATGCGACCATCAACATAATCCGTGATTATAACGTGGCTGAGAAGTTCGTGGTCGAGGTGCCGAAATCTGTCCTGGGCATAATGAAATGTTCGAACCCGGGCTGCATAACGAACAAGAGCGAGCCCGTGGAACCGGAGTTCGTCGTCGAATCGAAGAAACCCCTGACCCTGAAGTGCGTATACTGCGACAGGATCACCACGGAGATATCTGAGAACCTGATATGATGAATTAGGGCGGTGCACCCTTGAGGCTTAATCTCGAGTCACTCAGGTGCGTAGGTTGCGGTCTGTGCGAATCAGTGTGTAGCTTGAACCGCGATTCCGTTCTGACGGCGATGAGTTCGAGCATCATCCTACACATCGAGGACAAGGTCAACTACTTCGGCTTGGTGCTCAAGACCAAGGATGACGGATTGGTGGTCGCTCGACCTGAGGGAAGCTCTCCAGGCGAACAACATCCTGGCTCAGATGGTCCCGGGGCGAAGCCGATACTATTGCGCGAACCTTGTGACCTGTGCGGGGGCGAGCCTAAGTGCGCAAAGATGTGCCCTACTGGCTGCATCACGGTGGTGGACTGAGATGTACCTCCGAAATGGCCGGGCCGCGATAATCGACCTCTCGACAGGGGATCTCCGTGAGCGGGAATTGACCGAGGACGCGTTGTCGGGCGAGATGTCATCACTCGAGCTATCCTCATCCCTGTCCGCCGAGAATGGCGGAGCGTTGGTCCTCGGTTCAGGTCTGTTGACCGGGAGCCTCGTGCCCGCTGCTTGTGCGGGCATGATCTTCTCCCCGGATGAAGACGGAGAGGGGATGGTCTCGCCGATCATGGGCATGGCTGGCGTAGAGTTGAAGCTTTCAGGGTTCGATTTCATAGTGATCAAAGGTGAATCCCCAGAAGCTGGGTATCTGTGGGTCAGGGACGGCATCGCCGAGTTCGTCCCACTCCCTGAGATGCTCGAGATGGATTCATGGGCCAGGACGGACAGGATAAGGGTCGACCAGGGCGACCGTCGCATACAGGTGATCGCATCAGGACCATTTGGAGATGGCAAGCACATCTCATCCCGGCTCGTCACCAATCATTGGTTGGGCGAGGATGAGGTGGGTCTCGCATCCGCCTTCGGGAAGAGGCGATTGTGCGCGGTTGCTTTCAGAGGGATGGGCGAATTGGAAGTCGCCGATCCCGAAGCGCATTTCGCTTCCTCAGTGAATCTGCAGAAGGACCATATCATGAAGCTAGGCGCGTCCGAGGGACTCGCGTCTTATTTCGGAGGTGCGGATGCCGACCACTTCAAGGAGATACGGCACAGAGTCATCGGATGCTTCGGATGCCCACATCCTTGCAGATCGTATGCCAAGGTGAACGAGGACCCTGGGAAGATGTCGATGGGAGTCTCCGAGCCGGGCTACCTTCACTATGACATCCCCTCACTGAAGGCAGCCTTCGATGCAGGCATAGATTCCGTGGATGCGACGAGGATCATGATGGCCTGTTCGAAAGCCGGGGTTGACCCCATCTCAGTACTGTCTGCTCTCGGAAAAGATGCGATCGGAATGGATTTGGCAGAGCTGATTTCAAAATCGTCTCTGTTCGGGGCTATGGACCGATCGAGACTTCAAGGGTCGTTCACTGGAGCGGTGTCTGATTCCAAGTCTTATTCGAGATGCATCTCTCTCGGTCTGTGCCCCAGGTACTGGGGCAAAGTCGGCTTCGACATATCCTCCGCTTCGCTATCTATCGAATCCGCCATCGGAAAGCTTCTTTGATTCCGAGGCCTTTCAAAAGGTTTTTCCAATGTTCGTGCATCTATGATGTAGGGTGTAGTATTGAAGATACTAGTCACAACCGGCATGCCCGGCTCCGGCAAAGAAGAATTCCTGAAGTGCTGTGCGGACCGAGGCGCGAAGGTCATACGGATGGGCGATGTCGTACGGGAGAAGGCAAAGGAGTTCGGCCTGGACCATTCCGACAAGAACCTCGGAGGACTCGCCAACGAGGAGCGGAAGAAGTTCGGAATGGACATATGGGCTAAGAGGGTCATCCCGCTGGTAGGTGGCGACCTTGTGGTCATCGATGGGACCAGAGGACCGGATGAGATCAAGGCATTCAAGACCGCATTCGGCGCGAATCTCATGACTGTCGCCATACACACTTCTCCCAAGACTCGTTTCGAGAGACTGAAGGCTCGGGCCCGTTCGGATTCTCCAACGAAGCTGTCTGAGTTCGATATACGGGATCGCCGAGAGCTCGAATGGGGATTAGGGGACGCGATCGCACTAGCTGACCACATGGTCATCAACGAGTCGACCCGTGAGGATCTCAAAGTGCAAGTGGACAAACTCATGGATGCTCTGCTGGCAAAGGGGTGAACCGCTGGAGTTCCTGGCCGTCAAGCCATGCAAGTTCGATGCCTATGAGGCAGTTCCGAAGATGAAACTGGACCTTGATCTCAATGATTGCGAGATGAGACTGTCCCGAGCTGGATATGAGATAGTCTCCAATGCAGGTGTGATGCTGACGGTGAGGAAGAATGGTTTGGAGACCACGGTATACCCTCACGGCAGGCTTCTGATGCATCCCATTAAGAACAGGGATGATGCGGAGACTCAGGCGCGCAATCTGTACGGAGTCATAGAATTGTGACGTTCGGGGACGCTTTCATACGGATGTCCGCAGCTTCACTTTAATATTATATCACGATTCCTGTGATGAAATCGCGAAGGTGGTATGAGTGATTGAGTTACAGAACCTCTCGAAATCTTTCGGGCCTATTAAGGCAGTGAGCGACCTGAGCCTGACGGTCGAGAAGGGAACCACCGTAGGATTCCTTGGACCGAACGGTGCTGGAAAGACAACTGCGATAAAGATACTGACTAACATGATCTCTGCGACGACCGGTCGCGCGCTCCTGAACGGTATAGATGTGATCAGCCATCCGAAGAACGCTTTGGCACACGTCGGAGCGGTGGTGGAAACACCCGAATTCTATCCCTATCTGAACCCTGTGGAGACGCTAGCCTACCTTGGCCGCATCAGAGGCATGAAGCCGAATGACATCAAGACACGTACCAATGATATCCTCGATATGGTCAAGCTGGCCGAATGGCGCTCGACTCGCATCGGGAAATTCTCAAAGGGCATGAAACAGCGGCTAGCTATCGGGCAGGCTCTTCTTCACGAACCAGACATACTCATACTGGACGAGCCGACGAGCGGACTCGATCCCCGTGGTATGGTCGAGGTTCGTGAGATAATACGCTCGCTCAAGAAACAGAATTACACGATATTCATGAGCTCACATCTCCTCGGAGAGGTCCAGGACACCTGTGACAGGGCCGCCCTGATTGACCATGGGAAACTACTGGTCCATGACTCGATCGATAATCTCAAGAATCTGAGCAAGGTCTCGAAGATCGAGATCACCAGCTTTGGCCCGATCGAAGATGCGAAGGTCGCCAAGATGCAATCGATCCCCAACATGAGAGGAATCGACCGGGTAAACCATTCCACTCTGGTCATGACCTATGAGGGCTCGATGGAGAGCAGGGCAGAACTCCTTGCCGAGATACAGTCACTCGGAATACGCGTGACCGGGTTCAGTCCAGTGGGTCTGCCGCTCGAGATGATGTATATGGATCTTGTCAAGGAGTCGAGGTGATCATGATGACCGAAGAACTCAAAGTGACACACACGATGCCATCCGACTCCGAGCAGATACCAGTGGTCTGGAGATACGAGCTACTGAAGTATCTGAGGTCAAAGCGATTGGTCGCATCGCTGGCAATCGTAGCGCTGGTGGTATCGCTTCTATATCTTCTGCCGTTCGCCTTCGGGGATTCATATGAGGATACCTCATCCGAGGATTTCGCGACGACTTTCATGGGTTTCGCCAGCATACTGGTCATTATCTGCGCCACATTCTTCGGCGCTGATTCGATAGTCAGCGAATTCCAGAACAGAACCGGATATCTCATTCTTCCCAATCCTATCAAGAGATCGACTCTCTTCTTGGGCAAGTTCCTGGCCAGCATGACCGCCGGTGCGATCGTCATTGGTCTGTTCTATGCACTGACCGCGATACTCTCATTGGTCTCCACTGGAGGCATCGACGCTGATTTCGGGCTATCTTTCGCGTTCTGCATAGAATACCTGTTGGCTGCGATGGCAATCGCCTATCTGATCGGGACGATCCTGAAGGGATCGACAGGTGCGATCGTGCTGACCTTCTTCCTGTTGTTCATGATCCTTCCTATAGTGGATGCGGTCTCAATGGTGGCGGATGTGGAGATCGATGGTTCACTGACATACGCGGCAGGCGTGATAACGTACATCCTGATGGATCCATACCCCGTGGACAACAGCACTTCAATGGATATGGGACAGGGACAAGGCTTAACGTTCAGCGTATTCTATCCTGATCCTGGCATCGCAGCACTCGTCATGTTCGTCTATGCCGTCGTGGCTCTGGCGTTCAGCATGGTGCTGTTCAAGAGGAAGCAGTTGGCGGGATAGGGGGCGGTGGCACCTGACCTGGAGGCGCTCCCCAGTTTGCCCGCTGTTTCCTAATAGCAACGATGTCCACCACTCTCAGGAAGTCCTTCCTGGTTATGATGCCGACCAGGCTTCCTGACTCGTTCACGACCGCCAATCGGCTGACCCTCTTGTCCCCCATCAGCTTCAATGCGTCAACGGCGGCTGTGCTCGGCATGACAGTCGTGGCCGGTGAGGTCATCACATCCCTGACCCTGGCGAATCGAAACATCTCCATCGAGATCCTCTTCGTATCTTCGAGGGTGACCATTCCGACCAATCCTCTATCGACGACCGGGAATCCCTTGTGACGGGTGTAGTACATCAGATCTAGAAGCTGCTGTACAGAAGTGTCGGGGTGCACGACCTTGACATCCGTGGACATCAGGCTCACTACATTCACGCCTTCTAGACTGTCGTTGACGAGCGTCGCCTGTTCTTCATCCCTTGCTGCGAAGTAGATGAAGACTGCGATCATTATCAGGAAGATATTGAACTGCCATATCGCGAACATACCCATAGCTATCGCGGAGAATCTGCCGACAGCGGATGCCTTCTTGGTCGCTTCAAGGTGGGACATCCTGGTAGCGAGGGCGGATCTCAGGATCCTTCCGCCATCCATCGGGAAAGCCGGCAGCAGATTGAACGCTGCGAGGAAGATGTTGTAGAATGCCATCAGGCCAATGAGTATCAACATGCCTTCGAGGAGTATTGAATTGGAGTCGATCGGTGTGAGCAGTAGCATCAGTCCGTAGGCACCCAAGCCTATTGCGAGACTGGATAGCGGTCCGGCAAAGGCCATCTTCAACTCCTGACCGGGCTTCTTCGGTATCTCTTCCATCGTCGCGACTCCGCCGAAGATCATCAGGGTTATGCTTCTGATTCTAACACCATATCTTATCGCCATGTACGAATGGGCTAGCTCGTGGATGAGTACTGTAATGAAGAATATGATCGCGGCCGTGGCACCGAAAGCATACCTGGTACCCCAATCGGTATCCAGAGCGCCGAATCCAAGGGTGAATCCCAATATCTCACTGTCGTTCATGGAGAATGCAACTAAGAATACTGCGAGTATGACTAGGAATGTCAGATGGAGCTTTATGGGTATACCCATGATCCGTCCGATCGTTAGCGAGGAATTCATCGGGTCGTATTGTTCGTATCCCATATTTAATGCTTGGACGATTTCTCTGGCACTCTGGCTGCAATATTTTTCCGAAAAGGTCATATAAAAGCAATGCTACTGTCATCCGAAGGGACGGGTATCACTTGCGACGTTTGATGGCAACATGCCTGCTGGCCGTCATTGTAGCATCTCTAATTGTGCCTACTCATCTTATGATTTCCACCGGATCCGAGAAGGGTATGACTCCTTTGGTGGATGCTTCTTCCAAGTCATCCCTTCCATGGAGTAGTATATCGTTTGCTCAACCTGTGAATACCTCTTCAACTATCCCTGAGTATCCGTTGGTTTCTAGAGCACTTCTGGTGCCAGGTGGTTCAACAGATATCATCAGTTCTGATATTAATCTCGATGGAATGGACGATCTATTGGTTGCTGTTTATGAAACGAAGAGTGTGTCAGTTTTTTATCGCGGCGCAGATGGCTCATTGCCGAGCTACCCCTCCTATAATATCTCGCTGACTCGAAGTCCTCTGAGAATTTCCGTTGCGGACGTGTTTGGAACCGGAGATGAACAAATCATTATCCTTGAAGAGAAGTTGAATATTCTGGACAGTGATTATATTGCAATATACAATCGCACCACCGATTATTCCTTCGATAGAATAATTAACAGAACGCCACCTACGAATGCCGTTGATTTTGCGATATCCGATCTCAATGGCGATACGTATCCAGACATAGCCATTGCCTGTCAGGGTTCGAACCCAACCACAAACCCTGGGCGAATCGAGATTAGACTTGGCCCTTTTTACTCTGATTACGTGACGTTTCTATCTGGAAATGGAACAAATTCTGTTGTCGTGGGTGATTTCAACACCGATGGTTCTCCCGATATTGCAGTTGCGAACTATTACGACTGCAATGTCAGAATATATTATGCTCCTTTTTTTGATGCGATGTCTTCTGATCTGATACTATCTGTGGATGAGAATCCTTCTGACCTCGCATCCGGAAGATTGGATAGTGATTCAAAGGTTGACCTTGTCGTATCGACGATTAATCCATCGCCGATCAACCCATCAACTCTGAAGATTTTTCTGCAAGGTTCCAGTCAATTATCGGTCTCTGAAAATTATTTGATTTCTCTGGATGATGATCCCAGTGCAATTCTCATAGCCGATCTGAATTATGATTCGAAGGACGATATTCTTCTCCTTTCAATGGAAGAGTCCATTGCCCTAGGTTACTTCCAGGGAGATACTTCGCCAATTTGGGATTCGATAAACGATTTCATCATTCCTGTCTCTCGTGGTCCACGGAATGCATGCTTTGTTGATTATTCTCAGGACATTGCTATTGCTGGCAAAGGATACGATTCCTCGGGTTCGTCAATTGCCATTTACTCAACTAAGTCATTCACCTATTCGAATGGCAACGCGACGATTTGGACCGATGTGAACTATGAGGCAGCTTCGCTTGCTACAGGTGACATAAACGGTGATGATCACGAGGACATCGTCTTGGCATACCCTGCACTGAACGAGATCTGCTATTACCTAAGCGCAGGAGGGCCACCGAATGTTTGGCCTCTGACCTATTCTGCCGACGAGATTGCCATAGAAGACCTCAATGATGATGGATTCGATGATACCATCACATCGAACAGGAGTCATGATTATGTGCGCGTATTATTCGGCCAAACCTCTTCGCCTGATTTCTTCACAGTCGTGCAGCTCGATTGCGAATCGAATGTCACAGACATAGCTATTGGTGACATGAACAATGATGGCTTTCCAGATGTCATAGCTAGTACATTGAACGGTTCTCTTTGTATATTCATGAGCACTGGCGCTGGTGCCAATTTTGAGGAAGCGAGAATCCTGTGCCCAACTCCAGGCGAATCCATAGCATCAATTGTTGTTGGGGACTTCGACTCTGACGGCCTCGATGACATTGCGTATCCTCGAGCCGACCGAGCAATCGATATCCTGCTTCAACCCGAAGCCGATTCGGAGTTCAGCCTTCCTGCAGACCGGACATTGACCATGGATACAGATCCTGATTTGACGTGTCTATGGTCTGGGGATATCACTGGGGATGGACGCGACGACCTCGTCGCAATGCGCCCATCGGACCCGAAGATGTATCTGTTCCGACAGGATGATTTCATCACAGCGCCTCATCCATTTACAACTCTGGACTTGCCTGAGGTACCCTCATTTGTTTCTGTGACTGATGTCACGGATGATGGTCATGCGGACGTTCTCGCCATATTCGACTCGGCGGATCTTGTATTCCTCTACAAACAGAGCGGGAGTTCCTTGCCGTCATCGCCTTCTATGGTCTTCGTGACTGGCGCATATCCTGTGTGGGCAGGACTCGGTGATGGTAATGACGATCACAGAGGCGATCTCCTCGTGGTCGATTCTGTTTCTCACAGCATCTCGGTCTGGGTGCAAAACAACTTTGCTCCAACGGTGTATGCTGGAGGACCGTACACTACAGAGCAAGGGGATTGGCATCAATTCAACGGTTCATGCACAACCGGTTCCTCCGAACTACCATACATGGAATATAGATGGGAGTTCGGGGACGGTAGCGAATTGGATTGGTCGAGGGATTCTGCACCGCTCCACCGATACATGTCCCTTGGCAACTTCACTGTGAATGTGAGCGCCAGGGATCCGTGGGGGCTCACTGATTCGGATAGCACTTACATACACGTGACCGACAGTGTTCCTGATGTCGAATTCACATGGTCTCCGTTGAATCCGGTCGAAGGCCAGATGGTCGTGTTTGAGGATGCGACGGAATCATACGATGAAGTCGTCTTGCTCAATTGGTCCGTGGATGGAGCACTGTTCTCGACGGGCTTGGAGCACACCATATCGACATCGTTCGATGACGGTATTCACACAGTGCAACTGACTGCCCTGGATTCGGACGGTTCCGATGCGTCAGTATCACACACGTTCGCAGTTCAGGCCGCAGATCCTGAGATGCAGATAATCGCATTGGGAATAGCCGATGAAGGTGATCCGGTCACATTCACTGTCATCATTGATTCATGGTACGGCGGACCTATCGATCCGATAGCCAGTTACGAATGGAACTTCTCATACACCGGCGAGCCATTCGAGGCCTCGGAGACGACGGGGACTTCGAACACGACCAATCATGTCTTCGGAGCTTCAGGGATATCGCAGACATATGTGGTCGCGGTGAAGGTCACGGACATCGATGGCGATTACAACATCTCCTACATCAATATCGAGATACTCGACATCGGTCCGACGGCCTCATTCCGGTTTTCGAATGCCGATCCTGAGGAAGGCATTCCGTTCACAACAATAGATGAGACCTACACCTACGATGGAATATCGACATGGAGTTGGACTCTCACATATCCAGACAGTACCTATCAGACTTGGAGCTTGAATGCGAGCGATATGGGATACATAGAATTCGTGCTGGGTAACGGCTCCTATTCGATGCAGCTGCAGGTCGCTGAGACTGATGGTGATTCGGATACGTTCGTTCTCGATTTCGAGGTAGCCGAGATACCGCCACTCGTTACTCTGATCGCCAGACCCTTGTCGTCTTCATATCTTGAGTTCCAGATGATCACGTTGTCTGCCCAGGTGCAGAGCCATGATGAAATCACTGGATTCCAATGGGACTTCGTATCGCTGGGTGCCCAGTTCATCAAGGATGCCTCGACCGATTCGAACGAGACGACTTACAGTTACAGCTGGATTGGGAACTACACCGCCAAGGTGAATGTAACGGACGCAGACGGTTCATATGTGATTGCGGAGACGGATATCGAGGTCATCGATGCTGGGTTGTCTGCGTCATTCGAGTCCGATGTGGATGTCCTGCGAGAAGATTTGAACCGAACCAACGAGCTAACGTTCGACGCATCAGCCATCGCAACAAGGTTCCCTGACATATCTCTCACGACATGGGAGTTCGGGGACGGTTCGAAGGAGATACTGCCAGGTCCACCATCTGAAGCGATCACCCACGAATACGATCCTATCCATGACTATGTCGTGAACCTCACCTTATCCGATGACGATGGGAACACGCTCATCGTCTCCAAGACGCTCCTTCTCATACAGCCATCCATTGAGCTCATCAATCCAATCGATGACAATGTGATCCGCTCAGGATCACCGATACGGTTCATCCTGGATGATGATTCACTGCCATTGGTATCCGTGCAGTATTCCGTCGATTCTCAGCCGTACATGGATTTCGCTACGCTGTACTCGATAGACACGAGCGATTGGACTGACGGCGCGTATTCCCTGAGTGTGCGCGCAGAGGACAAGGATGGCAATATCGCAGTGAAGGATGATATCGAGATCAGGATCGACGACACATCCCCCACCGTCGAGGTCCTATGGTCCGGGATATCTGCGTACGGTGGTGACAAAGTCAACATATCGATACAGGTCACCGACGACAACATCGACCCTGACTCCGTCGTGTTGTTCATAAAATATCCAGGCGACGATTCCGCATCATCGTTGCTGATGCGACAAGGGACGGATGGCCGGTTCTATGCCCTCGTGGAGATGCCGAAGAGAGCCGGGACTGTCGAGTTCTACGTTCATGTGGCCGACCTGGCAGGGAATGAGATAACGACCGAATCAAACTACTTCGATGTGAAGCTTCACTTCATCGATGCCGCATGGCCTTATCTGCTCGTAGCCGCGATGATCGCTATGGTTGGTACGGGGGTGTACTTCCTCCGCGAGTCGAAGATCGCGGTGGACGAGACATTCGTGATATACAATGATGGCAGAATGCTTGCGCACAGCACTCGACGGCTCAAGCCCGGAATGGACGATCAAGTGTTGAGCAGCATGTTCGTGGCGATCCAGGACTTCATCAAGGACTCCTTCAAGGACGAGACCTCATTCACCCTCAGAAAACTCGATTT
This sequence comes from Thermoplasmatota archaeon, assembly GCA_018818785.1. GTDB lineage: Archaea > Thermoplasmatota > Thermoplasmata > UBA10834 > UBA10834 > UBA9653. The sequence continues at coordinate 153,529 of JAHIRF010000006.1, read as the reverse complement.
CGGAGACAAGTCTGTCTTGATCGAGAAGGGCGATCATCTGTTCCTAGCCGTTGTCCTGCACGGCAAGGCCTCCAAGAAGGTTGCCAAGAAGATGAAGGATGTCCTCGATAGCATCGAGGACGAGTTCTCCACGACGCTCGTGGACTGGGACGGTGACTTCGACCAGGTGCGGGGAGTAACCGACATGGTCAGTCGACTTTATTCGAAAGCCCCGACCCTGCCATCTATACTGCTGCCGTCCCTGCTGAATAGAAAGAAGGAGACATAGGTGATACCCTGGCCCTTCCTCTTCCAGACCTGCCATCCATAATCGGTGTGACGGTATTCTGTACGTTCCTGGCGGTAGTGTCGTACAAGAAGAGGATATTCGATCTGTCTGGCTCCCTGTCTGCATTCCTGGTGGGGATGGTCATAGGATTGTGCGGCAACGTGTTGTGGCTCGTACTGCTCATAGTGTTTCTCATGACGAGCTTCGGGGCGACGAAGTACAGGTTCGAGTGGAAGAAATCCGAAGGCTTCCAAGAAGGATCCAAGGGTGAGAGGAATTGGAGGAACATAGCTGCGAACGGTGCAATACCTACGATCATATCGTTTGCGAGCTTCGTGTCTGAATCCGCAAGTGGAGGCGATCCATCAGCTAACTGGTTCCCCAAGGACATGGCGAGTTACCTCTTCGTATCGTCAATTGCAGTGGCCGCCTCGGATACTGCGGCGAGTGAGATCGGCATCATCGATCCAAGAGTCTATATGATAACGACAATGAAGCGGACAAAACGTGGGGTGGACGGGGGCGTGTCATTGACCGGCCAACTCATGGCGTTCGTCGCTGCAGCATACACATCCGTCGTCGCATATGTCGTCTTCGCTGCCATAAATCAAGATCTTCTGGCCGGCCCTCCGACGCTTTTCATACCGATGCTATGCGGATTCCTTGGATGCCAGATCGACAGTGTGATCGGCGCCACATGGGAGACGAGAGGCCGGATAGGGAAGCTAGGGAATAATTTCACATCGATAGCGATCGGCACGCTCATCGCACTGGCCCTGGCCTTGGCATCTGGTTAACTCTTGGACAGGACCACGGTGTACATCGGCCCGCTCTCTGGGTAATAGAACATCTCGCTCACGGTCCATCCCGCACGTGCCGATATGGCCTTCATCTCTGCGGGAGTGGTCAGGAGCAGGTCGTACCACGCCCCCACCGATTTACCGTACCTGAATCTTATCCTCGTCTGTCCTGGAGGATTTCCTCTGGATCTGTTCTCCTCATGATAGCTCAAGTGTTCGGGCAAGGTCGTGTTCAATGGGTCGAGGGATTCCGCTATGATTATCCCGTCATCGCTGATTATCCTCCTCAGCCGGACGAGCATCGCCGCGACCATATCCGGCGACCCGCACAACCCGAAGTTGTTGCCCAACGCCATGACAGTATCGAAACGGTTGTCTGGAAAATCGAGGTCACAGGCGGACATCTTGAGCGCGAATTTGACGCCTCTCTCCCTCGCGATGGAGATGGCGAGATCGGAGATATCGACACCTACAACATCGAACCCCTTCTTCTGGAGATGCAAGGCCACCCTGCCAACCCCCATGCCGATATCGAGCACCCTCCCCTTCGCCTTCTCAAGCGCTTTCTTCTGACAAGCGGGGAAATCGCTGTATGAGGCGAAGTACGATTCCAGATTGTCGGTATCCACGTAACCATCTTCACGCTCGATCACCATGGGCTCGTGGTTCCCTGACAGATAACCTCTATATGCCTCTCCGAACGGGTCCGCCATGAGGTCAAGCTAAAGCGTTCCATGAAATAAAGACTCTTACAGTGAATCTATGATTCCGACGACCTCATCTAATGAGCTGACGAAACCATCTGCGACCTTCGACGGTTCGCCTCCACCTCTCACGACATGTATCGCATGCATCCCGAGTCTCTTCGCCGCCGCGACATCATGCTCTGCATTGTCTCCTATGTGCACGGTGCTCTTGGGCAGCACCTTGAGTCGTTCGAGAGTCACTCTGAAAGCCGCCTCCGCTGGTTTGCGGACCATGATCTCGTTCGAAAATGTTGTCACTTCGAAATACTGGAGTATCTTCCAGCCATCCATTAGCTTCCTTAGGGTTTTGCCGGGAGTCTTTCCGGTGTTGGATATGAGTCCGATCCGATAGCCCTCTTCATAGACCTTCTGTAGGGTCTCCATTGCCTTTGGTAGAAGCATGGGCGGATGGTCGAGTATGCTGTCTGAATATATCTGCAGGATGTCTTCGAACTGATCCGCAGTCAGTTTGCTGGGCAATCTGCACTCGACGCAGCTCAGCATGAACAGCACATGGTCTCTGACCGGCATGTCCCTTGCCTTGGCCCAAGTCAGTTCGAGGAAAGTCCCGACCTTCCTGTAGGCTTCTTCGATCTCATCGATACGGTGCGGGCGCCTGGCATCCTCCAGGGCGCTAGCGATCTTATCTATTCTAGTCCTGGTTACCCGGTCAGAGCTGCCAGGATGTTCCTGGATGAGCGTATCCCAGAGGTCGAACGTCACCGCGGTTATCTTCCTCATGGTCCGAGCCGGACAGTGACCACAACCGTAATGAATACATCTTCTTCTATCCCGAATCTGGTATGGCCGGCCGAGGATGATGATGCCGAATTCTCGACAGCTCAGGCAATGCTTATATATGATATCGTATTTAGACGGCTCAGAGAGGTTTGACGGCCATAGTGGCGGGGTCACACCTGGTCCCATCCCGAACCCAGAAGTTAAGCCCGCCTACGTTCTCTGTGGTACTGAGGTGCGCGAGCCCTCGGGAAGCCTAAGGTCCTAGCGGCCTCTCGGATGTAACGGCTAGATGCGCTAGCTCTGTACCTTCGGGTACAGTGTGATCCGCATCGTTTGAACCCGTTATGTCTGTGGAACGCCGTCAGCCACTCTTCCTTTGCATTTTGTTGTTTTATGGCTACTAGTGACCAAGCTTTTATAAGAATACATATGACTTGTCTTACCGGAGCCGGATACCCATATGGCCCTTTCGGAAGAAGAGAAGCTGATCTATATTGCGATTCTCGCAGTCCTGATGGTATTCGTTCTCTATTTTGAATTTCGCGTGATGAAGAAGAAGTCGAAGGAGGTCCGTTCCATCAGCCTCAAAAAGGACGAGGCCTTCAACGCCATCCACACCTGTCGTTCGGTCATCGGCGTTGTCGAAAGGCAGGGGTCGGATGTCTCCGAATCACGAGGCTTGGTGGAGAGAGCGCGACGCGAACTGGATCGAGGCAATTACGACCAGGTGATCTCATTATGCGAGGATGCCAGGGAGGAACTGACGAAAGTCAGGACGAAACGGCCATCCCTCCCGGAGAGTGATTACCACCAGACTGAGAAGGACCACTTGGAGGAAGTCGCTGAACGGATAGTCAAGGCTCCTGTCCGAAAGCTCTCCGAGCGCGAATACGCCGGCACAAAGCTCGAGGTTCAGAGCGGTCCAAGCTATCTGGCCGCAAAATTCGAGATAAACACTGCACGCGGCGAGATCGAGAATGCATCCGCGGCTGGGGACGATGTGTCCGCCGCATCGAAGTTGCTCTCAGAATCGATCCGAGAGTTCGACTCGGGCAACTACACAAAGGCCCTGTCACTCTCAGTCCGGGCGAAGAAGGCACTCTCGGCCGAAGCGGATACGATCCAACTCAAGCACGTCGCATCTGACTCCCCGATGGTCGAGACGGATCGTGGAAGTGAGCTCTGTTCCTCCTGCGGTTTCGTTCTGTCGACCGAAGATGGATTCTGCGGCAAGTGTGGTACCCGCCGGGAGAAGGTGCGAGTGTGTCAATCCTGTGGGAGGGAAGCATCTAGCGATGATAAATTCTGCAGGAAATGCGGGTTCAGGGTCAAGTGAATCTCTTCACTTGCGGGCCTTGTTATTCACTATGATCGCAGCGAGAGCCCCTGCTCCAAAACCGTTGTCGATATTGACCACGCCTATGCCGCTCGAGCAGCTTGATAGCATGCCCAGGAGCGCGGCCATTCCACCGAATCCGGCGCCATAGCCCACACTTGTGGGAACTGCGATCACCGGCTTGTCTGTGAACCCCGCGACGACGCTCGGTAGAGCACCTTCCATTCCAGCGATTACGATGATGACATCTGCGGACTCGAACTGACCGAGGTTCGATGTCAATCGGTGGACGCCGGCGACACCTACATCGAACAGCCTCTCAACATCGCATCCCAGTAATTTGCATGTGACGGCGGCCTCCTCGGCCACCGGAATGTCAGATGTCCCCGCGGTCACGACGAGCACCCTTCCCTTGATGCTCCTCTCCTCGGTCCCGACCGTGACGATTCTTGCCTCCGGGTACCATGCTACTTCATCTCCGAATGCCCCTCGAAGGTTGAGATAGCTCTCATCAGTCATTCTGGTGAACACGGCCTCTCCTTTCCTCGCCAGGGTTCGTCTGGCGATCTCCACCAGCTGTTCCTGGGTCTTCCCAGGTGAATATATCGCCTCGGGGATCCCCTTCCTGAGCTCCCTATGATGGTCCAGCTTGGCGAAGGTGATGTCTTCGTAGGGCAGCCGCTTCAGTTGTTCGAGCGTCTCAGCGACCGTCAGATCTCCTTCTCTGAGTGATCTGAGGACTTTTTCCAGACTCTCCCTGTTCATCTGTCAAGCACCTCGTTCAGACTGCCCATCCTATATCCTTCCATATCGAGCGTGACGTACACGAACCCAAGGGACTTGAACATTGCCGTCACTTCCGCGGTCAATTGAATGGATACGAGTCTCCCGATGTCGGTCTGGTCGACTTCGATCCTTGCCACATCTCCATGGCTTCTCACGCGGACCTGTTCGAATCCTTTGCCGATCAGAAACGCTTCGGCCTTTTCGATCCTCGCAAGCTTCTCCGCCGTGATCTCCTCGCCATATGGGATCCTCGTAGCCAGGCATGGATTCGCACGTTTGGCATGAGTCTCCAAGCCGAGTTCCTCAGATATCCTTCTGACCTCCTCCTTATTGATGCGGGTGTCCATGAGCGGGCTCTTGATGCCGAGTTCGTTCTTCGCTTTCAATCCCGGTCTGTAATCGTGGACATCGTCGGCGTTTGCGCCATCTATCACTTCGCTGAGACCATGTTGCTTGGCTACCTCCGAGACGAGCGCGAAGTCTGCAAGCCTGCATTGATAGCATCTATCCGGCGAGTTCCGAATGAATGATGGTTCGGATAACGGGTCGCGGATCACTGTTATGTGCTCGATGCCGATGGTCTTAGCGATTCTCCTGGCTGCCTCGAGCTCATGCCTGGGAAGCAATATGGAATCAACCGTGACTGCGATCGCCTTCTTCCCCAGCTCATCGTGAGCGATCTTCGCGACCAAGGCCGAATCTGTGCCGCCTGAGAATGCGACTATCACTGAGCCGTAGGACCTTACAGTCTCCCGCAACCTGTCCAACCTATTCGTGCACGAAGGCATCTGATTCTTGTCAATACCTGGCGGTTATTTCAATCTTGGTAGGTCGTCGTGGTCGCTTCGAACGCTGATGCTGCGCTTCCTATGACGGACTGCGAAGTCGCTCTCTATGGGACCCTCACTCGCTTGTATCGCGACCGATAGAATCTTCTCTTTCGGTGTCTTGAAAACCCCTATCGAGATGGTTGATTTCGACATATTGCGATGGGCCAGAACATGGGGGCCGATCGACCTTTCCTTAAAGCGTTTTGTTCACCTGACAGAACATTATATATAGCATCCAGGAGGCTAGTGCCTTTGGGCTGGGCTCTGGAGGAAAGAGATGGCCGAGGAGAACGTAATATACATAGGAAAGAAGGCAACGATGAACTATGTCCTCGCTGTCGTGTCGCAGATAAACGGAGGTTGCTCCGATGTCTGCATTAAGGCTAGAGGTCGCGCGATCAGCAGGGCAGTGGACGTCGCAGAGATCGTGAGGAACAGGTTCGTCAAGGACCTGGGCTACAAGGATGTCAAGATCGAGACTGAATCCTTGCCTGGCGAACACGGTGGAACTGCGAATGTCTCCTCTATCGAGATCTACATGTCCAAGTAGGTCACGTTGTTCTAAGGATAGCCCGGATGGCTCTGGATGGGGCTAGTGTCAACCTTATCTTACGACGGTTTTATCATCGACCACTGCAATCGGTTCGATGATGTGCGACGTATCATGCGATTGGAGCGTATCCCTATGATATTGGTCAAGCTCGGAGGCAGCGTGATAACCGACAAATCCCGACTGCGAACCTTCCGCAGGAGCGCCTGTGACCGCCTCGCCAGAGAGATGCGGTCTGGTGCCTCTGAGGGTATTCTGGTAGTCCATGGCGCAGGTTCATTCGGTCACATCGTCGCGAAGAAGTATGCTTTGCACAAGGGTTTGAAGTATGATTCTCAGGTCGAGCATGTTGCCACCGTCCAGAGGGATGTTCGCGAGCTGAACCTGAGAGTGCTGGAATCGTTGATAGATGCCGGGTTGAATGCTGTATCAGTACCTCCAGCTTCTTCGTCAACCTTCGAGAACGGCTGCGTGAAAACCTTCTCGGACACTCCTTTCTCATCTCTCCTCGACATGGGCCTCGTACCAGTGAGCTTCGGCGATGTGGTTCCAGACATGGCAATGGGTTTCTCCATATGCTCAGGTGATCTGATGATGGCCGAATTGGCGAAGGCGTTCAAACCACGGTTGGTCGTGTTCTGTGCCGACGTCGACGGCGTGTTCGACAAGGACCCAAAGCTGGACAAGAGCGCCAAGCTGTTGGATGAGATCGATTCCTCGATCACAATGACCTCCTTCAAGGAGAAGTCGGTGAACGCCGATGTCACCGGCAGCATGAAGGGTAAGATAGAGATGATGCTGGCCATCTCCGAGCACTGCGAAAAGTGTATCATAGTGAACGGCAATGTGCGTGGCAGGTTGGAATCGGCCATCAAAGGAACGCAGGTGAAGTCGACCACGGTCGTTCCGCGGCAGGTGTCTGCATGAAATGTGAAGGTGCGAAGACGGACAGGTTGATAGAGCGCAGGAAGAGCGATCACATAGAGATCTGCGCAAGGGAGGAGCTCATGGCAGGATACTCCTACTGGGACGATGTTCGTCTGATCCACAACGCATTGCCTGAGGTCGACCTGGCTGATATTGATACATCGACTGTTCTTTTCGGCCGCAAGCTGGATGCGCCCATCATAATATCTGCCATGACGGGAGGTTACGGCAAGGCCGAGGAGATAAACCGTACGCTCGCGGAGGTGGCAGAGCATTTCGGCATCGGTCTAGGGGTGGGGAGTCAGAGGGCCGCCCTCGAGAATCCAGAACTCGTACGGACGTATTCTGTCATCAGAGAGTTCGAAGTACCCCTGAGGATCGGGAACCTAGGTGCCCCGCAACTCGTCGGGCAGGGATCGAAGGTCCCGCTTGATGTGGACGCCGGCCGGGCCGCCATGGGGATGGTCGATGCTCATATCCTTGCGATTCATCTCAACTACCTGCAGGAGGTCGTCCAGCCCGAAGGAGACACCCAGGCTCGTGGCTGCCTCGAGGCGATATCCGAGTTCTCATCATCCCTTCCGGTCCTTGCCAAGGAGACCGGTGCCGGGATATCTCGCAGCACCGCACTGAAGCTGAAGCAGGTCGGAGTGAAAGGGATCGATGTTGGTGGAATGGGTGGAACGAGCTTCTCTGCCGTCGAGTACTTCCGCGCGAAATCCGCGGGCGACGCCACTCGCATCAACCTGGGCGAGACGTTCTGGGATTGGGGGATTCCTACGCCTGTGTCGATTCAACTCTCGACCGTGGGTGTGCCACTGATCGCTACGGGGGGTGTGAGATCTGGCCTTGATGTTGCGCGGGCTATCGCAATCGGCTCGAGTGCTGCAGGTCTGGCCGGCCGCCTGCTCCCTGCTGCGCTCGAAGGCAAGGATTCGTTGATGCTCGAGATGGGCACGATGATACAGGAGCTCAAGACCGCGATGTTCCTGGTTGGTGCAGAGAATATCGAACAGCTGAGCGCGACGCACGCCCTGCTCACTGGCAGATCCCGAGAATGGCTGAACGAGGTCACGGAGTGATTTGCGATGATTTTCCCTGACGATTACAAGGACCGCATAAAGAGGATCAATGAGCGATTGATGGATTCGCTGAACGTCATGGAGGACCAGAGGCTGAAGGCCGCGATGTCCCACTATCCTTCGGCCGGCGGGAAGCGGCTGCGCCCCCTGTTGGCAACGATGGTATCCGAGGCGGTCGGTGGGAAGGCCGATGCCGCGCTCCCGTTCGGAGTCGCCCTCGAGATGGTGCACAATTTCACGTTGGTACATGACGACGTGATGGACGAGGACGATACTCGCAGGGGTATCAAGACGGTCCATTCCGCGTTCGGCATACCCGAGGCGATCTTGGCAGGCGACGCGATGTTCGCTCGTGCATTCGAGATCGCTCTAGAATCAGACATCGAGGATGCACGTGCCATCATGCTCGTGGAGATACTCGCCAGAGCGGTGAGGTTGCTGGCCGAAGGCCAGCAGATGGACATGGACTTCGAGAACATGGATTCAGTTTCATCGGATGAGTACTTGAAGATGATCGAGAGGAAGACGGCTGTCCTGTATTCTGCGGCCGCTCAGGGCGGAGCGATCGCCGGTGGTGGCACAGAGGCTCACCAGGAGGCCTTGTTCGAGTACGGTAGATTGATCGGTCTGGGCTTCCAGATCATGGACGATGTGCTTGATCTGACATCCACGCAGGAAGCATTCGGCAAGCCGGTGCTGAATGATATCCGGAACGGCAAGAAGACCCTGATCGCGGTTCATGCGCTCGAGAACCTCAAAGGTTCTCAGAGGGACGAGTTCCTCGCGGTCCTAGGGAAGAAGGACGCCACAGAATCGGAGCTTGTGCGGGCCAAGGAAATATTGGAAGGGATCGGCGCGATAGACCACGCCAGCAGGATCGCGAACGAGTTCGTTGCGAAGGCGAAGGACCAGTTGAGCGTGCTGAAGGATTCAGATCACAAGAATGCGTTGAAGACGTTCGCGGATTACATGGTCCTGAGGAAGACCTAGGCGACCCCGTTCCTGGTGAGCTTGAAGTCCGCTCTGCGACCTTCTTCGAGGTGGCGGTGCTTGATGATCACTGCCCTCCTGTTGCTGGAGCCGATCTTGTCGAGCCTGATTATCGCCTTGGCGTTGTGGAGCAGTACGTGCCCTCCCAACGGTTCGAAGGTCCCCTTCTCGATATCCGTGTACACTTGGGATGTCAGAAGTATGGGCATGCCCTTGGTCCTGGACACCGACAGGAGCTTCGCCAGTTGTGGGCTGAGCGACTTCCTCGTGCCCTTCTCCTCGTCGTTCCTGGTGAGTCTATAATGTATCGTGGCCGAGTCCAGTATGATGACTCCGACCTCCAGGGAGCTATCGGCCAGTTTGACCGCCTTATCAACAACCCTCTCCTGTTCTTCGAAGGAGTGCGGCTCGAAGAACAGTATATTCTTCATCACATCATCGAACCTGTCATCTGCTATCTGCTTCAACCGTTCGATCGAGACACCTTCCGTGTCTATGAATATGACCTTCTTCCCCTGCAAGGCGACGTTCCTCGCAACCTGGAGGCATATGTTGGTCTTGCCTGTGCCCGCTTCGCCGAAGAGCAGCGTTATCGCTGCTCCTTCCAGACCCCCTTCCAGGAGTCCGTCCAATCCAATGGATCCGATGGCCAAGTGTGACACGCTCCGCCATCGGGCTGGTCGGTGATAATGGTTGCGCGTGCAATTGACCTCCTTGCAGACCGCTCCCGTCGACGCTCAGACAGTCTTATAATGACGAATGGCTCTGCAAGTTAGTGTGTCAGTTCACAGGGTCGGTGCGGAAGCGCGTCTAGACTCCGATACTTGGATGGATCGCGAAGTCGTCATCAAGCAGAGAGTGGTCAAGGGATACAGACACCCAGTGATCGACAAGAACCTGCAGACCTCACGGATCAAGAACGAGGCCCGTCTCATGCTTGAGGCCAGGAAGGGCGGCATAGCGGTCCCGATCATATACTCGATAGACCTGGCTGGTAATAGGATAATCATGGAGGAGATCAAAGGTGTCAGGGTCAAGGACGCCCTTCAGGATCTGCCATATCCCCGTGCTCGTGAGATATGCGAGAAGATCGGCGAGATATCGGCCATGCTTCATGCACATGATGTCGTACACGGTGACCTGACGACCAGCAACATGCTTCTCGAAGGGGATAGGATTGTCATGATCGATTTCTCACTCGGTTCCAAGACCTCGGAGATTGAGGACAAGGGCGTGGACATGCACCTCCTCGAGGAAGCATTCCATTCAGCACATCACTCGCGAGCCGAGCTATTCGACGTGGTCAAGGCGTCTTATGTCCACCATTATGAGCGCGGGGACGAAGTCCTCAAAAAGGTGAAGGAGATAGAGAGGCGGGGGCGGTACACACGAAAAGAATAGCGTTCGCAACCAGCAACAATGGCAAGTTCAAGGAGATATCCGCTCAGATGGCATCTCACGGCTACGAGTTGGACCACCTCAAAACCCCGTATCCTGAGATCCAGGCCGAATCACTGGAGATAACCATAATCCCTGGTCTACAGTGGCTGATATCCAAGTTCGACCGACCCGTGATGATAGACGACTCCGGCCTGTTCGTAGATGCCCTCCGAGGCTTCCCCGGAGTGTATTCGTCTTATGTTTTCAAGACTGTTGGCTGCAAGGGCATCTTGAACCTCATGAGAGAAGTGAGCGACAGGACTGCGAGGTTCGAGTGCTGTATCGGATACATGGAGCCTGGTGGAGAGCCGTTGATAACAAAAGGCGTAGCCACCGGATCGATATCCGAGAAGATGGTCGGGACTGGCGGTTTCGGGTACGACCCCATATTCATCCATGAAGGCGATACCAGGACATACGCGGAGATAGATGTCGCGGAGAAGAATACCATTTCCCATAGAGGCAGGGCGATGGCCAAGTTCATCGAGGAGTTGCCGAAACTAATAGGCCGGCCATGAGAATCCTTTTATCCAGGTCTGCCATAATCGGGTAACGGCCATGCCGCCACACACGGGGTAGTGGTTTAGCTTGGTATGATTCGTGCTTTGGGAGCATGAGGTCGTCGGTTCAAATCCGACCTACCCCACCACTTTCTCAATCAATCCATAGGTCCTGCGTACTGTGGTTGCGTTTCAGTCGACCACTGGCAGCATGACATTGAATATGGCACCTGCCCTCGGGTTCCCCTTCTCCCTGTCCTCGACCCAGATGCGCCCGCCGAACTGCTCTGTGATGGATTTGACTATCGATAGTCCGAGTCCTATGCCCTTGCCGCCTGATACCCTTGGTGCGAATTTGCCGAATATGGCCAACTTCTTGTCGTCTGGCACGCCGACACCGTGGTCCGCTATCGATATCACACACCAATTACGGCCCTCCTCCTCATGCCTCATGATCGAGATGTCTATCTTCACATGTTCTCTAGGGTCATACTTGATCGAATTGTTCAGCAAGTTCTGGAACAGGTCGTGCAAGAGGTCGTTGCCTCTTATCAAGCACCTGTTGTCCGGCGCGTCTATGTCTATGGACACCGTCTTCTCCGTGCTCGATTCCTTGAAATCCTTCGCTAGTCCGTGCAGTATCGGGACGAGATCGATCGTGAGCATCTTCTCCGTCCCCTTCTCCTTGACGAAGACCAGCTGCTTGATCCTTGAGATGAGATCATTGCTGAGCATTATCTGTTTCTTGGCCTTATCGAGAGCCAGGTTCCTCTCCTCGTCCTGCACATCCTTCCGGGTAGCCAGGTCGATCAGGACGCCGATGCCCGTGTTGTAGCTGCTTATGTCGTGGAACAACAGTCTGTTTAGCATCTCGATATCCTGGTTGCTCGAGACTATCTCCTCTATCAGGTCGTTGTTGCGGAACGCGAGCGAGACGATCGATCCATATACGCTCATCATCTCGAGCAGGTCCTTCTCGAACATTCCGTCATCAGGCCGATCCATCGCATATATCACCGCAACGACGTGGTTGCTATGGTCTCTAAGAGGGATCACGAAGAGATCGTACCTGGAATCGCCTTCCTTGCCAGTCGCACGAGAAGATTCCTGGATGGTCATTATCATCCTGGAATCGATGGGCCTGATCGGCATCTGCGAGAGCCGGTGCTCGGTGAACTGCATTGTAGGTGTCCAGAACAGATCCTCAGTGAACCGGTACGCTGGGTCGCAATCGATGTGGACCGTCTTCGCTAAAATGGTTCCGGCATCTTCTGATGAATCGCCATTGACGAACCTGAACACCCCCTCCCGTTCGTCCCGCAACGCGACCTGACAATTCATGAATTTCAGGTGTGATGAGAGGAAGTCCCGGGCCGCCACGAGCATCTCTGACCTGTCCATTGCCACGACGATCCTTGTGGCGAGATTGAGCAAGCCTGAGAAGACCCGCGCGCGTTTCGCGCTGGCATCGAGCGTCGATTCCTGAGAGACCCACATGTGGGACAATTCTATGGCGATCGATGCCACCGAGGCCAGGATCTCGAGCTGAGCGATGACATTCCTGGATGGTTTTCGATGATTCGTGGTCTCCATTATCTCTATGCATCCCTGCTGCTTCCCGTCCTTGTCGAAAAGGATTGTATCGGTGAAATCCATCGGATGCCACTCGTCTGGGTCCTTCCTCGGAGGGAGATTCCTCGGAACACCATCATAGAACGAGCTGTCGAAATCCTCTATGAGCACGTACTCCCCAGGTGCGAAGTATGTGAGCGCGCCTATCTTGTCGGATATCTTCAGCGTATCTTTCCAGCTCTCAGCTGTATATGTGACTTCCTTGATCTGCCTCGCCTGGTCCTCATCGTATCCAACCAGATGTCGCACCATCCATGCGCCAGTGTGCGGGTCGGTTCTGTAGATGACCAGCTTCTTGATCGGGAACAGCTCCGTCGCTGCCTTGCCTATGATCACAAGTATCTCCATTTCGTCCCTGTGATGAAGGACCGCCATGGATATCTCGAGTATCTTCTTCGCGAGATCATCGCTGATCTCGTGTTCCATTATCTCCTTCTCGGGCCTTTCCTTGTATCCTCTACCCGAGGAGGTCTCACCAGAGTCCACACCTACCAGACGCCGTCATAGCGGTCGACCGATATTAAGTGAGCGGACAGATGCTCGGCTCAATTCGGACCACCTGGCTGATGTTTGTTTGTGTAGTACAACTCATACGCTATCGTTGATTGAACCAACTTCTATTTGTCTTCTCACGATAAATTGCACTTACTCTAAATAGGGGGACGTAATACCCTTTTTGGAAGACTGGTCTTAGGAGGCCTCTGGCAATGAGAAAATGGAAGGATATCCCACTATGGAAGGATGTAAGCCCGAAGCAGTGGACCGATTGGAAGTGGCAGGTGAGGAACCGTATAACGGATGTCGACACACTGGCCAAGGTCATCAATCTAACGCCCGAGGAGAAGGAGGAGATTCGTAACTCAATGAAATATCTCCGGATGGCAATCACTCCATACTACGCTTCTCTGATGGACCCGGACGACCCGATGGACCCGATAAGACGACAGTCGGTTCCCACATCTGCGGAGCTTCACGTCGGCAAAGACGATCTGGAGGATACCGTCGGGGAGACGACCGATGCGCCTCACGAAGGGCTGACTCACAGATACCCTGATCGCGTGCTCCTGCTGCTCACGGACCAGTGCAGCATGTACTGCAGGCATTGCTGCAGGAGGAGAATCGTCGGCATGACCGATCACGCCCGCAGCTGGGAGGAGATCAAGGCTGGCATCGATTACATCAGGGACACCCCGCAGGTGCGGGATGTGCTTCTCTCCGGAGGGGACGCGCTGCTGATCTCTGACACCCTCCTGGAGAAAGTGATCCGGGAGATCAGGAAGATCAAGCACGTACAGATAATCAGGATAGGCTCGAGGACCCCGGTGGTTCTGCCGTATAGGATAACCCCGTCGCTCGTGAAGATGCTCAGGAAGTATCATCCTATCTGGCTCAATACCCATTTCAACCATCCGAACGAGATAACGCCGGAATCGACGCGCGCGGTGGAGATGCTCGCCGATGCGGGCATACCCGTAGGCAACCAGACGGTGTTGCTCAAGACGGTCAACGACTGTCCGACCATAATGAAGAAGCTCTGCCAGGACCTGACATACATCAGGTGCAGGCCCTATTACATCTACCAATGTGACATAGCCAAGGGTCTAGAGCACTTCCGGACGGCCATATCCAAAGGGATCGAGATTATAGAGAATCTGAGAGGTCACACGTCGGGTTACGCGGTCCCTCAGTTCGTGATAGATGCGCCGACCGGCGGTGGGAAGATACCTGTCGGTCCGACCTACCTGATATCGCAATCAGACAAGCGCGTGATCCTCAGGAACTACGAGGGCGGCATATTCCAGTTCCCGGAGGTCGAGGGAGACAGGATAAGCCGATGCCCACCGAACTGCAAGCTATGCGAGACATACGAACACCTCGAATCCAAAGACGGTGTTGCTTCAGTCCTGTCTGGGAGAAAGATGTGCCTCATACCTGAAGGGAATATACGGGAAGAGCGCAGGAAGGGGTACGGGAAGAAGCCGAAATCGAAGCCGCCAAAGTGCACCAACTTCTGAAACCCCCTGCGAAACCATTTCCCTTCTTCATTTATCCATGAGTGATGCTTTGATTATCCTGTACGTGCCGGAGTGCTGGGACCAGCTACTCTCCGCCTCATCTATGTGAATCCTCTTTCGGAAGTTTGGACCGTTCGTCACGAAAGTCTCGATCTCCCCTCCCTCCCCTGAGACGCTTATTCTGAACTTCTCCCTCAGCTCCTCAAGGTCCTTGATCGTCTCGGAAGTTATCATCCTCCCGAGCCATTCCTCGTCGAAGCCATGGGCGTACACTCCTATCACCATGAACTCGAACCCCGCATGGACCATGTCCTCCAGCAAGGTCACCTGGTCCTTGCGCCATAGGGGGGAGTACAGGGGTTTGCCGAGTCCGTGACATATCCCATTCAATCGGGTCCACTGATAGTCCGATGCGATTGCACCCGATAGAAATCCATCGACATCCTCGTCTGCCATCAGGGTCTGGATGTCCTCCAGTTCTTTCTCCTTCTCTCCTGAGCTGGTCCTGTGTTTGATCGGTATCTCCATGGCCTCGGCCTGGAGCTCGGTCCATCGGATGTTCGGATAGTGGAACATGTACGAGTCCTCTCTTTCGGGCACGACCGTCAGGAGGCTGGCCACCTCCCATCCTTGCTGCTGGGATAGGTATATCGCGTAGGTCGAATCCTTTCCGCCCGAGAACAATGCAGAGACTCTCATGTTCATCGCGTGCGCATATGTTTCTAGATGGTTAATAAGGACTGCCATTCCGGGAATCTGGTTGCGTTTATGTACCTGCAGGCCAATGCACTCGAACGTGTACTACTGTCCCAAGTGCGATAGGACGATCTCAAGGGAACGGCTCCTGGGGATATGCACGGAGCTCGAATCCAAATTCGGAAAGAGCCCCGCGACCACGCTATGTTGCCCTGTATGCGACACCGAATTCATCGACTTGGACAGGGTTTCATCCGGGGGTGAGAAGCACGTCGGCGACACTAGGAAGAGGACGGATTAATGCTCATGAGATCACCAGCCCCACCTTCGCAAAGGCTGCGAAGGATGGAGCGATCGCCATCCTGCCGATCGGCTCCATGGAGGAGCATGGCTCTCATCTTCCGCTGGGCACGGACTCGATGCAGGCAGAGGAGATCGCGGGCCGGATCGCTGACGAATTCAACGCACTGCTTCTTCCTCCGATCCGTTATGGTGAGTGCAGGTCGACCAGGAACTTCCCTGGAACAATCTCACTTAGCTTCGAGACGGTGTATGCTCTGACGATTGACATCGTGTCTGAGCTCTCAAGGAACGGCATAGACAGGATACTGGTCCTTACTGGACATGCAGGTTCTGGGCACATGGCTGCGATTCGATTGGGCGTCCAGAGAGTGGTTGAGAACGATCCCGAACTCAAGGTGATGGTGCTCTCCGACTACGATATAGCATACGAGCTGAGAGGAAAGGAATTCCCCAGCGATGACGGTCATGCTGGACTCATAGAGACTTCCAGGATACTCAACCTGAGGAAAGACCTCGTTGGCAGGGAGAGGCCTGTCGGAAAGGGGAGGCCTCCCAAGTTCATGATCGTGAACGACCCAGAACGCTATATCCCGACGGGCGTGATGGGCGATCCAAGGAATGCGGATGCTGACCGGGGCAGACGGATTGATGATTTCGTTGTCGATGAGCTGTGTGCACTCATCAGGAAGAACTTCGGAATGATGTCTCGCGGCAAGAAGCGAGGCGGGCGCAGAGGGGGCTGATTCAATGGATCATAAGGAGATGGCTGCCAGGGAAGCAGTGAAGTACATCGAGGATGGGATGATCGTGGGTCTTGGAAGCGGGTCCACTGCCAGCATTGCGATCAAATTGATCGGTGAGAAGGTCAAGGGCGAGGGGATCGACATCATCGGGATACCGACATCCAGAGCATCCGATCTGCTCGGTCGAGCGGTCGGCATCAAGATCGGAGAGCTCGACGACCACCCACATGTAGATATTACAATAGATGGCGCGGACGAGGTCGGTCCGAGACTCAATCTCGTGAAAGGCCTCGGTGGCGCCCTGCTGCGCGAGAAGATCGTCGCTGCAGCCACTCAGCTGGAACTCATCGTGGTTGACGAGTCGAAGCTCGTGCAGTTCATCGGTCAGAAGTCGCCACTGCCGGTGGAGATCGCGAAATTCTCACACAAGACGACCATGCTCAGGCTCGCCTCGCTGGGATGCTCGCCTGTCCTGAGGATGATTGGGGATGCACCGTATGTGACAGACAACGGGAACTACATCGCTGACTGCAGATTCCAGAAGATAGCGGATCCCGCCGCGATGGAGATCAAGATAGACCATATCCCTGGAGTCGTCGAGAGCGGACTATTCATCGGTCTCACATCGAGGGTCATAGTCGGAAGCCCCAGTGGGATAAGGATACTAGAGAAACAGTGCATGCTCTGAGGATCATCGGACGGTTACTTCGCCTGTTCCTTCAGCTGCTTGACGTTGATATCGATCATCTCGATCTTCTTTCTCTCCTCGGCCTCTATCATTTCGATGATCTTCTCGAACGGTATCGCAAGCTTGTTGGAGTGCACGGGTCTGCCCTTGCCTTCTTTCTTTATGTCTCTCTTGGCGACCCACTTCCTCCTCCGCAGCTCCTGCATAGCGATCGAAACCTCTGGCTGTCTGAGACTGGTCGCACTCTCTATCTCCACGGAAGTCGTCTCTTCCTTCTTTCGGAGATAGACCAGGGTCTTGGCCATGTTCTTAGACAGACCTGTCCGCATAAGGAGTTCGACGAGCACTTCGTCCTTCTTTGTTAGCCCCTTTTCCGTCATATTATCTGCCTGCCCATTTATTAATTACCGAATATATATTATTTCTCATTAGAATGCGACGATATCTATCCGATAGGTTACTAGATCGCGTTGGAAGTGCGTACGCGCGTGCGCGGCATTACGCGATGCTGATGCCTGCCCGATGTAATCCTCGGCTGAACTCAACAATGCTTTTATATAGGTTCCCGCTTACTCGTTCAACGCCCCCAGGGGTCGCTGATTAGCATGAAGATGCCAAGGGTTAGAAAAGAGTATTGCCCGAAGTGCAAGAAGCATACGGAGCACGAAGTCGAGAGGGTCAAGACTAGGCCCAGAAGCGAACTCAAGTGGGGTCAGAGAAGATACAGGCGGGCCACCTCTGGTTATGGTGGTTTCCCGAGGCCCAAGTATGGGGACCGCCAGAAGCCGACGGTGAAGGTCGCGCTAAGGTATAGGTGCAAAACCTGCAAGAAGGCTCACCAGAGACCATGTTTCAGGGCGAAAACCTTCGAGCTTAAGGAGGTATGATTCTTGAACGAGATCCCAGCTCCAACGAGCAAGTTCATCAATGTCAAGTGCCAAGATTGCGGCAACGAGCAAATCGCTTTCAACAAGCCCGCGACACATGTCAAGTGCAATGTGTGCGGTGCCACGCTGATCAAGCCCACCGGAGGGAAAGGCCTGATCAGGGGGCAGCTGCTCGGAGAGGTCCATTAATGCCACGAAAGGTAGAATTTCCAGAAGTGAGCGATCTAGTCATCTGCAGCGTGAAGAACGTCAAGAATTTCGGCGCTTTCGTCACCCTCGACGAGTTCGAGGGCAAAGAGGGTTTTATTCACGTCAGAGATGTAGCCACTGGCTGGGTCAAATACATCCGAGACCACGTCAGAGAAGGCCAGAAGGTCGTGTGCAAGGTTCTCGGTGTGGATCAGGAACGCGGACACATAGACCTGTCACTCAAGCAAGTCAACGATCACCAACGCAGGGAGAAGATCCAGGAGCGCAAGAACGAGAATAAGGCGGAGAAACTCCTGGAGATCGTCAGCGCAAAACTCGGGAAGACGATCGATGAGGCCTATGATGAGGTGGGTGAGACTCTGATATCTGAGTTCGGCACCGTGTACGGTTCATTCGAGGCGACCGCCGCAGATCCCTCTGTGCTGGAGGACCTCGGGATCGCCAAGGACTGGATCACTGCCCTCGTCGAAATCTCGAATGAGAACATACAGCTGCCCTCGGTCACGATCGACGGCACTCTCGAGATATCAACACCAGCCCCCGACGGGGTCGACCATCTCAGGACTGCGTTGATGTCCGGTCTGCAATTCGATGGCGCCGAGATCGACATCCTATATCTGGGCGCTCCAAAGTACAAGGTCACCGTCACCGCTGAGGATTACAAATTGGCCGAGAGTGCGTTGAAGCACTCGATCGACAGCATCTCGTCGGAGATTGAGAAATCTGGCGGGACTGCATCTTTCAAGAGGAAGGAAGAGCTGTGAAGACCCTGCTGATGAAGTGCCCTTCGTGCAGGTCGTACACATTGCGCGCGACATGCCCGAAGTGCGGAGGGACAACATTCATGTCCATGCCCGCCAAGTACTCACCCGAGGATAGATATGGTGAGTATAGACGGCGGCTCAAGAATGAGATGTCGGGGGTGTAATAGATGGACGACATCGTTATAGTCTGGAAGGAGAAACCTCAACTCAAAGATCCGATCATGATCGAGGGTCTACCTGGAGTGGGCAACGTAGGCAAACTCGCGGCCGAGCACCTTGTCGACCAGATGAAGGCTACCAAGTTCCTAGAGATATTCTCGAAGCATTTCCCGCCACAGATTCTCATCAATGATTCCGGAACCATCCGCCTCGTGAACAACGAGATGTTCTATGTGAAGAGACCGGATTCACCCAACGATATAGTCATCCTGGTCGGGGATTATCAAGGGCTCACCCCTGACGGCCAATACGAGCTTTCCGATAAGGTCTTGCAGCTATCGAAGGAGCTCGGGATCAAGAAGATATTCACGCTCGGCGGGTACGGGCTGGGCCGGATGATCGAGACACCGCGCGTCCTAGGAGCCGCCACGGACGATGCTTTCGTCGAGGAGATGAAGGGCAACGGAGTCACATTCGCCAAGGGTGAACCGGGGAGTGGTATCGTCGGTGCCAGCGGCCTCCTGCTAGGGTTGGGCCTTCTATACGATATCAGATGCGTGTGCCTCATGGGGGAGACATCAGGATACTTCGTGGATCCGAAGGCGGCCCAGGCAGTCCTGGATGTGCTATCGAAGACATTGGGTTTCACGATCGATCTTTCTGCCCTTGAGGACAGGGCAAAACAGATAGACCAGATCACATCGAAGCTCCGCGAGGCTGAGCCGACATCCGAGCCTCGAAAGGAAGATCTGGGCTACATCGGCTGATTCTATCCTGCCTATTTCGTTCAGCTTGCCAGCTATATGGCAAAATGAAAAAAAAGGGGGGAGGTAATCCTAATTCTGAGACACTGAAAAAGGGTAGTTAGAGTGCATCCCATCCCGTTTCTGACTACTTCTTCAGATACTTTTCCTCGAATTGTCTCATTTCTGCGAGTGTTTGTTCCGCATGTTCCAGTTTCTTCATGCGGTCCATCACGAGCTCCATCCTGGCATATATCAGGTCCCTGATGGCGACCCTTATCGCCTCGGACCTAGAGGGGAAATCGTCTATCCCAACGAGGAAGTCGAGAGCACGTAGATGCCGCTCTGGTATGCGGATGGTGATCTTCTCAGTTTCAGGCTCCATGTTGATCGCCCCGCTATTGTCTCCCTCGCGACGCCTTCTGTACCTCTTATGCCTTACAAGCGTCGGACAAATCCCTTATAAAGTTGTAAATATATAAAACTTAGTCTTTTGGTAACGACTCGAGAATCGGGTCGATTTTATGATCGCTAGGAATATGATTCTTCTGAAAAACACTTTATATAGAGTTCATAATAAGGTGCCCAAACGCGTCCCTCTGGACGTCGAGAACCCGACTTAGCTCAGACTGGCTAGAGCGGCTGACTGTAGTATGGATATCGGTACGACCGATTTCAGTCGCTGATATCAGCAGGTCCCCGGTTCAAATCCGGGAGTCGGGACCACAATCTCAAAATCCTCAGTCCATTACTGCGTCCAGACCGTCATCCTCCGACGGCTTGATGACCACTTTGTTCTTTTCGAGCAGTGCCAGTTCCCTATCGGAGAAAGCCCTCGGATCCACGGAGATCAATAGCCTGGACTCGCTCGTCATTGCGGTCTCCGTCCATCTGTCGACTGCCTTCAACATTCGCGCGAAATCATTGCTCGTGACGAGGTACTCAATCCCGTCCATCAGGACGACCCCGTTCGATGATTTCTCCATGAAGTTTGTGAGGAGGTCGGTCAACAGGCTCATCTTCGCTGGATCCATGTTGTCATTGCCAGCCACCGTCGAGAGCCAGATTATCGGCGTCGTCTGTATGAAATGTCCGGACCGCACATCGTTTGGGAATTGCCTGGTGATTATCAACCCTTGCGTCCTGTTCCTGTACTTCGAACATTCTCTGCATGGGCAAGGTAGTTTACACGTGCTGCACTCTATGCTCTCGCACGGGAAGCTGTCATCATTCTCGCAGTCGAAGCATCTGCGCTTAAGGATGTCAGCGAACATGTTGAATGTGAAGTTGGGCTTCTCCTCTTCTATCAGGTATACATGTCTGTGGAGCAGTTTGAATGATGCCTTGGAGCTCGATAACATGGCTTCCTGGACCGGAGCCGTCCTCATCACCATCTGTCCCCTGGCGATTGAGAATGCAAAGATCAGCCCCGACAGGGCCGTGCCGGCCACCAGGGTCACTGGAGCGAGTGTGCTGTGCACGAAATCGATCGACGAATTGCTGAGGACATCTATTGCGTAGGGGATTCCGCTGATCGCGAATATCCAGAGTCCGAGCAGGTATCTGATGCCCGACTGCTGCTGCGCTTCGCTCTCCCTGTCTCTGGAATGAAGGACGAAAGCTGTGGCGAGAATGACCATTGTTGCGGTGTACGCCACCTTTATCCTCAAACCCGTCGGATCCAAGATCACTGTGTCGCCATGGCTGTAGTCGACTGTCGCCAATAGGCCTAGGGCGATTGCGATGATTACGCCCGCGATCATGACCCCGCCTGCGAAGTTGGGTGGCTTGATGCGTATCGTCCTTTCGACAGGGAAAACGATTCCTATCTCCCAGAGGAACGTCTGTGCCAGCAGGAGTGCAATCAATGAGGTTTTAGCGATCGAATCCGCAGTATCCTTCCGGTCGCTATCGATCAGGGTGAAGAGCGAGCTCGTCGTCATCGATACGAAAACGAAGATCATTGCAAGCATGAAAACGGTAGCCGCCTTGGACTGAGGGTTCTTCATCCACCCTAGCATTCCTGCACCAAGGCATATCGCCCCTGCGCCGACCGAGCCAATCCATATAAGATCTACCATCGGGGGATACCTCTTGCTGTCGCCTCAAGCGACATCGAACCCATGGCTGTCCCAGCAGCTGCTAGTGGACAACTACATCATGCCGTGGTTGCAGCACGGACGGCCTCGAGCAATCGCTCTACCTGGAAAGGTTTCGCGACGAAGTCGACCGCACCGGCCCTCATGGCTTCCTTCCTCAAAGCTTCCTTGACAAGTGCGCTGACGACTATTATCCTCGCCTTCGCATCGAGTTCCATGATCTTCATGATCGCTGATAATCCATCCATGCCAGGCATCAATATGTCCATCAGGACGACGTCTGGCTTAAGAGCCTTGAATTTCTCAATGGCCTCAAGACCATTTGCGGCTTCTCCCACAATCTCATGGTCGTGAGATTCGAGAATATCGCGTATCATCTCTCTGATGAACGGTGCGTCCTCAACAATAAGAACTTTCGCCATCTCATGACCTGCCTTTACATCGTGGACAAACAAGTCTTAGCCCGTTCGCCTCATCAGTGAAAAAGAATCCGTGCATATATAAGTTGGCTATCTCTATTATCGGGATTGATAGTGAATGTGGTTTTAGTCGAGTCACCGCACGCACGCATACGCTGGCGACGTCAGTCTCAAGTCTCTTCTCAATCAATGAAATCCCATGGCGGAATGTCTACGCATGAATGCCGATGGCATTCGTGTCGGACACTCGGTTCTCGGATACCAGTCACCGAAAAGTAATAAATACGATAACATACATATCATGAATCGTCTGACATATGTCGGACTCGAAGGGATGGGCATGGTATTTGGGATCGGCAGAAAGGATGCTCAAGATGTGCAGAACGCGCCTCAATCAGGAGGCGTTCCATACAAACTCGCATCTTACGATCACGACCACGAAGGCAAGAGGTTCAAGTCCAGCAATGTTGTATACAGCTTCTGGAGCGCATCGAAGTACGTGCTGATACTATCGCTCATCCTGTGGTGGCTCCCGATGTTCGGCCAGATGATTGCCGGATATGTCGGAGGCCGGAGGGCAGGCGGCCCTTGGAAGGGCGTCGCTGCGTCCATCATGCCTGTCATCTGTCTTTATGTCGTTATGACTGGCTTCGACAGTGGCTTCTTTCCATCGCACTTCTTCGGAGTGGCGATCGCACCGGCCGCGATAGGCGCATCTCTGAGCGAGAGCATCCCATTCTTCTCACCATATGTCCACTTCTCATCTGAATACATAGGGGCTTTCGTAGATACGCTCTCAGGTGCCAGCGCTTACGGTATCAACACATACATCCTGACCGTCGCCTTCGCATATGTCGGTGGAATACTAGCGGAGCAGAACCGGAGAGAGATCGAGTTCAACTCCGGTTCGATGATGTCCAACACCACCGTCTTGGTTGCTGACAACGCTCAACAACAGCAGCAACTCCCGTCTTATGCGACGCCGAACCACAGCTTGGCGCACATGTTCAGCGCAATGTTCCCTTGGTCCCGAGATCATCAGATGGCGCAGCAGGGCCATCTCACAGCAGCCCATGCGTCGCACTGGGATGGCGCAGTACCGATGAGGTACGGCGAGGTCGACCACCATGGAAGAGCTGCCGCGGCGCCCATGCTCCCCGGCCATGTATATCAGGATGAGCCAGCGACATTCAGCCGCGCGACGGCGAAGAGGACGAAGCACAGGGCTGAGAGGAAGCCGCATCAGCGAAAGTCTGATCCATGGGTGAGGGCCCAGAGGCGCGCGAATCAGAGTTATTCATCTGCACGAAGGCTAAGGATGCCGGAGGACGAGGGCGAGCGGACTGTTCCTGCACAAAGACCAGCCCCACGCAGCACGCAGAGGTTCGTGCCTGGGGACACACGGTCGATAAAGAAGGCGCGTAAGGTCATTGATGCCGAGTGGGGCAGAAAGTCCTATCCTCCAATGCGCCAGAGACCGAATCGCGCTCCATCTCGACATCATGAATTGAACGATTCAGAAGTGCCTGAACTTCCCCATCCGCAGCCAAAGGCACACAAACCGTCCTCTAACCACTGGGACTCGATCTGAGCTATTTACCAATCACAAGGCGTTCCGTTTCAAGACAACTTTTTTATCCAAACACAGCTTCGGCCGTCCATAATGGGAAGTGTCTTCGGGATGCTGGAGCGGATTTGATGTTCTGCAAGAATTGCAAAGCTCTGCTGTTTCCGAACAAGGACGGCAAGTTGGTCTGTAGGAAATGCGGAGCCGAGATAACCCCTACCGAAGATCAGGAAGTCATCACTCACAAATCCCGCGACCGGGAGATGGCCGTGCTTGGCGAGATCTCTGGGACGCTTCCGACAACTGATATCGAGTGCTCTGAATGCGGCAACAGGACCGCTTATTGGGTGCTCAGGCAGACCCGGGCAGCCGATGAACCCGCGACCAGGATATACAGATGCACGAAATGCTCCCACTCTTGGAGAGAGTATTAGTCTGGATGTCGCGAAAAGGTTTTTAAAACGCTGACGGGTTACAGGTAGATACGGAAGGGGGGCCAATGTTCCAGGCGAAAGCCAGAGCTGAAGTCTTGAAGGAAGTCGTAAATGTCGTTTCCAGTCTCGTGGATGAAGCTAAATTCAGTGTGAACGCTGACGGCCTGACACTCAGGGCAGTCGATCCCGCCCACATAGCGATGGTCGATCTTTCGCTTGGGAAGGACGCCTTTGAGGAGTTCAAGGCAGACGAGACCGAGATCGGCATCGACATAGACAAGCTAGCACAGTTTCTCAAGCTGGCGAAATCCGATGACATTGTGGACTTGAAGCATGACGAGGACAAGCGCAGGTTGAATATCGTGGTGGGTGACATCACGAGGCGCATGAGCCTCATCGACACGACTGGCATGAGCGACCCTAAGGTGCCGAACCTCAAGCTCGATGCCATAATAACTATCAAAGGCGAGGATCTGATCCATGGAATACGTGCGAGCGAGACGGTCTCCGACCACATCGCTCTCATCGCCAACCCCGAAGGGTTCGAGATGAGTTGCGAGGGCGACATGGACCAAGTCCATTTCAGGAAATCGAAGAAGGATCTAGTGTCTTTGGAATCTCCTTCGAGCGTTCGGAGCCTGTTCCCATTGGAGTATTTCTCCAACATGCTGAAGGCGGTCTCTTCGGGAACCCATGTGGTGCTGCACCTGGGCAACGATTTCCCTGTGAAGATGGAGTTCACTATCGCTGGGGGAAAGGGCGCGGTCAGATACCTGCTAGCCCCAAGGATTGAAAGCGGTGACTGATGGATATTGGTTCGGGAATTGATCTGTGCATGGTCCGTGAGGGTCTGATGATGAACTTACCGCGTCTTATCCTGTAGGTGGCATGTTCATGAGAAGGCTAAGGATTGGTGTGCTCGCGTCGGGTGGAGGCACCAACCTCCAAGAGATAATAGATTCTTGCGAGAACGGCGAGATAGACGGTGATGTCGTCGTTGTCATATCCAACAAGCCCGATGCTCCCGCCCTGGAACGGGCGAGGACGCACAGGATCGATGCATTCTGCTTCCCAAGTAAGGGGGTGTCGCGAGAGGAGCACGAGACTGACATCATCGAGTGTCTCGATCGGAACAAGGTCGATCTAGTGGTCCTGGCCGGATATCTCCGAGTGCTCACCTCGACCATGATCAACAAATACGCGGGCAGACTGATGAACACCCATCCCGCGCTTCTGCCTTCCTTCGGAGGGATGGGCATGCACGGACTGAACGTGCACAAGGCCGTGCTGGATTATGGATGCAAACTCTCTGGATGCACGATACATTTCGTCAGTCAGGATGTCGACGGTGGCCCCATCATCTTCCAGAAGGCGGTGCTTGTCCTTGAGGATGATTCGCCCGAGATGTTGCAGGAGCGAGTGCTCAAGGAAGAGCATCGACTGTTGCCCAGAGCTATACAGTTGTTCGCTCAGGGAAAGCTGAGACTGGAAGGACGGCGCGTAAGAATCCTGTCATGATGATTGCTATTCCGTCCGAATAGTTTAAACTAGGACGACTGATATCCCGCATGCGACTGGCGGAAGCTCTCCAGGAGGAGACTCGAGTGGAAGTTTACGACGGCGAATTCATCACGGAACTCGAATCGATTGCGAAGAAGGTCAGATGGCATTCAATACGTATGATATACGAGGCGGGTTCAGGGCACCCTGGCGGATCCCTGTCTGTCACGGACATCCTGGTCGTGCTGTATTTCCATATCATGAAGCACGACCCGAAGAACCCTGATTGGCCGGATAGGGACAGGTTCGTGCTCAGCAAGGGCCATTCGGCACCAGCCCTATATGCGGTTCTTGCCGAGGCAGGTTATTTCCCGGTCGACGAGCTCCTGACGCTTAGGAAGATGGGGAGCAGGTTGCAGGGCCATCCTTGCATGCGAAAGACGCCGGGTGTCGAGATGTCCACGGGATCCCTCGGCCACGGTCTTGCGGCAGGGAACGGCATGGCCCTCGCGGCGAAGCTGGACCGCAAACTCTACAGGATATATGTGGTCCTGGGAGACGGAGAGATGGATGTGGGTGAGAACTGGGAAGCTGCTATGCTAGCATCCCATTACAAACTTGACAACGTGATCGCATATGTCGACCGAAACAAGCTCCAACTGGACGGGCCCACTGAGAAGATAATGTCGATCGAGCCGCTCGCAGACAAGTGGAAGGCCTTCGGCTGGCATGTGATCGAGATCAACGGTCACAACATGAAGGAGATCATACAGGCGACGAACGAGGCGAAGAGCGTCAAGGGGAAACCTTCGGTCATAATCTGTCACACGATCAAGGGCCGGGGCGTCAGCTTCATGGAGGGTGCGCTCCACTTCCACGGCAAAGCCCCTGACGAGAAGGAATTCAATCAGGCCATGAAGGAACTGGGGGCGGTCGAATGACCTGGAAGACGGAAAGCCAGAGGAAACAGTATGGTCGCGCGCTTGTCGAGCTGGGCAAGGAGCGGAGCGACATAGTGGTGCTGGATGCAGACCTGTCTAGCTCCACGAGGACATCCGATTTCGCAGCGACATTCCCCGAGAGGTTCTTCAATGTGGGCATAGCCGAACAGAACATGATGGATACCGCAGCCGGTCTGGCCGCATCCGGAAAGACCGTGTTCGCATCGACATTCGCAGTGTTCGGCACTGGTCGATGCTACGACCAGATTAGGCAATCCATCGCGTATCCTCAGCTGAACATCAAGATCGTCGCATCCCACGCTGGTATCACAGTCGGCGGGGACGGAGCATCCCATCAGATAATCGAGGACATTGCCCTGATGAGAGTGCTCCCGAACATGACTGTCATCGTTCCGGTCGATTCGGTGGAGACTTACAAGGTCATCAAGGCCATCGCGAAGACGAAAGGGCCGGTCTATGTCCGCATGGGCAGGGCCGACGTGCCAACGCTCACGGACGAGAATGCCACTTTCGAGATGAAGAACGCTTCGGTCATGCGTGACGGAGAGGATGTCACGCTCATAGGATGCGGGATCATGGTGTCGAGATGTCTCGAGGCGGCCGAGGAGCTGGCCAAGCACGGGGTCGATGCCAGGGTGATAAACCTGCACACGATCAAACCCCTCGATGAGAAGACCATCGTCAAGGCTGCGAGGGAGACTGGCGGAGTGGTGACCGCTGAGGAACATTCCGTCATTATGGGCATGGGGAGCGCGGTGGCGTTGTGCCTCGTTGAGAACTTCCATGTGCCTATGAAGAGGGTTGGCATACCCGACACGTTCGGGGAATCAGGTTCCTGCAACGAACTGATGGAGAAGTACGGCCTGACTGTGGAGCACATAGTCGAGGCGGCTCATGATGTTCTGAAGAGGAAGAAGTGAGGTGTCCAAAAATGAAGATATTCATAGATACGGCGAACCTTGAACACATCAAGGAAGTCAACAGCTGGGGGATCCTGGACGGAGTGACGACCAACCCTTCCCTGATCGCGAAGGAGGGTTGTGACTTCAAGGAACGTGTCAATGCCATATGCGCCATCGTCGACGGCCCGATAAGCGCAGAAGCGGTTTCGATGGACGCAGAGGGCATGATCGTCGAGGCAAGGGCGCTCTCGAAGATACACAAGAACATCGTGGTGAAGATACCGATGACCGCCGAGGGTCTCAAGGCCGTCAAGGTGCTTTCAAAGGAAGGCATACGGACGAATGTCACATTGGTATTCTCTACCAACCAGGCATTGCTCGCTTCGAAGGCGGGTGCGACCTATGTCTCTCCGTTCATTGGACGCCTGGACGACATCAGCCACACTGGAATGGATCTGATCAGGGACATAGTCGATATCTTCAGTATCTACGACTACGAGACCGAGGTCATCGCAGCCAGCATACGCCACCCGGTCCATGTGACTGAAGCCGCCTTAGCGGGTTGCGACATAGCAACAATCCCATACGATGTCCTGAAGAAGATGATCAAGCACAACCTGACGGACGAGGGCATCCGGAAGTTCCTCAAGGATTGGGAGACCGTCCCGAAGAAGTGATCGGACACGCGCGGCTCATCCTATGTATGGTGATCTGCTGGATCGGTCGAAGCCTTTCATGGGTTCTATCTACGGCTCGATCTGAGACTTCCATCCATGGCCCGGATACACGAGCTTCGGTATGAACTTCGAGAAGTCTACCGCGAATTGGGCGAATGGCTGTTCTGGCCACCCTCTCGCCTGTGATGCCCTTCGATTCTGACAGGCTTTGAGCCGCTAGGAACTCGATGGCCTCCGCACCAACCCCCTCGTTCATGCCTGTGCTCATTCCCATCAATGTTCTCACCGGTTCAAACACTACTATGAGGTCGCGACCACTATCCAGCAGCTCCCCGTACGAACGGATCCTTTTCACAATCATCATATTGAACCGCTTGAGGATTGATCCGCGCGACTGAAAAACCTGATATGAGTCGAAAATGCTGATATACATAGGATGGCTCTAGGCAACCCGTGCACTCTGAAGTGTTGATCATCGGTGCAGGCCCTACGGGTTCAACCGCGGCGGGATGCCTTGCGGACCATCATGAAGTGACGATAATCGAAGAACACGAAACACCCGGCCTTCCTATCCAGTGCGCTGGATTGATAACTCCTAGAGCGATGCCCGAATTCGCGAGAGGGTCGCTGATCAACAAGATCCGGGGCGCCAAGATACATTCTCCATCGGGATTCACGCTTACCCTGGATGCGAGGGATACAAAAGCATTGGTCGTCGACAGAGCCAGATTCGACGAATGTCTCTTCCACAATTCCGTCGATCTTGGTGCGAAACCATTGACCGGCGCGAAGGTCAGGGCGGTCAAAGCGGTAGATGGGCATGTCCGTATCGAAGCCCGCGTCGAGAATAACATACAGGAATTCGAGGGGACGGTGCTGATCGGCTGCGACGGATACAGGTCCATCGCGAGATCTGCCGCCGGGATTCGCGGGCCGAAGCACATGCTGTCCGGATTCCAGGTGGACCTCATCGGGGTGGAGCACGACCCTGATTTCGTCAATCTCTACATAGGGAACAAGGTCGCTCCAGGATTCTTTGCATGGTCGATCCCCGCAGGGGATCGCGTGAGGGTGGGACTATGTGTATGGAAGAGTGATGACCTCCCCTCGGTCTATCTGAAGAAACTGCTCTCGAGACCGGAATTCAGAGGAGGTAAGAAGATCTCGTCATCGGCGGGGAAGATACCCGTAGGGATTGCGAAGACTGCTATCTGCGGAAATATATTATTGGCCGGGGACGCCGCATGCCATGCGAAGCCCCTATCCGGAGGTGGAGTCTTCACCGGGATCCGTGGCGCGCAATTGGCCTCGGAATGTGCCGGCAGATACCTGACCACAATGCAAGAGGTTGAGTTGAGGAAGTACGACCGCATGTGGAAGGACGATTTCGGGAGAGAGCTGGCGAGTGCATTCCGAATCAGGAAGGTCTTTGTATCGCTGAGTGACAAGAAGATGGACCGAGCGCTCAGAATGTTCGACGATCCGGAGATGCTGTCTCTGATAAGAGACAGAGGGGACATCGACTATCCCTCGTCACTTTCTCCTTATGTGCTTAAGCTTGCCCCAAAGCTCGCGCGCTTTTCCCCTCAACTTATAGAATCTCTTCTCAAGTGACGGGTATTTGCCAGGGTTATCCAACACGAAGTAGTAGAGCGCCCCGAATCCGAGGGCGCACGAAGCGCCTATCAACAATCCCAATGGCCATTTCGGGATCGGGATCTTGACGCCGAAGGACGAGTCTGGTATGAGTCCATCGATTCCGAGCGACTCCATGTATGCCATGTCGATTATGGACTCGCCAGGGTCGAAGGAGACGAGGTCGTCCCACTCCTCCTGCGAGAAGTAACCTCGGGATTGGAGGATCACCGGGGTCGAATTACCCTCGAACAGGAATGATAGCTTCAGCCTGATGAAATATGTCGCCTGTGAGAAATATGAGCCATGTGGTGTGCTCTTTCCGACGGCTATGCCGAGTTCTATCCTCTCAGTCTCTCCGATGTCCAGTTCATCGATGATGACAGATGTCTCAACATCCCCGTTCTCGAAGCAGGGCGGCGATTCGAAGTCCTGATCGACATCGATGACCTCTTCCTGGGTGGCATAGCGGTAGATCCCGACTGTCAAGCTGACATTAGTCATGACTGCCATGGCGTCATCGTATGGGTTTGTCAGGTTGAATGAGAACACAAATGTGTCTCCGGGGGCCACGGTCGGCGTGGAGAAATCCGTGAAGATGTTATTGGCATACCGAGGGCCGCCTGGCTTGTCTATGTCCGCAGATGCCATGCTGGGCAGGGCGATGATGAGCGCCATGATGATTGATAACGCCCCGCAGATCGCTCTCATTTCAAGCTGGGAAGTCCGAATCCGACTATATCGTTTTCGGTCTTCTCAGAAAAGCAGGGAAAGAGTAATTACCCGTCCCAATATTGACTCAGATGTGTTGGGCGTAAGAGTACCCAAGGGATCGGCAGAGGCCATTCGACTGAAACTGACCCGTTCCAACCTCGTGGACAAGCGCTTCCTCATAATCGAGGAGGACGGTTTCGTGATCATTCCTGTTCTGCAGGAGCCGGACGAGAGATTGCTTGCCGACCATTGTGCGCAGATGACCTCATTAGATTTTCCGACAGGAAAGAGCAGGGTGGACCCGATCGAGACGATACGCAAGGATGCCGAAGTCCCGGACACTCTCAGGGGCCTGTTGCCAGACAAATGGGAGCAGTTCGGCGATGTCGTCGTCATCCGACTCCCGAAAGCCCTCGATGGTCACGAATCATCGGTCGGTGACATATACGCACGCGTACTGGGTGTCAAGGCGGTCCTCAGGGATACAGGTGGGGTGACCGGCATGTTCAGGATGCCTATCGTGAAGACGATCCACGGGTCAGATACGGTCACCATACACAAGGAGAACGGTATACTCTACAAGTTCGATGCCGCCAGATTGATGTTCTCATCAGGCAACGTCGAGGAACGGCTGAGGATGTCTGAGATCATGTGCAATGGCGAGACCATCGTGGACATGTTCGCGGGAATAGGATATTTCTCGCTGCCTCTGGCAGTCAATCAGCTGCCGAAGAAGGTCATATCGTGCGAAATGAACGAGATATCCTATTCTTATCTCTTGGAGAACGTACGTCTGAACGATGTCGAAGGGGTCGTCGAGCCGATCCTTGGGGATAACAGAGAGCTTCCTGGGGATGCCTTCGCAGACCGCGTTATCATGGGCTATGTGAAGACCACTCACGAATTCCTTCCTACAGCGATGCGGCTCGTCAAGGACGGTGGCATGATCCATTATCATGAGACCTGTCCTAACGAGCTTCTACCTGGCAGGCCTGTCCA
The DNA here is from genome assembly GCA_018818785.1 of Thermoplasmatota archaeon. GTDB lineage: Archaea > Thermoplasmatota > Thermoplasmata > UBA10834 > UBA10834 > UBA9653. The sequence continues at coordinate 121,785 of JAHIRF010000006.1, read as the reverse complement.
GAGACTTAGAAGTGCCGCCAGGAACCATAGGGTCGAGGTCCTCAGGTTCAAGGAGATAAAATCATACTCACCAGGCGTCAGTCATGTTGTACTCGACGCTCGCGTGGTCAAATCCTTTTGAGCTCTTCCGTGCTTCCGGCTTCCTTCATGAATCTAGTGAATGCCTCATGATGCTCCTGGATGCCATCGCTTTTGAGGAGTTTGTCCGCGAAGCCGGACAGATGCTTGCCGAACTCGAGCTCCTCGTTTGTGAACTTCCAGGATTTGGTCGAGATGCCCATCGCGAGGTAGAATGCGTGTGCGATCGAGCGCATGCGGTAATCGTTCGAAGTGTCCGCGTCAAGGACCGCGTTCGCACCAGCGCCGCCCTTTGTCTTGTACGCCCTGACGGTGTCATCTGTGAATCCCGCATATTGTGATAGCTTCTCATACGCTGGTATCTGGGAATTGACCTCGTCATGCTCAGCCTTCTTGATGGCCTGCCTGATGAGTTTCATGGGGGACGCCACCGTTTCATCGTCGTCCTTGTATAGCTTGCTCGCGATCTTATCTGGCACAACTGCCTTGAGTGCATTCAGACCATGCTCTGACCAATATCTTGAAAGAAGGCTGTTGACGGTAGTGCCGGGCGCGACGATCAATGGATGCGTGATACCCTTAATCAGGCCCTTTAGCGAATCACCCTCGACTTCATCCTCGGTCATCTCATCGACGAATGAATCCACATCATGTCCGAAGCATTTGGACCCGATGATGTACATCCGCTCGCTTCTCTTCTCAAGCGCATCACGGACATCGTCCATATGCCTCTCCATGAGCTCCTTGTCACCTATTTCTCCCGATGAGTATTTGTCGAGCAGGTCATTATCGATGTCTTCGAACAAGACATCCTCGAGATCTTCATTTCCAGATAATATCTTGACAGGCCGTCTTATCTTTATTTCGAATTCGTGGAGTATGTTCGGCACGGCCATACCCTCGGCGAGCACACTGAGTGTGTTCTTGTTCTTCGCACCGCACTGAGCGCAAACCACGACCTCTGACTTCGAGTTGATGAACCCGAACTCGATCCGGTCGGTCTCGCTCGAGATGTGTGGACATAGATACGAGTCCGCTTCGTGCCTAGTAGCACCGACAGCGCGTGCTGCGTCCTCTATATACTCCTCTGGTGGGCTCGAATCCTTGCCTGTGCAGATGAATTCATCGTCGTATGAATAGAAATGCAATCCCTTCCTCTTCACGAGGTCAATCACAGAGAGGACGCGCCACTTCGGCGAATCGAAGTTCTGCACCCCTATCAGCATCTCCTTGCTTGTGCGACCTCTCAGGGCGAACATCACTGTCCCCGTGGGATACTTGGCGGATGCCAGGTATGGGGCCTTCTCCTCATGGACCAGACCGATGGTCGCCGCGCAAGCGCGCGCGAGTCTATCGCCTTTCTTGGCCAACTTGGCGAGCTTGACCGGGTCATCTTTGAACTTCGCAACCCGTTCGAGATGAACCTTGGTCTTCTTGAACTGGCAGGAACCACATGGACGCGCGCATTCAGGCAGAACGATCTGGGGGTCATCCATGATCGCCCTGGCCTTATCTATCAGATCCTTCTCCCTGACCTTGGAAGCTATTCGGGCGTTCACCCTCAAGCGCATGTTCTTGTTTCGCTTCATTTGAGTGGACCTGATAACTGCCTCAGGTACAAGGTTTTTGCCCTTGAATCCTTCCCACTAGCCAGTCATCAAGAAAAGATTATTAGTTCGCCCACCCCATAAGGACGTCATCGGGATGTGGATGATCTAGATGTCTCAGGACGAGGACTATGCTCGAGGGCTCCTCAAAGGGTTCGAGGAAGGCCTTCAGGATGCTTGGGAGGAGATTATCAAGCTCTCTACCAAAGGTTATACTTCCAGAGAACTCCAGATCATGGCAAAGACGAAGAAGTCGATGATGTTCCAGAGAGTGAAGCTGAAGAAGGATGAACTGGAGCGCGTTCTTGGCAGGAAGTTGGACTTGCCCGAGATGCCGTCCGAGGCTGCTGGGAAAGACCGTGTGGAACTGATGCCTGGTTGGAGTTATGTGGTGAAAGAGGAAAGACCCGCGAAGAGCTTCGCACTGTTCTCTTCCCTCGTATCCTCCGGTGCCAGAGGCCTCTGCATATCCAGGGCCCATCCTGACATGCTCAAGAAGAAGTACGGTTTCGATGCGAGCGTGATATGGCTCACAAAGACGGAGACTCCTCAGAAGGCGACCGACCAGAAAGGCGTCGAATTCGTCTCTCCCAACAACCTGGCGCATCTGGCGTCGTCTATACGGGAATTCCTCTCCAAAGGTGAGAACGGCGCCGTCATAATCGAGGGGCTGGAGTATCTCAACACCCAGAATGATTTCAAGAGCGTGCTCAAGTTCGTGCAGCTGATCAATGAGCAGATCGTGCTGGACAAAGGCTTCCTGTTCGTGCCCGTGGACCCGGCGACCATGGACCCGAAGGACTTCTCCCTCATCGAACGTGAGATGAGCCAAGTCATCTGAGCGGCCTCGGAATGGGTTGGGTGAGACTGTTTTCAATATGAATTTGGGTTTTCAACCGGTAGATCACTGCTAGCACAGCATATTCCCGGACCTCTTCGTCATTCGTTGGTCGCTTCGGTGTGATACGCCGAATTTGGGGAAAACGATAATACTGCAACTGTGAATGGATGGGTCCGAGGATGATGTCATGACTTGTCAAGAGGAATCCGTCAGAGGTATACCTCTGCTCGGAGAGATGTTCCCTGAGATGGAAGTGCAGACGACGCACGGAAAGATGACCCTGCCCAGAGCTTTCGCGGGAAAATGGTTCGTCTTATTCAGCCACCCTGGTGATTTCACGCCAGTGTGCACCACCGAGTTCGTCGCCTTCGCGAAGATGCATGAGCAGTTCAGGAAGGAGAATTGCGAATTGATCGGCCTTTCCATAGACCAGGTGTTCTCGCACATCAAATGGGTCGAGTGGATCAAGGAGAAGTTGGGTGTGGAGGTAAAGTTCCCTGTGATCGCTGACGGGTCCGCCAATGTAGCTAGGGCCTTGGGTATGATACATCCTGGTAAGGGGACCAACACCGTCAGAGCGGTGTTCTTCGTCGACCCTGATGGGAAGATACGGCTGATGATGTACTATCCACAGGAGATCGGCAGAAACATGGATGAGGTGCTCAGGGCTGTGAAGGCTCTGAAGACGTCCGATGAGAACAAGGTCGCGATGCCAGCCAACTGGCCAAAGAACGATTTCCTGGGCGACAAGGTGATAATACCGCCAGCTACGGACGAGAAGACTGCGAAGGAGCGTCTGTCGGAGTTCGACTGCTATGATTGGTGGTTCTGCACTAAGAAGCTGTGACGCTCTGTTACCTCAAACCCCTTCAGATCTCCTATTCTTGAAAAAACCCTGCCGAGGTTGATGGACCATGGTGCTCCCGCCGGGATTTGAACCCGGGTGACCAGCTCGAAAGGCTGGGATGATTGGCCGGACTACACCACGGGAGCAGTTGTGTTGGCTCGCGGTCGGGCCTATGGCCTGTCCATATTTAATGCTTGTCGGGACCAGGCGGATCCGTCCGCAGGCCTGACCGAAGAGGCTCTGTCAATTGATCAGGTGGTGAACATTTTGGCCCCCCGACCAATCGATTCGTCCCATTTGGCTCCGGCCTTGCGCCCCTCTCTGGGTCGTAGAGAGTCATCACCACGCCATGCTGGAACACGCTGGGGCTGAACCGTAAGCCCCCTGCCATCCCTTCCGGGAGGGCTGTCTGCAGCAGGCTTATGCTGACTGGAACACGATTGCTCGGTTGAGCACCGAAGGACGCATCTGGCTATGGGCATATCCCCTCACGCGGCTACATGCACATCACACATGCTATCGACGAGACATTTGTGGCATCGAGAGAGGCACCATCAACATCATCATCCGATAACTATGCGGAACCGGCCGAAGATAAAGCTTAAGGGGACCTCTGTGGATTGCCCATCAGATGGACAAGTCCGGCAAAGACAAGGTGAGTGTAGCGGAGGTCACCCGCAAGTATATCGACAGACACCCGAGCATCAGGGACTGCATCAGCAAGGACCTGATCAACTTCTCATCCCTGTCGAGACTCATAATGAAGGAGATGGGTGTGACCCACGAGGAGGCGGTCCTCGCGGCCAGCAGGCGCTACGCGGCCAAACTGGCCAGGAGCGATTGCGAGGGCGATATCATGCGAGTGTTCGAGGAGAGCCGGCTGGAACTCAAGACCCGCATATGCATAGTCGTGGCGAAGAACGAGTGGATCGTTCTGAAGAATCTCGAGGAGATCGTGCGCAAGATCCTGTCGGACAAGAGCACCATGCAGGTCCTCCAGGGCACCAATGCGATAACGGTGATATCGGAGGATAAATTCCTGCCGAGCATCGTGAAAGCGATTGGGGAAGACCATATCATCACGATCAAGCAGAACATCGCCGAGATCACCGTCAAGAGCCCAGCGAGGATCGAGGAGACGAGGGGCGCCTTCTCATACCTGGTCTCGATGCTGTCTGAGCAGGGGATCAATCTGTTCGAGGCTGTCAGCTGCTATACGGATACGATCTTCATAGTCAGCAGAGAGGACATGATGCTGGCGTTCGATGTGCTGTCCGCTTGCATCGAGGACAGAATCGTGCCGGAGAACAATTCGCACAGATGATCAATTGTCGAGGAGAGCGTTGACGGCCTCTACCTGCGTGGTGAGCCTCTGTATTATCTTCTTCGTTGAGTTCAGCCGCTTCTCTGCCATCTTCAATTGATTCCCGACCGCCCTGCTGCCGGTTCCGCCGCTGCATTCGCGTCTTGAGATAGAGCGTTCCGGTCTGAGGAATGCCAGTTCCTTCGACTTCAACCCTTTCACTGCCTTTGGGAGCCTCTCCTCGGCCAATTTCAAGAACTCATCCATATCTCCATCGGCCTCAATCGCTATCTCGCGCACGATTCCATGCGCCTTCCTGAAAGGAATACCCCTTGTTGTGAGGAAATCGGCGAGGTCGGTCGCGGTCATCAACCCAGCCTCTGCCGATTCCCTCATCCTCACCGGATCTATTTCCATCTCTCCCAGGAAGGCTGTGAGGGCATGGAGCGAGGCCCCAACGGTGTCGAAAACATCGAAGAGGTTCTCCTTATCTTCCTGGAGGTCGCGGTTGTACGCGAGGGGAAGAGATTTGAGTACGGTGAGGATCGCGACGAGGTGACCAACGGTTCTGCCTGTCTTGCCCCTGATCAGCTCCGGTATGTCCGGATTCAGTTTCTGTGGCATCATGCTCGAACCGCTTGCCAACCTTTTTGGCAGTCGTACGAAAGCGAACTCCTGCGATGACCATAGCACGAGCTCTTCGCACAAGGATGAGAGGTGGATCATCAACATCGAGAGGGCGAACGCGCTCTCCGCAACGAAATCCCTGTCCGATACGGCGTCGAGGGAGTTTTCCGTAGTGCCGTCCATCATCAGCAATCGTGATGCGATCGTCCTATCGATCCCGAACGAGGTCCCTGCAAGAGCGCCAGACCCCAGAGGGGACACGTTCATCCTTTGATAACAATCGATGATCCTATCACAATCGCGTCCGAGTCGCCAGAAATGTGCCATGAAGTGATGAGCAAGCAGCACGGGTTGGGCATGCTGCATGTGAGTGTAACCAGGCATGATCGTGCCCTTGTTCTCCACTGCTTTGAGAACCAGGGCTCTCTGCAACGAGAGCACTTCGGAGAGCACCGCTACCAGGGCCTCTCGGACCATCAGCCTCGTATCGAGGGCCACCTGGTCGTTCCTGCTCCTGCCAGTGTGAAGCTTCGCACCTGCCTCCCCTATTCGCTCAGTCAGCAAATGCTCTATGTTCATGTGGATATCCTCGAGTCTGGGGTCGAACGAGACCTTCCCGTTCCGGATATCCTTGGCTAGATTCTTCAGTGCGGAGATGATGCGGTCCTTCTCCTTCTTCGTCAGGACCCCAGCCTCTTCGAGGCCCTGGACATGGGCGATGCTACCCGCTATGTCATGTCTCCAGAGCCTTCTGTCGTACCTGACAGAGGCTGTGAATTCTAGGAATTCATCACTTACACACGGGGATGCATTCCTGGTTGACCGCGCATTCACTCATCACACCGTTCCCGTTCAACTTGGCTGCCTTGGCAAGTGCCCCCACTTTCAGCGGCAGGCCCCAAACATAGATGAAGCCCTTGGCGGCGGAATGATCGAACTCATCTCCCTTATCGTACGTGGACAACGCCGTGTTGTACAGCGAGTTCGGGGATTCTCTCCCGACCACCGTCGCGCTTCCCTTGAATAATTTGATCCTGACAGTGCCTGTGACATTGCACTGGGTCTTCTCGATGAATGCATCCAATGATTCCTTCAGGGGCGAGAACCAAAGGCCGTTATAGACAAGATCCGAATAGTGCTGTTCGACGACCTTCTTGTAATGATGCAGGTCCTTCGTCATTACGAGGCTCTCCAAGTCCTGATGAGCCTTGATGAGTACCGTGGCCGCAGGCGCTTCGTAGACCTCTCGCGACTTGATGCCGACGAGCCGGTTCTCGATGTGGTCTATCCTGCCGATACCGTGGTTGCCCGCCAGTTCGTTGAGGGCGACTATCATGTCCAGCAGCTCCATCTGCGTGCCGTTCATCGTCACGGGCTTTCCCTCGATGAAGCCGATCTCGATATATGCAGGTTGATCCGGGGTCTTCTCGATGCCATCAGTCCATCCGAAGATGGATTCCGGTGGCTCGATCCAGGGATCCTCCAGGATACCGCATTCGATCGCTCTGCTCCAGACGCTCTCGTCTATGCTGTACGGAGCGTCCAACGTGACAGGTATTGGTATGTTGTTCTGCTTGGCGTAATCGATCTCCTCTTCCCTGGACATCTTCCAGTCCCGAGTCGGAGCGAGTATCTTCATCTCAGGCGCGAGTCCCATTATCGAGACCTCGAATCTCACCTGGTCGTTCCCCTTTCCTGTGCAACCGTGTGCGATGGTGTCCGCGCCGAGCCGCCTAGCCATCTCGACGAGCTTGGCGACCATCAGAGGTCTTGCGATCGCGGTCCCGAGGGGATAGTTCCCTTCATAGAGTGAGTTGGCTTTCAGAGCAGGCAGCACGTAGTCATCTGCAAATTCCTTCTTCGCGTCGATTACCCACGCCCGCGACGCACCTATCTCTCTGGCCCTCCTCATCGCATCCTTGAGATCATCAGATTGACCGACATCGACGGTCACGGCTATGATCTCGCAGCCGTACTTCTCCTTCAGCCAGTGTATTGCCACTGACGTATCCAGGCCGCCCGAGTATGCGAGCAGAATCTTCTGCGTTTCTTTCTTCTGACCAGAGCCTTCCATGGCAAAGTCGCCTCTGAGTGTTCGATTGAAAGGCATGTATATGGGTGCTGTGACTTGTCGAGAACATAGTCGCCCGATAGCTGTCTGATTCTCGACAGTCGATACTTCGGGAGATTTCATTTTTCTGGTTTCCAATGAGGTCTGGCATGCCACGGTTCAGTTCCAGCACCCTTTAAGTATACGCACAATATTACTTCCATATACGGAAGGAGTTATTTGGCACGCTATAGGCAGGAAGTCGAGGAGCCAGTCATCGGTGCAGATGGCCAACCAGAGTTTGTCAGGGTCCGATTGCCGAGGAAGAAGGATAGAGAGATATTCGGCATAGCGGATCAGCTCCTCGGTGCATCCCGGATCAAAATCATGTGCGCGGACGGCAAGGCCCGCATGGGTCGTATACCTGGCAAGATAAAGAAGCGCATGTGGATCAGGGAGGGCGACCTGGTCATTGTGCAACCCTGGGAGTTCCAGGATGAGAAGGCAAACATCCTCTACAGATACACCAAGACTCAGGCGATGTACCTGAGCAGGAAGAAGATGATACCGAAGTCCGTCGACATTTTCTGACCGCAGCGGTCGGGTGAATTCTCTTGACTCGTGACGAGGATTATCACGCCTTTGAACGCGAGATCGATGGCTGGCGGAAACGTCGCAAGGATTCTGATGATCGGAAGTCGTACGATGAGGTCTTCGACCATCAGAACCTGATGAGGATATACAAGCTGTTCACTGGCGGTGTCATAGACAAGTTCGATTTCCCAATATCAACTGGCAAGGAAGGGAACGTTTACCGAGCGACCACCAAGGATGGGGAGTTGCGCGCCGTCAAGATATTCAGGACATCCACATCGACATTCAAGGACATGGTGAAGTATGTCCATGGTGACCCACGCTTCGGAGGTCTCATCTCGAACCGAAAGAAGCTCATTCTAGCATGGGCCGAGAAGGAGTTCCTCAACCTGCACGCATTCGACAGGGCCGGCGTCAGGGTACCGAAGCCGTACGTGCACAAGGACAACATCATCGTCATGGAGTACATCGGGGACGGTGTCGAGCCTGCCCGGGAACTCAGAAACGTGCGTTTGGAGGATCCCGAGGCGATTGCCCGGAAGATACTGGACTACATCAGACTCGCATACCAGAAGGCGAAGCTCGTACACGCCGACCTCAGCGAGTTCAATATATTGATGCTGAACGGCGAACCGGTCGTGATAGATGTCGGCCAGGCGGTAATGCTCTCTCATTCCCGGTCCGGCGAGTGGCTGGAACGTGATGTCAGGAACGTGGCAAGGTATTTCAAAAAGTACGACTTAGCGATCGATGCAGCTGCAGAACTCGAGGAGATACGAAGAGAATGATAAGGTCCGTTAAGATCCCGGCTGAGAGGATCGGGGTTCTGATAGGCAAGAACGGTGCGGTCAAGCGCAAGATCGAGAAACTCACTGGCGTGAAGATATCCGTGGATTCGGAGGAAGGGGACGTGCAGATGGACCACTCCCACGCAGAGGATCCCGCCATGGCCTTGGCAGTGCAGGATGTCGTCGTCGCAGTCGGCCGCGGTTTCTCCGCGGAGAAGGCGCTGAAACTTCTGAATGTGGACATATACCTCGAAGTGCTGGACATCAGGGATTATGTCGGCAAGAAAGCCACCCATGTGGTCCGGATGAGAGCAAGGGTCATAGGCTCGAATGGCAAGACCCGTCAGATATTCGAGGAGCTCACGGGGATCGACCTTTCCGTCCAAGGGAACACAGTGGCCATCATCGGAGACCTTCTTCAGATCGATATTGCCCGAAGGGGTCTGGACATGCTCCTGAACGGGAGCGAACACTCTGCAGTCTACAAGTTCCTCGAGGGTAGGCGTATGGCGATCAAGATCGATGGCATGGGTTTCTGAATACCATGATCCATGATCGGGACGATTGAAATACCATCAATTCCATAAGCGTGGGTGATATGGTCGAAGAAATTGTGAGAGCGTTCGAGTCTGACATCGAGTCGATACCTCTGAGCACTATCACGGGCGAGACCTACAACGAGCGTATCATGAAACTATGTGCCCATATAATGCTCGGATTGTGGACGAGGATCGCGTTGGAAACCGGCCAGAAGCTCACCATGACTCCGTATCAGTATTCTCTGGGCATATATCACGGTCAGATGAATTGGGTCCTCAACGAGGCGTTGAACTACAAGGACCTCCCTCAGGTCGAACTCTCCGGCACCTACGGCAAGAGGCATGCGCTGGTTGCGGAGAGCTACAACAAGAAGGGGGAGGAGCGGATGAGACTCGTGTTCGCCCTGGATGAGGAGGATGTGAAGGGGAGACCTTTGCCCATGAACTATCTTCTCTACGACGCCCCGTTGACAGAGTTTGCCATAGGGCCAGTATTGGACGCGATAAAGGACGCGCTTCCGAAATGGGTGGAGACGATAAGAGCACGCAGCGAAGAGCCGCTATCGACCTACTGCAAGGAAAGTCTTGAATTCGTAGATGTCTAGGGTGGACCTCTGACGGTCAGAGTTGCGCGCTGAACCAATATCTGAAAGCCACGTTCGTTGCTATCTGACTGCCATCGAAGAATGTCATCACTCCGCAATGCAGGAATGAATATCAATGCCGCGCCAGTTCACAATCAATATATACTCGGCATACGTCCCTGATGACCGACGATGTCCGAACGGCTGCAAATCGCAAGTCAGGCGCTTCAGCGCCCCTTGTGTAACCATTGCCTGGGACGGCTTTTTGCGAAGGTTACATCAGGTCTCACCAACGAACAGAGAGGGCTCCTGGTCAGGATCAGCCTGACAGATGCGGCTCCGGAACCATCGGACCCGACACGATGTTCGATATGCAAAGGCATATTCCTCGAGATCGAGAAATTCGCCGACTTGTGCGTTCGGTCAGGCGAGGGCTACGAGTTCACGACTTTTCTGCTCGGGACGAAGGTGGACGTCGATCTGCTCGAAGCCGAAGAGCAGCTCTGGGCAGATATCGGTGCAGAAGAGGTCGAGTCGCTCAAATCCGAATTGAACAGGGAGATCGGGAAGATCGTGGAGAGTCGATTGGCAATCACCGCCGATTTCTCGAACCCCGAGATGGTGTTCCTGGTCGATACCCGGTTCGACCGGGTAGTGCGCTCCGTCACGCCGTTGTTCATATACGGTAGATACCGGAAATTCTCCAGAGAGATTCCTCAGACCCGCTGGCCCTGCAGGGAGTGCAGAGGCAAGGGGTGTCCTAGATGTGCTGGCAAGGGTAGGATGTACGAGACGAGTGTTCAAGACCAGATAGGACCGATCGCGATGAGGCATGCCGAGGGTGAGGAGGACTTCTTCCACGGTATGGGCAGGGAGGATATCGATGCCTGCATGCTGGGAAACGGCCGTCCGTTCGTGACCGAGGTCAGGAACCCCAAGAGGAGGACCCTCGACCTGTCCGCAATAGAATCGGAGATAAATTCGTCCGCGAAAGGCCTGATCGAGATCGAAGGATTGAGGTCCAGCAGCCGTTCGGAGATGAGGGCCATCAAGGAGTCAGCGCACCCTAAGACCTACAGGGTCAGAGTGCGCTTCCAGCACGTTTTGGACGACAGAAAGCTTAAAGACATAGTTCGTGTATTGGCCGAAAACCCTATAAGTCAGCAGACGCCCACCAGGGTGTCCCACCGACGTGCTGACCTCGAAAGACTGAGGACGGTCAGACGGATCGAAATCGAGTCTGTCGAGGGCCAGGAGGTCGTGTTCGTCGTGGAGGCGGACAGCGGGACATATATAAAGGAACTGATGCATGGTGACCAGGGGAGAACCAACCCCAATGTCGCTGATGTGGCCGGAATCCCCTGCGAGGTGCTTCAGCTGGACGTTATAAGGATCGGGGACAAAGAGGCGGAAGGACATGGTTAAAGCTTCCAAGGGATACAGACGCAGAACTAGGTCCGTCATGCAGAAGCGTGCGAGAGACAGGGGTCTCTCTCCGATCACAAAAGAGTTCCAGACTTTCGACGTCGGAGAACAAGCATCGGTGACCATCGACCCCAGCTTGCACAAGGGCCAGCCTCATGTGAGGTTCCAGGGACATACTGGCACCGTCGCAGGCATGCAGGGAGATGCCTATCTCATCAATATCAAGGTCGGCGGCAAGCGCAAGCAGCTGATTGTCAGGCCAGAGCACCTGAGGAAGGCTCATTAGTATAATTCCGGACGGTGTTTTTCATGGAAGACAAGAAGGTGGCCACTCTTACCGAGGTAAAGGACATCCTCCTCGAGCGCGAGAAGGACGGCGAGCTGACCGGCGAGCAGAGATTGGCTCTGGAGCACAGTCAGAAGTTCGCCAAGATCGACTCGAAGAAGTCCAAGAAGCTCGTGAAGGAGCTTATGGAACTCGGATTCGTCTCTGATCTTAATGCAATCAAGATCGTAGACATTATGCCAGATCACCCTGACGACATCAGGGCGTTGTTCGCCAAAGAGCGTGCGAACCTGGATAAGAAGGACATCGAAAAGATTCTTAGCATAGTAGAGAAGTATCTCTGACGAGCTTCGGGGGGATTTTCGTTGGAGGACTACGCAAGGATTCTAGATTTCTTACCTCAGGGCCTTCCTGATGAGAGGAAGTTCAAGCGGGAGCAAGTAGCCTACGCAATGGGAGAGGACCAGTTCAAGCTCTTCGAGCTTGTCCCGAAGGAAGGGATCAACATGACGATTGGGGACAGGGTCTACATAGGCAAGGACCTGGACCTGCGCCAGGAGATCCTGCATGTCAAGCGGAGGATTAACTACTCCGAGCTGACCAATGCCGCTCAGAGCGAGCTTCCCTACATCATCGCGGATGTCATAAAGACCAACGAACCGAGGTTCGTCAGGTTCTTCAACGAGTCTCAATCCATAACCACTAGGTTCCACATGCTCGAGTTGCTCCCGGGTTTGGGCAAGAAGACCATGTGGAGCATCCTTGAGGAGAGGAAGAAGGGATTGTTCAAATCCCTGAAGGAACTCGAGGATCGGGTCCCGATGGCGCACCAGCTGGACAAGTTGCTCGCTAAGAGGATAGAGGAGGAGCTCTCCAACCCTGGCGAGAAGTACCATCTGTTCGTCTCCAGGTGATCCCTGAGGATATGTTCTCATGAGAGCCGAAGAGGTCAGGACGGTCCTTGATTCGATAGGCAAGCGCCCGACCAAGCGGTTGGGACAGAACTTCCTATTGGACGATTCGATAATCCAGAGACAGGTCGCTCTCGCGGAATTGAAAGCCGGAGAACGAGTGCTGGAGATCGGTCCGGGCATAGGGAATCTGACGGATGAGATACTCAAGTACGGTGTTTCTCTCGTAGCGGTCGAACAGGACCGGGAGTTCTGCAAGTTCCTGAAGAAGCGATTCGGCGATAGGATAGAGTTGATCCAAGCTGATGCGGTCAAGGCTTTCCTGCCAGAGTTCTCGAAGGTCGTCTCGAACCTCCCGTATCAGATATCGTCTCCCATCACGTTCAAACTGTTGGAGATCGGTTTCGAGGTCGCGATCCTTATGCTGCAGAAAGAGTTCGCCGAGAGGATGGTGGCCAAGCCAGGGACATCCAGCTATGGTCGTCTATCCGTCGGGATCTACTATCATGCGGATTGTGAGATCGCGATGAAAGTGCCTAGACATGCCTTCTGGCCCCAGCCAAAGGTCGATTCGTGCGTGGTGAAGCTGACGCCCAGGAAGCCACCGTTCACCGTGCTCGACGAGAAGCTGTATTTCAACGTCGTCCGCGCAATATTCTCGCACCGACGCAAGAAGGTGTCGAATTCGCTCGAGGTGGATCCAGCGGTCTCAGGCGTCGTTAGGTCCGACATGCGAGAATCCCTAAGGGCACTGCCTTTTGCTTCCGAGCGCGCACAGGACTTGACGCCAGAGATGATGGGCGAGCTGTCAGATGCGCTGTTCGAGCTGACTAAGCCTTCTCAGGGAAGAACCTCTTGATTATGGCGTCCGCGATCTTGCCGGGTCCGTCCACGAGCATGTCGCCTACCGGCACTCCATACTGCTTCTCGTACTCTACCGTCTTCTCCTGGACCTGCTCTCTCGTGAGGTTCTCATGGTTGAGCGTGATCCCTATGATGTCCGAGTGCGCGTAGACCCGTATGAGCTCCAGCTCACGGTCGATGGTCCCGTTCGGGATGTGCAATTCGTCCGCATGATAGCTCCTGTATTTCCTGCCTGGAGCGTGCTGGAGCACCACCGTGCTGGGCTTCGAGGCGCTGACTATGGCCCTCGAACCGGTCACGTATGCTGGATGGCTGAGCGCTCCCTGTCCTTCGACGATTATGACCTGCGGTTTCTCGTTCTCGTATGCCATCCATATCGCGTTCTCGAGCTCGCCCACGACGTAGTCTCCGCGTATCGCATCGACCGGGACTCCATACTTCGAACCCTGGAGCAGACCGGTCTGGCCCGTCGCCACGAACACCGTCTTGACGCCTCTCGCGTTGAGTTCCTTGGTTAGGATGACCGCTGTGGTCCGCTTGCCACTTGCAGCATCCGTGCCGAGTATCGGTATCCTGACCGCATCGATCTTCTCCGCGAGACCCTTGTAGTAATGCATCTCTCCCAGCGGAGGCTCCTTCCGTATGTCGACTATCTCGACGCCATGCTTCTGGGCGAGCGGCCCGAACTCCTTGTCGTTCGCGAGCCATTCGTGCAGTCCAGAGAGTATGCTCATCCCACTGGATATCGCGGTCTTCACGGGCTCTCTGAACTCGGGTGGCAGCATGCCTCCTATCGTCGCCACACCAATGATCATCCATTGCGGTTTCTGACCAAGTGCCTTGATCGATTCCTCGACTGACGCGAAGATCGGGATACCGACCTTCTTCCCGTCGAGCACTTCGCCAGCATCCTTCCCTGCCTGCTTGCTATCGATGACCCCTTGAATCTGGAATCTCAGGGAATGCCTTACGAGCCCAGCTGCGGTCTTCCCTCTCACTCTTCCAAAACCGTCTTCGCAAAGGATGATGGCAGTTTCCATGGCTCGGTTGACCGTGAGCCGCATATAAATCTCTTGAGATGGTATCCGCCTTCGTGCACTGGCAGAATGGATGGTCCATGGAGGGCTACTCTCAATTTCGGGCAATCATCTTTTTCTATGAATACCGTCATTGAGCTCTGGGGGAGCAGAATGTTAGTCGGAATTGTCGGCAAGCCAAACGTAGGTAAGTCAACCTTCTTCACCGCGCTCACATTGGCGACAGCTCAGATTGCGTCGTATCCTTTTACGACCATACAGCCGAACAAAGGCGTCGGCTATGTCAGGAGTCCGTGCCCTCATGTCGATTTCGGAAAACCGTGCACACCCAACAACTCCATATGCACGGACGGCACGAGGTTCGTACCGATCGAGGTGCTAGACGTCGCGGGCCTGGTCCCCGATGCACATGCAGGGAGGGGTCTCGGCAACAAGTTCCTTGACGATTTGAGGCAGGCTGATGCATTCATCCACGTGGTCGATGCGAGCGGAGGCACTGACTTCGAGGGGAATCCCGTCGGTATTGGGACCCACGACCCCGTGCAAGATGTCAACTTCCTCGAGAAGGAACTCACCTATTGGATATTCGGCATACTTGAGAAGAACTTTGAGAAGATGGCCAAGCAGTCGAAGATCGCAGGATCCAAGTTCGAGAAGATGCTGCATGAGAAATTGACCGGACTGTCCATCTCAGAGGCACAGGTCCTTGCGACACTCAGACAAGCTGCACTGGATGCTGACCCAACACGTTGGAACGATGCAGACCTTCTGAAGTTCTGTTCTTTGCTTCAGAAGATCAGCAAACCGATGATCATCGCCGCCAACAAGGTGGATATCGCGCCTCCGGAGAACATCGCTCGACTGAAGGCCACAGGACATCCGTTGGTTCCCACGAGCGCCGAGTTCGAGCTCGCGCTCAGGAAGGCCTCTAAGGCCGGCATGATATCATATGTTCCAGGCGAGGACAGGTTCGAGCTCCCGGACAAGTCGAAGCTGAACGCGAACCAGGTGGCCGCCCTAGATAAGATGGCCTCCTGGTTGAAGGAGAACAAGAGCACAGGCGTGCAGACGGTCCTGGAAGAGGTAGTGTTCAGAGTACTCGACATGATGGTGGTTTATCCTGTTGAGGACGAACACAAATGGTCCGATAAGCAAGGTCGCGTACTGCCCGACGCGTACCTGATGCGAAGGGGCACCAACGCCAAGGATTTGGCGTTCAAAGTTCACACGGACCTGGGTGATAACTTTATTAGGGCGATCGACGGAAAGACCCACATGGCGATAGGCCACGATCACTTGCTCAAGGAAGGCGATGTGATCAAGATAGTCGCGAAGGCTTGATCTGAATGGGACAGTGGGACGTTCGCTTGATTAGTGTATCCTATTCGATGGTAGAGGACGAGCTCGCTCTGCACCTGTTCGGAAAGACGGATGACGGGAGATCTATAGCGATCAAATACACTGGTTTCGAGCCGTATTTCTATGTGTTGGATCCCGATGATGGCGTCATCGGCACCCTCCAGAACGACCCCCGTGTGGTACGCCTCGAAGATGCCAAGCTGTATCACAAGGCTGCGGAGAAGCCCGCAAAGAAGGTCGTTGTCACTTATCCCTGGCTCGTGCCAGATATCCGCGGCCAGGTCATCCATAGGACGACTGTCCTTGCGGCGGACATACCCTTCCATTTCAGATTCATCTACGATCGAGGTCTAGGATCATGCGTCCGCGTGATCGGAGAGGAGTCCAAGGACGAGCGGTACAGGACGGACCTGTTCGTCAAGGCGAAAGAATTCCAGGATATCAAGCCGTTCAGACCGAAGCTGAAGATTCTCAGCTTCGACATCGAAACGAGCCTCAGGGAATCGAAGATATTCACCATCTGTTGCGTGGTCAAGGCCGGCGACGAAATCGAGTCGAAGATGTTCGAGGGCGACGAGGCGAAGATGATCCAAGACTTCTCCGACTACATTTTGAAATCGGACCCAGACGTCATCACTGGATACAACATCGATGGTTTCGACATACCTCAGATAATGAAGCGCGTGGATGAGTTGAAACTGCCCGAACCCGCATGGGGCAGATATCCCGGTGCGATCAAGCAGTACAACAAGCGGTTCTGGAGGTGCGAGGGTAGGGTCATCATCGATGCCTGGTGGGCGGTCAAGAAGACATTGAAGCCCAAACAGGAGACCCTGAACGCAGTGTCGAAGCAACTTCTCGGGGAGGAGAAGCACGACGTCGACCCGAAGAAGATGGATGCCGAATGGGCGAGCGACAAGGAGAGGGTGATGAAGTACTGCACCCACGACGCTCACTTGGCGCTCAGAGTCCTGGAGAAGGTCTCGATGCTCCCCCGGAGCATGGACCTCGCCGCGGTGTCCAAACTGCCGCTGGACGATGTCGTGAACGGCACCACCTCACAGCTCATCGACTCTATCCTGATACGGTTGGCAGATGAGAACAACATCGCTGTGCCGATGACCTCGAGGAACTACGACGATGCGGAGATGATCGAGGGCGGATACGTGCACGATATCACCCCTGGATTGCATCACTGGGTGCTTACGCTAGACTTCAGGAGCATGTACCCTAGCACTATCATATCCAAGAACATCTGCTTCACGACGCTGCATCCGGACGGCACGATAGTGTCTCCATCAGGTGCGAGGTTCCTCGACAAGAGCGAGAGGGTCGGTCTGCTCCCTAGGATACTCGAGAACCTGATGGCTGAGAGGGCTGCGACAAAGGCGGCCATGAAGGATGCCGAGACCGCGGAAGAGAAGGATTACTATAACGGTCTCCAGGATGCCATCAAGATACTGATGAACTCCTTCTACGGAGTTCTGGCCTCTTCGTTCTACAGGTTCACAGACCCGAGCATCGGAGCGAGCATAACCTCATTCGCTCGTGAGGCGACGAAGGAGCTCATAAAGAAGCTTGAGTCCGAAGCCCTCACGGTGATCTACTCCGACACTGATTCCGTCTTCTTCCTATCACCCCAGCAGAACCTGGAAGGGTCGGTCAAGTTCGGCCAGCAGATAGCTGAGAGGTTCTCCAAAGGCGGGATGGTGTTGGAGTTCGAGAAGATCATGGAGCCGTTCTTCTCGCACGGTGTGAAGAAGAGGTATGTCGGCAGGATGGTATGGCCCAGGAAGGAACTTGTCATCCGCGGGTATGAGATGAGACGGTCCGATTCGTTCGACCTTCAGAGCGAGGCCCTCCAGATGGTGCTGGAGAAGGTGCTCGACGGTGACAACGAGGGTGCGGTGGAATACACCCGCAAGGTCATAGACGACCTCCTGGCAGGGAATGTGGACCCTTCCCGACTGGTCATTTCGAGGACCGTCCGTGACTTCGCCTCATACAAATCGAGCGATCGGATGGTCAACGTCCGCGCGGCCAAGAAGCTACAGGAGATGGGCTACGAGTTCCAGCCTGGCATGAAGGTCTCATGGGTCGTCATCGACGGCAGGAAGTCCCCGAACGACGTGGAGCCCTGGGTGGAGGGCAGGGAGTTCACAGCGAAACCGGATTACAGATACTACGCCACACGCCTCGCATCGACCATATCCCGTGTGACCGATTCCTTCGGATGGGACGGCAAATCCCTCGTGAGCGGCACCCAACAGGTCACCTTGTTCGACAACGATTTCGGGAGCAAGAAGACCGTCACGGCGCCGATCAATCACGCCAAGAAGACCGACAAGAAACTGAACCTGGACGATTTCATGTGACCTCAAGGGTGATGCGTTCCATGTGCGTCGCCGAAACGATGCCCGGTCACAACACGTTTAAATATCCCTATCCTTTTGTTCCAGTTCGCAGCGGTGAGACCCCCTCGGTCTCGCATGGGAATGTGCGCTCTGGCGTGAACCCGTGAACAGCTGGGAGTGATTTCAATGGCAAAAGAGGGAAAAGCAGCTCCTCCGAAGAAGGAGCAGAAGACGAAGGCAGCTGAGGCATCCGCGGCGAAGCCCGCAGCGGAATCGAAGAAGGGCCCCAGCGGAAGGAACATGTATCATTATGTCGGAGAGGCCTGGAAGGACCTGTCCACGGACGACATGTACGATGTCATGTGGCAGCGATATGTCGACTGGAGGAAGGAAGGGACCTTCGTTCGTGTTGACAAACCGACAAGGATTGACAAGGCACGCGCCCTTGGGTACAAGGCCAAGCAGGGTTACGTCATCGTCAGGGCCAAGGTCAGGAAGGGTGGCCTGAGAAAGCACAGGATCCGAAAGGGTCGCAAGCCCAAGCGGAAGGGAATTCTGAAGATCACAATGAGGAAGAACATCCAGAGGGTCGCAGAGGAGAGGGTGTCCAAGAAGTACCCGAACCTGGAGGCTCTTGCGTCTTACTGGGTTGGAGAGGATGGCAAGCACAAGTGGTTCGAAGTCATCATGGTCGACCCGAATCACCCGGTCATCAAGTCCGACCCGAAGATCAACTGGATATGCAGTCCGAAGAACTCTACACGGGCATTCAGGGGCCTTACCCCGGCCGGAAAGAGGGGCCGTGGTCTGGTAAGGACGAGGGGCAGAGGTGCTGAGAAGGTCAGACCCTCGCTCGGCGCTCACAACAGAAAGGGTACCTAGGCATTCACCCGCTTGATGAGCGCGTGCACCTCTTCCGAGGTCATGCCCACCAATGGATAGAATACCGGTAGGTCTCCCTTCGGCGCTGGCCTATTGTCGAGCTCGGTGATCCCCCACTCGAACGCCAACCCCGAGCATTCCTTCCTCCATGCGAGCGAGAAGAGGTTGTCCTCCGGGTCCATGACCTTCAGGTCCGGGTTCCATGCGGTCAGGGGTGCCGTAAGATCGTGGTTCTGCGTGGCGATCTGCACGTTGCACCCGCGCTTCATGAGGAGCCAGGAGGATGCTAGACCTCGTTCTGACTCTACGATCGAGAGTACCTTTCCCTGAGTCCCCTTCGGCATCCCTCCGGGCCCAGGCAATCTCGAGCTGTGCAGATACGCCTCACGTTCCCTCACCTCGACGAATATCTCGACATCTGGCTCTCCGAGGTCGACCTTCAGGTTCTTGTCTATGAATGATGTGAACACGACCGAACCCAGGTCCCTGCCCAGTGATTGGCTGGTGTAGGGATGGTTCCCTGTCCTCCTGGCCCTTATGGCGAAGGTGGCACCTTCGAATACCAGTGGCTCTGCGAACGCTCGGATCCCTTGCTTCATGGTCTCGAAATCGCTTGACACCCTGGTGACCGGGCTGAATGATACTACACCGAATGTGTGGGACAGTATCTCGCAGCTCCTCTGCCAATCGTCGGAGTCGACGAATACTCTGCCGCGAGGCGATGTGATCACGCATGGGACTCCTGCCAGTACGTGTTTTCTTCTGATGTCCTGGACCAAGGCCTGCTCGAACCTGCTCCTTACGCTGTCGCTCTTGAGACCGAGCTCGCCGTATCTGACCAGTAGTGTTGGCATCACGACGGCCATGTAGCTGTCCTCGAATAAAGCTTTCATCCGTAGACCATTTCTAGAAGGAAAATCTAAATTAGTGGTTCCGCGTTCACGTGTTCAGAGCCCGAAGAGGGGTAAATTGAATACTGAACAAAACAAGAAGCTTTCTTTGAAAAGAGTTGTGGATCCCCCAGGACCGAAGGCAAAAGCAGTCGTCGCGAGAGACAAAGCCGTCCTCTCGCCGTATAACCGACCCTTCTACTACCCGTTCGTGGCCGAGAAGGGAAGCGGCTGCATAATAGAGGACATCGATGGGAACGAGTTCCTCGATTTCAATTCCGGCTTGGGTGCCATGAATGTGGGCCATTGCCACCCCGAGGTGGTGAAGGCCATTGAGAACCAGGCGAAACGCCTGCTGCACTACTCGTACACGGATTTCTACTACCGGTACGCCGTCGAGCTCGCGGAGAAGCTCAATGAGATCACTCCCGGCGATTTTCCCAAGAAGGTCTTCTTCAGCGGGAGCGGAGCCGAGAGCATCGAAGCTTTCGCGAAGGTGACCCGATGGCATTCGAAACGACCTCTGTTCATTGCGTACACTGGAGCGTTCCACGGGAGGAGCATGGGCGCCCTGAGCTTCACGGCAAGCAGCATCGTGCAGAAGGCACGGTACTTCCCAACGATGCCTGGCGTGTACCATGTACCATATGCGTACTGCTATCGCTGCCCGTACAAGATGAACTTCCCTGACTGCGACTACTGGTGCGTCGACTTCATCGATGATTATGTCCTGAAGAAATATGTACCGCCGCAGGAGGTGGCCGCATCTCTGATAGAACCGATCCAGGGCGAAGGCGGATATGTCGTTCCTCCGAAGGACTATCTCAAGCGTCTGAAGAAGCTCTTCGACAAGTACGGCATCCTGTTCGGCGTGGACGAGGTCCAGTGCGGCATGGGCAGGACCGGCAAATGGTGGGCGGTCGAGCACTTCGATGTCGCCCCAGATGTCATATGCAGCTCGAAAGCACTCGGTGGAGGGATATCTCTCGGTGCCACAATCGGACGCGCCGATGTCTTCGACTGGGATGCAGGCTCCCACTGTACTACACTCGGCGGCACTCCAGTGGCTTGCGAAGCATCACTCGCGACCATCCGCGTGATCGAGAACGAGAAGCTGATGGAGAACGCCACGAAGCAGGGCGATTACATCATGAAGCGCATGAGGGAGATACAGGAACGCTCTGAGATCATCGGCGATGTCCGTGGCAAGGGTCTGATGATCGGTATCGAGATCGTCAAGGACAAGAAGACGAAGGCGAAGCACGGCGAAGGCGCCCACGACATCATCCACAATGCATGGAGGAAGGGCGTGGTGGCCATCGGTGCAGGGGAGAACTGTTTCCGGATCGCCCCGCCTCTGGTGATCTCCCGTGAGCAGGTCGATTTCGGAATCGACGCGCTCGAGGAGTCCATCAAGGAGGTGGAGAAGGGGAAGTGAGTTGCCGACCACGATCGGCGACTCCCCACCAAACTCTTTACGTTCGACTTTTATGATGTTAAAAAGGAGCATGATAAGATGGCAAGCAAGAAATCTGTGAAGTTGAAGGGTCCGAAGATTGTGGTCGAACCACCGGGACCCAAGACAAGGGCGATGTTGAAGAGGAAGGAGAGATCCGTGACCGACGGCATCAAGATCGGTCTTCCGGCTGCGCTCGAATATGCCGAGGGGCCGTTCATGAGGGATGTTGACGGGAACGTCTATCTCGATTTCACGGTCGGTATCGGTGTGCACAACTGTGGCCACAGACCAGCTGAGATGGTCAAGGCATGCAAGGACCAGCTGGACAAGTTCATCCACATCTGTTTCATGGTCTCACCCTACGAGTCGTACATCAAGTTGGCAGAGGAGATGACTCGCATCTGTCCGGGGAAGCTCACTAAGAGCATCTTCCTCAACAGCGGTTCCGAAGCTGTCGAGAACGCCCTGAAGATCGCGAGGTCGTACACGAAGAAGAAGTGGGTCGTGAGCTACCGCTCCTCGTTCCACGGCAGGACCTTCATGGACATCTCGTTGACCGGAAAGGAGAAGCCCTACAGAGAGGGTTTCCACCCTCTCATGCCATATGTACAGCATGTCGACTTCGCATACTGCTACAGATGCCCTCTCAACCTCGAGCACCCGTCCTGCGGTCTGGCGTGCGTGGAATCCATCAGGACCGCCATCGAGACATCACCTCTCGCAGACGATGTCTGTGCCTTCGTCGGCGAACCCGTCCAGGGTGAGGGTGGTTTCATACCGCCGCCACCGGGCTACTGGGAGAAGATCCGGGAGATATGCGATGACAATGGCATCGTATTGATTGATGATGAGGTACAGACCGGGTTCGGAAGGACTGGCAAGATGTTCGGGATTCAGAACTGGAATGTCGTCCCCGACCTGCTCGTATCCGGCAAAGGCCTCTCACTAGGCATGCCGCTCGGCGGCGTCACGGGCAAGGAGGAGATCATGGCATCTCCGGGACCGGCCAGCCTTGGCGGCACATTCGGCGGCAACCCTGTGTGTTGCGCGGGCGCGCTCGAGTCGATCAAACTCACCAAGAAGGCCCTTCCGAACACCAAGATGATCCACAAGGTCGAGAAGAAGCGGCTGAACGAGTGGAAGAAGGAATTCGAGATCGTCGGTGATGTCCGCGGCTTGGGCGCCATGATGGGTATCGAGCTGGTGAAGACGAAGGCAGGCAAGGAACCGATACCTGAGATCGCCAGGAACATACAGCTGAACTGCCACAAGAAGGGACTGTACATCCTGACCGCGGGGTCATTTGGCAACGTCATACGACTGCACCCGCCCTTGGTGATCCAACAGGATCTGCTGGAGAAGGGTCTGGGCATAATCGAATCCGCTATCGCAGAGGAGAGCAAGAAGGCCGGCCTCTGACGAGTTTGACGGATCAAGCGTTCAAACCTCTTCACTCGTTTTCCATCCTTTCACCCGTTGTTTCATGCATCGAAGTCCAGCTAATGGGCGGAGGCCTGGCCCGTGCCGCAATATATATACCGGAGGACAACATTCGGGCAAAATCGGGGCGGGTATATAGAACATAAGTGCGGAATACGCCCCATGAGTTGAACATATTACGAACGGAACGATGAAATGTTGACAGTGACATGTGTCGCAGGCGAACCTGTAATAAGGTGTTTGTCGTTCTCCAATCACCTGCTATGCGGGTTCAACTCAATTGTCATGAATTTGGTCGCGCAGACCATGAGGAATCGATATAATGGCTGTATTGTCTGAAGTCAAGAAGAACTACGGGAAGATGAAGAATTACGTGAACGGGGAATGGGTGGATTCGAACTCATCCAAACTCCTCGATATGGAGAATCCAGCGACGACGGATGTGATTGGCCAGGTCCCGCTCTCGACGCGTGATGAGACCAACGCCGCGATAGAGGCGGCCAGCGACGCTTGGTGGGCATGGAGGGAGACATCGCCGGTCTCTCGCGCCAGGCTGATGTTCAACCTGAAGGCCATAATGGAGCGTGAGTTCGAGAACATCGCGAGGATAATCTCACAGGAGCAGGGTAAGACGATCGACGACGCTCGTGGCGAGACCCGCAGATGCATCGAGAACGTCGAGGTAGCATCCGGCATAACATCTCTCCAGATGGGATACAACCTCGAGGATGGAGCCGCGGCCAATATCGATGAGGAGGTAATCATATCTCCACTAGGTGTGTTCGCGGCGGTATGTCCGTTCAACTTCCCTGGCATGGTCCCGTTCTGGTTCTGGCCCTATGCCGTGGCAACGGGAAACACGTACATCATCAAGCCCTCCGAGCAGGTCCCGATGACCAGTCAGTACATTTTCAAGCTGATAGATGAGGCGGGCTTCCCTCCGGGCGTCGTGAATCTCGTGAACGGCAGGGAGGACGCAGTCAACCCGCTGTTCGAGCACCCCGCGGTGAAGGGCGTTTCGTTCGTCGGCTCGACTCCGGTGGCCAAGTGGATATACAAGATGGGCGGACAGCATGGAAAGCGCGTCCAGGCCCAGGGTGGCGCAAAGAACTCGCTCGTGGTCATGCCCGATGCGATATTGGACAAGACCGTGAACAACATGCTCGCATCCTTCTACGGTTGCGCCGGACAGAGGTGCCTTGCAGGATCCAACCTGATCGGGGTCGGAGATATCGCTGAGCCGCTGCTCAAGAAGCTGCTCGATGCCTCACAGAAGATCAAGGTAGGTTATGGTCTGGACGAGTCGTCCAACATGGGACCTGTGATCTCGGGAGCGGCGAAGAAGAAGGTCCTAGGGTACATAGACAAGGGAGTCGAGGAAGGCGCGAAACTGCTCCTCGACGGAAGAAATATCAAGGTCCCTGGCTACGAGAAGGGACACTTCATCGGCCCGACTGTGTTCAAAGATGTCAGCCCAGACATGACGATCGCGAAGGAGGAGATATTCGGACCGGTCGTGAGCTTCATGGCCATGGATTCCCTGGACGATGCGATCGAGTTCATACACACGAGCCCGTTCGGGAACGCGGCATCGATATACACTCAGAACGGCAAGTGGGCCAGGGACTTCAGGTATAGGGTCCAGTGCGGCAACATCGGCATAAACGTCGGTGTCGTCGCAGCGATGGCGTACTTCCCGTTCGCGGGATACAAGGACTCGTTCTTCGGTGACCTGCACGGCCAGGGCAAGGACGCTGTGGCCTTCTTCACGGACAGGAAGGTCGTCATCACCCGGTGGTTCTGATGGTCGAATGCGATTTCCCAGAACTGAACTCGTTCGGAACGGTCATACGCTTCGCTCTCGAGCTCGAGATGGTCGCCGCGACTGTGAACGAACAGTTGGCCAACGACCCGAAGCTGGCATCGGCATCGGAGACGTTCAGGGAGATCGCTGCCAACCACAAGAAGCGCGAGATCCTGCTGGTGAACACCAGACGCGAGAAGCTCAACGAGATGATCCTCGAACCGATCCAGGACCTGGACCGGGAACGCTATATTGTCGATCCGAACATCCCTGCGGGAGCAGACCTGAAGAAATCGGCCAGTTTTGCCGCCGGGATCGAGAGCACATCCGCGGAGTTCTACAACGATTCATCCAAGATCGCGAAGAACCTGCTATCCGAGGCGGCCAGGATCATGGAGAAGATGGCCAAGGAGAATCTCGTCAACAAGAGCAAGCTCGATGCCCTTTGAAGCCACAGGACCAACTCTTTCACTCAAAACCCTTCATTTTCTGCACTTCTCGAGGCGGGCGAACTGGTCTATCGTGATCTCTTCCAGCTCGTTCCTTGCGAGTGCGTCGAGGGTCGCCCTTACGGCCGGGTCCGACGTCATCAGGACCCTTACGGAGCCTTGGTGGAACCTCATCAGCGAATCAGGGGTGAGCCCTGTGATGATTACAGCATCGACTCCCCGGCCGATTATCGCATCGATTGGGTCGACACAGGTCGCTCCACCGCAGTTCCTCATCTGCGCGGTGTGCTCGAAGCGCCCATCAGCGTCTACGTCATAATAGTCTAGAAGGTCCGTCTCCTCGAATCTGGTGGCTATCACCGAATCTGGACCGCCTGGATCCGTGCACGGTATGCAGACCTTCACGTGGGTGCTATCGTCGTCCGGTGGATTATGCTTTCGCTAGGCCGCAGACCTATTCTCTAGTGAACAGGTCCGGGTATAGCTTGCGCGATGCGAGCACTCCGAGTACTATGAGCAGGACGGGTATGATGAACACGCCCCAGTCCGGGACTTTTTCGCTGCCTGTCATCATGTTCGACAGCAACACCCCTCCCTGATGGAACGGAGAGAATATTGCGATCGTCGACCCATGGCTAAGGTATAGGTCGCCCCAGTAGCTAGTTTTGAACCATTGGTCGAACAGGAACGAGAGCCACTCGAAGACGGTCATCGTGCCCATGAGTGAAAAGTACATGAACATCCTGGAGACGACGGTCGGCTTGAGGACCATCCTCTTGGCGCCGAAATAGATGAGGCATGACCCATAAGCCGCGGATACCATCGTGAGCACGGCCAGTATGTACGATACCAGCGTTATCATGAGTATGTCGTTCGCGGACTGGTCGAATGGTGACAGCGATATCAGGACTAACGGGAAGATGAATATCGGCCCCACCACGATCGGATAGAGTATCTTCGAGAAGATCATCGTCGTGACAGAGATAGGTCCGAAGAACAGGATCTTCAATGTACCCTTCTGTATCTCGTGGGCGAATCCCTTTGCGAACAGGCCGCCTATGTAGATGACCGATGCGAGGAGCGCGGCACCGTACGCGAAAGTCAGCAGGTTGAACGAGACATCCTGACCGAACGGCGTCGCAGTCCATGGGATCGCGTCCACATCGATTCCGAGGGGGAGTGCGATGATCATCGTCTCTTCGCTCCCTGCGTTGCCAGCGGCATCCCTGACTACCAAGGTGACGTCATAAGGTCCCCAATGGTCCGCGGTGAATATCGCAGTCTCTCCGGTGTAGACCATTGTGGTCGCATTCTGCTTGACATACCATGTGTACGCGACTATCTCTCGGTCGTCCCAGGATTCCGTTGCGTCAAGGGTGACAGTGTCTCCTTGGTTGATCAGCTCGTCGGTGGATATACGCGCTTCTGGTTGATTGTAATCCTCAAACCCGGTCTGCGCCACATTGACATTGAACCCATTCTGGCCGATGTTCCCCGAAGCGTCCCTCACGGTCAGAGATACCCAATAGGACCCTGCGTTCTGGAATCGATATTCAGGGGAAACACCGTACAATGCGATATCTCGATAATCATAGAACGTCCAGGTGTAGTTGATCACACCAACATCATCGTAGGATCCGGAGCCATCGAATGATGCCACGCTTCCCGCGTTTATATCGGAGACTGACGCCGGGTTCGAGATCGGCGATTCGTTATCCGTTCCGGTGCTCATGACGGTGATGGTCGTCTCATCCTCATCCATGTTCCATGAACTATCTACCACGACCAGATTTATGTTGTACGTCCCTGCGGCCATGAACGTGTATTGGACAATCTCTCCGTAGAGTTCGATATCTCGTTCTGAATCTCTGAAGCTCCAGATATAGTAGACGATTTCAGCGTTGTCTGTGGATCCGGACGCGTCTAGCGCCACAGTCTCCCCTGCATCCCTGGTTCCATAGGCGCCAGCATCAGCGATCGGAGGGATGTTCTCGGTCGCACCTGGTATGGACATCCCGTCTTCGCCCTCTCCGAACTCGAATGTCAACGCGAATGTCATCGTATAGCTCGCGATGTAGAATATCAGCGCGAGGAAGATCAGCAGGACGACAGAACTTATGAGCCCATGCTTCGCCATCGTCCTCAGGTCTTTTTCGAATATCGTCACGGCTCTGCGAAGTGTCGCGAATGTGCCGGATTTCTTGATCTTGATCCCTGGATAGTGATTCGTCTCCTCAGCCATGTCCGAAGGTGGCGGAGGCAGCTCATCGTCATTCGGTGGAGGCGGTGCGGGCGTCATTGGTAATCACCCCTCGAAGTCCTCTCGAACACCTCTTCCATCGTGCCAGTCGTCTTCATCTCGTAGAGGTCCACACCCCCTTCGACAAGTATCTTGGCGACCATTGGGGCATCGCTCCTCCTCTGCAACACGACGGATACATTACCTTCTGATATCTGGATCGACTGGAGCCTCAGATTGCTATCCAGCAGTTCCTTTGCCTTCTGCGGGTCAGCGACATGCAGGAGGTAAGATGGCGCGAGGTACTTCTCCTTCAACTCCTCCGCGGTACCGACTGCTATGAGCTTCCCTTTGTGGATGAACGCGAAGCGGTCGACGATCTGCTCCGCCTCGATCAGATTGTGAGATGTGAAGAACACCGTGTTTCCCTTTTCGACGTACTGTCTGAAGTGCTCCCTCAGCTTCCGTCTGTGCAATATATCGACTCCTTCGAAAGGTTCATCCAGGAATATGAGTGGAACATCTGACATCAACACCCTTGCGAGAGAGACCCTCTGTCTCTGTCCCATTGATAGTTGTCCAATCTTCCTGTCTATGTACCCTCTGAGGTCCGCGAGATCGGCAGCCCTGTTTATGGCAGCAGTCCTCTCCGTCCTCGACATCAGCATGAACTTGCCGAACATGTTGAGGTATCTGCGTGGTGACATCTCCTCGTAGAACCTTGGCTCCTCACTCAATATCGCGATGTTGTCCCTGACGTGCACTGGTCTCTTGATGACGTCTATGCCCATCACGGAGGCATCGCCCTGCGTAGCGGAGGTGAGTCCACATAGCACTTTGATCGCGGTGGTCTTTCCGGCACCGTTAGGTCCGAAGAATCCGAAAATCTCTCCTCTGCCTACCTTGAGGCTTATCTCGTCGAGCGCCCTCACAGTCTTATAGTCCTTGACCAGGCCGGTGGTTTCTATCAAGTAGACACCGGGAGTGTTTAGGAGTGGGTCGGATTATAAAGCCGCGCATGGCCGTTATCGCATCTGATAATGTATTCAAGGCACCCAGTTCTTATAGCCAGTATGGTGGATCTCAATTGATGCTGACTCTACATGCGTATGTCGAGTCTGTCGAGAGTCTCCTGGGATGGGGCGCCGTTATCGTTCCAGCCCCACAGCCTGTAATACTCGCTTATCTCGATATCGAAATCCTGCCTGTTGACGACCGCTCCCTTCGACGGCCCATCGTGTATGGGTAGCGTGAAGAACCTGTCCGGCAGCGTATCGTCCTTGCGTCCGAGCCCTTCCCTCAGGTTGAACATCCGTTCAACGGTCCACGCTCTCTCGCCTACCTGCTTTAGCTCATCGACCGTATATCCGTAGCCCGTGGCGGCATTGGTCAACATGACCATGCTATCCCATGAGTTGGCAAAGGCGTTCCTCGCGCCGAACTTGCAGAGTATCATTGAGTCGAGGACTGTGAAAAGCTCCTGCAGGTCCTTCAATGTCTGCGCCTTCCCTTTGACAGTGAACCTGTCCAGGACCCCCTGGAACAGCTCCGGGACGTACATTGTCGCCCTTAGATGACAGGCGCCCCTCGTTGATGTGGCGAATGCCAGAGCCATCCCCTGGATTCCTCTGGGATCGTAACCAGGGAACTCCATCCCCTTGACATTCATCGCGTACTTCGTCGCCTCGCCACCGTACTTCTTGGTCAGCCTTCTCGATCCCTCGCCTATGAGCTTCCCGAACCCTTCTCCTCTGCCGGTCATCTCCACGAGCTTGATGATCGTCTTGTGGTCTCCCCATTCGAGCTTGAGTCCTCCCGTGTCTTCCTCGGTGATGATGCCTTTCTCGAACAGTTCGAATGCACATGCGATGGTGTCCGCGCAGGATATCGTGTCCATGCCGTACTTGTTGCACAAGTCGTTCGCCATGATTATCGATTCGAGGTTGGAGTTGCCCAGGTTCGAGCCGAACATGGCGAGGGTCTCGTACTCAGGTCCCTCGGTCTTCGCTGTGTAATCCTTATCTGCTTTCGTCTCGTTCCCGCAATGCAGAGGGCACCTGGCACATGCGACATCCCCCGTCTTGTGATTGTTCACGAGTGCGTCTCCACCTATCTTCTCGTAGTCGGGGAAGTAGCCGGTCTGCAGGTTCCTCGTGGGGATCGTTCCAGCCTTTCCAGTTATCCCGACGACCATGGATGTACCGTACTTCATGAATGCGGCAGACTTCTCCTTAACCGTCTGTGTCGCCGTCTTGAAAGTCTCTCTCAGTTTCTCAGGGTCTGCCTGTGGGACATCCTTTGTCCCGTGGACAACCACCGCCTTGAGGTTCTTGGACCCCATCACCGCGCCGACTCCACCGCGGCCCGCCGCCCTGTGGTGGTCGTTCATTATCGCTGCGTACTTGGCGAGATTCTCACCAGAGGGTCCTATCACTGCCGATCTAGCCTTCTCGTGTCTCTGTTTCAATAGATCGATCGTCTCGAAGACGTCCTTGCCCCACAGATCCGATGCATCCCTCAGCTCGGGACCATCATCGGTGATCAGAAGATAGGAGGGCTTCGCAGTCTTGCCCTTGATGATGATGCCATCATATCCAGTCTTCCTGAACATGGGTCCCCAATGACCGCCCGAGTGTGCGGACAGGATCGCTCCCGTCAGCGGCGCTTTGGTGGTGACATTGTAGAATCCCGTGAATGATCCGAAGGTCCCCGTGTAAGGGCCCGTCATGAAGATGAGTCGGTTCTCTGGGTCGAGTGGTTCGACCTTGGTCTTGTTCTCCAGATACAGTATCTTGGCCGCCAATCCTCGGCCGCCAAGGTACTTGCGGCAATCATCCTCTGCGACGTCGTAATCTTCAAACCTCTCCGACCTGAGATTCACCCTCAGAATTCTCATGCTAGTAACCCCTGGACGTTCACCGAATGAATTGCCATAATATATAAAACGATTGAGCTCGCATTGATAAAAGCAATCACATTATTGTATGTATTTCGCAAAATGAATGTGCAATTCGAACAAGAGTATAATCAAACCTGTTTAATATCCGCCTTCCTTTTATCCGACTATGGCCTTCGAATCGCTCGGCATCGAATCTGTCATCATCGTGGCCATCCTTGTCGGAGCGGTCGCATTCTTCTACTCGAACCTCGGACTTGGCGGAGGTCAGCTATATGTTCCCATAATGGTCCTCCTCTTCACCACCCTATATATGCGCGAGATAGTCCCTCTCTCACTCTGCTTCGCGTTCGTCACGATGCTCAGTGCGACCTATACGCACAGCAGGAAAGGTCTCGTAGACTTCAGATTGGGTTCGATGCTTGCTGCAGGAGGCCTGGCAGGAGTCCTCGCCGGCGTCATGTTCACCACTTCGGTCGAGGACCGCATCGCTAAGATCGGCTTCGTGATATTGCTCTTGATAGTCGCCACTAAGATGATGTATGATTTGTACAGGGCCAAGAAGGAGAATACCGTCTGCCCTATGGTCTTCAGCTTGAAATGCAGACTCGCCGGCGTTGGCGTGAGCATCCTTACAGGATTCCTGATTGGCAGTTTCGGCATCGGTGGGGGCGTGGTGAGCGTTCCCCTCATAATATATGTGTTCAGATTTGAGACGCGGAAGGCGATCGGCACGTCTGCGTTCATGGGCGCAATCCTTACACCTGCTGCGTTCGCAGCGTACGCCTTCCAAGAAGGCGTATCAATAAACTACGACCTCGTCCTCGTTCTGACTCCGATAGTGTTCGTCATGGGACTAATAGGATCGACATGGGGCTTGAAGAAGCTGAAGACCAAAGTCGTCAGAGCCATCTTCACTGGCGGCGTCTATCTTGCGGCCTGCGGGATGATATACAGTCTGTTGTTTCATTGATGTGGTGCTTGCATATCGAAGATTGCTCAGTTCGATTAGCAGAGCGCCCCCTCCTTTTCGAATGTCACGCTTGCTCAATATATAGGTATCGTTCTTTCGGACATGCCTTCTGCGTTGTTTCATACGCATGTTTTATGAAGGGGTGTGCCCTAGTCGCTCATACCAAGGTGTTACCATGGTGAGCAGGCGTCGTTTGAAGATTATCGAGGCATCGGGCTCATATTCCAGCATGGGCAAGAAGATCGGTGCGAGCTGCAAGCAAGAGCTGAAGGGTATGCTAGCCGATGCGAAGGAAAGTGTCAAGAGACGCTCCCTCGATTGGTCAAAGGTCACCGCGAACGTCGGCAAGAATTTGCCATACGCCGAGGACTACAACCCTGAGTACCTGGAATTCATACGATCGTATTCCGAGGCTGCGAAGGTGCCGTTCGACGAGATATTCTACTTATTCTGCCAGGACGAGGCTGGTCAGTGTACTGACATCGCCGTCAACGGCGATGTGACCGCGGATGGATCGGTTTATTCCGCCCACAGTGAGGATTGGACTCCGAGCTCAGAGGAGCAGCTGGTTCTTATCAAGTGCAAGCCCAAGACCGGGCCCAGATTCATGGTGATGTCCATGGGTGGTCTCGAATGGATATCTGGCATCAACTCTGCCGGGATCAGCGTCACAGGCAATTCCCTCTACATGAATGATACGCGGATCGGCATCCCCAAGCTGATGATGGCCCCAAAGATACTCGGTGCGACGAGGATCGGGGAGGCACTTGAACACGCAACGCCGGCTGCCAGGGCATCGAGCTACAACCATAACATATGTCATTCGAGCGGCGAGATGTACTGCATAGAAGCATCAGCGACCGATTTCGGATTACTCTATCCAGTCGACGGGTTTCTCGTACATGCGAACCACTACCTGAGCCCAGATATGCACAGGTACGAGAACGCCTTCGGCCCAGTCGGTTCGAGGACCATGCATCAATCGTCCAGCACGGTTGTCAGATATCACCGCGCTCTAAGATTGATCCGGTCTCAGTTGGGCAATGTCACGATTGAATCGCTTGCGAGCATCCTGGGAGACCATGCCAACCGTCCCGCATCGATATGCAGGCACCCGGTCACGACAGAGCCGAAGCATGAATGGTCCAAGACCACCTTCGCCGTCATATTGGACACGACGAAGTTGAGGATGCTGCTATGCATGGGCAATCCCTGCGAGGGCGTGTACAAGGAGTACAAGCTCTGAATACCCACCTCGTCATACTAGTACTTCGACGAGTACAAGTGGAGGACCAATAGCGCGCTCACCGTGAGCCACTGGTCGTCTATTGGGTGGGGTCGGTGGGATCTGTACCAGAACCCGTCCTTCCTCCTTTCGCCCAGCAACCATCTGATGGGCTTCTCCATCCGCTCATCATCGGGCCCGAAGCCGAGATAGATCAACGAGTCCAGGACGGTGAGTCCGGATCCCGCATATGTCGGGAACTTCAACATGGTCCAGTTCTTCCCGGATTGATAGAAGTTGGAATGGTAATTGCTCTTGAAGAACCTGTCCAGCACGAACTCCCCTCCCCTGTGCGCAGCCTTGCTCGCGTGAAATGGCCGCAGCCATGCCAAACCTCTGTTCACTCCTGCGGTGGTCCATATACAGCTGGGTATGTCCATGTAATCCTGAGGGTCGTATTCGGGGGTCTTCCCTGCCTTGACCAAATCAATGAACTCATCGTTCCTGAGGAATTTGTACTCTGGTCTGTACCTCATGTCTTGGATGTAAGGTATGTTCCAACCTCCATCCTTCCTCTGTGTTTTTAATAGCCAGTTGGCGAGCTTCTTGGTTCGAGGGTCGTTTCCATAGCCGAACTTGTGCAGGATTCCAAGCACGATGCCGTTGTAATGAGCCCTCGGGATCATATCGGGGTAGGGTCCGTTGATGTATCCCTCCTCATGCTGCCAGCTCAGTATGCGTTCCAGAGCAAGCTGTATGTGCGGGTCATCACTGCGCACACAATATTCGTAAGCGATGTAAAGGTTCCTGACCATGCTGATGTAAGTCCATCCGTATGGTGGTCCGGGACCAGCATCCTCCTCGATCCTTCTCTGGGTCGGAATCGGCCATGTGCCATCCTTCCTCTGCTTCGCCAGCATTCTTGCGAGAAAAGGATACTTCTGACTTTCTTCGATTGCTCGCTGGACACTCGGGTCATTTTCATCCTTGTCCATCACAGTCTCGAGCAACCATCTTCGGACGGGCGGGATGGACATTTGATAGAGCTTCCTGGCAGATTCTTCGACGGCTCTATCTATTTCCTGCTTCAGCATATCGTCCGTAGAATGGCTTCCTACTCAATGATTCTTTGGCATATGTTTGTAAAGTCATGTATGGATATGTCCATCGGTCAGTATCTAGATCTTCATGGGCATCTGCTCCGACAGGGTTGTCCATATGAGTGACCGTTTATCATTCGGTCGATGCATTTTCCCATTCGATAGGCTGTGGATCGTTGGATGATATGACCTCCCCGACCGATTTCACGACACCGGAGTGATTGATGCGTTGTGAATGGAAACAAATAATGATCAAGAAACCGCCTTTGCTTGTTCTCTGGTGTCCCTGGTCGAGTCAGTTGGCTGCTATGCTTCTCCTCAGTCCTACATGATCTTCAGGCACATCATACCTCGATGATGAGCTGTCCGCCTGGTTGCTCATGGCCGTCAGAATCGTGTGAACGGAACCGCGCCATTTTATATAGTCAGTATCGAAGGTGCTAAGTCTCGGATTGCCGTTTACCACTCTTGGTCTCAGGGGAAAGGGGGATATGACTAGTGTCAGTGATCAAGAGGACTTCTTGCGTACTGCTTGCGATCGTATTCGCGGCCTCAGCATTCGCTGGGTTTGCGATAGCCGAGGAAGAGCTGGAACAGACGCCGGCAAAATGGTCTGTTCTGGTCTATCTCGTCGCGGACAACAATCTGGATGATTACATCCAGACTGACCTGGATGAGCTCATGACAGTGGGGACAGGGGACGATGTGAATGTGCTGACCATAGTCGATGGACTGTACACACCTGCTAACCTTTACCGAGTGGACCTCGGTGAGATGGTGCTTCTCGAGGAGTATGGAGAACTCAATATGGGCGATCCATCGGTCCTCAGGTCTTTCATCGATTACAGCAACAAGCACTATCCTGCTGAGCACATGTGCCTGTTCTTCTGGGATCATGGTTCTGGAGTCAGCGGTGTCGGCTACGACGAGACGATGGAGGATGGTAGTGCAGGTGGCGATTGGCTAACTCATCAGGAGCTGATGGGTGCGCTCGACGGATTGAAGGTCGATGTCATGGCCATGGATGAGTGTTCGATCGGTCAAATAGAGACCATCTACGAATACGCTGCGAAGGGAGTCGATACCGATTATATCGTTGCGAGTGAGAGCTATATCGGCTGGCGCGGGTTCTCCTACGATAAGATACTCGAGAGGCTTGCCGCAGACCCGGAGATGGATTCGGAAGAACTGTCGCTGGTGATTGTGGACGAGTTCACGAAGTTGTTCAGCGTCTCGCCGTTCATGTCTGAGATACTCACGACGCAGACGGTATTCAAGCTCAGCGAGATCACAGACGCCGCAAATGCGATGAACGTGCTCGCATCGATGCTGGCGGCTGATATAGGTCAGTACAAGAGCGCGATCAACATCGCTGAAGCCGATTCGAGGACCCCGTGGGGTTCTCGGTCTGCCGGAAGGATCGACCTGCCGACATTCCTCGAGAGCATCCAGAAGCATGTTCCTGCGAAGTCTCCCGTGTATGCGGGCTGCCAGCTCGTGCTCGATGAGCTATCCGATGTGATAAAGGGCATGGGGGTCACACCGATCAGCGAGAAGCTAGGATATCAGGGTGTGGGGATACTGTTCCCACCATCGTACTCGATGTACACGGTCGCGAGCGCCGCTTCGTATGACATGTACATGAAGTTCGAATTCCCTCACAACGGCTGGTGGGACTTCCTCGAGAAATACTGGGGAGTCGCTTGAACCCGAGCAACGCTCTGCTCCGATGAAACCCATTACCTCAATTCATTTTCCATAACGATTGTTCTGGACGCGCATTACCGCCTCACCGATTATCTCGGCGATCACTTCTATTGCCTTCATGGTGGGCGCGTCGGGCAGCTTGCCCATGATGGTCCCGGACATCTCTATCCATCCATTGAGCTCGTTGTTGATCCCATAGATGTTCACGTCCAGATAGTCTGCTTCGAGGGCGTCATCCATCTCCCGCCTCTTGGAGTTCATGAGCATCGGTCTGTTGAACGTGACCTCTGCACCTTCGGTGAATGGACGGTCCT
This sequence comes from Thermoplasmatota archaeon, assembly GCA_018818785.1. Classification (GTDB taxonomy): domain Archaea; phylum Thermoplasmatota; class Thermoplasmata; order UBA10834; family UBA10834; genus UBA9653. The sequence continues at coordinate 86,313 of JAHIRF010000006.1, read as the reverse complement.
CTTCCAGAAACAGTTTGGTGTATTCGCTTATCATCCTTCCCTTGTACTTCTTGTCCTCGAAGAAGTCTGATAGCTCGAACACCTGCTTCTTCCTTGCCTCAGCGGCATCGTTCTTGAATCCAGCCATGACCTCGTATCTGAACTTGTCATCCGCATGGCTCTTGAGACCGATCGCCACCCATCGTATCCTGAACTGTTGCTGAATCGTCTTCGCGGCCTTCTCCATGAGCCCATTGAGGTCGATGTCCTTCTTTCGAAGAGATGCAAGGAGGGTCTGAAACCCATCCAGGACCTTCGTCGACTGGTCCATCGAGCATCTCTTGTAGTCCGTCTTCATCTTTGAGGCGACCTCTTCCGTCGTGAGCTTTTCGTTGAGGTCTCGAGGTCGATTGTTCATGATCCGAGTCGGTCCGCTCTGGAACGCTGGCCTTGCCTTAACGGGGTCCCCGGCCTCTGAGGTAACCCTGCCTAGTGGTCGACCGCATCTCGCGCAAGACTTGCTAGTACTCAGGTTCTCAGTTCCACAATAAGGGCACTTCATGGATTGCGACCATTGCTTAATGCGTAAGGGAGTGTAAGACTCTTTCTGATGGTTTCATCCGAAAACGATGTCGTCGCTCATGTCGACTTTCCCATTCTTGATGGGCACGCCCTCCTCTCTGACGTGCTTCCTCCTTCCGGCGGCCCTCTTCTCGTCCCCTCCGAAGCTCCCATCCGCCCTTACCACCCTGTGGCATGGAACGATCGGGTAGAGGGGATTCTTGTGCAACGCGTTCGCAGTGGCGCGACAGGCCCTAGGGTTGCCCGCCATCTTGGCAACCCTTTGATACGTGCTCACCTTCCCTCTCGGTATCTTGAAGGCTGCGACATAGACCTTCCTCTCGAATTCCGGCCAATCCTTCAGATACTCGACGATGTCCTTGTCCGTCTTCACATCGGCCTTTCGCACGATCATCACCCTCATTGCATCAATGGCTGACGCTGTATGTCTCGAAAAGATAAAAGAGTGATGTAAAGGGTTTGCGAAAGTACTCGCCCACGCTTAGTATCCGACGAACTTCTGGTTCAGGATCGCATATGTCCCTTCGCTTCCCTGTGGGGACACGACTATCTGATACGTCTTCCCGGCATCCATCGGCACGGCGTCCGTCCAGACGATTCCAATCGGATATGCGTCATACGCGCTGAACCGTATCTTCATCTCTGCGACCAGTGTCTGTTGACTTCCCGATGTATCGTAGATCTCTATGGTCAAAGATCTGAGTCCATGGTTCTCTATCCACGCGATCCAGGCACCGCTCTCATCCGGAGTGTACGCCCAGCTCATCACGCTGTCCTTGGAGCTTCCCTGGTTCTTCGTCACGACGATCGCATCAGATACCGTCAGCACCATCGTGTCCGTATCTGTCCTGCCCGCTCGGTCCCACACTGTCAGGGTGACCGCGTACACATCCTCGATATCGAACATGAATGATGGTGTCGGCCCGAACATGTATTGGGTATATCCGTTGTAGACGAATGTCCAACGATAGTACGATATCCCGAGGTCATCGCTCGAGCCCGTGCCATCGAAGGTGTAGATATCTCCTACGGCTATCGATGCGTCAGGCCCGGCATCGGCTGTGGGTGCCTGGTCGTCGACGACCAGAGTGTTGTTCGCGATGGACGTCAGCCCTGAGGTGTCCATGACCTCCAACAGGATGTCTTTGAACCCGATGGTGTCGTACTGCACATACTTGACCTCTAGGCTCTCGTATGGGGTGTCCCAGACGCCGTCCGCTTCGAAGTCCCATCTGCCTACCAGAGCGCTGTACGGGTCCTCAATGTCCCACGTGTACGATGGATCCAAGGTGAAGTATGTCTCAGTGGTCCCTACACCAGGATACACGTCGAACCAGACGTTCGGTGGGTTCATCGAAATGCTCACAAACGCGGTAGTGATGACAGAGACATTGAACTCCCCGTCATCGACACAGACTGTCACAGGGTACGCTCCCTCGTCCCACCAGGTGTGCACGACGGAGGAATAGGTCGGCTGGTCCGGAATCGAGTAGACCTCGTCTATCGTATACGTTCCATCGTCCCATTCCCAAGTGAACTTCAATAGTTCATAGCCCGTATCATATGCAACCGCGTAGCACGTCTCTGGGACGCCAGGTGTAGCCAATATGTCGTAGATATACGGACCCTCGGGCGGCTGGTTGATCTGAATCCAATAGCTCGTCGTTATAGAGACATTGTGCATTCCAGATTCGAGACCGTAGTTGTCCCATACGCTGACCTCGACAAGATATGTCCCGGGCTGATCCCATGCATGGATCGCATCCCAGAGCACGATTTCGTTCGCTGGAAACGGAGCTATGTCATATACGTCATAGGTTCCGTCATCCCAATCCCATGTTATCCTCAAGCCGTATTCATCCGATTCGGCGTCCGAGGCGCCGATTGTCCAGGTCGTATCGTATCCGACATTCGCCGGTGGCGGGTCGTCTATGCCGAATGTCCTGATCAATGGTGCCATATTCAGTTCGTCAACCACTTCGACGACCGATGTCATCACGATAGGGTCCCTGGGTCCGGAGACCGGGTCCACGAAGTTATCAGTGAGCGAGACGGACAGAGTATAGACTCCGACCATCTCATACGCATGTTCAGTGACGACCCCCGTTGGCATTGTGGTGTCGCCAGTCAGAGTGTACTGGGCTGTACTGCCATCCCCGAAGTCGAAGACGACATCAAGATCGTCACCATCAGCGTCTGATACATTGACCGAGATTGTGATACTGTCACTCACCTGAGTGAGATAGCCATCCTCCAATCCATAGGCAAATAGCGGCGCGCTGTTTATGACCGGCCTCACATTGAACCATATCCAGAGCAGATCGGATGCCACGTTCAGGCCAGAGTGCCCGCTCACATCTCCCCAATTGTCGAACCTCGCGTCAGTGTATCCATACAGGCCGAGGTCGTAGTATGGCGGGTTTTCCGTGTGAGAGTCATATATCCACTGCTGCAATTTATCGACGGTCACCTTTCTATCGGCGATGTTGAGCGTTTCCATCGCAAGCGTGTAGTTCTGATCGTATGCGGAATACGGTCCAGTCAATCCCCATTCCGAGGGGGCGAGCGTATAGTTGGTCTTATCATACCACCACGGCCCCATCGGCATCTGGCAGTTGTCGCCGCCGGTCTCAATCTCAGAGGTGAGCCAGCAGCTGAGAGCGCCGCCGAGCGGCTCAGGTCCCCAGCCCCAGTGCCAGACCCAGATGTCGTAATCCGCCTTGTACCAGGCGATATTGATCATTGTGATCTCGGACTCCATGGTGGATACAAATCCTATGCCTGCCGACCTTGCCCAGCCCTGCCACGCCATTGCGATGGTTCCGTAGGTCGGGTCGGTATCAGGTGCCTGGCATCTTATGCCACTGAGCTCAGTGCCAGCAGGCACTCCGTAAGCATTGCCTACGGTGGCTTCCAAGTAGCCATCGCTGTCTGCATCGGCGCTCCATCCGTGCGTCATGAGCCATGTCTTGGCTGCAACGGGATCGTACGGCAACTGGTTCTCGATCTGGGCCTGCCAGTATCCTGGCTGGATGACCGATGACCCCACCGTGGCGTATCCTTCAAGGGTCACGTTGACGATGTAGTCCTTGTTCAGCGTCATCATGAGCGCTTTCCTGACATTTGGGTCGTTCAGTGCGGGGTGGTGTGTCCCATAGGTGGAGGTCTGGAAGCTCTGCGGAATCGCATTGATTGCGATATCACATATCCCTGGTTCCTGGACCGCGGCCTTATAGACGTTAACACTCGCCCCTGCACCCAGTGCTTCCAAGAACGATCTCATGTCCCCTGTGAGGACAACGAAGTCTTGCACACCAGAATTTATGTCCAGGGTCAATCCTTGTGTCGATGTATAGACCGTATAGAGTATGCCTCCGATACTGACGGTCCTATACGCGCCATAGTCCGACTGTCCATGGTAGTTTGGCGCGGTCATGAACTTGCACCATGCTCCCTTGAGGTATGATTCAAACACGAAGGGTCCGCTGCCGACGAGTGTGCCCGGGCTCATAGCTCCAAGCGGTCTTGAGATGTCCTCCCATATGTACTTGGGAACGATGGGAATGCCTGCGAGGTCATCGATCAATGTCGCCTTTGCATAGGGCGTGTCCATGCTGACCGTGCGTGTGTTGACGGCTGTTATGTTGGAGACATCCTGCAGATACCAGTCATAGGCTCCCCCAGGATTATCCCTGATAAGGTTGAGTGTGAATGCAACATCCTCTGCGGTCAACGGATGGCTTACGTCGTATACACTCTGCAAGTTCCTGAAGTATGCGGTAGTCGTGATATTGATGTATGTTGTCATCTTGCCCGTCTGCGAATTGACGATCTGCCAATATCCAGTGGCCAAGTCCCAGACGGGGCCGTTCCAATCCTGATCATATGTGAAGAGTGTGCTGAACATCAGATGGCTGACGACATAGTCCTCCACCATGGTCGATGTCAACGGATTCCAACTGTAGACATCACTCAGCCAACCCACTCGCACATAACTCTCCACAGACGATTCCAACATCACATCCTCAGCTTGGACTGAAATCGTCGAGGCGAATGATACGGCCGTCATGGCCACTGCGATCAAGACTACAAAACACCCGAATCCGATCCTCTTACTTGAGCTAATCTGCATTGCGCATTTCCCCCTCTACGACTGTACTGACCATCTCCCCGTCGAGGCCAGGTCCCAAAGATTTGTTACAAGCTATATAAATCTCATGTTGGGAAACCTTTCCGTTAAAATAATTCGTAATCGTATTTTGTCAAAGAACTCGAATCATTGCTTGCCAAATCACGTCTTATTCTCGTGATTCACGTCTCCGACGATATGCATGTGCGGATAGGCTATCCCGACCCGCGGGTCCGCCATGAACCTCTTCCATATCAATTCAGTGATCTGCGTCTTGATCTTCCTACGGGTTTCTACGGGGCAGAAGTAGAGAACATATATGTTCACACCCGAGTCGGAGAGCTCCATCCTGTACTCTGGCTCCTTCAGGAGCAGCTGGTCCAGGTCCCGTATCTCCAGCTTCCTCCGGTACAGCTCGTAATTCTTTGCCATCAGCTCGCCGACAATCTCCTTGGCCGAGTCGATCATGTACTTCTTTGCGAGTTCGATGTCGCTCTCGTAAGTCACGAGGTTGACTATCTCGTCCCAGATGAACGGGAAATCGCGGGTGTAATTGTGCAGAGGCTGGTCGAAGATCAAGCCGTTCGGAATCGTGACGATCCTTCCAGTGAATGTGTCACCTTTCATCCATTCGCCGAACTCTCTGAGTTCGGTGTACATCGCGGTTATGTCGAGGACGTAACCCTTCACGCCTCCGATCGCGATCCTGTCGCCTATCCTGTACAAACGTCTATAGGTCACAAGCGCCCAAGCACCTACGTTCAGCAGAGGCTTCTGGAGTATCAGGGTGAGGGCTGCGCCTATCAAGCCGACATACAATATGAGTGAGCTCACCTCGCCTATGAGCGTGAGCACCAGCGTGATTAAGACGAATATCCAGACAGCCGTGCTCAGGAGCCTCCACATCGATCGTGCCTGCGCATGGCTGCCGACCTTGGGGATCGTGATTTTCTCGAAGAAATACCGGATGTTGTGCAGCACGAGCCACGTCGCGGATATTGCGATTATCGCGATGAGGAACCGCTCGATGTCTCCATCTATGTCCGTCAGATCGAGAATCGGGATGACGCCATGCCTCAGCTCCAGCAACAGGAGCACTGCCACGACCAATATGAAGACAACCGCTACAACGGCACCGTACCGATGGTCATCGGACCTCTCTTTCTCGATCAACAGCTTTGAAATGGCTCCCTTTGCATAATACAGTTTCCTTCATGGACTATCGAGCCGAACATGAGCTGTTGAATGATGGTGTTCAACCGCGGGACCTTCTTCGCCATAGGATCAGTCCGCCTGATGTGAATGCAGCCGCCACGGCCGAAACGATTGCTATGGCCGTCAGAGGATCATCATTCGCCTGAGAATCACCCTGCTCTGTCGTGATGCTGATATATGTCATGCAAGTCATGTCGCTCACGCCTGCGATGTTCTCAGCGACGACCCAGTAATAGTATGTCTCCCCTTCCTCGACGGAGTCGTCTATCCATATCGACACGCTCCCCCAAACGGAATCAACATGGAACTGGTCCTGGGGATCGGTCGACCTATAGATATGGTAATTCGTTATGCTTGATCCTCCATTGTTCGTGGGGGGAGTCCATGATAACGATACAGTCGAATCGAGGAATGTTGCAGTGAGTGAAGCTGGCGGTTGAGGTGGGATGGGCGATTCGGGGACAGGTGCGACCGAGAACGCTTCTGCCATGAGATGGTTCACGGCTGCGGCAACTGCATCCACCGCAGCATAGAGCGAAGCCATTGCGCTGGATGTGAAGACATCATCCTCCCAGTCATAGTTCGCGTCCATCCAAGTATTGGCCTTTATCGTGCCATATCCAAAGGTAATGGTCTCCGCCAGATTCAACGCTGCGTCATAGGCGCTCGTATTTCTGAGTACGATGTCCGACGGCGCGGATATCGAATCGAGCATCGACTCGAAAGCGTTCTCGTAGTCCAAGTGGTGGATCTCTGCGCCCCAATCGGTGTATGCCCCCATCGTATGTCCGAAAACGCCTGGATCAGAGATGTAATGCGCCATCACTCCGATGTCGTATGCCGCGCTACCATAGTCGCCGTCGAGCAGGTATTCCAGTGCAGTATCGTAGATCTGTGCGGCCCTTCGCGCACAGATGTCATCCTGCAGACCACCGTCCGAATAGAAGTATATGTGATGGTTCGTGGAATCTCCGATGTATTCTGGATTGTCCGGAGCTTCAGTTCCCAGCAGGAACAGCGAGTGATATGTGGTTTTGAGGAAGGTGACATCTGCGGTCTGTATCTCAAGAGCCATGTCCGCGATCCAGTCGTGAGTTCCATAGTCGGGGTCCTCCTGGACCGCAGAGTACCCTCCATTGCTCCATGCCTCTGTCACGGGGGATATGAGAATGGCGATGATCGCTATCGACAGGAACACCTGGGTTCGCAATGAATAGCTCATGATCTTCCTGGCGGGAATGTCCATGAGTTCATAATTGAGTTTCCCTGCGACTCTTCTATCGGAATCCTTCGAATAGCGACGGGCTCCGTCGCGCGCGATGCGTGTGATGTGATGATATGGTGGAGCTGGGCTGGTACCTGGGATTCGATCGACTCTTGGTACGTCGACAACCTACGGTTCGCCGAGGAGACGCAATGGGACGAGTTCATCACGATGTGCAATGAATCAGTACATGCGCTCAGGAAACCACTTTCATTCCCCATTTTTCATGGCGGAGGTCGTTCTCTTTACGCGCATCTCGCATAGGTCGAGGTCCCAATGGTCCCTCTCAACAAACAGATCATCTCCCCCTCCGGCTCGATGGTGATACCGAAGGTGGTCTGACCGATGATCCGGTTGATGGATCTCCTCTACTATCTGACCCGATGTCACTTCCTGTCGCGCTCTATCATGCCCATGATGAGCATGCATGCAAGGAGCGTCCTTCGGTCGAAGTCGGGTGGGAGCCTGGAGCAATCGACCTCCCAGATGTCCCCTATGATCTTGAACTGCTGCTTGATCTCAGTGACTGGCTGACCGTAGAACTCTACCACCAGTTGCTCGGGGACCAAGGCACCACCCGGCATGTATTTCCTCATCAGCCCTCTTCCTCCGCGTTCAGCCACCTTCCCGATGGTCTGATTGTTCGCGTTGAGAAGAAGATACTCGTCCTTGTAGAAACCGGACTTCAACGCCTGCCTGCGCAATTTGCCAACGCACATCTCCGACCCGGTGTCGATAACGGCGAACGTACCCCACATGTCCACGATCTGCTCTTGCTGTATCCTGAAGAGCTCCTGGTTCATGCTGTCGTCCGCGAACACTCGTATGTTCTCCTTGATCCTCAGTATCTTCTGCCTGGAGAAACCGAGCATGGTCCCCTGCGCATCCTCGATCCAATACTTGTTCGCTATGGCGATGACTTTCTTGCGTATTCGATAGAAGTTCTGATACCATATCGGATTATGGGCGGTTCCTGTAGGTCGTGCGCCTGCACTGACATCTGCTCTCGCGCCACATTTCGCGCAGAATGCGCCCCCTTCGACTACCTGAGTTCCACATGATGGACAGTTCGTCATCTGTTCAACCCATCCACGAATCATCGGTTCGGATATATTGCCTTTGGCAACAGGCACGGTCCGCATGATCTGTCAAACCATTTCTTCCTTTCTTTATCATATGACCCAATCGCAAGCTATCAGTCAGTCATGAAGCGAATCTCCTGATGCGCTGACCCCTCATCTTCCACTTGACTGAGCTCATTTCATTGCCCGATTCCACGGAGAGTTTCTGTCCGCTCAGAATCCTACACGCAAGTACATTGCTGTACGATGCACGACAGGCTTGCCAGCATGTTCGGAAAACGCGCCCTATCGCCCAGTTTCGCGCTAAGATATCAGGATGTTATAAATACGCCCGATGCCGATGCGAATATAGCTAATGTGGGGAAGCAGGTCGCGAGTTGTTCGAAGGCCTGTTATTTAGCGTTCGACATTCGTGCCGAGAGCTTCCTCGTTGACTGGAGGAGTTAAGGTGGGGAGTTCAGGAAGTGAACCAAAGAGTGAGATCGCTCAGCCGAAAGCCAGACCCGTTCGACCCAAGAGCAAGGTTCTTGTCGCGGTCGTAATCGTTCTTGTGCTCGTAGTCGCTGCGGTCGCGGGTGCGTGGGCGTTCGGATTGATTGGAGGAACGAGTGACGAGAAAGTCTTGGTCATCGCCATGAGCTCCGATGTGGAGACGATGGACCCTGCCAAGACTAGTGCCATGTACGGTCCGCCGGGCATGATATATGAGACTCTGATCGGAAGAGATAAGACAGGCGCTTATGTGCCCGGTCTTGCCGAGTCATGGCTGCTCACGAGCAAGAGGGACACTGACTATCCGTACAACGCCACTCTCGACTTGACATTGAAGCAGGGAGTGAAGTTCCACGACGATACGCCATTCAACTCCGATGCGGTCAAGAGGATCATCAACTACTACTCTGCGGATGACAGCTGGGTGCAATACGAGTTCTGGTGCATATTCGGATGTCAGAATAAGACTGGTTGGCCTGATGCTGGGATATGGTGCAAGACCGATTACACCATGACATTGAACCTGACCTGGGCTGATGTCGCGTTGATATTCAACCTGTCCCACCTGTACGGGTCGATGATGGGTCCGGACGCTCTCGAGTCGGATGGACTAGATAACTACGGCACGATAGGACACAAGGTCATAGGGACGGGTCCGTACAAGCTATCGGAGTGGGTCGCGGGAGATCATATCACGCTAGTGAAGAACGAGGACTACGACTGGGGCGCATCATGGTACGTTAACAAGGGACCGGCTAAGATCGACAAGATCATCTACAGGGTAATGACCGACCAGACCGCGAGGCTCGCAGGTTTCGATTCCGGATCGGTAGACATCCTGATGCAGGTTCCGCCGAACAGAGTCCCGACTTACCAAGCGCAAGACGATGTGACCCTCATAACCGGACCTGGACAGGGAACCTACCATGTCGAATTCAATTGCCAGAAGGCCCCATGGACCAGCGTACCGTTGAGGCTTGCCGTGTGCTATGCGATAGACAGGGCGCAGATACTCGATACTGTCTGGAACGGCATAGGTGAGGAGGGAGTGAACTATCTCTCCCCGGTCGAGCCCGAATCGACGAACGTGCCTGCGCAATACAACTACTCGTACGATGTGGATAAGGCCGAGGCATACTTCCTCGAGGCTGGCTGGGACAACACCGACAGCGACGTATGGTTGGAGGACGCGGACGGCGAGGAGTTGACGCTGCACCTTTGGACGACCAACAAGGGCGAGGATGTCTCGATGGCCGAGATAATCCAGAGTCAGCTGGAGGATGTGGGCTTGCATGTGTCCTTGACCCAGTATTCCGAGACTGAGCTGAGGTCGAGGGCGGCTGCAGGGGAGCAGGAGGCGATCCTGTTCTGGTATTCCTGGCCGAGGGCCGAGATCCTTGACTGGCACTTCGGAACATGGGCTTCGGGAGGGTCCAACACTGGTTGGTACGAGGATGATGTCTTCGATGGCTATGTGACCAACTGGACATACGCCGAGACGGAGGACCAGTTCTCCGACAACGCCACGGCAGGGCACATAAGGCTGCTGACTCAGGGCCCATGGGCGACCATCCTGTTCTGGCATCAGATAGTTGCGGTGCACGATCACGTCACGGGCTGGTATGTCCATCCGCTGGGCCAGGAGCAGACTATCGATATCGTTGATGTCGACATAGTGAATTAGGTCGATAAACCCGCTCAAACCCTTTACCATTTCATTCCGTCCTCATATGCTTACGAGGGCAGATGCAACGGAGGATGCTCGAGGACACGGCTGACGATCGTGTGAGGAGGTGACGGATGGCGGATCTGATATCTTACGTGATACGGAAGCTTCTACTGGCCATTCCCGTGATCTTCCTCGCGACATTCATCGTCTTTCTGATGCTCTATATGACTCCCGGGGACCCCATCCTCGCGATCGCTCCTCCGCACGCGTCTGTGGATGAGCTGCAGGAGCTGCGTGAACAGTATGGCTTCGACCAGCCGTTCCTGATACAGTACGGGAAGTTCCTTGAGCGGCTCCTTCAAGGTGACCTGGGACAATCGGTCTCTACTGGCACTCTGAACGTGGATGTGAGCTATCTCCTGATGCAGCGGCTCCCTAAGACGCTGGAGCTCATGGCCATCGGTCTCACGATATCGTATTCCCTGGGAATACCTCTGGGCATCCTGTCGGCATTGAATCAGAACAGCTGGAAGGACCGGTCGGTGATGGTCTTCACCCTGGTAGCCTATGCCATGCCATCCTTCTGGTTAGGCATCCTGCTGCTCCTCCTGCTCTCAGTCCAATTCCATATCCTTCCCGCTGAGGGCACGGTCGGCGGGTTAAGCAGCGTGCTGCTACCTGCTCTCACGCTGGGTCTAGGCAATGCTGCATTGACCACCAGGATGATGAGGTCCAGCATGCTCGAGGTCGTGAGGCAGGACTTCATAACCCAGCTCCGTTCGAGAGGCCTCCCCGAGCGGGAGGTCATATTCAGACATGCCCTCAAGAACGCCATCCTACCGGTCGTAACTGTCATCGGTCTCGACATAGGTTGGTTCGTCGCCGGCGCAGTCATAGTCGAGACGGTCTTCCAATGGCCAGGGATTGGTCTTCTCGTGATAAACTCCATCAGCAGCCATGATTTTCCCACCGTGCAGGGCTGCATACTCCTACTCGCGTTTTTCGTGGTCATCGGTAATCTTGTCGCTGATATACTCTACGCGCTCGTCGATCCAAGGGTGAGGTTGGGATGAGGTTCCGCAAAGCGCTCAACGACAGGCTATTGAGCTGGAAGATGTCTGGCGGCGCCAAACAGCTCGTCGTCGAGATCGTCGAAAGAGGGAGCAAGAACAATATGGTCGTGGTAGGCACCACGATAATCGTGACCATAATCGCGCTCGCGTTGCTCGCACCGGTCCTGCCGATGGCCGATCCGACCATGTTTGTGCCAGAGGAGAAATTGCAGCCCCCATCGACCGATCACTGGTTCGGCACTGATGAACTTGGTCGGGATGTATTCAGCAGAGTCATATGGGGTTCCCGAGTCTCGCTCACGGTTGCGACCCTCGCCATCTTCTTCTCGCTCATAATAGGCGTCATGCTCGGCCTGACGGCGGGATATTTCGGACGTTATGTCGACTACATCATCGCGGGCACGATCGATCTGTTTTGGACCTTTCCTGCCTTCCTGCTTGCGTTGGCATTCGCAGCGGCCCTGGGTCCCAGCCTGATGAACGTCATTCTTGCCATATCGATATCCTATTGGGCAGGGTTCGCCCGACTGATGCGTGGACAGGCTCTGTCAGTGCGCGAGAGGTTGTTCGTCGAGTCGAGTCGGGCGCTGGGTGCGAGGCACCCGAGGATAATGTTCTCGCATGTGCTCCCCAACTGCATCGCGCCGCTGATAGTGTGGGCTTCTATCGGTGTCGCAGACGCCATCACAATTGAGAGCAGCCTGAGCTTTCTGGGAGTTGGCACGCAACCTCCGACCCCTAGCTGGGGGTACATGTTGTTCCGCGGGATGACATACCTCTCAGAGGCTCCTTGGATATCCACCTTCCCTGGGCTGGTGCTGCTGCTGACCATACTCGGATTCAACCTGCTGGGTGATGGCCTGCGTGATGTGCTCGACCCGCGCATGAAGGGGATGAGAAGATGAGCGGGCAGGGGACCCCCATTCTTGAGATAAAGGGCCTCAGGACCCAGTTCCTCCTGGACGAGGGAACCGTGACCGCCCTGGACGGGATCGACCTGACCATATACGAGGGAGAATCCGTCGGCATGGTCGGTGAGACTGGGTGCGGCAAGAGCATGACTGCCTTCTCCATCCTGAGACTGGTGCCATCCCCTGGGAAGATAGTGGCGGGTTCGATTAAGTTCAAGGGCATCGACCTGATGAAACTATCCATGGACGAGATGCGGGGAGTCCGGGGAAAGAGGATATCCATGATATTCCAGGACCCATCGACATCACTCGACCCCGTGTTCACCATCGGCTTCCAGCTTGGAGAGGTGATCTCGCTTCACCAGGGCATATACGATCCGGAGGAGCTCGAGAAGGAGATAATCAAGATACTCGACCTCGTCAAGATGGCCGATTCCAAGAGCGTGATGAAGCAGTATCCTCACGAGCTCAGCGGGGGCATGAAACAGCGGGTCATGATCGCGCTCGCGCTATCCTGCTCACCCGACCTCCTCTTGGCTGATGAGCCCACCACGGCCTTGGATGTCACTATCCAGGCGCAGATACTCAACCTGCTCAAGGAGCTCGCCAAGAAGGCGGGCAGCTCGATGATACTCATTACTCACAACCTCGGCGTGGTCGCCGAAACCTGCGACCGTATATGCATCATGTACGCAGGCAGGATCGTCGAGGAGGCGGACACGAAGGAGATATTCGCGAGGCCTCTCCATCCGTACACCTCCGGCCTGATGTTGGCCTTCCCGAAGCTCGGGGAGAAGAAGGACGAGCTGGCGGTCATCAGGGGCACGGTGCCGAACCTGATGAACGCGTTCCCTGGCTGCTCATTCGTGGATAGGTGTGACAGCGCGATGGATGTCTGCCGCGCAGTCAGGCCGACCAGGATCGAGGCATCGCCCGGGCATTTCGTCTCCTGTCATCTATATGACAAGCACGGAGGTGTGCAGTCGGATGAGCGCTAACGATAGGAAGAATCCGGGGCCGCTCCTGGAGACGGTGGCCCTAAAGAAACTCTTCCCGGTTAGGAAAGGCGTGTTCGGCAGGGCGGTCGACTACGTGCACGCTGTCGATGGGGTAGACCTCAAGATACTGCGAGGCGAGACCCTTGGGCTAGTGGGTGAGTCTGGCTGTGGCAAGACCACATACGGACGAACTGTCCTCAGGCTCGTGGAGCCGACTGGCGGGAAGATCATCTTCGATGGCAAGGATATCACCGCATTGTCGGCGTCCCAGATGAGGAAGATGAGGAAGCGCATGCAGATAGTATTTCAGGACCCTTATTCCAGCCTCGATCCCAGGTTCACGGTGGAGAAGATAATCGGCGAGGGGTTTGCCATCCACGGACCGCCCGGGCCGCCAGGAGGGGATCCATACATCGCAAGAAGGGAGAAGGTGCACCAGCTCATCGAGGAGGTCGGCCTCTCCCATGACCACCTGTCCAGGCTTCCGCACGAGTTCAGTGGTGGGCAGAAGCAGAGGATAGCGCTCGCGCGTGCGCTCGCCCTAGAACCCGACCTGGTGGTCCTCGACGAACCGACATCCGCGTTGGACGTATCCGTCCAGGCCCAGGCCCTCAACCTGCTCAAGAGCCTTCAGCACAGGCTCGGCCTCACCTATCTGTTCATATCCCACGACCTATCGGTCGTGGCGCACATGAGCGACAGGATAGCAGTGATGTATCTCGGCAAGATAGTGGAGATAGCGAACTCGTCAGAGTTCCTGAACAATCCGCTCCATCCTTACACTCAGGCCTTGATCGCGTCGATACCTATCCCCGACCCCACGAGGTTGAAGGTGAGAAAGGGGATAGAAGGCGAGGTGCCTAGTCCTATCAATCCTCCGAAGGGTTGCAGGTTCAATCCCAGGTGCTCGCTCGCAAAGGATATTTGCAGGAACGAGGAGCCGCCGCTCATAGATGTGGGGAACAACCATATGGTCGCGTGCCATATGGTGGCGAGGAAGTGACCTCTCCAGCTGCGCCATGCATCTGCCGGAATGTCACTGCCTGGTCATTCTCGCTCGGAACAGTCCGAATATGACCAGTACGAACATCACCGGCACGACGACATCCTGAAACTCGGGTATGGCCTGATATTCCATGAGCGGGTAATTGTCATAGGTCCCGAAGTCTATCAGCAATGGCTCGTCACCTATTCCGAAAGGTGCCACAAGATCGTCCCCAGTGTAGTTGTCCCAATAGTTCCCCTCGATGCCATCGTCCCAGAAGTTATCGCCCGCGGAGGTATCGTTGGCATGTAGGTCGTTGTTGATGAAATCGTTGTGGTTGACATGGACTCCTCCGGCGTTTATCAACGTCACGCCGATCGAGTTGTCCCTGATCACATTATAGGTTATGTACGAATCAAGATCGACAGCGCTGCTGGTCCCCTGATATCTTATTGCGCCATAGAACGGTGTGCAGTTGGAGATCGTCGAATAGGATATGTTCACCTTGCTCACACTGTACATGTAGAACCCAGTGTTTGAGCTCGAATTGACCCGGCTTCGGTTCACATTGATCACGCTTCCGACATACGCGTACACACCGAAGGTGGAATTGTGTATAGTGGTGTCCGTCACCGTAAGGTTCGTCGAGTATTGGGTGCATATGCCATACCATACGTTGTTCATGAGGGTGCAGTCCGCGATGGTTGTGTCGTTGCAATACCCTAGGTCGACCGCGATCGCGGCATCGCCCAGAACCATGTTCGATAGGATCGTCGAAGAGCAGTTGGCCAGTATGACCTGTGCCAGATCCTCACCGTCGATATCCAGAGCCGTCGCGTTCCGCTCGTATCGTACGGGTTTGTTGTTCACGACGTTATCCGTGCTTATGGTATGCGTGTTGAAATCAGAGATGACATAGCCATAGATGGCGACTCCGCCGATGTCCATTGTGTTCTGCGAGATCACGGAATACTTTGTCGATGAGAGCGACACTCCTCCGCGTTCCGTGCCGGTGATGTTGTTGTGATCGATTTGGATATCTGTAGATGCATACGCAAGGACCCCGTAGTTCGCATCCGACAGATTGTTCTGGGTGATTGAGACATCCTGGAGGCAAGAATCCATCCTTATGCAGTATCTGTCGTTTGAGGCAAATCCGGTATTCGAGATTGTGTTATTGTACAACTCCACATTCGATGAGGACTTGACATAGACCCCGATCTTGACCCATCCGGATATCGTGGAGTTCTCGACGCGCCCGTTGGGGGCGTTGTCGAGGTTGATCCCATTATAGTTGTTGTAGTTGTAGGTGTCGTGACTTATCGATACATTCGCTATGACGTAATACGCGCTGGTGTCGCTGATCGATATCCCATTGGCCGTCCCCGCGGATATCGACCAGTCGTCGATGATGTACGGGTCGCTTATGGTGCCTGTGCCCGAGGTCACGCCATTGGCACCGTTGAAATCAGCGTTGCTGGCAATTATGATTGGGTCGTGAGCGGTGTACGCTGATGAATTCGAACTTATGAATGCGAGAGCAGATACGGCGAGGGTTGCGACTGCCAGCACCAGGAATGTGGCATATAACTTGCGCCCTCTGCCCGAGTCCACAGGACGAGATCCATCATTTTCTTTGTGCTGACGGTTTCTTGTATCTGTCCTGCCACATGTCAAACCATGATCATCGCTTCTCATCATAACCCCTCCTGGAGCGATTCATCGGATAGATTTCATCTGATATTCATCTTTTGCACGAACGACATCATCCGGCTTATGATGGCGATGCAATCTGTTGATTTGCATCGGCTAGGATGCCGTTCAATCCGAGTCTGGTTCGTTCCTTCCTTCATCGTTTGTCTTCTTGGGTCCCATTCGCAGGAACAGGATATACGATATCAATGACGATGCAAGAACTATTCCACCAATCGCAGATAGCCACAGGATCATATCATCCCAGCCTCCTTCATCGCCGACCGTCTGTTCCCGCACAAATGGTTCCATGAGCGGATACCGGTCTACACCTTCATGATGATTGTATGCTCGATCACATATGCCATCCGGTCCCAAGATATCCTGACCAGGGCCGCTATAGTTATCCGTCTTAGACCATAGTTCATAGTAGTTGCCGCCATCTGGGTAGCCGTTATCCCATCGAATCCCCGTTGGAGTATAGCCATCAAAGCCACCTACTATCCACATTCCAAAATTGCCCATGAAATTGCAGTGGTAAATAGTCACGTTATGAGTCATGATAAGATGCATTTCCAACCCTGGATTGACGAAATCATTCTCTGTGTAAGTTACACCATCTGCATAAGATAGGCTGATTGGAGCGAAGCCATATGTCTTCGACTCACGGACAACGATGTCTCTGCAAAAGCCGATCTGGATCGATTGTTCTGCGCCCGTTATCATGCCGTGGACAGTTACATTTGTGCAGTTTGCCATGATCAGTTGGCCATAGTCGCTTATATCGTATTCCCTGTCGGCCACATCGGTGAGATACAGGACTGGCTTTCCATTCGCGAATTGATTCGAATCATCGATCGTGTGCGAATTAAAATCCTCGATTGACAGCCCTTCGATTCGAAATCCTCCGAGCGCAAGATGGTTTCTTTTTGGGACGAAGTGGGTGGAATTGCTAAGATAAACCGCCGTTCTTGATCCCGAACCGAACATATTGTCCTCAAAAGCACAATTCGTTGTGCTACCGATCATCACATTCGAATTCTGGCACAAAGTCAGATCATTGTCGGAGAAGTCAGTATCGTTGCAGTGATCGATGTAGATTATCGACGTGTTGATGAATGTATTGTGTCTGATGCGAACATCAAACGCTCTCGCCACTCTGAATGCGGTCTCTGACTCCTCGAATATGCAATCACTGATGTCGATATCAGAACCATAGTAGATGCCGACATGGCATGAGTCTCCTGAGAATGATGCATCCTGCAGACGTACATCCGTGCAATTGATGATGATCAACTCCCCAGTGCCACCATCGTCGACTCTCACACCATCCATGTTCATGTGAACAATGACTGGCAATGTGCTAGCCGTATTGTTAGTGCCTATTTGATGGGTCGAGTAATGCCATAGCTCGGTGCCTGAGAATCCTATTCCGCCTTCTCCCATTATATTGTCGTCGATTGTGCATGAGGTGCTACTTTCGAGAATGATGTTGCCATTACCCATATCTGAAACGTTGTATGCCCAGAGCGTGTTCCTCTTTATGGTGCAGAGTTCACTGTAGCTGATGCTCACTTCTATTCCCTCGGATCTCTCGTCGGACGCAAAGCTGTAGACTGAATTGTCCAGTATGGATATGTTCGATGAGGCTCCAACCTTGACTGATAGGCGGTGACACGCATTCTCCGCGAAGGTTACGTTATCCGATCCAGAGATGGCCACTCCATAAAAGACATCGGTGCCGGATATGATGTTTCCGACGATGCTAATATTATATGATGACTGCACACCGATGCAATGGTATCGGGAATCGATTTCACAAGCCATCACTGCTCCGTATGTGATATTCTCGAAATAGATGCCTCGAAACGAGTTGTCATTGTTCTCTCGTTTGATTGATACGTTGGTGACAAGGAAGTGTTCCGTCGTGTTCACTATCTCAATTGCTGCTGACCATGCTGTCAGGTCAATAGTATCGATCATCCATCCTGAGATGATGTATGGTTCGCCCTCAGTGCCATTTCCCCCCACAACACCGTTCTCTTCCGTGAATGCTTCATCGCCATCGATCATTATCGGGTCGTGTAAGTCATATTCCGTGTATTTCGACGAGACTGGCATCATCACGGAATCATCTTCAAAGATCGACAGCGCACCGAGACCATATGTGCTGAACATCATCAGCATTATCATGATCGCGCAGACATGCGTTCGGTCAGATCGTCTTCTCATCATCATCCTGGATTTCCCCTTCATCACTTATCCTCGTCTTCTTCGAATATGTACAATTCATCGAGCGAAGTCTTGAGTGCCTTCGCGATTCTATGAGCAAGTTCGAGCGAAGGGCTGTATTTCTCCTTCTCTATGGCGAGTATCGTCTCCCTTCGGACACCGACGGTCTTCGCCAGGTCCTCCTGCGTGAGATTGTGGCGTGCTCTGAACTCCTTGACCCTGGATCTCAGCAAACCACCTCAGTCCATCCTCCACTTGAAAGTCAAGAACGCCCAGGATCCGAGATATATGGAAACCATGAGGATTATGACGGCGAAAAGCGCCTCCGGTGCCTGGACGGTCTCTTTGCCTACGAGATCAATTCCCGTCAATGTGTATGCAAACAGAATGATTGTGGCGACTGCACTCATGAAGAATGCATAATTGCCCGTTTGCGATCGAATCGTCTTGGATCTCTCATCCATCAGAGGATATCCCTCTCTCGCGTTCATGTATTCATTTCTGATGTAAATCACTGATAGAATCGTTATGGCTATGGTGAGCAGCAGAGCGAGCACGATCACTGGTATGGAGTGGTCCGTGATGATGAGCCTTATCGGCAGAATCCACGAGAGCCCTGTCAATGTCATGAGAATTGCCGCAACAAGCGAGAACTTGACCCTTTCACGCAAGATGAACCACCATGTTATCTACAGATAACTAAATGTGCGTTATAAATAACTTTCCTCTCGAGTCGATCGAGCTTCTCGATTTGTTATCTGGATGTCTGTTCGCACGAATGATCCGAAGCGGAGTGATGCGGGTATTCCCTTGCGACAGAGTCACCGAATTCAATTCCGAGAAGTATCCATACTCCTTGAGATGAGTCGATTCATTAGTATCATTGGATCAGCTCTCCTGTGTGAATATCGAATCAACGACGCTGGGAACGGCGATATGTATTGCTGTATCGACGGGTGTCGTTCATCCTCTCGGAAACGAAGAAATACGATGACTCGACCATAGATACGTCACCTCGTTGGGTGGTTCGAGGAGGAGGTGAAATATGATGAGAATAGCTCTGGTGGTCGCCAGCACCCTGGTTGCCGCACTGATGTTGTCACTCCCAGCCTCTGGCTGTACTTCTGACTGCAATCTACCGGACGTCGAGTTGACAAAGGCCGAAGGGACGTTCCAGAATCCGAACAACCCCGAAATGGTTCAACTAGAGCATGAAGGCGTAAATGTATTCTATACCGTTGACGACAAGACATGGGAATGGTCTGGAGATATCGTCGGCGATTCGATCTCCTCTATTGAGATAATCGTACATGCGAATAGTGGATTAGTGACCGTAGATGAGTGGGGTACGCTCAATGTCGATGACTGGGAAGGCCTCGAGGGCTCTATCGATATGAGGACGATTGTCAAGGGGGACACTAGTTTCGAATCATTCGAGATTCACTTCGAACTTGTCGGTGGAACTGACGACTTCGCCAACGTCGTCGGGTACGGCAGCGCATATCTGGATAACGTTGCGACGGTGGGCACTTACACAATGTGGATCGGCTTCGAGTGATGGCTAGTATTCTGTGATTGCAGAATGATGAGCAATGGACTTCAAACCATTTTCCATTTCTTTGTCGAGCCTTCCCAGGGGCCGTGGAAGGATTGCAGACGGTTGGGATCTGAAGGCCGCTCTGATTTGATGAAAGTGCCATTCCTGAGCTCATCGAACGTCCGATCCAGCTCACTCTGCTTGTTCATCACTATGGGTCCACCCCAAGCGATCGGCTCCCTCAATGCTCGTCCCGTGATGAGCAGGAGCCGCATGCCTGTCTTGTCAGATTTGACCTTGATGCTGTTGCCTTCTTTGAAGAAGACGGTGTTGCCATGTGATACGCGGACTGCTTCCTCTGAGAAGATTCCATCACCTTCGAAGACATATGCGACACACGAATTCATCGGGTCGACCTCTTGCGCCAATTCTCGATCTCTCTCAAGAGTGACATCGAGAAACGCGATGTCCGCCACAAGATCTCTGACGGGTCCCCTTATTCCGTTCAGGTTCCCCGCGATGATCTTGATCTCCACTCCGTCGGAGGCAGAATATGCAGGTATCTGGTCCGCTCTGATCTCCCTGTATCGAGGTTCCTTCATCTTCTTGGACGCGGGCAGATTCACCCAGAGTTGGACCCCCAGCAAATCCCCTGCATACGGTTTTGGCATCTCCTGATGGAGGATGCCGCTCCCAGCGGTCATCCACTGGACGTCGCCGGATTCTATCACTCCCTTATTCCCCAGACTGTCTTCATGTTCGATCGTCCCTCGAATCATGTATGTGACCGTCTCTATCCCTCTATGAGGGTGCCATGGGAATCCTGCGGTGTAGTCCGAATGGTTCTCTGATTGGAAGTGATCGAGAAGCAGGAATGGATCTGCCAGGTGCGCCTCATGCGGGCCGAACGCCCTTCTGAGATGGACTCCTGCGCCTTCTATCGTTGGCATGCTCCTGAGGACACTCTTGACCGCCCTTGTCTTCATCGCATCCATAACGTGAATGGCGCCTTATATTTCCATCTGGTTCGTTGGCATCGGAATGTCATCGATCGTTGATTCGAAAGGCAAGGACGGCATTGGTATGACATCGAAGGCCTTCAGGTCAGAAGACCGATGGGCGATATTCTCGATGGAAAATATCCCATTATGAGCGCATACTGTCGAGGATGGCTGTCGATTCCTCCTCCGGCTCCTCATTCACCCCAAATGAAATATCATCTGTAATCGCATCCCTGCATGGATATGGTTCTGGATCGCGTGGGTAGGCCGGGGATAGTCCTGGCGGTCATTGGCCTGGAGCTGTTCAACGGACTCATGGGAACGGTGAGCGGGCTATTGTTCCTGGCTGCTCCTTCAGGGGAGCTCATGGGCCTGGATGCAGAGCTCCTGGAAGGGCTTCCGGTCGGTGATTTCTTCCTGGTCGGTCTCTTCCTGCTGATCGCCTTTGGCATATGTCCATTCATCGTTTCTTGGGGGTTGATCACAAGGAGCGAACTTGACCTTGCCCGGCTTTTGAAGAAGTTGTCCATCAGGCATTGGGCCTGGACCGGAGCGTTAGTCATCTCCGGACTTGAGGTCGCATGGATGTGCGTGGAGGTCATCCTCATCGGAATCTTCTCGTTCACCTATGTCTGGCTGATCGTACAGATGCTCATCGTCGTGGTCTTGTGCTTCGGAGGCGTCAGACGCTACTACGCTTGAAAAGATGATAATTGGATCACGATTGCGAAAAGTGGACCAGCGACTCTCATCTCAATATGGCATGTGTCAATATTGCCGAAAATATCCACGATCAAGGATGCATTATCGCTGCGTAAGAATGTAGACTCCCCGGCACGGTCTGCCGGGGAAGTTGGTCCAATCAGGACCATCAAACATAGAGTGTTTCCAGGAATGCTCCCCAGCCTGAATCGGTCGCGAATTGCACCTCTTCCATGTATCGTGGGAGATATCTCACATAGTCGGCCGACATCCACCATATGGTCAGGCCATGCATGCCTTGGGCCCATCCTGAGGTAGTCAGACCAACCACTGTTGTGTCGACAACGGACATGATCGCCATTGATGCATCTATGATCGCCTGGTCCTGGACATTCGCGATTATCTGCTCACAGAGGTCGTACAGATCGACCGTGGTGGCTATGTAATCGTTCGTGAGAGATTCATCAACTGCAATCGTATACTCATCCCCGTGCTCCGCCAGCCCTTCGAGGAGGGCGTCTGACCAGGTCTGGAACTTGGGGAGTGACTCACCGAAGGCATTGACATCCGCGACTACTAGGTTGATACTCCTTCCTCTGTGGTAGTACGACTCCCAGCCGTCGAGCATGATCGAACATAGTTCCTCTGGGGTGGCGGACGAATCTTCTACCAGGGGCGCGAACATGTCATCATACGGGAAGCCATCGTACGGTACGTACATCTCGGACGATATGACATAGCTTACCAGGCCAGTCGTGTAGGCTTCATAGATCACCTCTGTGGTCGACATGATGCACGCATCCAAGGCGAACACATCGATGTAGACGCCTGCGTCATTCAAGGCATAGCTGAAATCGTTCATGCCGATGAGCCCTCCCTGGGAGTCATCTGAGCAGAAGCCGAGCCATGAGCCGCCATGGTCCCACGCGATCACACACAGGTTCTCAGACGGATACATTGTCGTCACTTCGCTGAGGAAGAACGAGAAGGTCTCGCCAAGGCCGGTGTTCATCTCGGGGTAGGTCGCCACTACTTCGTATGTGTCCCCTGAGAACTCCAATAATTCAGTGCCGTTCGTGCTCAGTCGATCGACCATAGCGACGATGTTCACATCATCTGAGTCAGGAATATCCAGAAGCCCTCGTAGAGTATAATGGTCCCATGCAATTTCCAGGTTGTTATCAGCTGCTATATACAACGCCACAGTCCAATCATCGACTGGTGGCCCATGAGCCGCTGATGTGGAAAACGCTAACATCGTTCCTGATACAATCACGATAAAGACTGTCAGGGAAGCTGATATCCCTTTAGATCTAAAAGCCATTCATTAAACCCCCATGCGTTCGGAAACGCAACCCTGGAATTGCAATGATGCTATATGAACATCGCCCGTCCTGAATAGTCAATTCTGATCCCTGACGCTATCTTTGTGTCAACCTTGGAGATCCTGGATGAGCGCATGAGTTTCGAAACATCTATGGTCTGCTCCATCCTAGCGATCTCTTCCCTGCGTCAGACGCGTTTCTATCTCTTTCTTGATGACATACGCGCGGTTCGATGCCTTATTACGGATTGTGGTAGACTATCTTATGATTGACTTCCTTTGCGGCTTGTCTCGAGGTCGCACGGCTGATCAAACGAGTCGGACTCATCGAGCTCAATCCCAAGTGATTCTGTGCATCAGTATCTCCACGGGTTCTCGAACAACTGCTTCGATCCGAACTCCCTCGACACCTTGCCTGTCGTGGCGTATCTGTACAGAGCTGCTGTCAGGATGGACTGTGCAGCCGATGCGACCACCGCAAGCGCAATCCAGTAACCGACTGCAATGGCAAGTCCGATGATCAGTCCCGTGACTCCGCCCAGCAAGGCACCCAGTATGATTGCCAGCAGACCTAGCAGGCCAGCAAGGATGAATATGAACCCCAGGCCTATGTTGCCCGCGAGTGTCTCCCCCCAGACGCCTTTGAAAACCGATGCGCTGCGCTTCATCGCGGTCAGGGGACCGACCTTCTCGAATATCAGGACGGGCACGACGAAGAATGTTCCGAGAGCCCATGCAATGCCTATGAACCCGATGATTATCCTGCCGATGATTCCTGCCCTTTCCTGGATCATTCTCAGGACCAGACCGACCGTGGCAGCGAAGAGGGTCCATGCGAGGATCCTACCAATATTCTCCCTAGCGATTCTGAACCCGTCACGCAATTTGGGTATGCCTCCGTCGAGTCGTTTCATTGCACAGCCCACGATTGCTGCATTGAAGAATATGGTCACAAAGTAGCACAGGAAGTATAGCCCAGCGAAGATCGCTATGAACGAGTAGTTTTCCGTCACATCGAAGATTCCTTCGATACCGATCGAATAGAACATGCCTGCTAGGAATCCGACGATGATCAGTATCGTGAAGACTCCTGACAAAACTGGAAAGAGCAACAATTCCTTGTCCTTCCGTATGATCCTCAAGCTCATCTTGGTCAGCTGCCACCCACGTGAAATCTTTCCCATGCCCCGTTCCTCCAGATAGTACTGTTGCCAGGACTACGCCCTGTGAATATTCGAGGCGATTATTAAACCTACCCAGTGATTTCTTCTCCAACTGCGTGTGGATGGATGACGCTGTGATTGAGCGGGATGATCATTCCATATCCAATAGAACCTTCAGATTTCTTGGGAATGTGCTAAGGTCGAGGCCGATCCTCATGAGCTTCTTGTTCATCTTCGCGGCTTTTTCGCCGTTGAACCTGCCTCTTAGAAGATATGCAGTCTCCTTCTCGCTGAACGCCCCCCTATCGATGCACCAATCTACGACATCTCTGTTGTAGGGGCAGACCTTCTGACACCGCATGCATCCGATGATGGAGTCGTGAACCGAAGCACCTACCCATTCGGGGAACCCCAGCTTCGAGTCCTTTTCGTTCCGGTAGGTAAGACATCTCTCAGCTCTGATCAAGAACCTGTCCTTCTGGATAGCGCCTGTCTGGCAGGCATCGATGCACGCCTTACACTTCACACACGATGGGAGTGCTTCCTTGTCCTGCCAGTTATCGACCGAGCTTTCGTAGTCTGAATAGAACGCTGTCAGGCGATGGAAGCTGCCGTATTTCGGGATATACGTGATATTATTCCTGCCATATCTGGCCAGGCCGCTTCTCACCGCAAGGAGCTTGACGGGCAACAAGGCCCTGACTAGTTTGTATTGTCTTGGTTCGAAAGCCATCTTCAATTCGTGTCTAGCACGCCAGCTCACCTTGTTAACGTCATAGTAGTTAGGGGGAACGATAACCTGCACTTTGTTGCCCTTCCAAATGAAGGTCGTCCGCAGCATGGGTTGCGGTACAGCAACGACGATCATCGATTTCGCATTCGGAATGCTCTTGGGCAATGCCGGCGTGAAATAGTATTTCGCAAACTCGCGGTATAAGACCTTGTCAAGCAGCCCCTCCCTGTGCAGTGACTGTACCTCTTCTCCGAGTTCTTCGAGATGCGTGGTTGAGGTAACGCTTCCCTGGCAGCCATTCTTCTCCAGGCGTCTGATGAACAATGGTTTCTCTGGCACGGTATCTCACCCAAGCATTATGGTCGTCGCGGTTATTAGTACGATGTCGTCTTGCAGCGACTCCTAGCTGTCTTGGCTTCTATTGTACTGCAGATCATATGTTATTGACGATTTCATCTGCAATCGCAAAGCTAATTACACCTGGATCGAGTTCATGGGTTCGTGAGTCTGATAAAGCGCATAGTGTCGAAGATCGACGGTGATCCAATCATCCTATCACACCACCCACTTTGCGGGAGGTTTGACGACCATGTTTTCAAGATAAAGGGACGACGCGTTTGCAGAGGCTGCGCCACGGTCTATCCATCCGCACTCGTAACCGCGCTATTGCTGTTGATCGTGAGCCCGATCTCATTCGCAATCACCTTCCCTATCGCATTGTCATTCTTCGCAGTCAATCTGATGCGGCTTCTGAGCAAGAACCATCGATTATCCATACTATTCAACGCATGTCTCGGAATATCTCTTGGTGCCGCTCTTTTCTCCGCAATCTATGCCCCCGAAGGTCTACAATTGGTCGTGGTCATCGCTGGGCTAGCAGTTGCGATCTCATTCTCATTCTTGAAAGGCCGCAGAGTGTTCTCAACATGCAGAAGTTGCCAACGGTATCGAGAGTTTCCCTCATGTTGTGGTCCTAGAACCCTTCAGAGGGGCGAATATCCGATGAACCAATCTGAATGAATCATACTAGTGCATTCGAAATCTGACTCGATGCTGACCGCACTTGTTTATCTGGACAAGACGAATGACCATGAATTGCGCCCCAGCTCCCGCTATTCATGGTGCGCGTCGGATATCGACACGTTCGGCTAACGGTCAATACTCCCTTTTCATGAAGAAGTAGATGAGTCCTGCTGGCCAGCAGAGGACAATCAACACGATCAATACTGCCAGACTGCCTTTGAATTCCTTCTTCCCAGTTCCCTGCGGTCCCGTCATCGCGGGCCGGAAATCATGGCCGCAGTACGGACACACATTTGCATCCCAAGCTATTGCTCGACCACAAGAAACGCAGCTCCTCGAAGGCGCCTGTCCTGGTTGCTCCGACGTCATTATTTTCCACTCCAATCTGGAAACAGGGTACTCGCCCAATTCCCTGGAATCTGGTGCGTGGATGGGGTTCTCCAATATTAAAATGTTATACTCCTTAATGAAATCGCAGTGAATATCTTCCTTTTCTGGAAGTGGCGGTTCATCTTCTCGTAGATCCCCTTCTATCGCTCTCTTCTCAATCTTATGTGGGAAACGGAGTATCTTCTGAGATGCATTCAGATCAATGATGATAGAATCTGGTATGATTGGGCTCAAAAGAATCTCGAAGTGGTTTACGAATTCGAACGAATTGAACGATTAATTCATGAAAATGAACCGGACGCTCAGAACGTATCTCTTCGTGGGGGCCGGTGCTTCTGGAAGCAGTTCTGGCAGTAGACTGGTCTACCGTCCGTAGGCTTGAACGGGACTTCCGCCTCAGATCCGCAGTCAGAGCACTTTATCTTGTGCATCTCTCTGGGGCCTGAGTCGTATCTACGGCTGCCGCCTCCATAATTGCCGTAACTCATTGATTTATCTCCTTTTCGCGAAAGCGCTCGCAGCGCTCATCGCAGAATAACCTAGCCGGTTTGACTACAAGTAATGATGTATGCCACATGAAAAGGACGAGGTGCGTGCCAGTACTGGATGGAAATGCGTCTGATCGTATTTTGGCGCTCTTCAATGAAAAGAGCCGTCGGATGCCACCGCCGGACTCTCCTATGGAGCAATCCATGTTCTGTCCTAGGTGTGGTTCGAAGAATCCCCCGGGCGCGCGGTTCTGTCAGAACTGCCGCGGGGAAATGCCCCGGCTGTAGTATGACCCCTCATTGGATTCCCCTGTAAAAACAATATAATCCCTACCGGTCAATCCTGTTCGCATAAGGATGAGGAAATGTGCGGGGTCGAGCTGATACCAGCGATATGCCCTAGCTGTGGGGCCAATTTGAGTCTTCCAGGTGATATCGATAGGGCGCACTGTCTGTACTGCGGAACGCAGATAATCATCGACCACTCCAAATCACACTCAGTCGAGTGCAAGGTCTGCGGCGGTTTTGGCAGGATCGATATATGCGTTGCGTGCCATGGCTCCGGAAACTGCACATGGTTCGTTTCATCTTCCGCACACGGAAACAATGACTTCACATCGTACATGGCCTATGGCAATAATTCTCATTGCATCGACGGGTACTGTTCAGCCTGTCGAGGTTCTGGATCGGGCTCCTCCTTTAGTTCGTGCCCGTTCTGCGGTGGAACGGGCAAGTGCCCCAGATGCCTCGGAAATGCGAAGTGCACCGCCTGTCGCGGCCTCGGCGTCATTCCCGGCCCTTCGGGATCCTGGGTCTGTCCTGGTTGCGGGGGCAAAGGGCACCTATACGGTGATCCTCCGAAGCTGCCTGATCTAAGCAATTGCCCTGACTGTGGCCTGCCCATGTCCTCTGAGATGTTCTTCTGCGAGCGATGTGGTTTCGTCAAGGGCTGCCCTCGCTGCAAGGCTGCTTGGCCAAAGGGGTCTCTCATGTGCCCATGGTGCGGGTTCAAGAAAGGAGCCAAATTGTAGCCAGGTTGAGTGAGAATAATGGCAAGGAGTTTAGATTGTTTGGTAGCGAACGCCAGACCTACTTGAACATGCCACAGATCACGATTGTCGTGTCAGCGCAGTTCTTCATGGATATGGTCGATCCGGACTCTATGATTGGGATTGCATCTCCCCATCTGGTGTCCAGTCTCAAAGCGCCAGCTCCAGCGTCGTCCACGGTGAACTTGACATCCAATTTCACCTTGTCAACGAAAACGCAGTATGTTCCTGGTACGGCGCCAGCGACCACGATCTCCAACCTGCTGGTGTCGTCGTCCCACCATGAGTAAACAGCTGTCCCCAATGGCTCCCCGGGCACCGTCTTAAGGCAGGCAGTCACTGACTGGACAGGTCCAGCCAGAGCGCCCTGCGCTCCGATCATCATGACGGCGACAACACTCATCGCTATAATTCCCAATGTCCCTCGTCTCATCCTCTCCGACCTCCACTCTCCGTATCGATACGGCCCAGGATGCTGAATGGATGGAGCAGATAAGGCATTTATGGTACATTTCTGAAACTGGCGCGATAGAGAGACTCCCGGACTGCTCTCCTATGTCGTTCTCTCCACCTATTGTCATTGAGATGCCCATCGCCACTTCGATTTGTCTCTTGTTCGTGGTCGATCTATATCATCCTGATTCGTCGCCGGTGTCGGACCCTTGTCCAGTCCTTCTTCACCTTAGAACTACAATTGATATGACTGCTAATGCACACGCGGTTGCGAATGGGTATCATCGAATGAGCTGTCGTGAGACGTTGATTTGATTAGGAATATCGTCCCTACATCCTTGGGGATCATCATGGGTGTCGCGGAAGACTCATCAGAGTTTCCCTGGATCTGGGATAGGGCAGAGAAGGAAGCGAAGGCGGATGTGCTATCGTTCCCCGAACGGATGGGGCAGCCATTCGCGATTGTCGGGCTTCTCTTTCTCATCGCATTCGTCGCGATACATCAGACGAGACCAACGGGTTTCTTCACAGATGAGTTCGGGACCGTCGCTGCAGTGTTGTTGTATGGACAGCTTCTGGCCGGTATGCCTCCCGTGATAGTCAGATTCTTCACGGGTCGGAAGAACCCTGGCAGGTTGTTCGAAGCCGGTGGTATGGCAGTCACCTTCGTAGCATCGTTCTATCTGCTCGTGGTGTTCCCGTTCAACTTCGCGCACTTTGCCGAACCGTTGCCAGGGTCCTTGGAATTCCTGATCGATTGGGTGTCAGGGACTTTTGCGAGACTGATACTCGGCTTCGCGGTGTTGATGAGCGCAATCTTCTCGATCCATAACTTGCTGCTGTACCTCGCCGTGAAGAAGCGGTTGTCAGAGCCCGAGTTGGACGCTCACCCTTCGAAGTCATCTGAACCCTAATCATCTCCTGAACGGACCCCGGCGCCCGCGAGACGATCGTGGCCGTGAGAGGTTGCGGAATCAACATACTCATGACTGTAGATTCATTTCTTCGTCCTTCTCAAGAAGACCGCACCAGTCACTGGATTTCCCCTTCTCTCTATCTTGAAATCCCCGGGGAGACTCTCGATGAGGGAGACCAGCTTGCTCTTGCCATATGTCCTGGGATCGAAACTGGGGTCGATCTTCAATAGCGCCTGGCCGAGCGATGCCATGGCAGCATATCCATCCTCGTCCTCGACATTGTCGAAGGCTTTCAGGATCAGTTCTCTGGGAACTCCTGCCTTCCCCTTCGATCCCTTCCTTGGCTCAAGATTATCTGTCAGAACAAAGACATCGCATGCTTTCATCAGCGCATCTGGCGTCTTCTTTTCACCTATCGCCATCACGAACAACCCGTCTTCTCTGATCCTGGTGGCCAGTCTTGTATAATCACTGTCACTGGAGACTATGCAGAATCCCTGTACGATCCCTGCGTGCAGAAGGTCCATCGCGTCTATTATCAGAGCACTGTCCGTGGCATTCTTGCCCCGGATGTTCGGGAATTGCTGGATGGGACTGAGTGCATGTTCATGCAGAGCTTTCTTCCAGTTCTCCATATATTTCGAGGTCCAATCTCCGTATACTCGTCTGACTCTCACAGAGCCGTGCTTGGATGCCTCGTCCAACATGTCTCCGATGAGTTTGAATGAGGCGTTATCGCCATCAACGAGAAATGCAAGTGGACGAGACCCTTCGTCCTGCGTCGAATTCTTGATCGTATTAATGCCCAAAGTCATCACCTGGAATTTTTCGTGTCTACGTATTCGGCTTCGCTTTCATTCCTCCAGGTCCACCGAATCTGTTTTTCTGGACATCGGATGAAGTCGCATCTATTTGACTCTTTTTCAATACCCTTGGTTGATGCGTTCTTCATCACGAATTGAAGACTGGGGGATATGTGGGCGGCTCTTCAGATGATCAATTGATGTCCGAATCCAGATGCCGTATCTCCCAGATCTCATCAAGAATTCTATCTTGGAGTTCATGCATGCATCCATCGCTATCGATTTGCATTCCTCTGCAGATTGATTGAAGAGACGTCTTGTGCACTGCAATGATATCCTCCAGAAGATACCAGATCGTATACAAGTCCATTGGTGAGGCCTTTTCCGATCTCAGACGGAGCACCCTTTCGAGTTTACCTCTACTGAGCGCCGGGTCGATACCCAGATATTCAGCGATCGTCTGCAATTGTGATAATTTGAGGGTTTGTAGGAACCGTCTGAAAGCTTCTGGATTCCTGACCGATGGCTGAATCGAATAGGTCTTGCCCGCACTGGCCCTCCAATCCCCTTCTATCATGTGCTCAACCAATCGACTCAACATGCTGTTGGTCGTACCATCGGCCGGCAACCCCGCCGATTCGCAGGCAAGCTTCAATCTCAGGCGACCTAGTGATTCTGGACGTTCGAATAGGATGACCCATCGAGGTTCAGATTCCGATACAGGTTCATCCAGGATCCTGTCTATGAGATCTGCTTTCTCTCCTTCTGTCGGGAGACCGAATTCATCAAGTGCATCCCTGAGTTCATCTTCCTCGAAGAAATACATCAATTCTCTCAGATTCATTGGATTCACTCTCGGTGACTGACAGAATGTGATCTGTTCATGTGCCTCAGTCGTTATGATCGGCTTTGATGTTCCGCCCAGAGTCACGCAAGGTCCTTAATGTTTCTCTCGATCCTCAGGTGGGTAGTTCGTAGTAAGCATTCTGGCCCGCTCTAATCGACATTTCTAACGCTGTATCAAACCTGTTATTAATCAATGGTTCGATTCTCCTCACGCTGAGCGGCAATCCTTGGATCCTGTTCAGTGGGGGAGAGAAAGCATGAGCAAGAGCTTGGTTGGGCGTGTGAGATTTCTTATTTCGAGCGTGTGTGTCTGCATCGTGGCCATGATGGTGCTTCCCGCCGCAGGGACTCAAGCCTTGTCTGGGAGCGCATTTATTGAAGGTGTCCCGCTCTATCAACAGATAGATGCGAAAGGGTGCGGCGCGGTATCTCTGCAGATGGTGTTCGACTACTGTGGCGAGTTCGTGGATCAGAGGGAGATATACAATGCAGCTAGAAGCGGAGGCACTGCACTTCCGGATATGGCAAGGGCCGCGCAGTTCAGCTCCATGAGCCCGACTATGGGCGTGAGATGGCCGAACTCGATCGTCACGGGTTACACCGCCAGGGACATGGGATACGCGGGATTCTACTACGCATCCGATGTGCCATGGCTGAACGAGATGAAGGCGATACTCGACCAAGGGTATCCTGTGATAGTGCTCGTGTACTGGCTTCCTGAATGGTACTCCGGTGACCACTATCGCGTCGTCGTAGGTTACGATGACTCCGAAGGCGTGCTGTTGATCAACGACGGGTGGTCAAGGGAGTTCAAGAACGACCACGATTATCAGGGCTCGACCTCGCAGGCCGCGAACCCGAACGCATGGGACTCCGAGTTCGAACCGATCAAGTGGAAATACGCGGACTTCCTGGATACATGGACCTGCGACACGACGAGATGGAACGTGCCTGGTATGATGTATGGTGGTGTGTTCGTTGCGCCATGGGAGATAGATATAAGCGCACCGTCTTCAGTCGTTCCTGGAGAGAAGTTCAAGGTCACGGCCGAAATCACATACCCGTGCCTCGCACCTTTCGGTTCGACCATGTTCCCGACATTCCCTGCCGAGAGCTTCGGTGCAGTCCTGGAGACGACGACTGGTCTCAACGTATGCAAATCTCCAGATCTCACAGGTCTGACGACCTTCAGCGCGGGTGACACCGTCACAATCGAGTGGGAACTCTGCGCCTGCAAGAACGAAGGCACCTACGGTTTCGACATTACTGCAAGCGGGCTCGTCTCAGGGTCATTGGATGTGTGGAAGGACTATCCAGCGTACGACTATCTGGACATGATCGGTGGAACATCGTCTTTCGCAGTCGAGGTCGCTGCATAAGGCTGGTCGGTGACCTCTGCTCCCGTGTGATCCTGCAATGATCCAGGAACCGCCCGAACACGAGCTGGTCCCTGCCAGTGTTCGGGATGATGCCGATAGCGCAGCGCGTGTGCCACCGCTCTGTGTTACTTCCGCAGTCTGATACTAGTTGGAAAAAAAAAGCAAAGGAGGAAAGTGAAAGAAGTTTGAGTCACGAGTGGATTCTCGTGATCAGGGCAATTGGCCTACTTTCCGCGGGCGCGATGGCCATTGCCGTGGTCGTTGCCACCATTACCGCCGTTGCCATTGCCATTGCCGCCACCGTTGCCGCCGCTCTCTCCGCCGTTGCCTCCGCCTGAGCCCTGCGGGATCAGAGGACCGAGGACGATCCAAGCAACTCCACCGCCGACACCGCCGACTCCGATCTTGTATGTGGAGTAGTCGATGTTGTCTTCCTCGACGAGGTCAGAGAACGGATGGTCGGGAGTGAGCAGTTCGCCCTCTTCACCCTCAGGGTTGTAGAGGTGGGCTATGGCGTAGTCCACGCTGTACCACTGTCCGATCACGCCGACACCATTGACAACGCAGCCGAGGCGAGTCTCTACCGTGTACACGCCCTCATCTAGGCCCGTCGTGTCCCATAGCGTCCCATAAATCACATGGCCTGCCTTGTTCACTTCGCGTCCCAGTCCCCTCTCCTCGATGACCTTCACTCCGGTCAACGGGTCCCAACCGGCTGCGAAGACCAAGTCCTCGTCCAAGACGTCCGAGGTAATTGTGATCTCGATGTACGAGACTGACACCATCTTCGTCATGGGCAGGATCGTCGCAGAATCTGCTATGATGGCCGCCTGCTGCGCGAGACCGTCCTCGAATACACCCGGGTACAAGCTGACGTCTGTTGCCATGATATCCCTCGCCGAATCGTAATCGGTCATATCGATGACCATGGTCTCGATTCGGACGTAGTTATCGAGTCGCCACTGTGGTGCGTACACCATGTTGTCGGCGTAGAACACGGCGCAAGACATGGGTGTGGTCCCCGACGGTGCCGTTATTATCATCGGGTCGCCTTCATCCTCGTGGGCGCAGATCATGCATGCACAGGACGTTAGCCCGAACAGCACGGCTATCGCCACTGCTGATACTCTCTTTGGATTCATTTGTTGTCTCCCCCATTTCTCAGTCATGCGTTTTCACATACTGACTGGAAGAGAGAACAATGGCTGAAATAGCACATCTTCACTCGTATGAAATCAATTTCAGATGTACGAGACTCGTCAGATCCGCAGGGCTAATCCACGAACTTCGCTACTTGATGATACGAATCCGGTTGGTCATCCCGCGCCGCTCCCTTCTGACGAGTCCGCGCTTCTCCAACTTGTCCAGAAGCCTCGTGACCTTCGCCTTGGAGAATGTCTTCGAGGAGACCACATGCATCTGTAGGAGCTCGCCCCCGGCGTCCCGTATCATCTCATAGAGCCGCAGCTCGTCTGCTTCAAGCGTCTGCAGGACTGCCTCGTCGTGACCCTTAGGCTCTGCCACAGGTTCGTGAGCCTCTTGGTCTGTCAGGCCGATATCGACTCTGTCTGAGGGGTCATCGGGTACGACCCGCGGGCGCTCCGGGATTGAACGTACGAGGATGTACACTGATGCCGCCAGGAACACGATGGAGATAGCGGCTACCAAACCTCTGTTCCGAGAGAAGTCCATGCTGACCCCATCGCCTGACTGCACTGCGGCAGCCAGTGCCATGACGAATATTGCCGAGGAGATGCAAGCTGAGACTGCAGAAAAAACGAACTGAAGCGTTCTTGCATTCACAGGCGATGTATCACAGGTGGCGATATTTTACATTTCCCGAGCGGACATCTATAGTCATCGGCTGTCTGCGAGTGTCGGAATCAAGTCAGTATGATCCACGCGTTCTATCCAGTATATAAAACGATCCGTCCTCCGAGTAGAAAAGGATTTTAACGTGGCGCGGAATGATATCATTCTGACTCTGATCCGATAGGGGGAGACGCACATGGCTAAGATTGCACTTGATGGAAGTAGACTCCTTGTCACCTCAGGCGTGCTCCTGACATCGCTGATATTGCTTCTGTCATTCTCGATCCTCAGCCCTGCGATTTCACCTCTGACATCGGTCGCGGACCTCGACGCTGACGGTGTGCCCGACAGCTTGGATACCTTCCCTGCGGACCCGACTGAATGGAAGGACTCCGATGGCGACGGAGTTGGTGACACGAATGACGCATTCCCAGATGATCCGAACGAGACCCGTGACTCCGATGGAGACGGAATCGGCGATTTCCTCGACTTCATGGACGAGGGTAACGGTGGAGTGAAGATATCGCTCATCAAATTCGAATTCGAGGGATATACGACGAGCTGCCACCGTACAAAGTACAGCCCGGACCCTTGGTTCGAGATCAGAGTCGACACCGACAATGACGGCGATTTCGATGCCGTTTTCCAGAGTGAGGTATTCTACGGTCAAGATTACCTCGAATATTTCTTCGAAGCTGACATCGATTTGAGGGACGATGCCGAGTGCGTGAGGTTCTCGATAATCGTCTATGACGTTTGGGACGTGGACAACAACGAGATCGTGGACTTCGAGATTTTGGATTATGTGCCCCTGGACGGGCTCATGGCAGAAGACCAGATAGTCGGCCTTCCCTGCTGCTGTACATGGACTTATTGCGGGGAGGGGGACACGGACGACCCCGACTGCAGGCTGGAATACATGGTCTCGAGCATGGCTATACCATGAGGGCCATATCGAATCTGCAAAAGATCGATCATCCGAACATGGATCGTTTTACCCATCGTCCGCAATAAGGGCAGACGTTGGTCTCCATGGTCAGGGTGCGGCCACAAGAACTGCATTTTCTCATTGAATCATCATCGGCTGCCGCAGTAGCTACTGCCATCTCTTTGCCGCAGTCGCCACAGAACTTCTGCCCCTCAGGGTTCTCTGAGCCGCAGTTATTGCACTTCATCATCATTCCTCTCAGCTTTGGCATGCCTGTCCTTCGCTACGGATTTTGTCATGAACAGGTTTTCCACATCTACCAAGATAGATGTCTTCTATCATAAACTAGAGACCTCGAGTCTGAGCTTGTCAGTAGACGAAGGGTACGAAGACGATCAGGGTCATGATTGAGAGATGGTCCAAGCCAATTCGATAGACCAAGATTGCCACAAATGATTTCTCTCATGGACGCCTCTTCATGTCCGATGCCCTGGTCTACGAAGGACATGGATACGCAGCTCTCGAGACAGTCCGTCTGGCTCAGGGAGTCCTGGATATGGCTACTGGAGCAGCGGGTGCTGAGGAATTGGAACGGGCGAGGCCGACCGACCGCTCTGGATGTTGGGTGCGGACCCGGGTTCGTCATGGAATTGCTCGCTCATATGTTCGATGTTCAGGGAATAGACATCGATCCTGTGGCAGTTGCTGAGGGCAGAAGAAGGGGTTTTGAAATTCGCGAGGCGGATGCGCACTCGCTACCGTTCAAGGACAATTCCTTCGACATGATCTATTGTTCATTCCTTCTGCTCTGGGTCGACGATCCTGCGAAGGTATTGTCAGAGATGACCCGCGTATCTAGGCAATGGGTAGTATGCCTCGCGGAGCCCGACCTCGGCGCTCGAATAGACTTCCCAGAGGAGCTCTTATCTCTGGGCAGGATAGCCGAAGAAGGTGTCAGAGGCGAAGGAGGCGATCCACTGGTCGGCAGGAAGCTGAGGTCAATCTTCCAGGCGTGCGGACTCGAGCCCGAGGTCGGTGTGCATCCCGGTGTGTGGGGGATAGATAAGCTCAGGGAGGGGACGTTCGAGGCATGGATAGATCTCGCACCAGTGCTGACCGAGTGGGAATCCGGGGCCTTCGAGAAGAGCGCGGAAGCTGAAGCGATTGCTGCCGAGGCGATAGCTGATGGAGACACTGATGGAGCTGTATCCGCTCTTATGGGATCCGACACTGCGCTCGGACTGGAGGCATACGAGTTCATACTCGAACTGTCGTCGTAGCGGTGACCGTGTGCGTCTCTTCCTGCTTGTCACTGAGCGGGTCGACCGCGACGCGGTGATGGCGTGCCATAAGGCCTTCGGAGGGACCTTTGAGAATTGTCTATACCTCTCCTCAGACCGATTCTTTCGGGCGCAAGCCGTGGATGAAACGAGGCTGATGCCTAGCCGAATTCCTTCCAGCTCACCAGGACCAGGATCAACGCCAGAATCCCTAGTAGCGTGCTGAGGAAGAACGGCCCGATGCTGATTATCGTGATTATGCACGCGACGACGACGAATGCTCGGTGTGCCCTCCGCATGCAGAAAACCCACGCGAAGAGTGCGACTGCACCGAATAGGATCTCGATGAGTCCGCAGTAGGCGAAAGCTTCGAAATATTCCATCAACATACCGAGCACTAGGCCGTTGAAGATATTGAGGAAGCCCGCGATTGCAAGAAGGGTGCCTGCAGCCAGTGGGATGCTGGACCTGCTCGCGGTCCGATCGTATACGATGGCGCTTGCATCACAGACCGGGCATGCAATCAGGTTGCTATCATATGTCCGCCCGCATTTCTTACATGTACTCACGCGGGGCCGATATCCTGGCCTCTCTGTTGGACGACCTTCTGGTATCGAATTCATTCCGTCGAGGTTCGCCCCGCATATTCTGCATATCTTTGCTTCCTGCGAGTTCTTGATTCCGCATTTGGGGCATTCCCGATCCCTTCCCAGATGACGGCCGCATTTGACGCACCTTTCAGCGTTGAACTCATTCTCTTTGCCGCAATAGATGCACTTCCCCACTATACCCACCGGATGGGAATGAGAATGAAGTTATTTCAAGACTGCTGCGCGCAGCTTAATGGCTCGAGTGCTCACATCGCAGAGTGCAGGGTGCGATACATGCAGACTCGGGCCGATGGCTCCTACCTAATCGGCAAAAGAGATATGAGGGACGATTTTCATGCAGTCGTGTAGGTGGTTGAAGTGGCGGTATACGTAGTATTGTCGAAATTGACGGATGAAGGGCGAAAGACACTCAAGGCCAAGCCAGAACGCGTCAAGGAAGTGAACGAGGAGATCTCGAAGATGGGCGCACGAGTTTTGCACCAGTTCGCACTTCTCGGCGAGTACGATTTCCTCACCATTCTGGAAGCACAGGACAATGTCACAATATCAAAGGTCATGGTGGACCTGGGTTCCCGCGGAACCCTGGAGACGAACACCCTATCGGCAATCCCCATAGAGGACTTTCTGACCGGGTTCAAGTCATAGACTTTCTGATAATCTGCTCGTCCATCTTGTCAGGTGTTCGATTCTGTCCCAGCTATGGCTGTGTGCGGCTAGTCGACTTTGAAACGGAACGACTAGCCGTTTCTATAGCTAACGAAGTCGACTGCGTATCTCTAATGACTTCTTCAAGGTCGAAGGCTCTGTCGAAGTATTGCCCCCTTCCGATATTCAGAGAACGCTATCTGCTCTCAGACGTAATGCCATACAGCTGGTCGGGCACTAGAATCCCCTTGACTGCCTGTCTGTCTCTCAGCACACGCCTGACCTCATAGCACATGTGACACGCGTCCGCGTAGGTCCTCTTTGGAGTCACGCCAAATCGGCTCGCCAGTTCCGCCGGTCCACCTTTCATCAGAGGACCGATGATCGGGTGCTTCTCGGGATCCAATTCCGCCATGATCTTCTTGAGCGGCTTCTTCCATGCATTGCCGATGGATATCCCTTGACAGAACAGCACATTACCGTAAGGGTCGACATGGACTCTGCCGATCGCTGGTGGCTCCTCGGGGCAGGCATCGAAGGTCTTCCAGGGTTTCTTCTTGACCTTTCCCGCGAGCTTCTCAGCAGCCCTGCCCCTGAAGCATAGCTGTCCCTTCGATCCGTCTTTTGGTCCTGGGCACGAGAGCTGTTCGACCCCTTCGATCTCTATCACTCCCGTCGGTATCCCTAGCTTCTCGGCAGCTGTCCTCGCCCTCGATACCATGTCCTTCTCATCTCCGGTGCCGTGATGGGCGTCCGTGCTGAGACTAAGGTCCGATATCCCCATCTCACTCAACGGCCTGAGCCAAAGGTCGGCCGCCCCGTCGTCAGTGGCGAAGTACGCGTTGGTGACCACGCCCACTTCCAGTGAGTGCTTCCTTGCGAGTTCGATCCCTCTTCGCAGCAGGGGATAGAAGAGGAATGGTTCCCCTCCCTCGAAGTACACGCGCGTGACGGTAGGTATGTCGAGTGCCTGCTCGATGATGTTCTCGACCTGGGCGAGGGTCATCGTGCCCTTGGCGCCAGGACTGCTCCATACGAAGCAGTGGTCGCACTCGTAGAGGCATTTGTACGTGAGCAGGATGTGGACACCGGACAGTTCGACGGAGGACATCTGACAGACCATGGAGCGGAAGCGCATGATAGGTTATTTGACCTCCGTCGGCAGCATTCACCAAATCAATCCGATTCTAAGATTATCGCTTTCTTCTTCTGATCAAGAATCGATCGTACCGACGTGATCGACCAGAATATCACTATCAGAATGCCGACTTGGAGCAGAATCGACAGGGCTAGATTGTTCGTTATGGCGTCCAGTATCACAACTAGGGATGTTCCACCAAGGAAGGCAACAACGACTGCTGCAATTACACCTAGAAACGGGTCCTTTTTCACGAATTGATGCCCCATACGATTTTGGAGTCTCTCCGATATTGAATCCTGCTGGAAGAATAAGTCCGAAGTGCCAATCATCAAGATCGGCACAAGCGTGAAGGGACCGAAAGCAGTGCCGAACAACGAACCGATCCATGCAAGAGTCCATTCTTTCCTGGTGACTGCATAGAACGCGCTCACCAGCGCAATTACAGTGCATGCCACGAAGATTGCGTAGAGACCAATACTGGCATTATCCTCCAGAATCAGAGCCTTTGGAACGAAGACGAACACTAGTGCACTGGCGAGAGGGTCATCTGCATGCATACTATCTTGTTCTGCGCCAAAAAGGAAAAAGACGATAAGGCTAACGATCACAAGGATGGCGAGTGCGGTGCCTCCTTTGACGGGCCTTCGCTGCCCGTTCCTGCCCGCCTTCATCGATGCTCGAACCATGTCTCGAGATTGTATCTAGGATATTTCACTATTTGCGCCCAAGCCATTGCCTGCTAGGAATACTGGTCAAGGCGACAGGTCCCTTTGACTGAATGGATATGAACCGAGATCCTATTCCAATCCGTGGTTTCATCTCCCCATTTCTTGAGCCATCAAGACACCATTATAAATGATCACTTCATTTTCCTTTGACAGGGATTCTCATGAAGATCGTGATATATCACGCCTCGAAATTTGGGAATGGAGCGAAGGTGGCGGAGGAGTTGCGCAAGGTCATTGAGGGGAAGGGCCACCAGGCCGAAGTACGTCATATCAAAGCATCAAAGCCCAAGGAGCTGCTCCCAGCAGAACTGTATGTGTTCGGGTCCCCCACAAGGATCGGCAAGCCCATAGGGAGCATGCGCAGGTTCCTCAAGAAAGCCACCCTTCCATCGGGGACAAGGTATGCTCTATTCGCCACACACGGTGACGCAGTGCCTAACAAGAAGACCGGAAAGTTGCCGACAGATGAGGAGCTCAGTCGCTGGAGGAGGACTCTACCCATCATGGACGAGATTCTGAAGGGGAAAGGACTGGTGAAGGTCGCGGACAAGATATTCCTGGTCTCTGGAGAGCAGATGAGAGGACATCTGAAAGAGGGATGGCAGGGAAAGACGGACGAGTTCGCAACCGCCATACTCGGCTCGGCGTGAGTTCTCTCTCATCCTGATCGATATTCGCAATCCCGCAATGATTATCCAACCAATGTGGCCACATAAGGTTCGCATCTCAGATCAGGTTCTTCTGAGGGTTCTTGTGCGGGATATGAACCTTTTAATCATCTTTCCTCGTGGAATCAATGGTTCAGATTGTAACGCATGCAGAACCCAATAGACTGGCTGATTTCTTTCGCGGGAAATTGATGCCGAGTCTGACCCCCTCTCAGCTTCTTTTCCTGCTATTGCTACAGGATGAATTCATGGGTGGACCGAAGGGGATTTTAACCACTGAGGTGCCAGTATGTCAGAACTCGGATTCAATCAGTGGGGAATTGGCGGGAGCTAAACCCCTTTCATTTCTATATCACCAAGAGCAATATCTGACCGGTCAGGAATCCAACCGCAAGAACAACTAGGATCATCAGAACGAAGGTCAGATTTTCGTTCTTCTTCTGAACAATGGCAATGGTCCGCAAACCAGTAATCATTACGACCGCGATGATCACCAGAATGATGACTAACAACAATTCGTTCGTGATAGTCAATGCCATTCAGTCCATCTCCTCAGAGCAAAGGCAATTCCGTCCTTATGACCTTCTTCATGCCATTCCCTGAGTATCTGATTGAATTCCATGGCTTAAGGGCTTCTCTCAGTGGCCCCTTTGAAACCTCGCAGATGCCCGCAGCATGGAGTGATCCATTCGGCTAGATTCATCATGAATCGATTATAGTGTGCCAGTATCTGTCGACGAAGGTTCAGATGATCCTTCAGCAACTGCTTTTAGGATGCCTTTTCGAATATCCTCATCATGAACCTTATCCAGAGATACTCTCTCATGTAGCCGCCTTAAGAACGCTACCCAGTGCTCCCTATCTGACATAGCCAAATGGAACTTTATTCTACGGCCGCTTCCGATTATTACTAATGAGTCTCCGAGGGCGTTGTAGCGAATTGTCTTGATGTCGTACCATTCCACAGTACGTCCTGGCCTCCAGAGCGACCGAATGTGAACCCCCACATTGTCTGCTCGAACATGTGTGCCGACGGCTTCGATGTAGAGTATCCACGAGAGACCTGCACTGAAGAATAACAGCCCTGCGAAGATCATTGTCCCGTCTGGACCGCTTACTGGCTCTGGGTTGATGAATAGGCCTATCGAGAAGAATATGACAAGCCAGATTAGTAGGACACCTCCAGGAGTTGCTTTCCACATTATGCTGTAGGAGAGTGTGATTGGCTCATTGATTGATTTCAACGCACCTCTATCCTCTTCCGCCTCTATGGCCTTTTCTCAACGGCAAGCCCATATATCCTCTCTACAATCATGATTTGTGGGTCGGCATGAAATTCTGTCCTGAGCATGGATCGGAACTGCCTGTCGTAAATCCGAAGTTTTGTCCTGAGTGCGGAGCCAAACTCCAGCCATCTTCCGCTTCTGATGAAGGGGTTCCTAACGCAACTGTCTCTCGTGACCAGATGGGCATGAGCACGAGAATGGCGTTCCCGGGATACGCCAGGATCATCAACATGGTCGGGCGAAATGGTTGTATTCTTCGTCCTAATGACTCACATGTGTCCTAGCCTTCTCTTTATCTGCGCCAACTCTGAACCGAGATGACTCGTCCTTCTCGGGTGCACCTTTCGATATCTGGCCTGATGCGTCAAAAGTCTCTTCCTCATATGCAGATTCCGAATGGCTCATATACTGTCACATTGTTGATGAATTATCTGAGGTTGTGGCTGATATGAGCAGAATGATTGTGCGGTCAATATTGACAGGAACTCTTTGCATAGCAATCGTTGGATGCCTCATATGTGCGAGTGGCGCGTCCGAAGCTATTTCTGCGGATTCAGGCTGGGGGATCGCGACACTTATCGAAATCGACGATGCAGGAGATGCTCAATTCCCAGATGTTGCGGTTGACGCGTCAGGCAATGCGATTGCTGTCTGGGAGCAAGACGATGGCATCCGCAATAACATCTTATCGAGTCGATATGTAGTCGGGACGGGCTGGGGAACGCCGATGTATATCGAATTGGATTCTGAAACTGCACACTATCCCAAGGTAGCCCTTGATGATTCAGGCAATGCGACTGCTGTGTGGCAGCAATCAGACGGCGTTCGATATAACATCTGGTCGAACCGATATGTTATAGGCTCAGGCTGGGTCGGAGCTACTCTCGTGGAAACGGACGATGTGGGAAGTGCATACCATCCGGAGGTGGCCGTTGACGAGTCAGGC
Source organism: Thermoplasmatota archaeon (assembly GCA_018818785.1). Lineage (GTDB taxonomy): Archaea > Thermoplasmatota > Thermoplasmata > UBA10834 > UBA10834 > UBA9653. Next base: position 44,157 of record JAHIRF010000006.1, on the reverse strand, counting down.
AATGCGATTGCAGTATGGTACCAAGACGACGCCTCTTGCTATAGCATCTATTCGAACCGATATGTAGTCGGGACAGGCTGGGGGGCGGTTACGCCCATCGAAACCTCTGATTTGGGGAATGCATACGATCCCCAGGTAGCTGTCGACGACTCAGGCAATGCGATTGCAGTGTGGTACCAATATGACGGCGCTCACAATAACATCTATACGAACCGCTACTTTGTAGGAACCGGCTGGGGAATGGCTACGCTCTTAGAGACCGATGATATGGGCAATGCCTACTATCCACAGATTGCAATTGATGGTCTCGGTGATGCGATTGCGGTATGGTACCAATCCAACGGTGTCAACTATGACGTCTATTCGAATCGCTATGTAGTCGGAACCGGTTGGGGCACCGTGACACTCGTCGAGACTGATGACGCGGAAGGAGTTGGAGATCCTCAAGTGGTCGTTGACGATTCAGGTAACGCTATGGTCGTGTGGGAACAATTCGACGGTGCAATCTATAGCATATGGTCGAACCGCTATGTAGTCGGAACTGGCTGGGGTACAGAGACACTCGTGGAGACCGAAGATCTCAGATCTGCTCACGATCCTCAGATAGCTATTGATGGGTCAGGCAACGCAGTTGCCGTGTGGGGTCAATATGACGGTACTCGCGTCAACATCCACTCAAACCGATATGTAGTCGGGACTGGTTGGGGGACGGCGACGCTCATAGAAACAGATAATGCGGGTAGTGCCTACTATCCCCAGATCGCTATTGATTGCTCGGGCGATGCAACTGTCATATGGCACCAATCCGACGGAGATCATTATAACGTCTGGGTGAACCGCTTTGTCGCACCGGACGTCACTCCACCATCGCTGTCTCTCGATGACCCTGCTGACGGCATCACGACTGAGACTTCGACGGTGACAGTATCGGGAACGACAGAGATCGGCGTGACCTTGGGTATCAACGGAATATCTGTCGTGGTCGAATCCGACGGTTCATTCGCGTGTGAAATCGCCCTTTTCGAAGGGAACAACACCATTACAGTGACAGCAACCGATGCATCCGATAATTCTGCGTCAACCTCGGTTAACGTGACCTACATCAATCCCATCCATGCGCTCGAGGAAGAGTTGAATGATGCCATTGACGAGCTTGACGCAACACAGGATGATCTAGCCGCCCTCGAGGATGAGCTGGATGCGACTCAGATTGACTTGGACGCCACCGATGAAGAGCTGAGTGGTACGAGCGATGACCTCGATGCCATGAAATCTCTGAACCTCGTGCTAATGGCGCTGCTCGGAGTAATCGCGATCCTTGCTGTCGTGATGTTGGTCATGTTCCTTAGTCTTCGGAAGAAGATTGCAGGCATGGACAAGAAATCCGTAGTTGAGGGGGAGCGTCCACCGCCTCAGAACTGATCGAGGCACTGCGATTTCAAACCCTTTCCTCGTGAAATCTGCGGTTGGTTCTGGCGACATGCAAACCCGGTTGACTGGGCCAACTCTATCATGAGGAATTGGCACCGAGCTGAACTCATTCTCGACCGATCATACGGCTGCCATCCCCTGCTCTCGGCCGTTGCGTCGAAGTTTTCGGGAGCACTCTTCGTATATATAGTCAGTATACCTAAAGGGTTAAGGCCGATGACGGCGCTTAACCGTCTCGGATTCTAGGGGAGTGAGCGTATTCACCGATATCCGATACCGAAGGTTCTGATCAGCATATCAGTGGCCGCCGTCTTCGTCCTGTCTCTGCTTACCGGCGTGACGACGGGGAAGACGGAGGAAGTGTCCGTGGAGAGCGTGGATGAGGAGACAAGACAGGTCGCCAAATGGTCGGTGCTCGTGTACCTCGTCGCGGACAACGACCTCGACCAGTACACAGAGGAGGACTTCCAGGAGCTCAAGGACGGAGGCTCGAGCGACTCTGTCAACGTTCTGATACTGGTCGACAGACTGTACGATGAGGCGTATCTATACTACATCAAGGACAACGAAATGGTGGAGCTCGAGAGCCTTGGCGAGGTCAACATGGGAGACCCTGAGACCCTGAAGTGGTTCGTCGAGTACAGCGACACCAACTTCCCGGCGGAGCACATGCTGCTCTACTTCTGGGACCACGGCACGCCGACAGGCGGCGTCGGCGTCGACACGACGCTCCCTGGAAGCGAGCCTGGGAGTGACTGGGACTGGTTGTCCCACCACGAGATGATATCCGCCCTCGCCGGACACCACCTGGACATCATCGCGTGCGACGAGTGTTCCATAGGTCAGATGGAGACCCTCTACGAGTACGCATCCAAGGGGCTCGACGTCGACTACGTCGTCGCCAGCGAGAGCTACATCGGATGGCGCGGGTTCTCGTACGACAAGATCCATCAGAGGCTGGTCCTCGACCCGGACATGGATGCGCTCGAGCTGAGCATGGCCATCGTCGAGGAGTTCACCAACCTGTTCAGCGTGGCGCCGTTCAAGAGCGAGATCCTCACAACGCAGTCGGTGTTCGACATGTCGAAGATCATCCCGCTCGGGAACGCCGTGACCGCCATGGCAACTGCCCTGGCGGAGGACATCGATTCCTGTCGTGACATCGTCAAGAAGGCCCAGCTGAACTCCATTATCCCCTGGGGTGCGCGTCTGGAGAGCTGGATAGACCTGCCTACGTTCGTTGACTATGTCATGGAGAACGTGGATGGGGACAGCTCGGTCTACAAGGCGTGCGAGGCGGTGATGGACGCGTATTTCGAGACTATGCTCGGGATGGGCATCACCAAGAACAGCGAGAATTATGGATACCAGGGCATGGGCATACTGTTCCCCGCGAGCCACAACTCCTACACGGTGCCATACGCCGAGTCGGAGTGGGGCGGATTCAACATCTATATCACCTTCGAATTCCCGAACATGGGCTGGTGGCCGTTCCTGGAGACCTATTGGGGCGTTGCCTAGAATCACGGCAAGACACATGAAACCCCTTTCGCCTTTCCCAAGTCCTGGGTTGCTGAAGTGCAGGATAACGCATGCAGAACTCGATTGACTGGCCAGTTTCCATCGCAGGAAATTGGCGCCGAGCTAAACTCTCTGTCAGCCTCTCTTCTCTCCAATTCTTCGGCATCTGTCGTCAAGCTCCCGAGCAAGATGGAAGTACCGTGAAGTCAATTACACTAACGCCTCGAGGGTGGTTCGAGGAGGAGGTGAAAAGAGTGAGAAAACTTGTATTCGCATCGCTCACTGCTTGTATGCTCGCACTCATGTCAATGTTGTCCGCCCCGGCAATTGCTGGACCGTGTTGCGGTGAGGCTCTTAAATGCACCATAGACCTGGAATTTTCAGGCACCGCATGGGAAGGGACCATCACCGGTGACATCAATGGAGAGCTGCAGCTCATTGAACGGCCGGCAATCTGGATTGGTCCAATTCAGCACTACTTCGAGGACTTCGTAATCACGATCGGAGAGTATACCATAGAGGGACCGAACAGGGGCGTTTGGAACTCTGGGACTCTTGAGTTCAAGTACACAGGCCTGGTGACGAAAGTGACGGGCGAAGACGACGCTTGGGACTATCTGGTGGGGTGGAAGACTCATGGGAAGGGTGACACTTCGGACCCCTTCTCGGGAGACCCATTTACTGCTGAAGGCACAATGGTGTTGGTGCCACCGTGAACGCTTGCCCAGCTGGTGCAAGCACTGCGTGGAATATTCCATTAAACTCTTTCCTTTTCTCCATTCTCTACCCATATTCTCCTCCTACGAGCCTTGTGCATACTTGAACGCTAGCTCATTTCGATCAGAGGGTTGGCAAACCGACCGCATATCTCCCACTTCCTCGTCGAAAGCCAAGAATGATAATACACCTCGGACCGGATTTCCCTCTCGAGTGGTATTCATGTGGGTTCTTCTATTGGGATGGTCTCGTCGTTTCGGCGAAGTGCAGGGAGCAATTGGATGAAACTGGAACGCTGGCCATTTCTCGTTCAGATGATCATTATGCCTCGATTGGGCCCCTCTTGTCTATCTCTCTAGTCACAATGCGATGTTACGCCCTGGAGGGGACTTTGAATGACTGAATATGCAAACCTCTCCGAAGGAATCTTGATTCATCACTTCGATACGCTCCCCTGATTCTGAGTTGCCATTTTCAGTGGACACTAGATGGACGTTCTGATATTCATCATAGCCATCCAGCGTCATTCTGATGGACTTCGTTTCGTACCCATCTGCCTATACGGTCATCGTGTATGTTCCATGCGCCACACCCATGCCCTTGGGGTTCCGGGGAAAAGATGTTAGGGTCCCAAACCTTACAGGCATCCCATGTCAGCCGCGACCCCTTCGACTGACGAAAGGAGATGGTACTCACGAAGCAGGGACGAGGTGTTCTCCGACCTCGGGAGCTCGCCCCAAGGCCTTTCATCGGAGGAGGCCGCGAAGAGGCTCGAACGATACGGCCCTAACGAGGCCGTCCGCGAGAAGCCCAAAGGGACCTTCTACTACGTGCTGAAGCAGGTCAATCAGCCCCTGATATACGTCCTCCTGGTGGCCGCTGTTGTCACTTCGTACCTCGAGGAGTGGATTGACACCGCGGTCATAATCGCTGTCGTTGTTGCGAACGCGGCCATGGGTTTCGTCCAGGAGAGCAAGGCCGGGCGTGCGATCGAGGAGCTGCTGAAGTTCTCCGTGACCACGGCCAAGGTGAGGAGGGGTGGAGTGCAGGCCTCCCTATCCGCGAAGGACTTGGTGCCAGGGGACATAGTGATCGTGCAGGCTGGGGACATGCTCCCGGCGGACATGAGGTTCACATACGTGAAGGACGTCTTCGTCGACGAGTCCATCTTCACGGGGGAGTCCCAAACCGTACTGAAGAAGGTCGACCCTCTCAAGAACGAATGGCTCGTTCCAGCGGACCAGGTGAACATGGGGTTTTCGGGGACCATCCTGACCAGGGGCAGAGGGGAAGGGGTCGTCGTCGCGACCGGACCAGCCACCGAGATAAGCAAGATCTCCCTGGACCTGAAGGAGACCAAGAAGGCCTCGTTCCCGATGATAAGCAGGATAAACGAGCTCGCCAAGGTCATCTCGATCATGGTCGCGGTCGCTGCCATATTCACATTCGCGATAGGGGTCGTCAGAGGGTATGAGACGATCTACATGTTCAGGGCCTCCGTTGCCCTGGCAGTGGCCGCCATCCCCGAGGGCCTGCCCGCGCTCGTCACGGTGGTCCTCGCCGCTGGGGTGCGGTTCATGGCGAAGAGGAACGCGATTGTCCGGAGCCTCCCGGCCGTCGAGGCGCTCGGCAGCACCACCGTGATATGCTCGGACAAGACTGGCACTCTCACCATGAACGTGATGACCGTCGTGAAGGTCCACGCCGGAGGGAAGGACTACGACGCGGACCCGCCGGACTACTCATGCGTGAGGCACTGCGACTACCCGGGGAAAGTCTCGCCTGGCACCGAGCCCGACCTGTACGACACCCTGGCCGCGGGCATGATGTGCAACGACGCCGTGATAAAGGACGGGAAGGCGGAAGGCGACCCGACCGAGACCGCGCTCATCATGGCAGCGAACTCGACGGGGGTGCAGGTGAGGCTGCAGAGGATCGAGGAGATTCCGTTCGAGACGACAATCGGGTACATGGCGACGCTCCACCACGAGGTCGGGAACAACGTCATCTTCGTCAAGGGCGCCCCTGAGACGGTCATTCGCAGTTGCGCGCGCGCACTGAGAGGCGGCGAGGAAGCCGCCTTGGACAAGGCCGCTCTCTTCGCGAAGGCGCACGAGATGGCGGGAGAGGCACTCAGAGTCCTCGCAGTCGCTATGAAGGAGGTGCCTTCCACGAAAACCACCCTGGAGCAGAAGGACATCGAGGGTCTCACGTTCCTGGGGCTCGTGGGGATGCTCGATCCCCCCAGGCCGGAGGCGAAGCAGGCTATCTTGTCCTGTCAGGAGGCGGGGATACGCGTGCTCATGATCACGGGCGACCACGCGGCCACCGCCACGGCGATAGGGAAGGAACTGGGGCTCATGAATGAGAGGACCAGGGTCGTCACCGGCCAGGAGATCGAGGGAATGAGCGACCAGGACCTCGCGAAGGCGGTCAAGGAGTCTGACATATTCGCCAGGACGTCCCCCGAGCACAAGCTGAAGATCGCGAAGGAGCTGGTCTCCCAGGGTGAGGTTGTCGCGATGACTGGCGACGGGGTGAACGACACCCCTGCGCTGAAGTCCGCGAGCATAGGGATCGCAATGGGCGTGAGCGGCACGGACGCCGCGAAGGAGACTGCGGACATAGTTCTCAAGGACGACAACTTCGCTACCATCGTCGCAGCGGTGGAGGAGGGCCGGGACGTCTACAGCAAGGTCCAGAGGATAATCGCGTGGGCCATCCCTACCAACATCGGCGAGGCGCTGATGCTCATCATCGCTATCACGCTCGGCATCGTGCTGCCGCTGATGCCGCTCCAGATCCTGTGGATCAACCTCGTGACCGCAATCGCCCTCGCGATTCCGCTCGCGTTCGAGCCGAAGGAGGAAGGGCTGCTGACGAAGCCGCCCAGGCCGCCCGCCGAGAGGCTCTTAACAAACACCCTGATCAGGAAGTTCGTGATCGTCTCCGTCCTGATGGTCATAGGCACCTTCGGCATATTCTACACATACGAGCACAGGGGGGAGTCCATCGAGCTGGCGAGGACCGTCGCGCTCAATACGCTCGTGTTCTTCGAGATGGTCTATCTGTTCAACAGCCGGTCGCTCACGGAGCCAGCGCACAAGGTCAGCGTGCGGTCGAACCCGTGGATCACAGTCGGGGTCGTCGCGTGCTTCGCGTCCCAGCTCCTGGTGACGTACTTCGCCCCGCTCAACAAGATGTTCCACACGGAGGCATTGGCCCTCGTGGATTGGGTCATCGCCCTTGCAATCGCGAGCTCCGTATTCTTCGTGGTAGAGGTCGAGAAGTACGTGATGAGGCGGAGAGAGAGGCTCGGCAAGAAGGGCAGCAGGCGTGGCAGCACAGCCTGAAGGGTCCAGCCTCCCGCGCCCCCTCCTTGCCCGAACGGCTACACCTGTGTTCATAAGCAGGCCTGGTGGTTCCCCAAGAGCGCCGCACTGTTCGGGACGCGGTTCTGCGGTTATTTCAGGAGATGAGGGAGTACTTGGCCACCACCAGCATCACTGAATGTGAGGTCATCGTTCTCCACATAACGAGGACCGGGGCGATCAGCTACTGTACCGATGGAATGTGGGGGAAAGTGAAGGCGGATGTCAGAATGGCCTGGAATCGTTTTCCGTATACAGAATTCAGGGCCGCCTTCGCGCAGATGTGCAAGGATAGAGGGGCAAAGATGGAATCCGTCTCACGAGCACTCCGACACATGACAAGTCGAACCACCGAGCTATACTATGCAAGAATCAGGGCGGAGTATGCATTTCGTGAACTCGAAAACGCATTCTCAAATTTCACCGAAAAATGATGAACCCGCATCCTGAAAATCCGACATGAAAAACACCAGGCGGGAGCCGTGCAGGGAGCCGGATTTGAACTCAGAAGACTGGCTATATTTCAATCAGAGGTTCATAGAATTTGCACGAAGGGCACAAACCTCTTCCTTTTTCTCATTTATATCCTCATAGTCTGCGATGATGTGTTCCAGGACTCTGATTCTAGCCAAGTTCTAGAAGGCATTCATGAAGACTGCCATAGCGACGATGACACTTAAGACTGACATGGCTATTGCTATGTATATGACTGTCCAGAGTGCGTCACCTATCCGCTTGAGCTCCCTGGGAACGGATTCAATAAATTGCCGCTCGGATTCATCTCTGAGCATCGGGAAATCCTCACATTCGGTGCAGTAATATCGCGAGTGCTTCAGGTTCCAGACGAGATTCTCTCCACATTTCGGACACTTCAACGTATGTTCCCTCGGTCCTGAATTGAAGTCGATGGCTTAAGAGCTTGTCTCAAAGGACCATTTCGTTGCCTGGGTCGGCGTTCAAGATACGATTTCGTTAGGGAATCGGCTGGGGACGAGTTCATACATGGTTCATCTTTTAAGTTTGTTCGGGCTAATGCGTGCCCTGCGGACGCGTTATGAATCACATTGATTCGATACGAATTTCGTCGTTACTCAGGCCACAGTGCTTGATTAATCGTGAAGCCAAACTCACCTGTCTCCTCTCGCTCGCATGCTTCTCCACCCACCATCCGTTGTTGAGTTGTTCAGGCATGAAGAATTCATTTCCTCTCGGATGTATTGGCTGCATGCTGACTAAATAACGCTTCTTGCCGGGCCCCCAAGGAATCTTGTTTTTGGTTAAATTGCCTCGTTTGATGAGCTCGTTGGCGACAATCGCTGGAATCTGACTGGACTTTTCGAATGGAGCCATTCCTCCAAGAAACACAAGTTTCCTGACCGGTCTTGCAGATGAAGCCATCCTTCCTGGTCGAGTCTTCCTAAAGCGAGGTGGTTCCTCAATGACATCCATGTCGAAGATTATTCTATTCCGACCCCCATCTTTGGAGACATAGGCTCTGAATATTGACCAATTGAGGTTGAAGTTCCACTCGTCCTTCAAATCATCTAGCTCTTCTGAATATTCATCGATTATGATGGCGATGTCTGGTTTATTCTCGACTATGTCAGCTATGAATTTGTAGTAATTCGAGACAATGCGATGCGATTTGAACTTCTCAAGAATCTCTTTGGATTGCTCACACTTCTTGAATAGCCGGTCAGCAAAATCCTTCCTATTCTTCTTCCAGGCTTGCGAGAATTTACTTACCTGAGGGTTGACATGGTCATGAAGGGAATGAGAAGCTAGTTCGACCTCCACGATTATCCATTTCTTCTGGTCTAATAATATGACGAAGCCATCAGGAATTCCCTTTGCGCCTGTTTCCCCCCTACCCGCTCCTATTCTCCTTCCTGGAAACCATACCGCCTCATCTCCAAAAATGAGCTCGAAATTCCTTTCCACATAATCCTGCAGTTCTGCTTCATCTTTGTATTTGTGCGGATAGAAAAGTTCTCCATTCATCTCCAGTATCTTCACTTGACCACCACATCTAGAAGTCTGACTGAGGTACTTATATTATCCTCGATTGTGCCATGCATCAGTTCTGACGTTAGGGCATCCATTCAATGATAGCTTGGATATGCAGTGATTGTCCTGCGTCTCGGGTTGTCAAGCACTATCCAATTTAGCAGCCACGAATTCGTATTGTCCTCTTGCGGCAAATTTGAGAATTCCTCTATCCCTCAGTATCTGAAGCTGTTGCCGTATTTTGGGTTTGATATGTCTGTTTTCTGGGTGAAGTGCACAGAGCTCTCTCTCAAACTTGTAGGCCTCTGCAAGTGTGAACTGGTGCTTATCGAGGGACTGAATGCACGAAAGGACATCCACAAGCCATCCTCTGGATTCAGGTGCAAGGTCCCTCAGAAAGGCTAATTGCCTCCACTCAGCTCTTACTTCCGAAGGTTTCAATAGCATCGAGTCTTTCACGGCGAATATCCGTCCAGATGTTGGCATTCGGTCAAGGATGATATTGCAGCCAATCCATCCGGCTCTTCTTGCAGAAGGACTCAAAGGCTTCCTCTCCTCAATTGCTGAGACTGTGAGTAAATGACGAGGTATGATGAGCAGATTCTGAACTATCCACTCCTCCTTCGAGTAATGAAGAATCAGGAGATTAGGTGCATTGTCAGTCTTGATAGCCGTTATCATTGCTTCGTACGCAGAATCTAGAATCTTATGTCCAATGGGTTTCGAAAGACTCTTGCATTGATATCCTTCATCACATTTGCCGCATTTGAAATCCAAGACTTTTGTTCCGTGTTCAAGCCTATCCAGAGAATTTGAACTGCACGATGGACAGTACATTTCATTCTCAACCCATGCTTCCGTGATTACACGGGCTTGTTGGGAAGGGCTGTGATATAGTCCACCGATTCTTGGGTCAAGCGCGAGATTCAAGGCAAATCCGCATACTGCATTGAAATGATAAGGTCTTTCTCGCGAAATATCTGCAAGCGAAACGCGTGATGGTCTCCTATTCAGCCAAACGAGACCTTATGAACGCCCTCAGTTTCTCATCCACGCCATAGAATTCGAATACGAGTTCGTTGATTTTGAGTTCGAGGTTCTCGATATCTCTTTTCTCCATCTCTTTTAGGTCCTCTTTGTATTTACGCATGATTATATCGATTTCGTCCTGGCTTCTTGGCATGAGAAGTCGTACTTTCTCTCCCTTCTTAAATCTCCGATTCCTGAGGCACGTGACAACATATTCAGCCTGTTTCTGATTTTCAACCGTGATATTGAGTTCTCCACTCTGGTCATTGATGGCAACTCCTTCTGAGAGGTTTTTTGTCGAAATCAGTTCCAGTAGCTTCACATCGTGTCCAGGTGTGAAACAGAGTTCTTCAAGTTCTATTCCCGGACAATCTGCGAGATACCCTTTGGGGAAATTCAGAGTGCGGTGCTCAATTTCTTTCGTTTCAATAATCAAGGATGTCGCATCTTCAATACCCTGGGCGAGTTTTTTATCTCTGGGCGAATCAGGGTTCTTGATTGGTATCCTTTCAATGTAAGTTCTCGTGAAGCTGAAATATCTGTTCTGAACGAATGGGCTAGTCTTAGAGATGAAATAATTGATGAGCTCCGAGTTCAGTATTCCTAGAAGGAATAAGACTGAGATATTCTTCTTTGGAATGATTGCGATGGCCGAATCCATAATAAAAAAGTCGCCTCCAGAATCCAATGCAAAGCTATTGGTGAGAGCAATCCTCGGCACTACAATCTTCGGACTATTGAGAATTCTGGGCGACCTTTGTCTCCAGAGTGAGTACCATGGCTTGTTCCAATCAGCAATGTTCTTTCCATCAAGGATTCTTGATTCAAGAAGTCTCTTATGTGGTTCCAAGTATCCTTTGAGTCTGGGATGCTCATCCATGTTCAGGACTTGTCCACTATCTGAGTACGGGTAGACTAGGTATCTACCCGACCATTCGATATGCCATCTGTCTATGTCCCTGCCCTTGAGAACTCTCTTTAGAGTGTCCTGTTCAATGCCAAATTCATTCATAGCCCGTTTGTCTATACAGAAGATGTTCTCTCCGCCTTCCCCACCTATTGTGACTCCTTGCATTATCTCTTCCGTATATTGGGCCAGTGTGTCATGGGCAGATATTAAGCTGAAAACCTCTTCTCCGACATCGCTCTTGGGAACCCATGATAGTGGACTGAGTTCATCTTGTTCAACACTGTAAATTGAATAATAACTCGCGCTCGAGTTATCTCCTTCTTCATGGTTGGCAATTCTATCAAGGATATCTTGAAGTCCTAAGTTTTCTGCAAGTCGAGTTAACTCAAAGTATCTGAGCTTGCTTCCACGTCTTCCGCTCTTTTCCAACACGAGAATGCATGGATAGTTTGTGGCGTCTCGGAAGACTTTCGAATCCCCAAAATCAACTATAGTCTTCATTGCAGTTCTGTCTTGTATTAGCCTACGAAGTTCAAATCCATAAGCTACCTTTAGGAATCGGTTTTGGACAATGAATCCAAGCTTTCCTCCGTCCCTGAGCCACCTTATTGAGCGCTCGATGAAGAGCACATATATGTCATATTTCCCTCTTGCAGACATATAGTATTCCGAATACAATTCCTTCGTTCGGTCATCCTGGAGAGTTCCTTTCTTCCCTTTGAGAATGCCACCCCATGGTGGATTGCCAACGACAAAATCATACCCGTTTTCCAATTCTACATAGTTCTTGAGAAGACCGGCAAGCATTACGTCTTCGACGGATTTCACCAATCTTCCGTCTCCGAATTGATATTTTAGAGTTCTTATCGTGGCTAGAAGAGTATTTCCATACGGCTCGAAGAGGGTGACAATGTCGCTCCATTCTTTATCCTCGAGATACTCCTTGAGTCTAGTTGCTAGTTCATCCTTGTTAATCGAATACTGCTCCTCTCTTGCTCGAGATTTAACCGCATCGAATAGCGCTTGAAGAGCGCAAAAGTAGTCTGGTATGCTACTGAGACTCGTCTTTCTCCAAACTGCACTAGGGTTTGGCATTCCGACTTCAATCTCGACAAACTCTCCTCCTCCGACTTCTTTTCTGACTGGCAAGGTGATTCTGAGCTGGATGTTGTCGGGATTCTCATAAAATGTAGTGATATCCGGTTTCATATCTCTTCGTTCGTCCATCAGAGAATCTGTTCTGAATATCGGGATTCTTCTCAGAACAAAGTCCTTCTCTTCTTGTACGGCCTTCTTATAATATGGAATGAGCACAAGCATGAAATGAATCTGTGCCATAATCGTGGCAAACGGATGTATATCGAAGCCGACTATGTGATACTCGTTGCATAGATTCTTCAGAACCTCTCCCCAGCCGCGGTCTTTGGCACGCTGCTCCATGGCGTGAAGGTATCTTCGGAGTGCTTCAACTACGAAAGTCCCCGAGCCACAAGCTGGGTCAAGCAGCCTCTTGCTAAGGATGAATTGCCCATCATAACCAACCTCGTCGAGAATATAGTTCACAACCTCGGGTGGGGTATAGAATTCTCCGAGTGCTTTTCTTGTTTCCTTGTCAAAATAGTTCTGGTAAAGGTCGCCAAGCGGGTCTCCTGCAATCTTCGAGAAATCATATCTATACATAACAAATAGCAGTTTCGATAGAGCCTTGCAGAATGGAAGGAGTCCAACTTCGATTCTGTCCGAAAAGAGGTCTTTTGTTGGCCAATCCTTCATTTGCATGAACTTGTCAGTCCACCAGTAGAATATGTCTTCCTCGAATACAGATTCGACAAGACTATCACGAAGGGCCTCAATCCATTCTGTCGCAAGAATTCCCCATGCTGCCAGGGGGATATCTCCTCTAAACGAATGCTCTCTCATGCCTGATAGGAAGTCATCAAATTTGATGTGTGGGAATTCGTAATCCTCGCAAGCTTTCGCAAGTATCAGTCTAGTGAAGAGGGCATAAGTGGTCTCGAGGCAAAACATGAATTTTTGGAGGTCACTTTCCTTTCTAGTCAAGCCAAATGACTTAAGAATCCGCCCCCAGTTATCAGGTATTCTGTACGGTTTCTTTGCATATGACTTCATCCAGAAATCGAAAGCACTTGTCAAGAAACGCGAATCGCCATACTGCATATCAAAAAGGTCGATGCACCCTTTGAGCAGGTCTGAGAATGGTGATGGTTCACCAAGTCTGAAATCTTCGAGAAACATTTCACGTGACAGTTCATTGGACAGAGTCATTTTCTCGTCAGGGTCTGAGATTTGTTTAAGGTATTCCTGCACTTCATGCGTGGAAGTCAGGTTGTGTTTGGGCTTTCTCAGTTTCTTCAGTAATTTCGAACAATCATCCTCATTGATGTCGTGCAGGTCTCGGTCGAGAATCGTGTGGTGATTTCTTCCTATCCTCTCATATACGACTATGTGAAGGCCATTTATGAGAATGCCATATCTTGCTCTCAATGGTAGAACGTATCCCTCCCAAAGTTGGCTCAAATGGCTCTTTAATTCAGTTGGGTCACTTGGTTTCTTGAATTCCACGACAAATGTGATTCTTCCAAGGTCATCAGAGCACTGTATATCTGTTCTTCTACCAGATGTTCGAAGCGTCTTTTCCAGCCGAATGTCTCTGCCTATATCTTTGTAACCTAGTGTGCCGAGGATAACGGTCTCTTTAAAAATGCTCCTCAGTTCCTCTTCGGTAAGCTTGTCCGTCCTGGCTCGCGTTTTCTCAAAGAGCCTATTCAGGCCATCCATTATCTTGGCTTCGTCATGAACCATCCGCTTGCAACCGTCGAGTTGATTGCACTTCGGTCATATATACTGTTCATGTTCAGGGGGATTGCATACACTGCAGGGTTTGGTATCCTCCGCGAACACTCCATCTTGTCAGTGTCATTGCCCTGTGGTATGACCTTTCTCACTGTGTCTATTAGGTACATCCAGAGGACTGTGAACCCGTTCCGATGACTTCTTTGCTCGATATTATTGGTGATTGGTGTGGACCCTGTGGGGTCTTGACCTTGTTTAGCCAGAAGTCCTTTTTCTGATTTCAATCAGAATGGAAATGAAGCGTCAAACGGCGTTGAAACTCTATCGAATTCGAAGTCATAATGCGGGTCAACTCCCATCAGTGTCAAGGGGTTCGGGAAGAATGCAGCGAACTCTTCAATCGGTCTTATCTGAACTTTCCGCCTCAATACGTCTTTCCACCTGACCGATACGGAAGTGAAGTAGCGCCTTTGGGCAGACATTGACGATTACGCTAATCGCGGCATCACGTGCCTTAATCGCTTCTTCACTAGAGACTTCCTTCCCTTTATGGACAACCGCGTCTCTGACCTTTTTCAAATCCTTAATCCATCGGCTGTGCAGCTTCTGGTCAACATCCGAGAGGGACTTCCCATTCGCTTCTCTTAACCATATTGAGCATTTCTCCTCAATGCCGCGCCTCTGAACCCAGTCTATGGTTGTCTGATGCACTCCTTTCGCTTGCAGGGCATGTTGAAGGTGTTCGGAGATGAACAACTCGACTCCTGATTCAAGGGCAACAATCTCAGACCTGTGTTCTCCTCTGGCTTGATGAGACTTCGAGTCTGAGAGAAGTCTTCTCCATAATGGAACAGATAGGTCATCGTAGTTACCATACACCAGCCAATTGATGGTGTGATTAGCTGAAGTATGTGCTTCTCCAGCAGAAGAACTCAGTATCGAGAATCCAGATGCATGAATCAGCGCCGGAGCGACAATTACAGGGCTCTGCGGTGTCAAGTACACCTCAGGACGACCAGCAAACTTATCCTGAAGTCTGAAGTCCTTCTTCAAACCAGCAACAATGGTCGTCGTACCAATGGCGCGGGCATTGAACTCAAAATCGCGCATTACAAATGGATTCTCAGACTTGAATGATTCTTTCACTCCCTCAAAGAGGCTGAACTCTTTGCGGCATACATTACACTCGATGGACCGAGCGAATGGGTTCTTCTCCATTTCAGGGTCGGTAGCGTAGGGTATACTCCAGCTGTGAGCAGCGTTCTTGTGTTTTGGGTCATCCAGCCAGATACAGGTAACACTCCAATTCGCTGCGGAGCGCCCCATATGGGCATGAGTTCCGCTTCCCTCAGATACTTCGCCAGCTTGCACATACCCCGATTGCCTTCGCTGCTCTAAATCCTTTCATTCGCCCAGACGTCCTTTTTCTGATTTCAATCAGACGTGGAACTGGCTCAGACTCCATTTCTCATCCCGCAATTTGACTATTGGCTCCCGAATAGTGCGAAACAAAGATAGCGTCGGAGCAATATGGCTTCTTGTCTGGTGTAACTGTGAACATAAGGATTGTGCCAGGTATGGCTATTGTTCTCTGTCTTGTAGTTGCTATGTACTACTTCTTGATAGAGAAGCATCCTTGGGCTGGCGTTGTCTGCGTTGGCGTCATTGTGATTCTGCTTGCTCCATCGCACATAGGAATCGCTAAGACCTGGGAACAACAGATTCTCATGGTCATCATTGGCGTTGTCATTGTCTTCCTCGGAGCATGCCTTGACCAAGGAATTCAACATTATTGGCTTGGCGATGATGAGCCACCACAATATCCATTCCCCGACAGATAGCTGGTTGAAATCCATTGAAATCAAGGCTAACTCTCTAGGTCGCTGAGAGTTTTGAGGTCAAAGAACATTGTCTTAGTCCCGTAATTCTGAATTCTCTGTTTTTCTCTCCTTGTTTCAATTACGTACTGGAAGCCCATCTTCTCGTAGAATCCAAAGGCATTTTTCTTTGCTCGAACTAGAAGGAGTCTTATTCCGGATTGAGTGGAGCAGTGAAGCGCATACATGGCTATCTTCTGAATGATTGCCGTGCCGAGTCCCCTTTTTTGCCATTCCTTGCTGACCGCTAGTCGACCTATTGTTATTGCAGGTATGCCCTCAAGTCGCATTTCGTTTGGCAATGAGAAACCGGTGTGTTTCTTGACGTATTCGGTTCTAAGCTGGTCATTGCTTATTGTATAGTATGCGACGAGCCTACCTTGGTGATATACCAAAGTTGTCCTACCAACTTTCTGCTTCTCGTATGTAGCAACTTCATCGCTGCATAGGAAATCATTCAATTCTGCGATTCCACAATCAAAGGACTTTACTTCGGCAGTATCAGCTTTGAATGGTTCAAACTTGAGTCTCTCTATTTCAAAATCCGGCTCATCGAAGTTCGAGCCAGAAATGTCGATTCCTCCTCAAATAGGCTATTCCGGTGGGAATCGTTCCCTGGCCTGTGTGTAAATCTTCTTCTGCGCAGGATTCAATTCAAAGCTCTCAAGCTGCTTCACAAACTGCTTTGCATCTTTCGCTTTCAGCGCAGGAATCGGCTCGGGGTATGCCACCGCTAACACCACCAGTATTACTACTAATACTATTATCACAACAACAACATTTGTTCCTATTAAGCTTTATGGCATCAATGTGTAGAATTGAGACCGAAGCGCTCCGGATGTGACGTACGTAACTGTACGTCAATGTCTGAGCGACAATGTGACGTTATGCCATCATTGTATCTTGCTCACCCTGTAAAGAAGATACAGACTTAAGCAACCCATTATGAATGCAGCTATGAGGTAGACATAGACCAGTATCTTATTCTCAACTTTGAACCCCGTCACGCTCAACATGCTAAATGCTAGTGCAACAAATACGAAGGCGGACGATACAAGAATCCAGCTCTTATTCTGTTTTTCCATCTTTTCAAGCTTTGTCATCAACTGTTGATTTGTGACCTCTGTTGGATTGATTGGTGTTGATTGAATCCTAATCACCAATTCCGAATCGATTTCGATGGCTTAAGGACTTCTCCTCTATGTTGTGTCCGCATATTCCCTGAAGAACTTCTTCATAGAATCCTGAACCTGCTGAATGGTATCGCTTACCTCACGGAATGTCTTGCCTGCTTTCAGGCTACTTTGCACGATAATAGCCGTCAGAGATAACAGATGCGCATCAAGGATTATGTCGACTTCATTTGCTGAAATAGGCTGAAGCCACTTTCCATTCTCATAGTCGACGTATAAAACCCGCTCCCGTTCTCCATCGAATTCTCTTCGGAGTGTTTCCAGGTGGGACCTATATCGTTCGAGAGAATCCTTATCCTCCGATTCCTCGAATTCAGCAGTCCGTGTCTTCAATAACTCATCAAACCAATCAATAGCTACAAGTCCGATTGCAGCAGCTTCCGAACCTTTGCGTTTATGGCTGTAGAATCCCGTGATGGTGATTGCCTTGCAGCCATTGGATTCTGCCGCTATCATCTCCTTGATTATCCGAATCATCTTGCCCGCCTCGTCTATTGCGTGGATGATGAGTACGTAAGCCTGTCGTCGGTGAGCAGTCTCATCGTTCATGTTGAGCAGGTACGATGCACTTCGCACCAACTCAATCACGTTTTGAGCAATCTTTTCACAACCCTCTCTCGCGTGCTCGACTGGCATACTCACAGACTCCACGAATATCCACCGCCCGTAGTCCGAATCGCTCTCGATGACTTTAGGTTTTTCCAGATGAAATTTTAAAGGAAGTGTGCAATTCCTATGCATATATATGCAGATTCAATGAAGAAGGATTATGGGTCCAGTATAATGTATTCAAGAATCGTGATTATGAGGACAATTGCAAATACAATTGGGACAACCATTGCCTTGGCATCTGTCTTCCGTTCTCCCAGTGCCCAGTCAAAATAGTTGAACAGAGCCATTCGGGACTTCCTATTCCTGAAAAGTGCCAATATCATTAGACCAAAAAGTGCAGATATTGAAGCATAGACCATGTTCATTCTCGTGCTGGATACATCATCTTGGGATAAGAGTGTGAAATATGTAGATATGTAGACCGTAATCCATATTCCAAGCATTGCATATCTGCGCCCGTCCATATTCGCTGATTGGTTCTTCAGATATGCATTCTCCTTCGATTCGATGAGTTCTGATGATTGAGAACTCTTGCTTCGCTTTGTTGAGTTGCATTGAAGACAAGGACTCAACTCATTCTTCGCTTGGTTTGGTATCTGGAAGATGACTGAACCACACTCTGAACATTCCATTCGCTCTAGCTCCATATCCTCGCCACCCATGTCAATTAAGTCTGGGGTATTGAATCTTCGCATCAGACCCAAAGGCTCTAGAATTCATGTAGCAATGCCAATATAATGTTTCATAGTTTTTTTCCTGATATCCTCCCCATTAGAATCACGCAGGTATGGTCACAATCTATTCAGTAATTTCTTCAAATTATGGATTCTCATTCTCACATGAGGCGTCGTTGTTGGAGGAGATAGGATGAAATCTAATACCAACTTCGGCACATCACCCCTGCTATATACTAAAAAGACATAGTTTTTGAACGCATCGGGCATCTTGAGAACATTGAACTCATTGTCGGTAAGCTCTTCATCACGTGCAAGGTCCATTACTGGCAAAAATATGCTCGGTTCTCCCAGGGATGATGAAAGGCGAATCAGACATCTGATTGAATTCTCTCTTGAATACTGTGGGGCATTGTGTGCACGGACAATCTTCGCCAATGAATCTCGCAGGATTTTATCTTCAAGCACCGAATAGTCACGCAAATTGCAGTTATGAATTATCATTGCCTCAAGATGTTCAAAGAATGGTCGTCCAATGAATTCATGGGGCATATCTCTTCGGACATATTCATCAAGGATTGAATATGTCCATTTTATGATGGCAGGATTCCCATAGAATCGGTCAAATCCAAATAGGTCCCTGAGGTATGCGAACTGATTGATATATGTATCACGTTCATCGGTCGTTTTCGCAGAAGCGAACGCATCGAAGAGTATCTTAAGTTGCATGTTCTCTCTTACATTTAACATGTCTATGACGCTGCTTTCCTTAAATTGAGTATTTCCAAAGCGGATTGAAACTTCATCCCAGTAGCTCTTTGGAAATGGCAGATTTTCAATCGCATCAACAGTATCATCATGCTCCGTTCTAATTCTTCGAAGAAATTCGGGGAGGTAGTCTTCAGTGATGAAATCAATCCAACAAGTCGAATCATAGAATTTTGCATTGATTTCCTCACGTTCGACCATCAGCTGAATATGATGCTGTCTAATTAGTTCAACATCATCATCTGGTCCCAATCTGGCTTCAAACATTTGCCCATCCAGCACAACAACAGGGCAATAGATATCCGTTGTAGCATCGAATGAGTGGGGTCTGAATTTATCCCACCTCTGCATTAGAAATTGTATATAGAGCGTTACTGATTGAATTGCCTCGAATATTGAAGGCTCTTTCTTCTTGTTCTTCCCTTTTGTCTCACCAAAGACCTCGTCATATGAGATGCATTGTGGTGCTATATGGTCAAAATGATGATTCTTGCTGCAAATCGGGTATTTGAATATCAGTCTCTCGTCATATGCAGTTCGCGCGGATTTCTTCAGGTAATCATCGAAGGTGCTCTTGTATTTCACTCCAATCGGGCCATACATCTCCTCAGTATTCCTGCTTGAGAAGAATACCCATGAACTTGAATGCGCCTTCTTGCATTCAATGACAAGATTCGTTCTTGTCACCTGATTGTGTCGTTCTCTGTCTGGAACTGCAGTATAGTAGGTTGCATGGACATCTATCTCCTTTAGTACCCCATCAACCATGTAATGTCTATTCGGCAAAGCAATTTCAGCCACTTTGCTGCATTCTCTAATGACTCTCAATTCCAAGGGGAACCCACTTCTCTTGATGTGATTCTTGACATTCTCTTCGAAGCGAATCTCTCCCAAATTCCCACGACTCCGCACCCGCTATTGTGTTGGAGATGTAATAGATATTGGCAGCCTATGATTCCAGGTCATTTCTCGACATATATGATTGACTCACGAATCTCTGAGGATACCTTTGGTTCACCCTAGTAACTAGGGGAAATGGGCCATTTTTATAATTTCCGGGAGTCGCCGAGACACTACCTGCTTGATGCGGTCGCCAGTAAGGTTGAACCTAATTTATATCAGTTGATAATTATATCTGTCCGTGAGTGGCTCTAAATATCGCTTTAAAGGCCATTTCCTTTGCGTTTACGGCGTTCAATCCAGAATCCGGTGTACTTACACCCTGATTTCCAGAATCGAATCTAAATGCTTTTAATATGGGTGGGTGAATATAATACTGGTTACTCCTCGCCGCATGAAGCTATAGCTATACTATACAATAGTCACGAACTCATCGTACAACAGATAGCCACATGATACAGCTACCTGCACACAGTAAGACGGGTGTGTTGTTGGTGGTTCTATTGGTAGTTCTTGTTGTTGTCTTAGTTTTGAGGTCGCCCAAAATCTCTCTCTGAGGTTACCAGCCCTAGGAGGGGGGTCGACGAGCAAGCGAAGCCCCGGGGTGGCAGCATTCGTGCGTTCCTTCAATGGTCATCAATGACCTGAGTGTCTATTAATCAATCAATCAATCAATCTATCTATCTATCTATCTATCTATCCAGCTATCTATCCAAAGCCCTGCTATCTGTCTATCTATCGCTTCTTACTTACTAGCTATGTGATTGTTCATTGTCTAGGATTTTCTTTCTAGATTGCGCTGAGATTCGATTAGGGGAGTTATTCGTGAAGATGTCTCAGACATAGGTCTCGAGCCTGGCTCATGCTGGCTCCACAGAATTTGGTTCTAAATCGAGGGTCAAAGATTGGAATATGTACGTGGAAGCCACACGAACAATGACGGAAGTCCAAAATGGTTGATGTCTATTTGGATAATAATCGAAAACAGATTTATATATCAACATTACCATATTGGTTTGGAAACCCATTAGGTCTGCAGAAACATGCAGACTGGCTAGAGTGGCGTCCTGAGCCTTTTGCTTGTATGCGAACCGAGGGAAGTGGACCCCCTGAGGAGCCAATGACTGATGGAATCAGAGCCTTGGCTCTGTCATTCTTCTCGGTCATTTGCGGGTTTGGGAGTCAGATGTCATGAAGGCATGCAACATAGAAGCGACTGTGAAGAAGATAAGTACGGAGCCGCGAACGAAGAAGACCCCGTGGAAGCAGTGGGAACTCAAGAAGCTATTTGGCGAAATACCGCTTCGTCAACCCGCCGACGAAGTCTTGGTTTTCAACGCTGAGGCTTCTCTCGGCAGACTATGGCTGAGGAACGGCAAGATAGGTTATGCCTATGAGGCTTGGATGTGGGTCGGCTATCCCATTGAAGTTGATGATGATACGCTTGAACACCCGGGACGGATTCTATTGGAGCTCGAACTGTCGAAGCTCAAGAATGCTGACATCCAAGTCGATGTGTCCAAAGTCAACGGGGAGTTCGTCGTTGGCGCGGGCCCCAAACGCAACATACTATTCGTCTCAAAGAGAAAGCCAGGCAGTGAATAGATGGTGGTGGTTCCAGCGTCTGGGCCTGGTCTTCCAGGCGTCATTCGCCCTATCGATACATTTACGTCTGAGGATGATGATATCCTTTCTGAGACAAGGATATGCGACCATTGTTCGCAGCAACTTGTCTTTGGAGCGGTCTCAGATGCTGAAGACAACGAGAATCGGTATCAGAGCCCTTCGGTGCAAAAGACAGGCAAACATAGACGCGGTCGTCCAAGGAGGGCAAGGTCCATGGGGCGTTACCCCTGGAAATCCTGCACTATTGCCTACCTAGACGCTGTGAAGCCTTACTATGGAGAGAAGACGCTGAAGACGATTGAGAGAGGCTTGAAGATAATTGGGCTGGCGTTTGATGAGCTACATGAATGTGGCAGAGCATCCACCGCTAACCCTAAGAAAATGGCGATGAAAGACGTCGAGGCCTTTCTTGAATGGATGAAGAATCGCAAGACCATTCGTGGTATTGGTCTTCGTCCAGCAACACAGGCGAACTACATAGGTTACCTGACCAACCTTCTGAGATGGGTCGAGAATCCGGTCATTGACCGTATGAAGATGCTCAACCATGTTCGTCTTCCACAGAAGGTCTCTCCAGAGGTGAAGGTTCTGTCGGAGACTATGGCTAGGCAGCTCGTCGATTCCTTGGAGACTATGCCTGAATGGGAAGGCTGTGTGGCCAGGGCCATGATAGCTATCTATCTCTATTCAGGCCTCAGACGTTCGGAGCTCAGACTTGCTAGGCTGCAGGATGTGAACACAGAGACCTGGCAGATACTCGTTGCCCATCCAAAAGGAATGAACAAGTGGGCTGCCGAGGCTCTTGCCCCAATCCTGCCTCCGGCTCGTCAACCGTTGCTCGACTTCCTTGCAGAGCGAAAAGAGTATCTTGAGAAGTATGGATTCACAGAATGCGAACCCCTATTTCCGTTCATATCGGACAGTGGAAGACTAGATTACTGGTCGGACGGGATGTGGGGGAAGGCCAAGGCGATGGCTGAGACGCATTCTCGAATCAAGTTCAAGATACAGCAGCTGCGAGCGACTTTCGGACAGATATGCAAGGATAGAGGCGTTGGGATTGAGTCTGTGTCGAAAGCTCTGCGTCATAAGACAACGAAGACCACAGAACTGTACTACACCCGTATCCGAACGGACCATGCTTTCAGAGAGTTGGAGAATGCGTTTTCGGACTTCGACAACACGAAGAACCTGTCTTTTCTATAACCCCTGAATTGAAAAGTAGCCAGTATCGGCGAAGTGCAGGGAGCCGGATTTGAACCGGCGAACGCCTTCACGACTAGACCCTGAATCTAGCGCCGTTGACCAGGCTTGGCTATCCCTGCTTTGGGAAGATGTGATTATGGTTGCCGTATAAATAACTCTGTCTGCACCTCAATGGCAAGGTCTTGCAGGAAACAGAGCCATCTGGTCTCGATGAATTCTACAAATCCTAAATTAGACCCCTCTTCTGGCATATCTTCGACAATTTCGAGACGGCCTTATCTATGTCTTCCTTGCAGTTGAAGAAGTGCACGCCCGTCCTGAACACACCCTGCCTTATGGCTACCTTGACATTGTCAAGCTCTTTGAGCATCTGAACCTCGTCATCCATGGAATCAAACTTCTTCTTCCCACAGAACGCAGTTATGCCCGCTCTCCGTGAGCGGCTCCTCGGAGTAACGACATCGAACCCTTTCGAATCGAGCTGCTCAAGCAGATGATCGTTCAAAGCGTGGATCCTTCCCTCGATGTTCCCCAGTCCTAGCGACCTCAGGAACTTGACGGACTCCGTCAACCCCTTCTCAGGCACCATGCACTCGTTCGCAGCCTCGAACACGCTTATATCCTTGCCAAGGCTGATGCGTCTCTCAGACTGGTCTCCTCCGAGCACGACCTTCTGCCACGCCTCCTTCCTCTGCTCGGCGTCCAGGGCGGTCCACGATACGCACTGAGGTTTCATCTGTGTCGCCGTATCCTTCGAAATGTACAGTATCCCAGAGCCTACCGGTCCCAGCATCCACTTGTAGCCACCTGCGCACATGCCTGCGACATTCTTCCTCTTGACATTGAACTTCATCGATCCAAGTGCTTGGATGGAATCGAGGAACAGCATCGCATCGTGCTTCTCGCAAGCTTCTGCCACACGATCGACCTGCATCTTCTGCCCGGTACCGAACTGCACGTGACTCAGGGTGACCAGGCGAGTCTTGTCTGTGATCGCCTTCTCTATGTCCTTCTCGTCGACGATGCCATCTTTAGACTTGACAGTGACGAGCTTCGCGCCTCCCAGGCTCGCCGCGAGCGCCCATGGGAACACGTTCGCGGGGTACTCGACATCGCATATGACTATCTCGTCCCCCTTCTTCCACCTGACCGCGCCTGCGAACATGTTGATGCCGAAAGTGGTGCTCGGAACGAACGCCACCTCGTTCGTCTGCGCTCCTATCAGGAGCGAGGCCTCTTTCTTGAAGTCCGCGGTGATCTCGTCCTCGGTCTTGTCCCTGGTGATGCTCATCCTCCAGCTCTTCACGAGCTTTTCCATCGCTACCACGGTGGTGATGGGCATGGGACCTCTCCCCGCAGAGCCAAGGAAGATATTCCCCTTCAGCGCAGGGAATGTCTTCGAGACCCACTTCGAGTATGCCGGATCTGATATCCTCTTAGAAACCTGATGCTCACTGATGACCGCGCTCATGCCCGGCGAATTGTCTACCGAGAGGAAAAAGGTTCTCGGACGACAGTCTAGCGAGTAGTCAGGCGGTGGGCATGCGCCCCGATTACTAGCCTTAGCTCAGAGGTCCGTGACCTAATACGGCGTCATCAACGGGTAGGAGTCCTGCGCACCCGCATCGAAGAGGTATGGCGTATCTCCTATCCCGTCCATGTTCGCATCGATGCCTTCGTAGTCGGACCAGTAGTTGCCGCCGCTCGGGTACCCGTCGTCCCACAGGTTGTCGCCGTCGTCGTAGGCTTGGATGGAGTTGTGCATTATGTTGTTATGATACACCTTGACGTTGCCGCACCAGTAGAGGACGACGCCCGCCCCGTTCGTGTTCAGTTCGTTGAGCAAGACCTCGGAACTGCCTACCTTCTCAAGCAGTATCGCCGAGCCCGGGTTGTCCCATATCTGGTTGCCCGTGACGGTCAGACCAGTGATGGGTGTGTCGCGTTCGGTCGACACGACGGTCCCTATCGCAGGGCCAGCACACCCGGTGATGTCGTTCCAGCCGATGAATATGGAGTCCATGCTGTACCAGTCGCAGAGGTAGAACGTCACGCCATCTGGCGAGTAGTAGTACGAATTGACCCACAGGCTCACGCCGTTCCCGCAGTCGGATATCGAGTTGCCTGTGATCTCGCAGTTCGTCATGTTGTCCTGGAGGCGTATGCCTTCACGCACGCACTGTGAGATAGAGTTCTGGCTGAAACGCACCTCGTTGGACTCGGCTGCGAACAAGCCAATGGAGCCAGCGTTGCGCACTACGTTATTGCCTACGGATAAGTTCTCGCAGTTCCACACGGACACGCCCGTTCCTCCGATGCCGATGGGCAGCAGGGGCACGTCGGCGATCGTACAGCCCCATACCGAACTCCCTCCTGTGACTTCGAATAGTCGCACGCCACCTGCGCAGTCATTGATCACGCACTCATCTACGGACAGCATCTGGCACTGAGACACATGGATTGCCGGGGCACATCTCTCTGCGAGTACGTGCTTGATCGTCGCGGGACCCACATCGTAAAGCGATATGCCAGAGCGTACAACTGACTCGTCATAGGTGTCATGAACGTAGCAGTCCATGATTACGAAGATCGCAGTTGTGTGCTCGATCCGTATGCACGCGTTGGCCTGGTTCCCTGACAGTTCGATCTCCCATCCTGATATCAGGTAGGGGGAACTCCACGTGCCGTCCCCTGAGACGACCCCGTTTTGCTCGGTGAAGTCGTCGTCTCCGCTGATTACGATCGGTGACCTGAGGGTGTATGGCGTCGGAGTCGTTCCGAAGCACGGCTCCATGAGTGGATACATGTCGACGCCGTTCTGCGGGACGGTCCTGGGTTCGTCCCCTATCCCGTCTCCGTCCTCGTCGATCCCGAGGTAGTTCGCCCAGTAGTTGCCGCCGACCGGGTAGCCGTTGTCCCAGCGGTTGTTGTACCCGTTGTCCTGGGCCAGAGTCCCGAACCCGATGAAGTCGTTGTGGTAGATGAGACACTCGCTCGTGCTATCGAGGTTCGCGCCGATGGCCTCATTGTTGCTGATCTGGTTGAATGCGATCGTGAAGTCCGAACCCCCGAACATGCCCAGGCCGATGTTGCTGTCCCTCAGCTGGCACGACATGATCGTTCCTCCGTAGCTGTTGGCGATGCTTACCGCATCGTTGGATGAGCCGGTGAACACGTTCATGGATAGGTGCAAGTCCGTGCAATCACGGACGCCAACGGCAGCCGCGTTGCTTGAGGCCTGGCAGAAGGAGATGTTTACGAGGTCCGAGTGCACTGCATTTACGCCATAGTAGTCGTTGTCCGAGAAGACGCAGTCCATGATGAAGCACGTCGAGGAGTATGCGACGGCGATGCCTACATCGCAGTCCGAGAGCGTCAGGCCTCGCACCGTCACGTCGTCGCACAGCGCGATGATGATCTGGCCCGCGGCGATGTCCTCCACCAGGAGGCCTGATTCGTGCTTGTAGAACTTCACGGGAAGGCCGTTGACGGTGTTGCTCTCGTCGAGCGTCAGCGTGTCGTAGCATTCGGGCCCGCAGTTGAGAAGGTACACCCCATCTGAATCCATGGAGTTCCTATACATCTCGATCTCCATCCCGCAATCAAGTAGCAATACGCCCGCTTCGCCATTGTCCGCGACTATGTTATCAGATATGACCCCGAAACCAGAGCTGTAGACGATAATGCCCTGCTGCCTGTTCGAATTCAGATTGCAGTCGACAACAGAGAAGTAGCTGGCCTCGCCGATATAGATGCCTACATATTTGCATTCACATGCGGTCGACCCGCCGATTGTGAGGCCGGGTGTGTTCCTCGAGTGCACGCCGTACCAGTTGCCTGAGAAGTCCGACGCAGATACCTGGACGTCGGAGCTGGACTCAATGTTGAGTCCGATATCGTTTCTGACGGCCGTCACACGCTCGATGGCTGCGTAGGTGCAGTATGTGATCTTGATGTTGCAGATGCCATGGTAGTAATTGTCATCGCCCTCGAGGTCCCCATGGAGGAAGCAGTCCCTGATCACGAACTGGGCGTTCGTCCCGTAGATCTGGATGCAGTGAGTCGTTGTGGAGTAAATCTCCCACCCAGAGATCACGTACGGATCCCCTTCTGTGCCGGAGCCTCCAATCACGCCGTTCTCCTCAGTGAACTCGTCGTCGGATGCTATGGAGATCGGTTCGCGCAGGGTGTATTCCACCGGAATCGAACCGTTTACGCGCTCAGCGAGGATCGACGTCCCAGGCTTCCCGATGTATCGGAAAGTGGCGTAGTAATCGAAGCCTTCCTTGAGCGGAACCTCCTCTGACAACTGTCCAACCTCGGTCACCTCGGATTTCGACACTTTCACCTGATCATTCTCGCGGATCTCATGGACCGTGACCTCGACAGCGGAGCCCCCCAGGTCTATCAGTTCTACTCGCCAGGTGCAGTCCGCTGTGGGCTGTATAGACGTTATGTAGATTGCTCTGTCTGAAGAACCCAGTGTGGACTTGCTAACCTCGAAAATCCTGTTCGGGAACATGCCCGTCTCGGATCCACCCGCGCTCGCTCCAATCGCAGCGAAGATCGCAACGCTCACCATCGCCAACGCTATAATGACAGCTATGACTGACTTCCTCATTCGTCAATTCCCCCAGATATGGTCTTATTGAAAACCGGCGCTGTGCTATATAAGTCATGCCGTGGAATACTGATGTATGAGGGGCACGGGAGGGCGTTCCATCCCGTCCGCGTCATGTGAAAACAGAATGTGGTTTGAAAGGGGTTTACCGCTGGAATCGCTAGAAGATTACCTCTTGCCCTTCGGCGCCTTCATTATCTTCATCCAGCCGCCACTCTCAAACACTGCGAGCTTCCTCTTCGAGAGTGTTGCCTTGAACTCATCCCAGTCGATGATCTCGAGGCGGGGGTTCCTACCCTTTGTAAACTGAACTCCCTTTGTGTCCTTGACACGGCCGGGCTTGATACCCTTCTTCTTCGCGATTTCCATCGCTTTGTCGACACTTATGGGCTCCATAACCATGTGTGTGTTCCTCCTTGTCCTTTCTGGATATGCCGTCCAGGCATAGTCCAGATATGTATCATAATCTGCGATATATAACACTTTGCGCATGCTGGCTCGTCAAACGGGACTATCTGGCTCACCGGGATTTGACGATGTTGCCTCGCAGAGCCAGCAAATCTGGCTCTGTTTCTGCCCTTTCTCGGGCACTCTTTCGGATGATGTTCGAACCTCTGTCGCGGGGGTAGCAGAGCGCTACTGACGGCGCAAAGGTTCATCACACCTGATTGCGATTGCGTCTTGTATCCGGGGCACTTGACGGTCGGCTCTGGTGATTGTTGGAATGAACGGGAGTGATTCGAATGAGAAGTGTTCTTGGAATGATCTACTGCGTCTTCATCGGCTTGTGTCTGATATCTGTGAGCGTTGCGTCTCAGTACGGCCTGGGGGCCGATCCGAACGAGGGCTGGGGCGACGCCGAGTTGATCGAGTACAATGACGCTGGAGGCTCCGAACCGCCTCAGATAGCCGCTGGCCCTAACGGTGATGCATTCGCCGTGTGGGAGCAATGGGACGGCTTCAGGCATAGCGTATGGTCGAACCGATACGTCCTCGATGAGGGTTGGGGACATGCTGAGCGCCTCGATTCCACCGATACCGAACAGACCTCCAACCCTCAAGTGGGGGTCGATGGGTCGGGCAACGCAGTCGCCGTGTGGCAGCAGTGGGACAGCTCCAACTTCAGGAACGATGTATGGTCTAACCGATACGTCGTCGGTGAGGGTTGGGGGACCGCGGAGCTGATCGAGGAGCAATCCGAGGAGGCGGGCCTCCCGAAAGTGGTCGTCGATGCATCAGGCAACGCGACCGCTGTGTGGGAGCAGTGGGACAGCGGCCACAACCACATATGGTCCAACCGATACGTCGTCGACGAAGGCTGGGGAGCGGCTGAAGAGATAGAGTCCTATGTGGAAGACGCTTTCTCGATAGACCTGGCCGCCAACGACAACGGCGAAGTGGTCGCCGTATGGTCCCAGTGGGAAGGGGTGCAGTACAACATATCCTCCAACCGCTATGTCGTCGGAGATGGCTGGGGCACGGCAGAGATCATTTCGAACAGCGACTTGGGCCCCGCTGAACAAGCCAATGTAGCCATAGACTCATCGGGTAACGCGACAGCAGTGTGGTATCAATGGGGCGGTAGCTTCTACGACGTGTGGTCGAACCGATACGTAGTCGGCGAGGGCTGGGGAACCGCTGTGCTGATGGAGGACTATGACTCGGGAGATTCAACCGGGCCTCGAGTGGGGAATGACGGGTACGGGAACGCGTTGGTCGTGTGGATGCAATCGGTCGGATCCGTCTATGACGTATGGTCCAACAGATACGTCGTCGGCGAGGGCTGGGGAGTTCCTGAGCTGGTCGAGACTGACGAGTTGAGTGCCTGGATTCCCATGCTGGCAGTCGACCATTCGGGTAACGCCACCGCCTTGTGGCTGCAATCGGATGGCGTGCGCAACTTCGTATCTTCGAGCAGGTACGTCGTAGGAGAAGGCTGGGGAGCTGCCGAGGCGGTCTCATCCAGCGAAACGGAGTCCGCATCGTACGAGAGGGTTGTTGTGGACGGGCTAGGCAACGTCTTCGCCGTATGGGCACAGTATGACGGTATCCGGAGCAACATATGGGCAAACCAGTACCTATCTCCCGACATCACGCCACCGATCATCACTATCGACAGCCCTTCTGACGGGCTCACGACACAGACGGGAAACGTGCTTGTATCGGGTGTTACAGAGCCGGGTGTGTCTCTTCGCGTGAATGGCCTGCTCATCGGGGTCGAGTCCAATGGTTCGTTCGTCTGCACTGTCGCCCTGGTCGAAGGCACGAACATGATCACTGCGATTGCGACCGATGCCGCGAACAACTCTGCGAGCGTGTCGATCAGTGTGACGTACGTCGATCCTGTTCCGGCCCTGGAGGAGCAACTGGCGGTTCTGCAGGACCAATTGGATGACGCCCTTGCGAACCTCACTTCCGTCCAGAATGAGTTGGACGCGACTCTAGCCGAACTCGCTGATGTCCAGGACGACCTTGACGATGCCCTTGCATCGCTGGAAGCTGCTCAGGATCTGCTTGACCAAGCCCTTGCGAATCTGGCATCTGCCGAGACGCAGCTGGCGGACGCCCTTAGCGACGGAGATATTCTCCAGGAACAGCTGGATGCTGCTCTGCTCAACCTGACCGCCGCAGAGGAGGAGCTGGCGGATGCACTCGACGAAATAACCGCACTCCAGGACGAACTCGATACCGCCCAGGACGAGTTGGCGGGAACCGAAGAGGACCTGGACGATGCCCAATCACAGAACCTTATGCTGATAGTGGCCCTTGCCGTGTTCGCGGTATTGGCCGTCCTGATGTCGGTCATGTACCTGCGCATTCGCAAGAATGCCGCGGACGTGAATGACGATACATCGGACAAGGAGCCACCGGAGGAATGATCGCGGTCTGGAACCCACGATCACATCCGCTGGACATCAGCGATGGTACGTACCTGTAATATATCCGAATACATCATTCGGACAACGAGAGGGTCCTATGTCGCTCTTTGGCTCATCTGGCGTGCGAGGTCTGGTCAACAGTCAAATGACTCCAGAGCTCGCCATGGCGATAGGTATGGCAGTCGGTTCCGATGCCGAGTGCGCAGTGATAGGAAGGGATTCGCGCACTTCTGGCCCTATGATGGAGGCTGCGGTCTCGAGCGGTCTGATGGCCTGCGGGTGCGAAGTATATTCCGCAGGAATCGTGTCCACGCCGACATTGGCGGAGGCTGCGCGCGAGATGAGCTGTGGGGTGATGCTGACTGCTAGTC
Organism: Thermoplasmatota archaeon; assembly: GCA_018818785.1. Lineage (GTDB taxonomy): Archaea > Thermoplasmatota > Thermoplasmata > UBA10834 > UBA10834 > UBA9653. Next base: position 13,630 of record JAHIRF010000006.1, on the reverse strand, counting down.
ACAATCCACCCGAGTATGCGGGCATAAAGCTGTGGAACCCGGACGGCATGGGGTTCGGGCTCGAGCAGTCGAAGAAGATCGAGAAGCTAGTCGCGAGCAACAGGTTCAAGGCTCGACCATGGGACAAGGTCGGCACGAGCCATATCATGATGGACGCCGTCGATAGGCATCTCGAGAGGATACTGGCGGGCGTCGGTCACGCGAAGCTGAAGGTCGTGGTCGATTGCGCGAACGGTCCTTCATTCAACATAACTCCTCTCGTGCTCCAGCGCATGGGATGCAAGGTCGTCACCATGAATTCCAACCCTGACGGTCATTTTCCTGGAAGGATGCCTGAACCTACCGATGAGAACCTGACGGATCTCAAGAACACGGTAATATCGACCAAGTCCGACCTCGGCATCGCTCACGACGGGGATGCTGACCGGATGGTCGCGATAGATGACAAGGGCGTGTTCCTGGGCGGGGATCATCTCCTGGCCCTGTTCGCCAAACGGTACGCGAAGAAGAAGGCGGTCGTCACGGTCGATGCGTCGATGGCTATCGACGATTACATCTCTGCCAAGATAACGCGCGTGCGCGTGGGCGACGTGTTCGTGAGCGAGGAGGTCAAGCGTATCAGGGCGGACTTCGGGGGCGAACCTTCGGGCACATGGATATTCCCCGAGCAATCCTACTGTCCCGACGGCATACTGGCGGCTGCGAAGATAGTGGAGATGGCCTCCAAGAAGAAGCTGTCCGAGTTGAGGAAATCCATACCCACGTATCCTACCCTCAGGAAAGCAGTCGATTTCGAGGCAGGTCAGAAGGCCTCCGTGATATCGTGTCTGTCCAAGGAGATGCGCGTGATCGAGTGCGACGAACTCCTTACCGTGGACGGCTTCCGATTGCAGTTCGAGGACGGATGGGCGTTGGTACGCCCATCGGGCACCGAGCCCAAGATACGCATGCTCGCGGAGGCTCGGAAGGCCGAAAGGGCCGCTGAGATAATGAAGGTCATAACCGATGCCGTCAAGAGGTGTGTGAAGTGAAAGGATACATACTAGCCGCGGGCGAGGGTATGCGCATGCGCCCGCTCACATCGAACATTCCGAAGCCTTTGCTGCCAGTCGCAGGGAAGCCGTTCCTGGAGCACAACATAGACGCGCTCAAGAGCGCAGGCATCAAGGACATCATACTGCTCATAGGCTGGAAGGCCGGAAGGATCAGGGAGCATTTCGGGGACGGTTCCGAATTCGGCATACGTGTGGAGTATGTCGAGCAGAAGGAGCGTCTCGGCACGGCCCATGCCATAGGCATGATCAAGGACAAGGTCGATTCCGCGTTCTTCTGCCTGTACGGGGATGTAGTGCTGACGAAGGAATCGGTCAAGGGGCTCATGGAACATCATCTCAAGGTCAAGGGTTCCGTGATGGCTCTGACGTCAGTGTCTGACCCGAGACGCTACGGGTGCATCAGGGTCGAGGACGGCGTCGTCATGGACATCGTGGAGAAGCCAGAGGTGCCCGAGGGGAACATGGTCAACGCGGGCGCGTACATACTGGAGCCGCAGATATTCGATGCCATAGCCGAGACGAAGAAGTCCGTGCGCGGTGAATACGAGATAACTGACTCCTTCAGGATACTCATGTCAAAGAGTCATATCTATACACATATGCTCAAGGGCGATTGGATAGATGTCGCGAGACCCTGGGACATACTGGAGGCCAACCGTATACTGATGGAAGGTCTCGCGACGAAGATCAAGGGTGAAGTGTCCAAGAAGGCGACCGTGGAAGGCCCGTTGCAGATCGGTGCAGGGAGCAAGATACTCGCCGGCAGCTATGTGGTCGGTCCTGTCGTCATCGGTGAGAACACGATAATCGGTCCGAACGCGTATCTGAGGCCCAGTACTTCCATAGGCGATGGGTGCAAGGTGGGCAACTCCGCCGAGGTCAAGAACTCCGTCATCATGAATTCCACGAAGATACCGCACCTGAGCTATGTCGGCGACAGCGTCATAGGCGAGCGGTGCAACTTCGGCGCGGGCACCAAGGTCGCGAACCTAAGGCTTGACGAGAAGGAAGTGTACGTGGTCATCGACGGCAAGAAGGTCGGCTCAGGCAGGAGGAAGCTAGGCGTCATCATGGGAGACGATGTCAAGACCGGCATCAACGCCACCATCGATGCGGGCACAATCATCGGCGAGAACTCGTTCCTTGGCATGGGCGCCAACGCGAGGGGTACCATATCTCCCCGGAGCAAGGTGTTCTGAGGCAAGATATTCTAGGCTTTGAGCGAAGTATATTATTACATTCACCAATTCCTTCCAGAGCACAGGTGGGTAGGTTCGATTGCAGTTGAATTACCTGGGTGGCAGAGAGCTGAAGCTGAGCAGTTTGATGTTAAGGGATATATTCATAATCTCGGTCATCGGCGCGCTCATCATGATCTGGGTATTGTTCTTGGTGATGTCGAGCTGGGTCACTGACGATCCAGCGTTACCTGTTGAAGAACAGATGACGTCTGAGGATCTCGAATATATTGGGCTCGTATTCTCGCTCATGAGCATAGCACAGGTCGGTTTTTTGGCATGGCGATATAGGCTATGGTCAAGGCTCTTGAGCAACGGCATCGAGCTCCGCGGACGAGTGGTTGATATCGAGACAGAAGGAGAAATTGTGTCTCTGAAGATCGCATACACCTGCGAAGGCCAGGAGATAACGACGACCAAGACGATTTCTGGATTGCTGCCCTTGTATAAGAAGAAGATATCCATCGGGGAAGAAGTCCGGGTGCTTGTCAACACCAAGAAGCCGGACCGATATCTGATGCTGAACTACTTCTTCAAGCACCAGGCATGATACGAATCAAGATCACTTGACGATTTCCAGAGGTCTTCTCTCTCCGAAGCCGTCGTAGCACGCCCAGCTCTTCAGATCATACGGCTCGCACACGATTATATGGCAGTAGCCGAAACTTCTGAACAGATCCAGGTCCGCATCCGACGGCCTGCAGCTACCAGATGGGTGCGAATGCACGGTGCCCACCACCGAGGAATCAACGGGCAGCATGTGCAGCTTGAACAGCGCGGACCGCTCACCAGATATCGTGCCTGGTAGGAGTATGAGCTCGGTGATGACGCCTTTCTCCTCCCTCAATATCCCTCCGAACTCGTTAGGATAGCTGGACTTGGACGCTTCGAGCAACATCTTGAGGGTACGCTTCCTGATGGCCGTGACCTGCGGTCTGTTCTTGGTGAAATCGAACAGTGGCGTGCTCATTCCTCCTCGACTATCCCCGCCCTGGCCTTCACCGATGAAACGAAATGCTCCTTGTCCTTGACGCTCAAGGTTATCTTCTCCACATCCGGCTTCATGATGCCTCCGAGGTTCCTCGGGCCGTCGAGATGCAGGGTGACGAGGTCGTTGAAAGATGATGTGACGAACACGGTCTTCAGCTTCGGGGCGTACTTCACCCCGATGCCTATCCTCACGCTCCCGAACCTGACCGAGGCGTCCGTGACCCCTATGATCCACTCGTACGGTACCGTGGAGTTCATCAGCAGCCCCATCCTGAGCCTCAATCCTTTCTCGCCTTGGTAGTGGTCCGTGAATATCGGTGGGATGTTCAACAGGAAGAGCGGTACGCCTACCAGTACCGCTACGACCATCCAGAAGTACCTCGCGAACGTCTCGAGCGAATCGAATGCCAGATAGATCATGGCCGATACGATGACCGCGATCACGATCGTGCTGATGACGAACCATGTCTTGGGATATGGCAACTTATTGGCGGTCACTGCTAGCGTATGCATGTCATGAACCACTCTGTACGATCTTCAGTGCCTGTGCCCCACAAGTGGCGAGGATGCCATCAGCTTCTCCTCGAGCGTCTTGTAGAACTCGCTCCTGAGTATCACGAACTTCGCTTTGTGCTCGGACGATGTGAAAGTCATCTTCTCATTGCCCGTCAGCATCTGCTCCTCCTGCCCGTCCAGCACCATGATGCAAGGCATGGGGTCATGGATAGTCACCACCACATGGCTCTTGGCGGGCACCACCAGCGGTCGGGCGGATAATCTGAACGGCGCGATAGGGGCTATCACGAGCGCCTGCACCCTCGGGTCTATGATGGACGAGCCGACGCTCATCGCGTAACAGGTCGAGCCCGTGGCGGTGGCGATTATGATGCCGTCCGCTCGCATGCTCGTCGCGGGCATCCCGTCAACGGATATGACGAACTGCCGCATCTTCGCGATATGTGCGGTATGTATGACGGCCTCGTTCGTCGCGTCCATGAGCCTCTTGCCGTTGCACACGACCTTCAGCTTCGACCTCTTCTCGACCGTGAACTCTCCCTTGAGCAGCTGCTTGAACGATGCCGGTATCTCATTGGGTTCCACCTCTGTCAGGAAGCCGAGCACGCCCGCGTTCACGCCCAGTATGGGCAGGCTGCTCCTCTGCAGCGTCCGCAATATGGTGCCGTCCCCGCCTATGGATATGAGGAAGTCGGCATCGATTATGCCCAGCGGTATCCCTTTCTTTCCCAGAGCCTTCGCGGTGTTCTCCTCGAACACGATGTCTTGGCCCTTGAGCTCCTTCAACACCTTCACCGCCACGCCCTTGAAATTCTCCAGTTCGGGAGTGCCTACAATACCGATCCTCACAAGACCAACTCCTTGATGCTCGGATCCCCGTACGCCAGGAAGTTCCTCCTGTCGTCCAGGGTCAGCTCCATATCCAACCTCTTGCCCTTCAGGTCGCACACTTCTCCGCCAGCTTCGCGCAGTATGAGCGTGCTAGCCGCGATGTCCACTATCCTGATCTTACGGTCGTGTCTCAAGCAGTTCATGTAATGCGCCTGGACCGCGCCCTGTGCTACGAGACACATCTCCAGGGACGCGCAGCCCATCGTACGTACCCTTGTAGCCAGCTCTCTAACCTTGGCCGACTCAGGCGCTGTGTCCCTGCCGTCGAACATGAGGAACACGGAATCGTCCCTGTTGTACTTCGAGACGGTTATCCTGTGTCCGTTCAGCTCCGCGCCTCCGCCTCTGCGTGCGTAGTATGTGTCGCCCGTGTACAGGTTCTTCACGAGCCCGTGATCCGCATCGCTCATGGATTTCGTGGCGACGGCCATCGATATCGAAAAGAATGGGATTCCTCTGACGCAGTTAACCGTGCCGTCTATCGGGTCCAGTATGAGCACCTTATCGGCGCCCCTGTCGACGAACCCTATCTCCTCGCTGAGCACGTTGATTTTCACGTCCTCTCTGTCCAGGAACTCCAGGACGGCGTCCTCTGCGAACTTGTCTATCTTGGATGTGTCTGAACCGCTCGCACCCTTGCCGACCGCTATGTGCCCTGCGAAATCCTTGGGCAGTCCGCGGTACTTATCCATGATCTCGTTCGCGATCTTGTTCAGGACGGCCTTCACAGCCATCGTATCAGATGCTACGACTATATTATTTTCCTGGCTCGATTACCATTGCTTGATGTTCTTGACGATGGAGATGCCCTTGCCAGAGAGCACCTTCCTGATGCTCAGCTCTGAGCCGTAGGCCTCGCCGAGACTCTTCGCCAGCTCTGGTGGCACGCCCTCGCGCTCCAACCTGCTGGTGAACTGCTTCGAGGCCCTGTTCGAATTCCTCTTCAACTTCAGATACGTGATCCCGAGCCTGAATACCAGGCCCGGGATATGGACGCCGACCGCGCCTATTATCCTAGGCAGGTCCTTCCGCTCATCTCCTGTCTCAGTCATCTTCGTCCGCCTTCCGCTATTTCATCCTTGGATTATCTAGTCGCAATCGTCTCTGCTGCCCCTGCCGGCGACCGCCTTCGATATGATGCCGCCTAGACTGAAGCTGGCCATGAATTGCTGAGTGAGGTCGTACGCCTGCTTTTCGTCCATACCAGCATCCTTCATGGACTTGTAGAACTGCGCCACGCCCTTCGCCATGCTTTCAGCGTTTTCCGCGTTGTACATGGTCTTCATGATCGATTCAACCAGCTTCGGTATCTCCGTCCCTACTACCTGCAAGAGCTCCTTGATCTCCTGCGGCTTCATGTCATCTCCCATTTCTGTCACCAATCCTGGGCACTCTTCTGCCCACTGTGGTCTAATATGATTGGCATCAGTATAATACGCGACTGGAAAGAAGTGGCCGACACTCAGTCCTTCTTGAGGCCGATTGGCTTGCTTGTCCCGACGCCCAGGAGCTCGTACCACTTCTTCACATACTCCTCCGTGAGCCAGTATGTCTTCGCTCTCGAGCTCCCCTTGACCGTGACGACTCCCCTCTCCTCCAGCATCTTCAGACGTTCCCTCACGATCCTGCGCGAGGAGCTGCCCCTCCGGTCCTTGAGCTTCTCGGTTATCTGAGAGATGTTCTGTCCGTCCTTCTCGAAGAGTATCTTGACGACCTCCTTCGATATCGAATCCTTCACCCCAGGCACCAGCAGGTCGGGGGATATCTCGCCGTACCGTTGATAGAGGTCTATAAGGCGGAAGTAGCTCGAGGAGATCTTCTGGAACCGCTCTATGTACTCCAACAGCTGAGAGTACGGTCCGGCGACCATCCTCATCGACTCCTCGAGGCTCTCCATCTTATCGGAGAGCGAGGCTATCTGTTCCTTGAGCTCATCCTCCGCCATCGCGAGTTTGTATGATGTTTGGCATATAACTCTTTTATTTGGGAGTGTATAGACCCTTGCATGGCCACCTTCCAGAATCCTTTCAGATCGATCGACGGCGTTCCCGGAACATTCACCACTGGCAGGACCCTCGTGACCATCAACGGCGCGCCGGACAAGAACGTATACGGCGAGCGATTGGTGGAGTTCGGGGGCATCCAGTACCGGGCATGGGACCCTGAGCGCTCCAAGCTGGCTGCCATGATCCTGCTCGGAGCGAAGGACTTCGGGATCGACGGATCCAGCAGGGTGCTCTATCTCGGGGCGGCGTCCGGGACCACGGCTTCGCATGTCTCCGATATCGTGAAAGACGGGTTCGTGTTCTGCGTGGAGGTCTCCCCGCGGTCGTTCAGGGACTTGGTTGGCGTGTGCGAGTCGAGGAAGAACATGGTGCCCATCATGGCGGACGCTTCCCGGCCCGAGGATTATGCACACATGGTCGAGGGCGTGGACTTCGTGTACCAGGATATCGCGCAGAGGGACCAGGCGGAGATATTCGTGCGCAACATGAAGCACTTCGGCGCGAAGCGGGGTATGCTGATGCTGAAGTCCAGGAGCGTGGATGTCAACAGGGACCCTGTGTCTGTCTACGATGAGGTGCGGAAGGAGCTCGTGTCAAAAGGCATGACGGTGAAGGCCACGATGAGACTCGATGAATATTCCAAGGATCACGCGGTGTTCATCGTAGAGGCGTGATATCCTTTGGCGGAACCCTTCGTATATGTCATCGCGTTCATCGACGATTCGTTCGTCATGGTACGGCACCGCCGACGGGCATGGGAGATGCCCGGAGGGAGGATAGAACCGGACGAGACCCCGGAGGCTGCGGCCATACGCGAGTTCCTTGAGGAGACCGGCATGTCTCTGACCATCGCTGGTGCGATCGCGGTCGACGGAGGCACCGTGTTCGCAGGCATCGCCGATGGAAAGTCCACATGCAACCGGCCGCATGAGATAATCGAGGTGAGGACTTTCGAGGAGCTTCCAAACGACCTGTCGTTCCCAGAGGTGGAGTACAGGAAGATGGTGGCCATTGGTCATGCTGTTGTAGAAAGCTTTAAAAGAATGAAGGGTATAAACGGCACTGCCTCGCCACAGGTCAAACCATAATCGGAGTAGATCGACGATGTCAAGAATGCACAGCAGCAGAAGGGGGTCTTCGGGTTCGAAGCGCCCCGTGATGGCAAAGAATCCCACATGGGTTCAGCAGACACCAGAGGAGATCAAGGAACTTGTGGCTAAGATGGCGAACGAAGGCGTGACCATGGCCAAGATCGGCCTTATTCTCAGGGACCAGCACGCCATACCGAACATCAGACTCGCGACCGGGATGAGCATGAAGGAGATCTGCGATAGCAAGGGCATCAAGTTCGATTTCCCAGAGGATCTGACCTGCTTGATGCGCGGGGCGGTCTCTCTCAGCGGGCACTTGAAGACCAACAAGAAGGACCTTCACAACGCCCGAGGATTGATGCTCATAGAATCGAAGATACGCAGACTCGTGAAGTATTACAAGCGGGAAGGCGTTATCCCAGAGACGTGGTACTACTCACTCTCAAAGGCTGCGCTCCAGGTCGAGTGATGCTTCGATGAGCGGGAGCGTGACACTCCCGGCGGATTTCTCAGAAGCGCTCAAACAGGCAGTCAGAGCTATCAACGCTGCTGATCATCTGCGGGTCATCTCACACTACGACGCGGACGGACTATCCGCCGCATCAGTCATGGCCAGCGCACTCAAGCGTGCGAACAAGCAGTTCCATCTGTCAATGATAAAAGGCCTCGATCCCGAGGCCATCGAGCGCATATCCAAGGAAGGCAGCGGGACCATCCTGTTCCTGGACATGGGTTGCGGTCAGATCGACGGCCTGGAGAAGCTCGATGCGAAGGTCGTCGTCCTGGACCATCACAAACCTATAAGGAAATCCAAGAAGGTCATACAGGTCAACCCTCACTTCTACGGCATGGACGGGATGACCGAAGCGTGCGGAGCCACCGTGAGCCTGCTCCTCGCCGCAGTGCTCGACCCCAAGAACTGGGACCTCGCGCCGGTCGCCATCGCAGGCATGATCGGCGACAGGCAGCACATGGGCGGCATGAAGGGCGTGAACCTGCAGGTGCTCGATCACGCCGTTGAGAACAAGATCATAAGCGTCCAACGAGGGCTCAACCTCAAAGGGAAGACAATACTCGACGCGATCGCGAAGTCGGTCGACCCATATTTCGTCGGCCTTTCCGGGCGAGAGGAGAACGCCATCGCTTTCCTGGAATCGATCGGCCTGAACCCGACGTCGTCGATGGGCGCCCTGGAGGACATCTTCCGCAGGAAGCTCACATCGATGCTCTCGCTCAGGCTGATGGGCCAGGGCTGCAGGCCGGAGACGGTCGAGGAGTTGGTATCCGATGTCTACTGGATACCGTCCCTGGATCTTGGAGCCGCGGACCTGGCGGACCTTCTGAACGCCTGTGGACGTATGGACCACGAGGGCTTGGGCGTCGCGCTGTCCATGGGTGACAAGGATTCCATCGAGAAGGCGGATGAGCTCAGGACCGAGTACAACAAGAACATCCTCGAGAAGCTCATGAGCATCGAATCAGACGGGGTCGAAGAGCTCGAACACATACAATATTTCACGGCCCCCGACTCATCGCTCGCAGGTGCCGAGTGCGGGCTGGCGATGCAGTACATACTCGACCAGTCGAGGCCGACCCTTGCATTGTCCACCGTGAAGGAGAAGGTGAAGGTGTCCAGCAGGGGCACCAAGTATCTGATATCGAAGGGGCTGGACCTGTCGGCCGCACTCAAGAAGGCCGCTGAGGGTGTGGGCGGCAACGGGGGCGGACACTCGGTCGCATCCGGAGCTACCGTGCCCAAGGGCAAGGAAGAAGAGTTCCTGAAGTGCGTGGACGAGACCGTCGGAAAACAGCTGGCCTGAGGAACGGACATCCGCGGACCATCCGAAATCCGTATGGGATAATATTTTTAGAAGTGCTGAACCTTCCTCATATGGAATCGGGTGTCGAGGATGGTTTCTGAGATCACCTATAGTCAAAGAGAAATGGACGAAGTGCTCAAGGGCGCATGGTCCATACTGACGTTGAAGGACTTCCCACTTGCGGCCAGAGCGATATTCGACAGTTGCAAGCATGCTCTGGGTGCCACCGCGGGATATGTTGCTCTTCTGAGCAACGACGGCGCTGAGAACGAGGTGCTGTTCCTGGACGCGGGCGGCGCGCAGTGCGCGGTCGATCCTCTGCTTCCGATGCCGATAAGAGGTCTCAGAGCCGAGGCATACAAGAAAATGAAGGTCGTCTACGACAACGACTTCGACAACAGCGAATGGGCCAGGTTCATGCCCCCTGGGCATGCACCTCTCGTGAACGTCCTGTTCGCTCCTCTCATCCTCGAAGGCCGTGCGGTCGGACTCCTCGGGCTGGCTAACAAGGATGGCAGGTTCACCGAGAATGATGCGAACCTCGCGACAATGTTCGCCAGCCTCGCAGCCATTTCCCTGTGGAACAGCAAGGTCGTCACAGCGCTTGAGGAAGCCAACAAGAAGTTGAAGATGATGACCTCTGCAACCAGGCACGATGTCCTGAACCAGTTAGTCGTCTTGCAGGGTTTCGGAGGTCTGGCGGAGGAGCTCGCCACCGATGAGAATCAGAAGCCTTTCTTCGAGCATCTCAGAACCACTGTCAAGATGATCACACATGAGATGGAGTTCACGAAGTCCTACGAGGATTTCGGGGCTAAGATGCCCGCCTGGCTCGATCTGAATGGATTGGTCGAGGTCGAACGAGGAATCCTGAAGCCCTCAGGAATCACGCTCGATTCGGATTTGGGTGAGTACGAGGTGTACGCGGACCCACTCTTCGGAAAGGTGTTCCACAACCTTGTGGACAATACGATCAGGCATGGAAAAAATGCAACCCGAGTCAAGATGAGCAACCACGAATCTTCCGATGGTCTGCACATCATATACGAGGATGACGGTTCGGGCATATCCGAGGCTATCCGACCTAAGCTCTTCGAGCATGGCGCTGGTCTACACACCGGCTACGGGCTTTTTCTGATCAGGGAGATACTGGGGATGACTGGCATAACAATATCCGAGAACGGTCGAACGGGCGAAGGCGTCAGGTTCGAGATACGCGTCCCCTCAGACCGCTTCAGAAGGAAGGTACGGAACGCATGATATGTGAATCGGAGAATCGATGAGCTAGACCTTTCCCATCATCCAGGGAAGATCCACCTCATCGGTTCTGAATCGCTGGTTGACCACGCTGTCCTCTATCCTGGTCGTTATCCCGGCACCGTGCATGACTATGCCTGTCCATGCGATCATGGCACCGTTGTCGACGCAGAGCGAGCCAGGCGGGACGAACATCTTCGCACCCCTCTCCTCCGCCATGATCCTGACCATCTCCTGCAGACGCTTGTTCTGGACCACACCGCCGCCGAGGAGCACCTCGTCCTTCTCCACATGCGCCATGGCCCTCTCGGTCACTTCGACGAGCATGGCGAAGCAGGTCTCCTGTATGGAGTAGCATAGGTCCTCGAGCTTTGCACCCTTCGCATGGAGTTGTTGCGCCGCCGTCAGTATGCCTGAGAATGCGACATCCATGCCCTTGACGCTGTATGGCAGGTCGATCAGTTCCTTGCTTCCTTTCGCGAGCCTTTCAAGGTGCGGCCCTGCGGGGAACGGTAGTCCGACGGACCTTCCGAACTTGTCGATCATGTTGCCTATGCCCACATCCATGGTCTCACCGAAGACCCTGTACCTTCCTCCGGAGTACGCTATCACCTGCGTATTGCCACCAGATGCGTACATCAGTGTGGGATCGGAACATCCGGTGACCTTCCGACCTATCTCGAGATGCGCGACGCAATGGTTCACGCCAACGAGATCGACCTCAAGGGCTAGTGCGAGTCCTCTGGCTGCGGTGGCTGCGGTCCTCAGACAGGGTCCCAGTCCAGGTCCCTGAGAGAACGATACCAGGCCGATTTCATCGTATGATATGCCTGCCTTGGTTACTGCCTCGTGCATGAGTGGGACCACGTTCTCAGCATGATGGTTCGCAGCCTCCCTCGGGTGTATGCCTCCCTTGGAGCCGTCGATCATCCTGGACATGTTCGCCAGCACTTTGCAGTCCTGGTCCACTATCCCGATGCCGATGGTATGGGCTGTACCCTCTATGCCTAGGCAGATCATCGAGCGTACATCGCGTGCCAGCTAAAAATAGTATGGTGGGAGAATAGGTTTTGGAAAAGGGTTTGTTCCGTAGCGATCCGGACCTTACTTCGCGTAATACGCGTCCAGGAAGTCTGCCCAGCCGGTGGCTGCGTCCCATGTCAGGGCCCTGTACCTGGCCTCGTAGGTCGCGCCCCAGTAGTATGTCACGGACTTGGTCGGGAACCAGATGCCCAGACCATTCATGCCTTCGACGTCTGCGCTGTGCCATTCGGCTATGATGGCCGCATCGACGGCGTATATGACCGCTTGAGCCGCGTTCTTCACGTTCTGGTCAGAGATCCTCTCGCTCGCGATGACGTTCTCGGCATACCCTATGATGTCAGCTGCGTTAGACGCAGATGCGGTGTCCATCCTGGCGAACTTGAACCCCTTCTGGTATGTGCCCATGACCGCGATCTGTGAGTTCGCGAAGTCCTTGACCGCGTCCGCGAGTACTCCGAGACATGCCATGTCGAACACGCTGATGGTGACACCCTTGTAGCCTATCGCCTGGTAGTACGAGGTGTATTCTTCCACCATCATCAACGAGAACGCCCTGCCGTCCATAGTCGGCTCGGCGTTCAGGTTCTCTGCTACCAAGTCGTAGGGCCAACCGAGCGCGTACATGTTCTGCTGGCTGAAGACCACGTAATCGGCGTATCCGTTCACTTGGTGCGCGACCTCTGCCTGTGCCATCACGCATGCGTTCAGGACGATCGAATCGAACACGCAATCCGCATCGACCAGGGCCGTTCTGAGCTCGGGCATCGTCAGGCACTGGCTCATTCCGGACGTGTCGTCCCAGCATATCCCTGCGATGCCACCACCATGGTCCCATATGTCCAGGCAGTAGTTCGTTGCCGGGTACAGTCCTTCGACGGTGTCGATGAATTCCGTCAAGGTCGCCGGGTCGTCCATTGCGACCTCTCCCCATGCCTCTATGATCGTCGTCGTGCCCTCGTTCACGTACAGGAGGTCCGCGGGACCTTCAAGCGTGTCCAGCAGGACCACATAGTTCACATTGTCGCTCGACCCTGTCAATTTCAGCTCCTCGAGGTCCCTAAGCGCGTATGATTCCACGTTGTTGTCGCCGTCCATGTAGACCATGACCGTCCAGCTGTCCGCGACCGTGTCCGCGCGTGCGGGCGCGGCGGCTAGCATGACGGGTACCATGATCAACACGGCCATCAATGATGCCAATGCTATCTTTCTCAGGTATTACTCCCCCTAGTTCCGATATCGATCGCCCGATCTCGAGCATGATACTGACCTTCTCGAAAGACCGGGCCACCCCCACATCGCGTGTCTAGCATTTTAGACTTATAGTTCATTCATGAAAATGCTAGGACGGTCAGTATGCTTGATCGAGCCTCGGATGATCAAAAATGGGGAAAGGATGATTGTCAGGGTTTGGTGGCACGCCACAAATGCGCTCCGATGACTAATCTAGAGCACCAGTTGCATCGACTTGCCGATCCCCTGCTTCTTCGCGATGTCGTAGACGATCTTCGCGGTCAGGGAATCCTGCACACCGAGGCCAGTCGAGCAGAATACGGTCACCTGCTCGTCGTTCGCCCTTCCCGTCTTGAGTCCGGCGACGACCTCACCTATCTCGGCATTGACATCCTCACGGGTCAGCTCTCCCTTCGTGAGGGGCACGTTGATCTCGCCCGAATGGCTGGCCTGCTCCCAGTCGTCTATGACCAGGAAAGCGCGCTTGAGCAC